>JAUCGF010000084.1 GCA_030378005.1 Desulfococcaceae bacterium HSG9 | reverse complement strand
TAGCGCAGAGGCAATGTTATTACTCCGCTCATTCTATAAAGCAGGCCGTTGGGATATGCTTAAAAAATTAGCATGTTCAACGCCACTGGATATGGCTGCATGATACCAAGAAAAATGGAATGCTCCCGTTCGTAACCTTCTGCACACGATAGGCGCTGTCGTGGAGCGGTTCGACCTCTCCGAGATCGCACCCCTGCCTGTCACATGCTTTTTTCAGACGAATGATCTCATCTCGTGCGATATCGTTTTTCGACCGGTGATCGGGATGCCGCGCAGGCAGCCGGAGGACAAAGGAGAGCGGGACAGCCATGTCGCCGGAGACCGCCGGCATGAGGACATAATCGTATCCCATAATGTGGCGTTCTTTGGTGTGGTCATAAAGTTTATGAATAAATTCCATATGCTTACCGAATTTTTCGACTTCAGTGTCGTCGAAAACAATCCGGATCCGTCTGCGGCTCTGCGCCGTCGCATCGGAAAGGCTGAACTCCCGGAGAAAATCGAAAAACAGCGGCATAGCCGGCATACGGAGCGGTTTTTCTGATGCTTCCGGATGCCGCGCCAGGATTTTGTAAAGCCACCGCAGATCCTTGCCGTATCACTCGCAGAGTTGGTTAATCGTATCCTCCTCTGAGAAGGGGAGAAGGATGAAAAGCCATATCAGATGATACCGCTGCGGAGATTTGTGATAAGGTGAACCGGCTCTGATGATAAGAATTCTCAGGGTTCTGCCGGTCAGTCGTCCGATCAGGAGGGAACATTTTGTTTTTCAGTTCTTACGCTCATTTTACCAATCTCCTCTTTTCCTATTACAATTTCCGTATCCCCGATATTATATGAAAAGGAGTGCAAAATGGCTGGAAAATGATACGGAACATGGGCTTGCAATTAAATTGTGTATATTCAATAACCAGCATTAGATATATTCAAAATATTAACTGTAACCTGTTGATAATAAAAAAGATAGATGTAAAAACTGGTATACTTTAGGGTTTTACAATGACAGCAAATGGCCTGTGGGAAAGTCCCTCCGAATGATGGCAGCCCTCCTGATAATCACCCGGCTTCGCGGACTGAGTGATCGCGAAGCGGTGTGGCAGGTCAAAGAAAACCGGTATATCGATATTTTTGCAATGTTCCGGACGAAGGACAGCGGACTTTCCCACATTCCGCCTCTCTTTGCGTTTTGAGAAAACGTCCGGGCGAGGCGGGTATCGCGGTTATCGAGCGGGTGGTGTTTGAAATGCTCCGCCGTGCCGGTGTCATATCCGGAGGTTGCGCCCTGATCGATTCGACCGTGCCGGAAAGCGACATCATTTATCCGAATGATGCACATCTGATTTACAAGGCATTTGAAAAAATGAGGGTGTTTGCGAAACAGCACGGTATTCCCCTCTGGTATGATGATAAGGCGCTTAGGAGGCTGCGGCGGGAATTCGGTCCGGATAAGAAGGGGAGCGGGGCGGTGCATCTGACCGTTTTCAACGAAAAATTTATCCCCGCCCTTAAAATTTTTCAGGTGAAAGTCGGATCGCTTAAGGTTTCGGACTGACGGAAAGAGAAAGCCGTGAATCTGTATGACCTGTTGAATATTCCAGAAAAACAGACCGTTCAGAAACTTTCCGGAGAACGGCACATAAATGACCGCATCGTCTCTCTCGACGATCCCGACGCCCGCCCGATCTGAAAGGGAAAGAGCCCATCCGGACCGCGAATTCGGGACAAAGGCTCTGATGACGTTCAATCGGGACGGTTTTATGACAGCCGTTGAAAACCATATCGGAAACCCTTCCGACCGGATTCTGTACGGCGACACCCTCGACCTTTTTATAACCCGGATGAAAAAATACCCGGATACGGCAGTCACCGATCTCGGATGTCGCGGTCTGAAAAACCTGAAAACACGCCTTCGGAGATCTGTCATGTTTTCATGGGACGCAGCGATGATGTGACCGAAAATAAGCGAGACCACCACCGGAAGGCCCGGTCCGCAAATGGTTGAACGCGAAAGAAAGGCGCGATTATCGTTTGCCTACCGAGGTGGGGTGGGAGTATGCCTGCCGTGCGGGAAGCCCAAACGCCTTTCGCTTTTGGCAAATGTCTGTCAACGCAAGAAGCCAATTATAATGGTAAAAGACCGTTGCGAGGATGCTCTAAAGGAGCGTATCGTAAGCGAACTGTTCCTGCGGGCAATTTGGTAGCAAACGCTTGGGGGTTGTATGATATGCGCAGAAATTGGCGGATGGACCCAATTGGGCGGGGCGCTATCAACGGTTTCCGGCTTGTCTTGCTCCTAGGTCAGGAGTGATCTGGGCAGGCAAGGGGGCTGCGTGAGCAACTGAGCGATGTCGCAGCACGGAGGGGGGCGGAGGGACGTAGCCCGGAGTCGGTGATAACGACTCAAATGGGCGCGTAGCACCGGTAGATTTGCAGTAACAGTTTCACCACACAAACCGGCGTTGGCCTTAAAAACCGGAACTGAAAAAGGTTTGACATGCAATGATTTTAAAGATGATTGTGTTTTAGAAAAATAATGTAATCTTTCAGATTGCGCAGCACCGATGGTGGCTGAGAGAAGTGCTTTTTTCGATCTGATGCGCAATCTGAAAAGATTACGTTGTGGAATAAGGCTTCTCAACGGTGGATTACTCTTGTCCAGGTGCTTTTGCAGCGCCTTCCGGTGGTGCGCTTGGGATTTGAGGGCCTTTCTTCATTCCCGGAGGGAGTGAAATACCGGCGCCTTTTCTCTTACCACCTGGAAACGGCCCCCCTTTCATCGAACTCGGCCCTTGTCTGAACTGCTGATGTTGTCGCATCCGGCGTTGCTGAAATTTGGTTTTGAGCTGTTGATAGCGATCCAAGCCCAACAGCTTACGAACTTCAAGCAGGAATTGGAAACGCTGCGTGCGCAAAGCATTTTGAGCTGCGGTGAGTTTTTTGAAACGAGCCATGCAGGCCGCATCATCCACCTTTTTTTGTTCAAGCAATTGCTCAATTTCAAATTTTTCTTTTTGCACATTTGTTTTCAAATCAAACATTTGGCGCTGGCTCTTGACAAACAGATCATTCAACCGGAATTGCTCTTGTTCGGTAAGCTTTAAGACTTTAACCACGCGCGGATTTTGCCACCACTTATTTTCCGGTAAGTCTAAATCATCTGTTTGAGGACCTTTGGCAATGGCTATCCCGGAAACTAAAAACACACTGATAAAAATAAATAAAATTCCTTTTTTCATTTTTTTACTCCTTGATTAATGGGTTTACATTTAAGTTTCATCTCAATTTATTTTTTTTCCGAATCACCTCCTTTTTATATAGGTTAATGTTACTGATTTCAGGTTTCAGCGATCAGCTTCTGTCAGCCTCACTTCTGACATCCGACACCTGATTTATACCGAATTCTGATCAAATTCAAACGGCGCTACAAACTCAACAAACTCATCTTCCAGATAACCGTTCGTATCATGCACAAACTGTTGGATGATCTCGGTTAAATGGGAATCTTCCGATGGAATGACATCAGTTACGATAAGTTGTTCGTCAATAATTTCCGCAATTGTCGGCATTTTTGATGTATCAACAGACGAGTTCATTGACATCTGCCACGAGAAGACACCACATATCAGCAAGATAATCGTAAGGCCGCCTGCCAGAATTGGCCGTCTCCAACCGGTCAGAAATGGTGTCATACTCCAAAAACGTCCGGATGCCTGTTGAGATGGATAAATTTTTTGGCCGGACGTGGGTGCGAAGGTTTTGGCCATACGTCCGAAAGCGGCTAATTCTTGCTCAAACTGAATTTTTTCAGTTTGGCAACGCGTGCATCCGTCGAGATGATTGCGCACCGAATGAGGCAGATCGTCAGGATCAATTATTAGCTGAATGAGCTGATCTTCGTTAAGGTGATTATAAGCGGTGTTCATCCCAGTTCTCCTTTCAGCATGTTGCGGAGTTCGCTGTTTTGCCTGAATTTTTTCAAGGCGCGATATAAATGCGTTTTTACCGTACTCTCACTTTTTTTCAAAATCAGGGAGATTTCTTTGATTTTTTGTTCATCTGCAAAGCGCAGCAAAAAGACTTCCCGCTCCTGGCGCGGCAAAGAATCCCCTAACTGTCGGAACTGCCGCCAAAATTCTTTCCGCATGAGTTCATCCGCAGGTGTTCCGATTTGGTCCCGGGTGTTATCTGATGCTTCATCCTGAATGTTATCGGAAATACTGCCAAAAAAAGTCAGAAGTTGTTTTTTCCGATGAAAATCGTACACTTTGTTTAAAGCGATACGAAACAGCCAAGGTCGGAAGCGATTTTTATCCTTTAACCGGGGTAAGTATTTAACCATTTGCATAAATATCTCCTGCGTCAAATCTTCGGCGTCTGATTTTGAGCTGGTACGGTAATATACCATCCGAAACACCGTCTGATAATATAAATCTGTCAGTCGCTCCGTTGCCTGCCGGTTGCCGGCTATCGCTTTGGCAACCGTATCTGCGATCTCTGTGTTGTTCTTTGCCATTGGCCTTGTGCCAAATTTTAGCGAATTTTTTAAAAAGGGTAATTATCTTGAAGTCAGCATTCTTCATTTATCAGTTTGCATTTTGTCTGAATTTTCAACTGAACGCTTTTTATTATCTATGACGGACAAAATTACAGTTTTGTTTACAGGAGATGTGAAATTACTTTTTATATTCAAATGGCACTTAGAACCAATCCTCCGTCTTTTTGATAACAAATGTCATTTAAGTTTTGTTTTTAATTAAAAAACAGGGTAAAGGAAATTGTGTTCATTATCCTTATAAGTTTTATGGTGATAAAATCAATTACTGATAAAGGTATCGGCAATCAGGTGGTTGAGCGGTAATTGAGCATGATTCAAAGCAAAATTGATGACCTTTTAAATAAAATCCGGGTTTCCAGGTAGAAATGGTAAAGGAGTAAATATGCAAAAAGATACGGTTGCAAAAATGTTGCGTTACAGGCAATTCATTTTTCTGACACTTGCTTTGGCCTATTTTTTAGTTTATTTCCACCGGCTGTCGCTTCCGGTTGTGGCCGATGATTTGGCGCTGACGTTTAAGACCACAGCCAGCGTTCTGGGACTTTTGGGTTCGGTTTATTTTTACTGTTACGCCTTTATGCAATTTCCCGCAGGCCTTCTTTCAGACTCTTTGGGTCCCCGCAAAATTGTCACTTTCTTTTTACTGATCGCTTCGATAGGGAGCGTTCTCTTCGGTTTTGCGCCCTCTATTGAAATCGCCTTTGTCGGACGGATATTGGTTGGTTTGGGCGTAGCGATGGTGTTCATCCCGACAATGAAAATTCTGTCTCAATGGTTTCGGGCGCATGAATTCGCCTTTATGGCGGGCATTCTTAATGCGGTCGGCGGGGCCGGCGTGATGGCCGCCACATGGTTATTGGCGTTGATGACCGACCGTTTTGGATGGCGCATCTCATTTGAACTGATCGGAGCGGTCACTTTTGTTATCGCCATATTGGCCTGGTTGATTGTCAGAGACCGACCCCAGGACCGAGGTTGGCCTTCCATTCCTGAAATAGACAGCAAGGCAAACGGTGAGAGCGCTGCTCCGGCAAAACCGATTTCATTATGGGAAGGCGCGCGGCGCGTGGTGGGAGAGAAATATTTCTGGCCCGTGGCACTCTGGTTTTTTTTCGATTGCGGGATATTTTTCGGATTCGGCGCACTTTGGAGCGGCCCTTACCTGATGCACGTTTACGGCATGACCAAAACCCAGGCCGGTGCTATTCTCAGCATGATCGCCTGGGGCATGATTATCGGAAGTCCGTTTTTAGGATATGTATCCGATAAACTTTTAAAGAGCCGTAAAAAACCGTTCATAATTTGCACCTCTGTGCTGGTTGCGGAATTTTTAATTTTCAATCTGTTTCCCCAAGGTATTTCCACAGGCGTGCTGAGTTTGCTGTTTTTTATCTTTTCAGTGGCTTCATCCGCAATTGTGATTGTGGCTTTCACCACAGTCAAAGAGCTTTTCCCGGTGGAGATTGCCGGAACATCGGTCGGAACGGTCAATTTGTTTCCGTTTCTGGGCGGCGCGGTGTTTATGCCGTTTTTAGGAAAAATTTTAGATGGTTATCCAAAAACTGATACAGGCGGATATTCGCCCGAGGCTTATGAAACACTGCTGTTGATTTTATTGGTGTCTTCTATTGCAGCGCTAGTGTGTACTTTTTTTATGAAAGAGACGTTTCATAAAAATTAGTGAATAAAAGGAACATTCGACCAGCAGGCATAGCCCAACAGCAGGAGGCAGGCGATTTGAAGAACACTTTTGCGGATACGCGTCAAACGCCAGGGGGGCAGAAAAAAAGCGCTGAAATAGCCTCCGCAGGCAAAGAAAAGGGTGAAAAAACGAACATTTTCCGGCCGCCACGCCGGAATCAGCGCGATCATGTAAAAGTATCCGGCTAACGCAATCGCAATGGCTTTGAGACGCCGAGGGCCGCGTATCAACGCGTACAGAAGCGCCGGCAGTACAAATAGGAATCCAAACGGTCCGAACCACGATAACCGGGCGTCAGGTGTCCATGCAAGGGCAAAAACAGACGCCGCGCCCTGATTCCCGAAATACGGGTTGATTGCCAATTGATAGAACCCCATCAGACTCTCTGTCGGGCTGAAACCGAATAAATACTGGCATAACCGCTCTGCCGGGAGCATAAAATGCGCGCTCGCTATGAAATAGCGTACCATATTGGCCAGCGCCCCGATGATGCCGTCCGCATTGAACGTGAAAACCCCCTCGCAAGTTAATCCGATCCATTGACCATACATCCACTGATTATAACCAAAAAGCCAGCATTGTGAAAAAATGAATAGCGGTAAAACTACAAGCGCCAGCACATACCAGCGGCATCCGATGATTAACTTCCACCAGGCCAATGCTCCGTGGCGGCGGAAAAGAAGCACACAGGCCAGCATCGTTAAAATAACAGGGAACAAAAAACCCAGGTCATCACCCGAAATACCGAAAAAAAGCCCGAGGATAAATAACAGCAGGTCTTTGCTGTCAGGCTGCTCGACTGCCCGGTAAATAGCCAATAAACAAAAAACAGCTACAGATGCCGCTATGATTTCCTGGCTGCCTGTAACCGCCAAATGCACCAAACGGGGAAAACTGATGGTTATCATTGTCACCGTAAAGGCGGCAGGGGGCCAGGCATAACGCCGCGCCAAGGCGTAGGTGGCAAAGGCGATAGCGATCCAGGCCATCATACTGAAAATCCCAGAACAGTGTGAAGCGTTGCGTTGTAACAGAAAAAGCGAGAGGCTGCTTAGGTTGACCGGTCGGAGTGGCTGACCGTTTTGGGCGGATGACGCTTCCGCAAAAAAGGTTCCTTGTTGGTGAAATGTTTGCACCTGATACAAGCTTATGGTTTGAATGTTTTCTGAAGGCAGGGCCGCCAGATAAATCATAAAGACGCCGCCAATCACAATCGCAACCGTCACAAGCGGATACTGGCTTAAAAAAGTCAGTAGAATTTGACGCGCTTGGCGCAGATGATGACGATATTTGCAAATCACTGCCGCCGCCAGCGCACAAGTCAAAATTTCGGCCCGAAGGCTGAAATCCGGAAACCCAGTCAGAAACGCCAATTGCATGAAAAACGACAGAAGCATCATTGTCGTAATCAACGAATATGCGGCCCCTTCGGCAAACGTTGCGCCCCATTTACGAAACAGGATAAATCCGGCGGCACATAACACGCTGATTTCAGCGACCGTAGTTAGGGAAATGAGAATATTTGCAATATTAAAGGGCATGGCGTATCCTGATTTAGAAATCTGGTTTTTTCAAAAAACCCGATTTCTATCTGAACGATTAAGATTACTCTACTGAAAACTATTGTTGTCCCGCTTTCTGCGCTTTCATACTCGCTACGATTTCTTTCATAAAATCACGCATTTCGGTGGCAAGCTTCAGGCATTCGGGACAATAGATTTTTTTTCGGATTTTGTCATGTTCATTAATCTGGTGCCAGTACCAGCGCCCGTAGGGCGAGCCTTTACAGAATTTATGTCCGGTATAATTCGCTATGGGACAGCCGAAGCAAAAAGTGAAATAATAAATACGGCAAGGCGGGCAATCCAGCACGCCGCCATCGGATTTGTTTTCGTGAATGATTTTTTCCCATTTGCGCACCGAAGATTCCATGATCTTAATTTTATTCATAGTCACCTCATTTAAGATTTTTCCAATAATGCCGATGAACATGGAAAGCGCGTTTAAGCGCAAAATTCACTTTTTTAAGGTCAGCCTGCTCCGCCAGTTCAGATACATTACAAACTGTGGTTTCAGTCAGCTCTTGCAACACGGCAGTAACGGAAGCTTTTAGCGCTTCCAAATGATAACCGCCTTCCAAAGAAAGAACCAAACGGCCATTACAACACAACGCTGCGATTTCCATCAGAATGCGAGTAAGGCCTTTAAATCCTTGCGGCGTCATACGCATCCCTCCCATAGGGTCTTTGATATGGGTATCAAAACCGGCCGAAACCAGAATCAACTCCGGTTCAAACTCAAGAGCTACGGGACGAATCAACCTGTTAAACAGAGCGGCATATTCGGCATCGCCGTATCTTCCGGGCAGCGGTATATTTAATGTAAAACCTTCGCCCCGGCCTGCACCGATTTCAGTGAAAAAACCGGTACCGGGAAAGCGTAAATTTTGATGAACAGATATGAAAAGTACCGAAGCATCTCTTTCAAACGCATGTTGGACGCCGTTGCCGTGATGAACATCCCAATCCACAATCAACACACGACGCATCCCCAGCGCTTTTCTGGCAAAGCTGGCACCCAGGGCGACATTATTAAACAGGCAAAATCCCATTGCACGACTGCGTTCGGCATGATGACCCGGAGGACGCATCAGCGCAAACGCGTTGGTGAGTTCGCCGGCTTCAACCATAGTAATGGCTTGCATCAAACCGCCTGCCGCTAGCAGGGCCGCCTCATAAGAATCGGCGCAAGTGAGTGTGTCCGGCGTGAGCGCACAGTGAGAGCGTTGGGCCGTGTCCGCCAGTTTATCAATGTATTCCGGTGTGTGAATCTCAAGCAGTTCGTCACGTATCGCTTTTCTGGTTTTGACCGCTGTGGTCAAAGATTGCAATTCCGGTTTATCCAAAACCGTATAGACCGCTTCTAACCGTTTATGGCTCTCCGGGTGGCCTTCGCCCGGCAAATGTTTTAAACAGCGGTTATCTCTGACGATACCGGTTTTAGACATCAGGCTTCTCCCTGGCGTCGGTTTCGGTGAACGGTAACACCAGAACGTCGCAGGCCGCGTGGCGCAACATCGCTTTGGTGGTCGAGCCTATCAGCAGATTTTCCATTTTGCTTTGACGCCATGCACCCACAATGATTAGATCAGCGTTATGTTCGGCCGCATAAACCGGTAGAATTTCTTGCGGAATTCCGGGTCGAAGTGCAATCATAAAATCACATTGAGGCCGCAACTGTTGTGGAATACGTTCCTCAAGGCGTTGGCGTAATTGATTTTGCAATTGTTCCTGCACCTGTGTATAGGGCGCATTTGTGGGTTCCACCAGTTCAGCGTCTATGGGCGCTTCAATGGCGTGAACAAGATGCAGCCGGGCGTTAAATGCCAATACCAGATCGGCAGCATGACGGATAATTTTTGCAGACAAGTTATTATCTGCGCAGGCAACTGCAATATTTTGTATTTTTTTTTGATCGGGGGTGCCGTGTTTGTTTACTTCTGATTCGGACAAAGCATACGGCCGCGGCCGCACCACCAAAAGCGGTCGCGTGAGGGAGCGGCACAGACGTTCAACCACGGTGCCGACAAAAAGCCGTTTAAAACCGGAAAGACCGTGGCTGGCGGTGATAATCAAATCCGCGTCTTGCTGTTCAGCAACCTTTAAAAATTGTTCAACCGGTTCGCCGATTGAGACTGCTTCCATCCATTTGATCTGAAAAGGTGCCATCATGGACTTGATTTTGATCTTAGCTTCTGCAACTGTCTTGTCGCGTTCACCGCCTCGTTCAAATTCAGTGCTGCCATATACCAGGTCATGCGGCGAATAAACCGCATGAAAAACTGACAGCAGGGCGTCAAATTGGTGTGCCAGGCTGACGCCGAAACGTAGTGCTTCTTGAGAAAAAGCGGTGAAATCAGTGGCGCATAGAATTTTTTTGATTTTTATGGTCATTTTTTACTCGGTTAGATTTTTTTATTGCTCAACCATCATGTCTGCCATGCTTCAATCTTTCAATTTCCTCCGTCGGAAGTCCTGTTTTCAAGGCAATGATTTCCACATCCAACACATCCAGCAGGCTGATCGCGATATTGCGTTTTTCCTGTTCCATGCCTTGCGTCAGACCTTGTTCCATGCCTTGCGCCAGACCTTGTTCCATACCTCTTTCCATGCCTCGCGCCAGGCCTTTTTCTTCAGCCGAAGCGATTTTGCTTTTAACTTCAATCAATGTGTGCATTCGAACATCGTATATCTTCCGCTCCTCTTCGTCAAACATCCGGTCAACCGCCTGAACGGCTTTGGTGATTTCTTTATCGCTCGCCAGTTCTTTGGGGAGACTGGCAGGCTCAAGTTCGTGGGCGCGGGTGAGAAACGCTGACCATCGATCAAGTGCGGTGGCCAATTCGTGATACGGTTTGGTAAATTTCCTGAGTTCGATGTAATGCAGCTCGAAAATGTCATGCAGCTTGTCGTCTTTACCTGTGTTCACATTGATGATCTTATAGAGGTTATGGAACTCATCGATGTCGGGAATAAAGTTGAAATCGAGGATATTAATACTGTACGTTTTTTTCAATTCTTTGAACATCATGCCTTCGCCGAGTTGCTCGGTCACCAGCTTGGCCCAGTAATAAATGGAACGCTTGTCAAAATTGAAATCATAACCGATTTGCATTTCCACGTTAAACCATCGGCCGAACTCGTCACGCGCCTTAATGTCGAGAATCGACATTTTGCCGGCCTGATAATCGGCAAGACTATACGGATTTTTCAATTCGACGTATGCAATATGTTCGCTTTCGGAGAGAATCGCATTGAGCAGAGATATTAACAGGTCCTTATTTTCCTCACTGCCAAAAAGTTTTTTAAACGCAAAATCCACTCTGGGATTGATTCGACACATAACTGCCTCCATACTCATTTAGGTACCTAATCATAAAATTTACAACATCCGCTTTTATTCATATCATGCAATTGTCCTCTTTTCATCTCAATCGTAGATGTATGGCTGGCTTGCAGAACTTTTTTAAGATGGTTGAAGGCGATCCAGGGATCAGCGGTGTCGGTGCAGATAAACAGGTCAACCGCAGCGTATTGATATTCCGGCCAGGTGTGCATTGTCAAATGGGATTCTGAAATAACCACTACCGCGCTAACCCCCTGGGGCTTAAAATTATGGGCGCTGCTCGCAACAATCGTGGCCTTGATCAATTCCGCCGCTTTGATCATTTCGGATTTGATTTTGTGAGCATCATTTAATATTTCACGGTTACATCCGAATAATTCCACCAGAATATGGGTGCCTAAAGACTTCATTGATAAATTACCTGTTGTGTAGCGCTTATGTTCAAATTGATTCGCCGCGCAGTTCTCTTACATAAAGCGTGTATAATTTAGGCTCCATGAGTGAGTTCACGGGCGCATCAATGCGGCTGATATCTCGTCCGAAAACGGATGCGGTTTGCATCGTAATATTATTCAGGTAGCGGGTGGCGACCTGAATGTCAAAATCATCGGGTGTTAGTGGAGCAGATGCGCCGATATGAAACCCCCATATTCCGAAAGTCGGGATGGTTACTTGGTAGCTGAAAACGTTAAATGTCGCATCTTCTATGGTTCGGGCAATGCTCCAATAGGTATTGCGCGTATAAAAAGGCGATGCACTCTGTGTGACCAGCATTCCGTGGGGTTTCATCCGCATTTTGACAATTTTGTAAAATTCACGGGAATAAAGTTTATTTAACGCTTCATTGTGGGGGTCCGGCAGATCAATAATCACCTTATCATACAAAACCCCCTTTTGATTTATAAAGGTAAACGCATCCTGATTGAATATTTCCAGCTTGGGATGGGTTAAGCTGCCTTGATTCAGCTTGGCAATTCCCGGAAAGCGGCTGCAAAAGTCCGTGATGGCCGGATCAATATCAACCAGATGAATTTGTTTTACATCCTTATACTTCAGCACCTCGCGCGCGGCCAAACCGTCACCGCCGCCCAAGATCAGAATCATATCACGAGGGCCCGGAACCGACATCACGGGGTGTACCAGTGCTTCGTGATAGCGATACTCATCCCTGTCACAAAATTGAACATGGCCATCAAGAAAAAGACGCTTTTCACCGTTAGCATACGATTTTGTATAAATAATGCGTTGATAAGGCGTCTGTTGTTTGAAAATCACCTGATCAAAATAGAGATTATTTTCGGCAAAGCTGGTTAAGCGCGTCCCCAAAATTGTCAGGATAATTAACACCCCCAACAGAGATATGGATACGGTTGCCATCAGACGAGGACGTTGCAGATGCGCACGGAAAAAATGAATGTTGATTATGGCAACGCCCATATTAATCAGTCCGATAGCAAATGATGAGCGCACCAGACCCAATTGCGGCAATAGAAACAAAGGGAAGATCACCGCACCGATCAGCGCGCCCACATAATCCAGAGACATCACATCTGCAATGGAATGGCGAATGCTCTCTTTATGGCTTAAAATGCGGGTCAAAAGCGGAAGTTCCAGACCGACCAGCGTGCCGATAATAAGGATAAGCGCATACATCACCATTGAATAAAGGGCGGTTATAAGCGGAAATGCCATGAAAAGCAGTAAGCTGCTCAAACCGCCGATAACGGCAAGCACGACTTCGATAAAGACAAAATTGCTGATCAGATTGCGGATAATCCCTTTTGAAAGAAATGAGCCAACACCCATTGCAAACATGAAAAGGCCGATTGTCAGCGAGAACTGATAGACGCTGTTACCTATCAAATAGCTTGAAACTGTTCCGATAATGAGTTGATAGGTGATGGCGCACAACGCCACAATCAGAATTGAAAGCAAAAGGATACATAACTGTTTGCGGTCTAACTGCTGATAATCATCCAAATCGTTTTGTTTTGAGTTAGCGTTATTCATAATAAGTTACAAGTTGTTACTTACCACTTTTAAAACTACGTGATCCTCCCGAAGAGCGCGCGCTGGATCTGGCCTTAGACACGGCTGATTTGTGATAATTGGGAGAACTCATTTTCATATTGGAATAGCGTGACGGAGGATATCCCATGCTCCGTTGACCCATCAGCATGGAACCTATCAAATAACCGGTGAAAAATCCGCCCATGCCGCCCCCTGAGCTATAATGGGTATCCCGGTAATAATTATTTTGAACATCTCTGGCAATAAGGCGCTGTCCCTTTTCATCCATTTCAATGGTAAAAAGTAATTGATCAGAACCGTCGCGGATGCTGTTTTGGTCTTCGTCAGTAAACCCGGTGATGGCACCGCTTTTGCTCATACTTGCGCCGATTGGCACGGAAAGCAGATTGGCGGCATTCAAATTTTTTTCAAAATGTTCCAGAAACAGTTTAAGATCTTTTTCTGGAAGTGTTTTTGCAGCACCCTCCGTGTTGTTTTCCACACCCTCAACTGAAGTGTCTTTTAATTCGTCTAACGTTGCGGTTATCACATCAAGGACTCTGTTAAGGTCAATCACCTCCACAACTTCATCAGAACCGCAACCTATTGACAACGTAACAAATAACAAACCTGCAAACAATAAACTTAATTTTTTCATCTTTCCTCTCCTTTTTTTGTGTTCAAAATTCGTACTGTAACACCAGATATTTTATCTAAGCGTACAACGAAATTGATATTCATGCAACCCATCTTCAAAATAATTTTCAAGGATTCCGCAAGGCTGAAAACCGCTTGCTTCCAATGGTTCAAACACCTTACGCACATCAGACGGAAATGATATAAAAACTGAATGGGCGTTGCGTTCTCTGGCATCGTCAAGCAACCGTTTCATCTCATCGGTTGTGAAACATTTTCTGCCTGAAAAGCGCCAGTCCACGGCATACACATCTTCGGTTTCATCAATTTCAAACAACTCCGTAAGAACAATGCCACGTTTTTCATTAGGCCGTTTTTTGGCGGGTTGCGGGGGTTGCAGAACCAGTCCGTAAATCAATTGCGATTCTCCGGGATTATAATAATCCGGATGAACAATCTCCTCATTAAATCCCATGGATTTATACAATTTGATGGCATCCAGATAGATATTCCCTCTTTCATAATCCGCATAATCACTGGTTGAAACAAACAGTTTGCGCGCTTTTTTCTGTTTCAAAATATCTAACAGTTTGTCAAGCATATACTTGCCCAGCTTCTGACCGTGATATTCAGCATCAAGATAGGTCCAGGATAACCAAAAGGTATTGTCCGTATCCGATGCGCGACGATAGCCGGTTACGCCAATGACCGCGTCTTCGTACATTAGAACATACTGCCCCGAACGTCCTGAATATTCATAAGAATCCCGGGCATACTCGAAATCGTCATCATCATGGGCATCAATAATTTTAAGTACAGCATCAACATGCCGGCGCTTCATCGGCCTGAATTTGTATTCGGTGTGTTGCATACGTTATGACTCGTCAGTTAGAAGTTACAAATTACCGGATAAAGTCAGCATATTTTTATTAACCGTTAAGTTATAATCCGGTTGGATAAATTCATGGTGATGTACTTCAAAAGGCACATAGACCAACAGAAAGCTTTGAGGCTCAATTTTAATATCATCTAATTGCGGATAAAAAGCCTTGGCCGGTTTCACAAAACCAGCCAGGTTGATAATCAGGCTCTCGGCCGCTTCGCTTAAAGGCAAAGTTACAGGATGAAGCCGTCCCTTAGGAATGGTGTTTACCATCTTATCCCGTGGTTGAGCAAGGGTCATATTATTAGCGAGACGCACAAACACCCGGGGTCTGACTTTAAATGCCAACGCCCAGAAACGAAAAATATCTTCATGCCATTGAGGCTGTACGGCAAAGGGCAGATTGGCCGCTTTCACCAAATCTGCATAAGAATCCAATTGGAATCCGGTAATATTCGCTTTGATACGCCAAAACGGCAGGTAAATGATATTGTCTGACAGACTGGAAATATGGGCAAAGTTGATTTTTTTCATCTTACTTTTAAGAGGCATCCAAACCGAATTGCAATTTTTACAAAACAGTACCAGCGAATCCCGTTCACCATCCAAATCCCATCCGCAATCAGGACATAATGTGGGCAGAAACTGAATTTTCCAATGAGGTGCGCCACCTTTTAAAGTGTCAATAATGGATTCATCTTCAAGGGGTGCTGAAATCGGTTGGTTCAACACGGCATCATACATTTTTTTATTTACATAGAACGGTGAATAGAGCATGCTGACCGTTTCGCCGATATTGGCGTGCGTATAGACCGGGCCATCTAAAGTGACAGTATAGCGAGAATCAAATATTTCCAGTACTTTTTTCAAAGAGAGTGTCGGTTCTAAGAAACGACCCGGTGTTTCCGGAGTGACAAATTGAAGTTTCAGCGCCTGACTGCGCAAGCCCACGGAAGCCGGAAAAAAATTCGACGCCACCGCTTGATGGCTGGAATCCATGAATTTGTTCATAATCCCCTGAGGAACGCAGGCAAAGAGCAGTCCCTTGAAGCGCCAATAGGGAAAATAGATCAATTCTTCAGACGAAGGCGCTTTATGAGGCAGCATATATCGGAAAAAGTCTTTTTGTAGCAGATAAGACTTGACCTTGCAAAACTGGCAACAGAACAATCGGTCAGTTTCTTCTAACGTTGCCGGAGCGCCGCATTGAGGGCATTGATATTCAATAAGTAAATTAATGCTTACCTCCGCACTGGTTACAAAAAAGAGCGTCTGATAGATTTTCAGCGCTACATTGACCGCAAAACCAGGATTGCTGTTGTTTTTCCACTGCTGTTCCGCAACGCGAACAAAATTGGGCATTGGGCGGCAAGTTTTTACCGCACTGGTTGCATTGATCAAAAACTACCTGTTGATGGCCGCAAAAAGGACAAAATTTGGCCTTTAGCGGAATTGATTTTTTACAATCAGGGCAGACAGCACTTTCCGACTGTCCGGAACCGGGTTGTGATGCAGGCTGGCCTGTGGAAAAATGCTGTGCGAACATGGCCGGCAACATCAGTCCGAGACCGGCACCCATGGCATCACCGGAACCGCCATCAGATTTAGCGGCATCACCCATAGCCATCGCCGCTTTCATTTGCATGAGCTTATTCATGTCATCAAAAACACCCATTTTGCTGCGATCATCAATGGCGGCCTGCACTTCGGGCGGTGGCGTTATTGCGTTCATATAAAGATGGGTGACATTCAAGCCGAAATGCCCGAAATCTTCTTGCAGGCGTTTGGTCAAGCCTTCGGCCAATTCATCATAACGCGCCGGAAGGTTCAAAATTGTATCAATCGTCTCTCCCATGTAATCATTAAAACGCGATACAATCACACGATTCAGATAGGTCTCAACCTCTTCCGTCGTAAATATTCCCTGAGTGCCTACCATACGATTGATAAACAACACCGGCTGTACGACTTGCACATTAAAAACACCAAAGGCTCTCAAACGAACAAGCCCCAGTTCGGAATCTTTGAAAGCCACCGGATCGCGGGTGCCCCATTTCAAATTGGTGAAAATTTTCAAATTAACAAAATATACTTCAGCCCTTAACGGGCTGGTCATACCCCAGGGCAAGCTGAGAAGCTTGGTTAAAATCGGAATGTTCGCTGTTTTCAAGGTATGCCTTCCAGCGCTAAAAGCTTCAATAGCCTTGCCTTGATAAAAAAAGACACCGGCCTGGCTTTCACGCACAGTCAATTGCGCACCATATTTAATTTCACCAGAACCCTGTTCGGGAATACGATGTACAATTTCTTGCCCGGTTTCGTCGAACCATTCAAGGACTTCTAAAAAAATGACATTATCGGTTTTCATAATCGTTTCCTTTTTCAAGTTTTAAATTTATAGTGCCTGACTGGAAACTTACTCATCGTTATCTAACAAAATATCAATCTGCTCCGGCTTTAATTCCTTTTCAGCGTATTCCCTGAAAATTTTCTTGTTTGTAAACATATCAATGATATCGCTGTCTATTTGTCCTTTTTCTTTTAAAACATTCAATACTTGCAGAGCCTTGGATAGTTTCATGGGATCGCGATAGGGACGATTTTTGGCAGTAAGGGCTTCAAAGACATCAGCAATTGCTAAAATACGCGATTGAAGGGGTACTTCTTCACCACTAAGACCATTTGGATAACCCGATCCGTCTAAACGTTCATGATGGCTGCTGGCATATTCGGCAACATGGGATAAATTTTTGGGAAAAGGTAATTGTGCTAATATGTTACGAGTCATGGTAACATGATTTTCTATGACATTACGTTCTTCCATGGTAAGATTGCCGGCAGGAATAGACAGATTTTTCAATTCATCTGGCGTCAAATAAGGGTTAGGCTCATTATGAATAAAGTAAGTTTTTTTAGCGATTTTTTCCAGACGACGAATGTCATCTGGTTTCATGCGCCCCCGGTTATAGTTGCAGTCCTTTATAAAGGAAAACTCATCCTGTAATAATGCTGTTTCACGTTTTAATTCAGCCTTGAGATGTTCGTTTTCAACATTTATATCCTGCCCCTGTCCGTTGCAAAGCAGCTCGTTTTGGTGGTGTAAAAAATTATTTTCTAATAGTTGGGCGATTAATTGATATCTGGTTTCGATCATTTCAATGCGGTCTGAAATCGTTTCCAAACGACTTGATTTATCAAGAACGTATTCCGGTGTTGTAACTTTACCGATGTCATGCATCCACGCAGCCATCTTCAGTTCATCCAGATGGTCTTCATCGAAATGAACATCCTTAAACGACCATTCATCGTCAGCGTTTATATATGAGGCGATCAACATTGTCAGATCGACAACCCGCCGGATATGCTCTCCGGTATATATTGATTTTTTATCGACAAAAACGGCAATGCTTTTGATAAAGGAGTAAAACAGCTCATTCAGATCGTAAACCAGTGCATTGTTGGTCAGCGTAACGGCCGCCTGGGATGCCAAGGAAGCGACTATTACCATCAGTTTATCTGAAAAGGGTATGACTTTATTAGTATTGCCTTCCAAGGCATTTAACAGTTGCAAGACGCCAATAATATCATTTTCATGGTTTTTCAGGGCAATTACAAACATAGATTTGGAGCGGTAGCCCGTGGCCTGATCGAAATTTCGCGGTCCTGTAAAATCAAATCCATCAGCTTCATATACATCCGGTATGGTAATGGTTTCACCGGTCAATGCGACATAAGTCGCTACATTGGAATGGTTGGGCTGGTTATCTTCTTTATAAAGCGGAATATCGGGGAACGTCATTTTAGAACCGCTGACGCCGCCGATACGAATATTCAGCGAATCGTTTTGAACAATTTTAAAACGCAGGCGTTTGTGGTCATTATCGATAATGTACAATGTGCCTGCGTCGGCACCGCATAATGAGCGGGCTTCGTCAACGATCATTTCCAGAATTTTACTTGTATCTTTCTCCGCAGACAACGCAATTCCGATTTGAACAAGCTGATTGATACGTCTGATCTGGTCTTCAGCATAAATTTTGACATCACTGACAACCGAAGTCAGTAAAGCGTTTAGTCGTCTATCCGGAGATAATTCGCCGAAATCCAATTTATGATTTATTTGGTTCTCAATTTTAACGGACATTATTTTTATTATTTTGCCAAGCCTCAGCGCTTTTTTGGCGGCATTTCATAAAATTTTTCGATCTACTGAGTCTTGTTTATCCAGCTTTTTAAAATTAAAATGAAGTTATCTGAAAATATTAAATCGGATGATTATCTGAAAGTTTATATGTCTTTTATATTTGGAATGTATAAAGAATTGCAATGAATGTGTCAATTAGAAAAGCCTGTTTTCATACACCCGTCAAAGTGATTATAATCTAAAAATAGATATGATCGTAAAACCAGATCAAAGTGATAACAGATAAGTATCAATTCGGTTGCATTTTAAGATAAAATTGTTTAAAGTCTGATTTATATGACTTGTAACGAAGTAAAATTGATTATCTGAATGTATGTATATGCGGCTAAAGCGACAGATCATGGTACGCCTGGCAGGATTCGAACCTGCGGCCTACGGATTAGAAGTCCGTTGCTCTATCCAACTGAGCTACAGGCGCTTAATCATAAAAATATTTTATAGCACATATTTTAATGAAAGTATATAAATAAAATTCATTAATATTATAAAACACGCTTTTAAATTTGATAACCCATGGAATGATACTAAAAACTAACGAGATTAAAAAATATGAAAAAAAAACAAACAAAATCGAGTGCAGGCAATAATACGAAAAAAAAATCTGGCGTAAGAACTAATAAAATGAAAAAGACCGCATCTGTACGAGGCGATGTATCCCTTGTAAAATTCGATCCGCTACAGCGTTATTTGAGCGAAATCAGCAATTATCAACTCTTAACCCGTGAGCAGGAAAAAGAACTCGGTATTCGTATTCGCGATCATGATGATACGGAAGCGGCTTATACTATGGTAACGTCTAATCTCAGACTGGTGGTAAAAATTGCGTTGGAATTTCAACGTGTCTGGATGCAAAACCTTTTAGACCTGATTCAGGAAGGCAATATCGGTTTGATGCAGGCCGTTAAAAAATTTGACCCTTATAAAAACGTTAAATTTTCTTATTACTCTTCATTTTGGATCAAAGCCTATATTCTTAAATTCATAATGGATAATTGGCGTTTGGTAAAAATCGGTACGACTCAAGGACAGCGTAAACTGTTTTTTAAGCTCAAGAAAGAAAAAGAAAAACTGATTGATCAGGGATTTGACCCGAAACCAAAACTTCTTTCAGAAAGACTGGGTGTATCCGAAAAAGAAATTGTCGATATGGATCAACGTCTTGATGGCTGGGATGTTTCTCTGGATGCGCCTATCAAGGAAGACTCCGACACAGAACAGATTGAATTTATCAGCCCGGACGTGGATTCGGCTGAGGATCGTGTGGCTCAAAAAGAGATGCACAGCCTTCTTCACGAAAAAATTGCTGAGTTCCGCAAAAAAATGACCCCTCGTGAATTAGAAATTTTTGATTCCCGTATTTTTTCCGACAGCCCGTCAACTTTGCAGGAAATCGGTGATCTTTACGGTATATCTAGAGAACGCGTCAGGCAAGTGGAGAAAAATATATTAAAGAAAATGCGTGATTTTTTCAAACGCGAAATTCCGGATTTCGCTTCTTATGCCAGAAATAATGATAAAGAATAGTTACAATAAATAAGTTATCAGCAGCCCCTAATACCCACCCTTAGGGGCTGCCTCTGTAAAGATAAAGGATTCAAAATGATCAGGCAAACCAAACCATTTCTTAAGTTATCCATTTATATTATTGTTCTTACATCACTGTTAAACTGCGCTCCTAACCCTAAGATTGAATCTGTACCCAAACCGGAATCCGTATCTAAATCAGTGGATCAAGACAAACCGACGGTGAAAGAACCAAGTACGCCGGCACATTCTCCGCTCAAGGTCTATCGTCCTAAGAAAGTCGTGCTGGAAAAACCTGGCAATCAGTATTTTTATTTTATGAAATCGCTGGATTCACGCAACAATGATGATTTGGCTATGGCTGTCAATGATCTGAAAAAGGCTATCCAAGCCGACCCACATTCAATATATCTGCAAAAAGAGCTGGTATTGCTTTATCTGAATCAGAAAGACGAAACCAATACTTTAAAAATGGTGGAAGCATTGTTGAAAAAAAAACCGGATGATCTGGAAGCCCTCATTCTATCAGCCCGTGTGAAACAGGTTTTTAACCAACCCCAAGGAGCTAAAGAAATATATGAAAAAATTATTCGTCTCGATCCTCTGAAAAAAAATATTTATCTGATGTTAGGCCAACAATATACCGAAGAAAACGATTTGAAAAATGCGCTTCGCGTTTATAAAAACTTTACAAAACAGTTTCCTAAATCTTATGCCGGTTATTTTTTTCTTGGCCGTACTTTAGCACAACAAAGAAAAACCAAAGCCGCAATAGCCGCCTTTAAAAAAACGTTGAAATTAGAACCCGGCCTGGAGGAACCTCTCTGGGAGTTGATTAAGTTGTACCAATCTCAGGGCAGTGCCAAAAAAGTTGAAAAAACCTATCTGAAAATTCTGAAATCAGATGCTCAAAATATTGGGGCTGCCATGGGGCTGGGTTATTTTTACTACAAAAATAAAAAATTTAAACAATCTGGCCGCATATTGAAGCTATTAGGTCGTCGTAGTCTGAAAGAACCCGCCATTACCAGAAAACTGATTCAAAATTATATCGAAAGACAGCACCATACCCAAGCACTGGTAATTATCAGAGGCATGTTAAAAGGTGTTCCGCATAATTCGGAGCTTAATTATATTGCGGCTACGGTGTATCACTTGGAAAAAAAAGACACGATAGCTATCCGCTATTTTGATAAAGTTAAGCCCGACTCCGATTTTTATACCGATGCAGTAATTCAAATTGCGTTTATTCTTCAAAATAAGGGTAATGTCGATGAAGCCATTCGGCGTATAGAGAAAGTGGTCAAAACTGCATCGGATAAGCCCGCAATAATGCTTTATCTTGGTGGAATGTATGAAGAAAAAGAGGATTACGAACGAGCGGCTAAAGTACTTAAACAGGGTTTGGCATTGGCTTCCGATAACACTAAGCTACATTTTCGGCTCGGCGTTGTATATGATAAACAAGGCCTGAAACAGGCGTCTATTGAAACCATGAAACACGTTATCGGGCTGGATCCGAAGCATCATAATGCGTTAAACTACTTAGGATATACATATACTGAATTAGGCGAAAATCTGGATGAGGCTGAACTGCTGATAACCCGTGCGCTCAAAATTAAGCCAGATGATGGCTATATTACTGACAGCCTGGGATGGGTGCATTATAAAAAAGGGAATTATGATACGGCCTTGCAATTCCTTCAAAAAGCTGCCGCTCTGGTTCCCGATGATCCCATTATATTGGAACACCTTGGGGACGCTTACATGAAAATGAATACACCGGATAAAGCTCTGAAATATTACCGTCGCTCACTATCTAAACGTAAAAACGATAAGAGCATTATAAAAGAAAAAATACAAAAGGTAGTTAAGCATCTTTCAAAATAAATCGTTTGTTTTGGGGAGCCGGTCAGATAAACCCGGTTGAGAAAGGAGATACGAAAGCCATCAGTTTTTAGGCCGGTTTTCTAACAAATCCTCAATTAACCGGATTTATATAAAATTTGGTTCTTAAAATTCAGAATCTTAATGCCACCCCATTTTATTGAACACCCACTTTTCTAAAATGTCGAAAACTGAATCACGTTTGATCGGTTTCGTAATATAATCATCCATCCCGGCATCTAAACATTTTTCGCGATAGCCTTTCATGGCATGAGCTGTCATAGCTATAATCGGGATCATATCGAATCCGATATCTCTGATTTCACGCGTCGCTTCAAGGCCATCCAGTTCAGGCATTTGGATATCCATGAAGATCAAATTAAAATTATCGGGTGTGTTGGTATATTTATCAACGGCTTCGCGGCCATTATTGGCGACTTCCACATTATAACCGGCTTTGGTCAGCATAATTAAGGCCAATTTCTGATTGATGGGATTGTCCTCGGCCAGAAGAATACGGACAGATTGTTTAATTGCCTCACGCACGGAATATTGGGTGATAATTTTATTTTTTGCTTGCGTTTCCGGATTTTCAGTGGTTTCCTGCCCTTTTTTCAAAAGCCTTTCCAGCATCTGATAGAGCTTATCTCTGCGAATCGGTTTACTTAAAAAACCATCAAAACCGGCCTCCTCACAATTTTGGGCATCCGTATCCATCAGTGAAGATAAGGCGATCAGAGGAATTTTTTTAAAAGGGTTAAGAGTATTACGAATTTGCTTGGCGATATCATATCCTGATACATTTTTCATCTGAATGTAACATAGGCAGAGGTCAAAAGGGGCAGTGTCATTAATCGCTTTATGCAAATCACCTAAAATATGTACAGGGTCCTTTTGAGTGGCGACATTCATGCCGGCAAGTTCCAGAATATGTTTCAGCATATTCAGGCTTGTGGGGTTATCATCAATAACGAGAATCTTCTTATTCAGAAGAGCTGCCGGAATATCTCTTTTAGAGTCCTCACTTTCGGAGATGCCTAGCCAAGCGGTAAAGTGAAAAGTCGTGCTTTCTCCAAGAGTGCTTTCTACCCAGATATCACCATCCATCAGATTTGCAATCTGCTTGCAAATAGATAGTCCTAAACCTGTGCCGCCAAATTTACGTGCAGTTGTTCCATCCACCTGCTGGAATGGTTCAAAAATGGCCGCCAGCCTGTCTTCAGGGATACCGATGCCGGTGTCCTTTATCTGGGAATGCAGTTTAATTTGAGTTCCCTTGTCCTCTTCAATATCTAATAAAAGTTCGATAGAGCCTTTTTCGGTGAACTTAGGGGCATTGCCCATTAAATTGGTTAAAACCTGCCGAAACCGCAACGGATCACCTTTTACCTGAGAAGGGAGTTCATTGCCAATATAGCAATTAATCTCAATGGGTTTTTCCCCAATTTTAGGGCGAATCAATTCACAAACATCATAAGCAATCAATTCAGGATCAAAGTCGATCTCTTCAAATACCAGCTCGCCAGCCTCAATTTTGGAAAAATCAAGAATATCATTAATTAATTCAAGCAGGGCTTCACCACTGCGTTTTATTGTGTTAACATAATCAAGTTGGTCTTCATCTAAGTCCGTGTTCAAAAGGATATCAGTAAAGCCGATAACACCATTCATCGGTGTACGTATTTCATGACTCATGCTAGCTAAAAATTCGCCTTTAGCCTGATTGGCCACATCTGCCTTTTTGGAAAGCTCTTTTGTTGTGGCGATAACTTCTTCCAACTGTTTATTGATCTCTACCAACTCACGTTTTTCAGTTTCAGCATCAACAACAGCCTTGCGCAGCGTTTCTTTTTCCAGAGTGTATCCGGATTCTAATACTTCTAATTCACTGACCCGTTGACGTAATGAATCGATTTCAGATTGTAGCTTTTGCTTGTCCGCTTCTTCGACATCTTTTTTTTCGGCCGCAAGACGGGATTTTGAGGGCAACAGAGTGGTGATAACTGTTTCCAACTGTTGATTGCTTTCTATCAACTCACAGTTTTCGGCTTCAGCATCCGCGACAGCCTTGCGCAACGTCTCTTCTTTTTGGGTATGCTCTGATTCTAAGGCTTCTAATTCAGCAATCCGTTGAAGTAATGAATCAATTTCAGGTGATAAAATTTGTTTGTCCATTTTGTCAGCGTATTTTTTTTCAACAGTAAAAGGGCGTTTTGGGGATATCAGAACGGAATCGTGGACTGATGATTGCGTGTAAGGGAGCGGCGATATGGTATGCGGCATTGAGCGCCGCGTGTTATGAGGCAAATAAATGCGTTGATGTGGTGTCACAAGTTTCAGCCTTCCAGTTTGAGGCATATCGTAAATAGATAAAAAAACTTTACATTCGTGATTTTAGAATGTTCACGAATTATGGTTCTTTATAATCTGAAATTACCAAATATTGATTATGCCATATAACAGATAAAAAGTAAACGGACAAATTTTGTAAATTGCCAGTAATCTGAAGGATAAAACCAAATTTTCAAAATAGGTTTTATAGTCCGATGGTCTGACGATAACGAATACAATCAGCATCCTTTTGTTTATGGTCTTTGAAACTGATTCTGGCGATATTGCGATATGCCTTTTGCCGAGCTTCTTCCGGTGTTTTAGCACCGGCAACAATATGCAATACGCGGCCGCCGTACGTTACCAAACCTCTTTCTGCGTGAGTGTCAACACCCGCAAAGTAAATGGCAATATCATGATCGATCTTGTCCAATCCTTCAATCGCATGATTTTTCCCATACCGTTTGGGATATCCCTGATTCCACCCGCGAGAGGCTTTGGACCTGCCTTCCATGGCTATCACGTCAACGTAATGCTGTTTGTTCCACACAGGTGTTATGTTATCAAGAGTGCCTTCCCATACAGCCATACCGAGTTCAAAGAGATCAGTGGACAGTTTGCGCAAAAGCACTTCGCATTCGGGGTCGCCGTGGCGCACATTGATTTCAAAGACTTCAAGATTATTATCAGGGTCAAGATTTAAGCCAAAATAAAGCACGCCTTTATAATTCCAGCCATAACTGTTGTAAATGGTGTTCACAGTCGGATTGACAATTTCTTTAATAATTCTGTTTACCAGTGTATCGTTCATCAGCTTATGGGGACAGCAACATCCTGTTCCGCCGGTATTCAGATTACCCCCGAATTTTTCGATTGAGTCATAATCTTCAGTATCAAAGGCCGGTTTATAATCCTGGCATAACATTTTCAGAGGCATTACATGCCGTCCGTCCAAATAGGTGAAAAATGATATTTCAGCACCATATTTACGTTGTTCTATTACAATACGGTCTCCTGAAGCGCCAAATTTTTTTTTAATCATAAGCAGTTCGATTGCTTTAAGGGCATCATCTACATCATCACAGACAAAAGCGCCTTTGCCGGCGGCAAGACCGTTTGCTTTCACAACAACCTGATAACCGATATTCTTAACATAGGCTTGTGCCTGGCCTGCATCCGCAAAAACGCGATATTCAGGTTTAGGCACACCGCTGCCGGTTAGAAGAAAATTAGTAAAAGCACGGTCGCTTTCTAAAATTGAAAATGCCTGCGTCGGGCCGATTGTTGGTATCGAATTAAAGTGAAGAACATCCGCCAAGCCTCCGGATAAAGGGTTTTCAGAACCAATATCAACAAGGTTGACGCCATTTTCTACGCAAAAATCAGCCACTTTCTGAAAATCATTGGAATCAGCAAGCGGAACGCGTTGGATTAACCCTTTTTTACCTTTCGGCGTAAACATGACACCGGGATTGCCTGGCATAAAATAAACTTTGTCAACGTGCTGGCTGCCGGCATATTTATCTGCAAGACAGTGATCACGTCCGCCGCTTCCGAATACAAGAACTTTTGCCATTTAAAAAACCTCATTCAATAAAAGTTGTCAGGTTGAATCAGCATAGTACATGGATTTATGCTTTTCGGTATAAGCTATACTAAAAATTAAAATTAGAAAAATTGCAAATCAATGTCAAGCACGAAATAACAGCAGAGTTAGTGTTTTTAAGAATAAATTTTTCAAAAGCAACTTATTTAAAGAACTGATTATTGACTTTTGAATATTTTCGTCTTAATTTCTTTGAACTATAATTATAAATATGATATAAATCATGTTTAAATAGTTTATTCTGTGTTTAACTACTATTTTGTGGTGTGAAATTGCCATGCATGCAGTTTTTCAGATACTCAAACGATTTACCATAAAAATCCGCAAAGACAATCTTCATAAAGTAGGTGTTATAGTTTTTGCACTGATCTTGCTGACTAGTATAGTGTTCTGGCAATTTGAAGAGCGACTGAGCTTTGGGGATGCAGTGTGGTGGTCTTTCGTAACTGTGACAACCGTAGGCTATGGTGACATTTCACCAGCGTCTTTCGGCGGCCGCATTGTAGGTATCATCCTTATGATTACAGGAATCGGATTATTAGGCATCCTCACAGCTACAATTGCCAGCCTTTTTATTGAAGAGCAGTCACTGGAGAATAAAGGAATGAAATCTGCAACAGTCAGCGGACATTTTGTTATATGTGGTTGGAATTTCAACGGGTTTGATATTATCGCCGAACTCCGCGCGGATCACAAAAGCATGAAAACACCGATTGTGCTTATATCGCAGTTAAATGAAAAACCATTGGATGATCCGAATTTGACGTTTATCAAAGGGGAAATCAACGCGGATGTGCTTAACAAAGCCAATGTTGGCCAAGCCTTTTCCGCAATTTTACTTTCGGATGATAATATTGATGTCCATGTTCGGGATGCTAAAACAATTCTTGACACATTGACGATTAAAAGTCTTTATCCTGATCTGTATGTGTGTGTTGAATTGGTTGAATCTAAAAATATCACTCATTGCGAGTTGGCCAAGGCGGATGAAATTATCGTGGTTGGAGAAATTACCACCAATTTGTTGGTTCAGTCCGTTTTAGATCATGGCGTAACGCATCTTATTTCAGAATTGGTGAGCAACCGATACGGCAACGAAATCTACAAAATCGAAGCGCCGTCATTTACGGTTGGCAAAACTTTCCTTGAAATGATGTACACCTTTAAAAAAGATCATAATGTAACATGTATGGCTGTGGAAAACAATTCTGAAGGCATTTTTATATCTAATCCCGAATCTGATTATATAATCTGTAAAGATGATGATTTGGTGGTTATTGCAAAAGATCGTCCCCAATTTGCGTAATGATCGTTGAATCAGGATGCAACTGAGGACTAATTGTCGTAGTGTGTTTTTAACGAACAACCTAAATACCAAAGGAGGTTTGCATGTTAGAAAAATTTGAACTGGTTAAATCCTATCTTTTTGAATTGGAATTACCAATCGTGCATGAGGATGAAGCGGAAGAACTTGTGGTTATCACTGATGAGGAAAACGGAATAACAAATTTTATTATTGATTGCGAAGATCCGATTCTGATTTTAGAGCAAGTTATCATGGATACGCCTAAAGAGCCGGGTGATTTGTTTAAACGTTTGTTGCAAATGAATCGCGAATTGGTTCACGGCGCCTTTGTGCTGGATGAAACCGCTGAAAAAATAATTTTCAGAGATACGCTCCAACTGGAAAATCTGGATCAAAATGAACTTGAAGGCTCAATTAGTGCTTTAAGTCTGGCTCTGGCTGAATTCAGCTCCGAATTGTTGATCTATGCTGCTAATTGATAAGGTTATTACGAACAGTTGCGTAACTTAATATGAAAAAATATGAAAATTCTAATTCATAGTAAATAAGGGAGGTTTTTATGTCTTTTTTTAGTCGTATTTTTAAAATGACTCAGGCTGAATCACATGCGGTGCTTGATAAATTCGAAGACCCTATCAAATTAACCGAACAGGGAATCCGTGATCTCAGAAAAGATATGCAGGGTGCTATGGGCAGTTTGGCAGAAGTAAAAGGTATGGCTATTCGGACGCGGCGTAATGCGGATAATAAAAAGAAACAGGCGGCTGACTATGAACGTAAAGCCATGTTGCTTTTGCAAAAAATGCAAAGTGGCGCTTTAGATGCCGCTGATGCGGAACGTCTGGCAACCGAAGCATTGGGTAAAAAGGAACAATATTCAAATGATTCGTTGCGTATCGGTGAGGAAGCCGCTCGTCATGAGCAAATGGCGAATAAGCTTCAAGCTAATGTGAATAAAATTAAGTCCACCATCACTAAATACGAAAACGAGCTGACAACCTTGAAGGCACGGTCTAAAACAGCTAGCGCCACCAAGAAAATCAATAAGCAATTATCCCAGATTGATTCTTCCGGAACAATTGCGATGCTCGAAAAAATGAAGGCCAAAGTCGATGAAGATGAATCTATCGCTATCGCTTATGGTGAATTAGGAACTCCTGACCAAAATGTTGATGATGAAATAAGTCAAGCGCTTCTGGCCGGCGGTTCAGCGCCTGCGCCATCTCAGTCTTTGCTTGAGTTAAAGAAAAAAATGGGGATTGGCTGAAATGATTAGGTTCACCGGATTCCCCCTTTCATTAAGGAGAATCCGGTAAGCCGGATAAGGAAAACAATATGGGTTTGTTCGATTTTTTTAAGAAGGAAAAAAAAGAAGACGATATGGAATCCCGGGGTGACCTTACTCTTGCTGACATGAAAAAGGGCGATATGGTCGATTACGATATGAAAAACTGGGAAGTTAAAGCTTACAATTGTTACGATTGGGGAGATGGCAATTTATCTTATGAATGGCAATTGAGCAGCTTTGATGAAGTTCTTTATCTTGAATTGGAAGATGATGATGAAGCATATTGGAGCTTGAACCGCAAAATCGCTTTTAGCAGGCTTGGGCCTAAAGTGAGACAGCATATTCTCGAAACCGAAGATGCCCCTGATGAAATTGTTTATGAAGGCACAGTGTATTATCTGGAGGAAACCTCCGGAGGTTATTTTATGAAATCATGCCAGGGAGAAGGTGCCGAAGTTTTAACTTGGGACTATGAAGATGATGATGGTAACGCCTTTCTATCTATTGAACAATGGGGCGAACGGGAATTCGAGGCTTCGGTCGGTTTTCCGGTGCAGGAGTACCAGTTTGATAATATTCTTCCCAGGAATTAGACAATTTTGAAATATATTGATGTTTTCAACGGTGATGCCGATGGTATTTGCGCACTGCATCAACTCAGAATGGCAGAACCGCGCCCCGCCCAATTAATCACCGGTGTAAAGCGTGATATTCGGTTGCTATCACGTCTGGCAGACATGAAACATGCGGAAGTTACTGTTCTGGATGTTTCGCTGGATAGCAACAGGGCGGGCCTTTTAGTCCTTTTAGACAATCAATGCCGTGTTTTTTACGTAGATCATCATTTCGCCGGCGACATTCCGCACAATTGTAATCTGGAAACTCATATTGACCCGCATCCGGAAACCTGCACATCATTGATAGTTGATCAGCTAATCAATGGTAAATACCGTTTATGGGCTGTAGTCGGTGCTTTCGGTGACAATTTAAATCAAAAAGCACTTGAAAAAGCGAAGTCCCTTTCCTTATCGACCGTAGAAATCAACCAATTAAAAGAATTGGGCGAATTGCTTAATTATAACGGTTATGGTGCGTCCGTAGATGATTTGCATTTTCCACCCCAGGTTCTCTATGAAGCGATTCGACCGTTTGAAAGTCCCTTTGATTTTTATCACCAATCCCAAGAGCTTGAGCAACTAAAACGCGGTTTTGGCAGTGACATGGATCAAGCCGCAGAGATTTCAGCACTGCTGGAAACGGATACTGTTCGTCTTTTCAGATTGCCCTCCGAATCCTGGGCGCGACGTGTATCAGGTGTATTCATCAACGCAAAAACGCATGAAAAACCGTCTAAGGCCCATGCACTTGTTGTCTCAAATACCGACGGGACCGAACGCATCAGTGTACGCGCGCCATTGAATAACAAAACCGGTGCGGACACGTTATGCCGTGCTTTTCCCACAGGCGGAGGCCGTGCAGGAGCAGCCGGCGTGAATGCGTTGCCTGCGGACAACTTTAATGATTTTTGCAAAGCATTTGAAAAAACATACACAGTTTGAATATTGAACTGATTAAGCTAATTGAACTAGGAAACCATTGATGGCGCGACCCAAGGATTATTACCAAACACTGGGCATTAAAAAGAATGCCGCCCCAAAGCAAATTAAACTGGCTTACCGTGATCTGGCTTTTAAATATCATCCGGATCGCAATAAGGAAAATCCCGCCAATGCCGAAAAAATGAAGGCCGTGAACGAAGCCTACGCGGTGTTGTCCAATCCTGAAAAAAAACGTGAATATGATATTATGCGCCAGCAATTCGGTTCTTCGGCCCACAGCCAGTTCAGAAGCACCTATTCCGAACGTGACATTTTTAAAGATTCGGATGTTCATAATATCTTTGAAGAGATGACCCGAGCCTTTGGGTTCAGAGGCTTCGACGAGATATTTGGCGATTATGCTAACCAGAATAGCCGTACCGTTAAAATTAAAAAGCGAGGGCCTTTAGGATTCGGGTCTGTGGAAGGGTTCTTTTTTTCCGGTTCGTTAAACCCCGATTCATCAAATCAGGATACTTCTGATAGGAAACTTTTTGATATGCCAAATCCAGCCAGTAAACTATCCCAATATGTATCAAAAAAAATAAGCGGTATGCAATCAGCTCAAGATGGCACTGATATCGAAGATACGATTGAACTCAATCCTGACTTGGCGTTGCAAGGCGGTCCGTACGCCTATTTGTCTAAAAAAGGATCAAAAAAATTAGTGGTTAATATTCCACCGGGTATCAGAGAAGGCCAGCGGATACGCCTCGCCAAAATGGGGTCCCCGGGTAAAGGCACGGGTAATGCGGGTGATCTGTATCTGAAAATTCAGATTAAAAAATCTTTTCTTCAAAAATTAAAAAATTTTATGTCCGTCACAGGTAAATAGAGATTGGGGATGAAATAATTTCCCCATTCGAAACGATGCCGGCCTTCAGCCATTCTAAAATTCAATGCTATTGTTCCAGATATTATCAATATAAAAGGCAAAATTGCCAGCATACCCTTAAAGTTATATCTCCTCAGACACCCACTGACAATTCTGTTCACATCTATTCTTGATTTTCCTTGTTGCATGTTATATTGATTGTTAATATCAGTTTTGGATATTTAAAAAATATCCTCTGTATTGTGCCATACGAAAAGGACGGGATACAAAATATTTTATCTGAACCAAGCGGAGACAACTAAATGCCTAAAATCATTACCATGGGAAACCAAAAAGGCGGGGTTGGCAAGACGACCACTACTGCCAATATTGCAGATGCTTTAGGGCGTCGCGGTAATCGTGTTCTTGTTATTGATGCGGACCCTCAAGGAAACTGCACATCTGTTTTTTTACGTGAAATTCATCTGCGTGAACGTTTCAGTCTGGTTAAAGCGCTTGAAGCCCCACCGGACAAAGGGCTCCTTTCGCCCAATGCCTGTAGAACCCACAGTGATAATGTGGATGTTATTCCAAATAATATTCGTTGTATGCTATGGGAAAGGTCTGTGGCAAGCACCCCGGACTCTTTTTTGGGTTTTTCAAGAGTCATGCGTAAAGATAAAGGATTGCGAAATTACGACTATATTTTAATTGACACCCCTCCAAATATAGGCGCTATGGTGAATAATGCTTTGATGGTGTCTGATTATGCCCTGATTCCGATTCCTACGGGTGATCAATTCGCACTTGACGGTCTGGCAATTTATTTAAACTTATTGCAGAATATTCGAGCTCAAAATGAAAAACTCAGACTTCTTGGTGTGGTTTTAACCAAATTTGACAGCAGGGAAGAAATTTATGTCAAAAATCGTCAAAAAATAATGACATTTTTTTCTCAACGCGGGATTCATGTTTTTAATACCAGTATTCGTCTTGACACCGATATTGATAAAGGACACATGAAACGTAAAACTGTAATTGAATTTAATGCCTCCGCCGCCGGCGCACTGGATTACAGCGCTTTAACCGAGGAGATTGCGACCATTGTCCGCCGAACACACAAAGAATAAGCGCCCTGAAAAATCGCCGAAGCAATCATCTTCATGGAAAGCAAAGCTGAAGGGTATAAAGTTAAAGGGGAAGAAGAAACCTTCTGACCCGGATATGACAGTCGCACCATCAGGAGTGACTACGGATGTTTCGTCTGATGATCTGTTTAAGTCAATTCCTAAGGCAATTGATTTTGATCCGTTTGAAGGAATTGATCTGAATGCGTCCCCCCCTCATACCCCAAAGCGAAAACAGGTTATCAAACGCCAATCCGATGCGTATCCTGACAAACTTACGAATGCCAAAACGCAAAAGCACCAAGCAAGACGTAAGAGGCTGAAAAAGCGTAAAACAGATAATCCGCCAAAAGACGTAGCCAATGTCAAGCCCCAAGTGCATTTTGATCCGCTGAAGGGCATCGGACGAATGGATTCAGTGATTCCCGATGTCAATGACCGCAAGACTGCAACAAAGTCGAATAAGACGCTCTCCGGTTTACATGCTGATTTTGATCCGCTGAAAGGAATTGACAGTAAACCCTCCGCAATAGCTGCCGCCGAAATGAGGCCTAAAAGTGACAACCTGCTTGAAGATATAGATATGTCGGGTTTGTCAGTTAAATCGCCCAAAAACTGGGAACTGACGCCTTCTGAAGATGTTCCCTCGGAAAATCGACTCGTAAAAATAAATGACCCGACTTCTAATGATTGGTGGCCTAAAGCTTTTGACTATGTCGAGGTGCATCGACTAAAAGAAAAACTCTTGGCGGAGATGCAAAAAGATAATCAAAATATAGTGATGGTTACCAGCCCTCATGATCATTCCGGATGCACTTTTTTAGCCTTTATGTTAGGTTTCAGTGCGGCGTCTTTCAGCGAAATTCGGGTCCTTTTGGCAGACCTTAACATGCGTAATCCTGAATTGCACCGCCCTTTCGGACTTCAATTGGAGAACGGTTTTACTGAGGTTTCTTCAGGATCACTATACTGGAAGGACGCTATTAAAAATACAAGTTTTGGCAGCCTTAAAATATTAACTGCCGGCAGCCAGGATATTCAGCTTTCTTTCGCACTCAAACACTCCAAAACCAGAGAGATGTTAGTTGAAATGAAAGATGAATACGATCTGATTATTTTTGATACTTCTCCTGTGTTGGTTCATAATAGACAAAATATTGACCCGGCATTTTTGGGCCTGATCAGCGATATTGTGATTGTCGTGGTTCAGGATAAAATAACTAAAAAATCAGAATTGGTCGCTACTGTTGATACGATCAAAAATAGTGGCGGCAAGATTCACGGGATTGTTTATAATCAGCAATTTAAAGCAAAATCGATACCCCGATTATTGTGTCGTTTTCTAAAAATCTAAAAATTTGAACTGGGAGGTGAGGGAATATGGGGGATGATGCTGAAAAAACGAAATTGGATATCGCCAAATATTTCTTTAAATTTGTGGTACCAATCTTAGAACGAAAATGGTTAGTGTGCATATTATTTCTGACAACTTTTATGATCGCCCTTCCGTTAGGTTTTCTCATCAAACCGACATACGATAGTGAAGGTATGCTGCAACTCTTTCGTCCTTACTCGCAAGTTTCCCCCACTGGTGATAAAATTGAGCCGCTACCCGCTCCGCCCGCTTATCTTATTAAGGAGGTCGAACTGCTCCAAAGCAATTCATTTGTCAGCCAAGTGTTGACCATGCTGTCCGATGATGCTAAAGCGGATTTGGAAAATCCGCTTTCACCGCCCGTTCAAATTGTAAATCGAATTGTGACATTTGTGAAGCAAAAAATTGGTAAAAATAGAATTAATAAAATTAAAAAACTGCTTGGTCGAGATATCCGTCCGCCGACTGAGGATATGATTCGAAAAAACCAGATACAGCAAATCAAAAAAAGAGTTTCTATCAGACAACAAACGCGTACAGCGATGGTCTGGATTACATCAAATAGTTTTAAAAATGAAGTCGCCTCCGATCTGGTAAACAGCTATATTGAGATTTGGAAAGCATCCAATATGGAAGACAATAAAAAGGAAATCAACAACAAGATCAATTTTTTAAGAGAGCGACGGAGAAGGACTCACCAAGATTTCCGCACCCAAACGGATGAGCTCATCAAATTTAAAAAGGAAAATGAAATTCCCGCAGAAGTCAGCCTTATTTCCAATATGGACATTCAATTAAAATTGGAACAGTTGGAAAGTAATGTGCAAATGGCCAAAGAACGTTTTCTGATGCTTGATCAGAAATTGATTGACACCCAATTAAAGGCCGAAGGTATTGTCGAAAATGTCAAAATCCTAAATCCGCCTGAAACGCCCATCCGGCCGTCAAAAAGCAAACTTCGTATATTCCAGCTAGCCCTCGCGTTATCGGGTTTGTTTATGGGGATTGGCATCGCAGTCGGCGTGGATATTCTTAAAAACCTTATTCGTGATGAAAGTGACATCACCAGTGCTGTCGGGCTTCCGGTGTTGGCGCGTCTTCCTAAGATTTAGATAAAAAATCAGCCATTCGTATGAAGTGTAACAGATTAGAAATTCCAAAAATAGGGCTGTGTGCGTGCCGCGGAAAGATTGAGTGTGAAGCGGTTATCCACATACTGATTTTCAGGGATATCGCTGATGCTACTACTATATTGGTAGTTTAATCCTACGACCAACCAAGGCAGGGCATTGATGTTCAATGTACAATCGCCGTCAATAGTTTGATCCTCCTGCTCCTCAATGCGAAACTGGTGATTATAATTTAATGAAAGCGCCATCCAAGTAGCAATGCCAATATCCGCACCACAGTTCGCCTGCCAGGTTTCGCTTGAGGTCGATGAACTGCCAGTGTCATTTCTGTAAAACAATCCTGCACGCGTCTCCACATTTTGCCATGGTTGATAATTGATATTTCCCTCTATGCCCCAATACCGTGTAAATTCATCCGTGTCTTCTTCAAACGAAGATTCTTGAGGGCTATCCGCTCTGTAAAACGATCCTGCACGCGTCTCCACATTTTGCCATGGTTGATAATTGATATTTCCCTCTATACCCCAATACCGTGTAAATTCATTCGTGTCTTCTTCAAGCGAATATTCCTGAGGGCTCTCCGCATCCCATCCGTTTTGGACGGCGAGCGACATACTGCCATGTTTGCGCTGATGGTTGATAGAACTATTAAAAAGCATTCCTTCCGAAGTATGCGAGGAATCGCCTTGCTGTCTGGAATATCCCGCTTCCAGAGAAAATTTGGTGTGTCGGGAAAATGTGTAATCCAGCCCTACAGTCGTGTCATATACTTGATAATCTTCTGAACTCCGGTCGGATACCACCATGCGATGGATGAAAATACGCTGTTTGATATTGCTTTCAATGTGGCGATCAAAACGATAGATATATCCGATTGTCAGGGTTTGATCATCAAAATCCTTATCAGATGCAACCTCATCCGCCGTTTCCGACGCGGCATCTTCATCATCAGCATCGGCATTCTCTTTATCTGATGCCGTGCCATCTTCTTGGTCTGAGGCATCATCATTCACTATCAGTTCTTTATCAGTATTTTCTTCATCTGATACCGTGTCATCCTCTTGGCCTGAGGCATCGTTATTCACTATCAGTTCTTTATCAGTATTTTCTTCATCTGATACCGTGGTATCCTCTTGGTTTGAGGCATTATCATTAAAGATATCACGGTCGATGACAATATTATCCATTGCAGAGGCATCCTCTTGCTCTGACACTTCATCATCATTAAAGATATCACGGTCGATGACAATATTATCCATTGCAGAGGCATCCTCTTGCTCTGGTTCTTCATCATCATCTGATATGCCATCCTTTTCACTATCATCTTCAGTGTCATCTGAAGCGGTGTCAAACGCCCTGTTTGATATGACCGCATCCGATCGTTTATGAAGATTACGAACATAACTATATTCCAATACCAAGCTGTTTTGGATATTAAATTGATAATTCAGTTTAGCAAAAGGTCCGTGTCGCACAGTGTCGTCCGGAGCGGTGGTTTTTGCGGAAAGTAAGGATACATCCTTATTTATCAAAACTCTGTAGTTATAGCCCGCATTGATGCTATTTTTCTGACCGAACCGGTGGTTCATTTGCGCCGTTGTGTTATTAGTGTAATAAACCCCCCGTGCTTCGGGAATATCCCAATTGGAAACAACTGGAACATCCAGGAAATTGTCAGTTGTGTTCACCTGATCCTGAAAGTCAAAATCTGTGTGTTTGTTGAAGCGATGCTTGAATGACAGATTTCCGTTGTGTTGTAAGTAATTCCGTTCCGTATAGGTTTGATAACTCATCCAACTGGGGGCATATTCAAACTCAAGATCGGTTTGAGGGGCGTGCCAACTGATCAGAAGTTGCGGTGATAAGGTAGTGATCTGATCTGACTTGGCATTTTCATGTTCTAAAGCGATGTTGTCGTCATAGGAATGGGAAATTTGGATTCGCGGATCAATTTCAATTCGCGTTGCACTGCACACAAAGGATGGCATCAATGCATTGCTTACGATTAGTGCAACTAAAAAAGAAATTTTCCTCATGCTATCAAAGATATATTGGGAAATGTTTGAAAAATAATTCATTGCCAAGTATGAACTATCTGAGTAACTATCACTAAAATTAAAAAAAACGAGCATAACTTGAACCTCTAAACTTGAAATTTATTATGGTACCACGATTGTATCATTAGGCCTTAATTTAAAATTAGCATTGAATGATCGACCATTAACAGCCGCTTCATAGTTATAGCGAATATTGCGTTGCCGTCCATTTTCCATGCGGATGATTGTGATTTCATCGGCATCCGCCCATTCACCAAGTCCGCCGGCTAACGTAACTGCCTGAATAACAGTCAGATCCGGAGTCAACGGAAAAGCACCGGGACTGTTGACTTCACCCGTAATGTAAATGATATTGTTGCTGAATTCACCGAGGCTGCTTCCAAAATTCACATAAACCGTATCACCGGCATTTATTAATGGTAATGCAGGCGGAGCCTTGTTTTTTTTCTTGGCCTCCAACCAGCGATTTAGATCAAAAGTCTCAATTTTTTTACTACCGCCTCTGATAATATTAATGTTGCTCAAATCGGCACTATTAGAACCCCAGTGAGCCATCATCAGTAAATCCATAAGATTGAGATTTTCTTTGGGTTCGTAAATGCCGGCGCGGGTGACAGCGCCAAAAATACGGACCACCGGAGCAGCATCCTGGCCAACAGCGTCAACCGTTTGCAAAGGACGTACATATACGAAATCGCCTGGAAGAATTTCCGGTAATTGAGGAGGTCCTTTCTTTCCAAAATTAGCCAACAATTGATTCAGATTAATCTCGGTTGCTTTGTTATCTCTAATGATTTTAATATTACTTAAATCGGCATTTTGACTTTTCCCCCCGGCCAATGTGAGCAAACTTAAAATATCTTCATCATTGCGAGGTTCAAAAACGCCGGGCGTATTCACAGCACCAAAAATACGGACGGTTTTACGAGGTTCCGCTTGTGTCTCCTTGGGAAGAATTTGCATGGGTTCGCCTTGAATATTGCCAAACGAAGGCGCAATCGGAACAAAAAGGGTGTCATTGGAATGTAATGGGGGCAGCAACCTGATATCACCGGTAATTTTATATAAATACAGGTTTATTTTCACTTTCAGTTCACTATTTTTTCTTCGGATAGTGATATTGCTCATTATGGCGCCCGCACCTGATCCGCCAGCCAAATTCAGGACTTCCTGAACGTTAGCCGTCTCCGGCGCACGATACCATCCGGGTTGATTCACATTGCCCACCACCTTAACAAAGTGTCTTTTTTCAATAATATTAACTTTCACATTTGAAACGCCCGAAGCAGCCTTCAGATATTTAGGGAGTCGAGCGGCAATCTTATTTTCGATATCTTTTGTAGTGTTCATATTGACCTGAATAAGATTAAAGCGGGGGCTGGAAATAAAACCTTGTCGATTGACTTCAATACGGTTTTGACCTTGTTGCGTATCATAAGAGATCAGAACCTTATCTTTGGCTTGCTCCTTTTCTTGTGGCAGTGTAACAAAAAGGAGATCGCCACTGTCAACCGGCTGCTTATAATCAGAAGGCATCGGCACATCTAAAATATCATTTGGTTCCAAAACAATTTCACCTTCATTGTTCTGGTAGCTATCCTCCATCTGCCGAATCAGTTTGATTTCAGTCAAATCGACACCCTTTAACACACCTCCGGCAGCAGACAGAAGAGCATCGAAGTTACTGATTGCCGGCATACGATACCAACCGGGATAGAGCACCCCGCCTTGTATGAGAATATATCGTTTGTATTGTGCAATACGAACAAAAATCATATCTCCTTTAGCCAAATAATTTTTAAGCTTTTTGGTCAGTAATTTACCTACATCTGACGGATATAAACCTGCTGCCGGTATTTTGTTAAGAACATAAATAAAACCATCTGGATCAACATCATAAATTCGGCTGATTTTCTCATGCCCCGGTATTAAAATATCCAGCATGTCACCGGCCGTAACCGGAATATTTTCGTTGTTGCCTATAGTGTCAATTTGTTCTGATATTACATTATCAGTTGGCATATTTCGTTTAAAAGTATCCGTTTTTTTTGGATGTGAGACCGGTGCGGCTGATGGATTGATTTTATTGGCTTGCCCCGCATTGTCAGTATCATCAGTTTCAATAATTTCAAGCGTATGGACAGTCGCAATTTTTTCCATTTTTGATCCGGTATTGGTTTTATTATAATCAAAAGAATAAGGCTTTAGGTTGTTCTTATGTTTCTGGCTAACGGTCGTCTTGTTAAAATGGGCTTTATGTAAATTCCTTGTCCTTGCACTAACGGATACGTTTTTGAGGTCAGATTTGTTTAACGCTTCAGTGGAAGGGGATAATCCTAAAAGGATCAAGAGCATACACCCTATTATCCCTAATGAAAAATTATTCATTGCTGATTCTCCCTAAGTTATAATTTTTAACACGTTGAATCAGAAAAAATTACCGAATCATTGATATTTTTAAAACCATTTATTAGCAATTTGCAATCCAATCTTTCAGGTAGGTCTGCTTATGAGAAGTAGGGGGAATTCGCCCTTTCGATAGCAGTAGCTAAATTAAGCAGCCTGAAAATTGAAATCCATTAATTATAAGTATATTCCATACATGAGAATAATTGTCAATGCTTCAATATTTGGTTGCCTAAAACTCAGATATAACTGCTTGAATAAAAATTTTCCGGTATTTTAGCAATCATGTTTTTTGAAAAAATTTGATTGCTCGAAGCATTTGATCTCTGAAAATGTATGCCAAGTATTTACTCATAATTAGAAAAATTATCTCATAACTCCTTGACAAAAAGGATTAATACTATTATTAATTGATCATTTGGATTAAGAAAAAAATTCATCAGTGCATATCGTCATAAGTTGGCTTATATTGTTTGCTTCATAAAGACTTGTTTTTAGGGATTAATTTAGGTAACAATCAGATTTGGGGTTGCGGAATACTTACGCCAAGTTGTATTATATTGTGAGAAATACCATTAAGTACCTATAAAATTTAAATTTGAGTGAAAAAACATAATTTAAAAGCCACATAAACAATTTTGATAACTAATAATTAAATTTAGGAGGTAAGTAAGATGCAAAGTTTAAAAACAGAATTACAAGCAGTTAGCGCTGCGCTGAACTCACTGGCTGAGAATGTTGAAGTACTTGTTAAAGCACTTGATAACCCCGATGATAAAAAAAACACAACGGATAAACAAGCCATTGAGAAACAGCCTGAACAAACCGATCAAATTAAGCCGAAAGAAACAAAATCTGCTCCACCCAAAAAGGCTTCTGCGAAACGCAAAGTTGCTCAAGCGGATCAGGTCGAGCCGGAAGAGACAAAATCTGCACCTTCCAAAAAAGTGCGGCCCAAAAAAAAGGCTTCTGTAAAACGTAAAGCTGTACCTCGCTCTAAACGTCCACAGACCGATACCGACAAAGTTGTGGCTATTATTAAAAGAGCTAAACGTGGCGTAAATATCGCTGAACTCAGAAGGAAAACACAGTTCAATAGTAAGAAAATATCAAATATTGTTCACCGAGCTTCAAGAGCGAACAGAATTAAAAAAATTGACCGCGGAATCTATAGTATCGTCGAAGGTTAAATTCTCAATTCCGGTTAATACAACTTGAAGGAGTGCTGAACTTACAGTTTAACACTCCTCCGAAAAGTGTTAACTGGTAAACGAAGGATACCAAAATTCATTTTAAAAAATTGAATAGTAAGCAAAAACACAAGCATCCCTCGAAAAAATTGTCAGGCAGGCCACTGACAAGAAGAGCGTTTATAAGGTATGGTTTGCGAGCAATGCTTTTACTGTTGATTTGTTCATGGTATGACCTTCGTGACAATGTAAAAATCGAGACGATTCGTTTACGCTTTTCATCTCTGCCGTCTTCTTTTCATGGGTTAAGAATAGTTCAAATCTCTGATCTGCATGCCAGCTTTTGGGTTAACCGAGCCTATTTAAACCGGGTTGTTGACCAAATAAACGCAATGGCAAAAGATATCGTTGTCATCACAGGAGACATATTAACCGGTTCGATCAATTCTTTCCTCAAACATTGGCTGCCAGACGATAATGACACTTATCTTTCCATGGTGATTGATGTGTTGAGTCGATTACATGATGGGGCTGTTAAATTGGCTGTGTTAGGCAATCATGATCAGGGTGATGGAAGTGAGAATACTCGTAAATTAACATACGAATTAGATAGAATCGGTTTTAAAGTATTACGTAACGAGTCGCTGACACTTACGCATGATGATGAGCTGATATACATCGCAGGTACAGATGATCTTTGGTTTTCGTATGATTTACCTAAAACCTTAGCCAATGTACCTGAAAACGCATTCAAAATCCTTCTGTCTCACAATCCTGATATTACTACCGAAATTCGTAAAAAGATGCAAATAGATTTAACGCTTTGCGGGCATACCCATGGCGGCCAGGTCAGGATTCCATTTCTAACCGACTATCTTATGCCTATCAGCAATCCTAGCCGATATATGGCCGGACTGGTCAAAGAGGACTATGGCTATACTTATGTCAACCGCGGCATCGGAACGCTGGTGTTTCCCCTTCGTCTGAGAGCATCTCCGGAAATCACCAGTTTTCACCTAACCTGATCAGATAAATATTTGGCAAATTTTCGGGTATTTTCCGCGCTGCTCTCGGTAAGGTTGCAACCTACTGCTTAATACCGCCGGGTTTCAAACCCGGCGAGAGTTATACTCGCGAAGGCTATAATTGGTGATTTTAGAATTCACCAATGCCTTAAATCACAAGTATTAGCCATATTTCAAAATCACCAATTATGACCTTTCCAAGTATATACTGAGAAACGTGTGGTCAAGTTTACTCATCAATGCGAAATTAAAGTATAAGGATATTATTTTTTATGAATATCATAAAGGTGATACTACAGGTTTGGCTCTTAGGATGGGCAATAAGTTCTACCGCTTATTGTTACTCTTCAGTAAAAAAATCAAGGCACTCCGGAGATTCATGGTCAATTAAACAGAGTCTTCCATTTATATCTCTTTTGCTGGTCGTCTGGCCGCTATCCGCATTTGTTTATTTTTATCTGGCTTTGACCCAAAAAGCAAAGCGTTAAATTAGCTTGCCTTTGGTACCGCTTTTCATGGACGCAACAGGATTGAATCATCCCCCGATTTAATATCAATTTCCATTCTTCTTTGATAAATTTCAAACAGTTTCCAGCGTACTACGGGTATATCTAATAACATAGCACCTGGTATTTGATAAATTTCGGTCGGCTCCACTACCCGCACTTGAAATAAGCTGGCTCTTTGAAACATAACTGATTCTTCGCCGAAAAAATGTCCGGCTGTTAATATCTCAAACACTTCATCATCAATATAACGCTCCAGTTTTCCGTTTTTAATCAAAGCTATTCCGGGCAGAACCTCCTTCGGAAAAACCCAACCCGAAGGGTATTGGTGAAAATTCATGGCCTGGGCTAACCGATATTGCGTAGGGTAGGATACAACTTCCCCAAATAGCCATGTTTTTTGCAAAAATTCACGGTTATCCTGTAATTGTTTGATATCCGTATAGAGCCTGTTGCGTTTGACAAAATTAAAATAGAGATTGCCAGGAAGACGCAAAGCTTGAACAAAATTAGTAGCACGGTAGGTGCCAATTGATGGTACCTGTTCCAAACCGGATATTTCACCGATAAGGGCACCCGCAGATAGAATATTATGAACTCCCAAGTCCGTTTGAATCAGTTCGATATTTCCGGTGATGACCAGATAAACATCATCATGAATATCACCTCCTCGCAGTAAAATTGACTCCGGGTTGAATTCAACCAACTCATTATTAGATAAAATTCTCAGTTGATACTCAGGTGCGGAAGGAAAATAGGCTTTTAAGAATTGAAATGCGATTGATTGCGCATAATTATGAGTCGTGGGAATTAAGATATCCACCATGCCGAAAGGAGCGCCTGAACCGATTTCTTTTTGCTCGTTGCTCAGTTCATCAGAGGTGTGTGAGAGGATAATTTTGTCCGAGGAATCATTTTTGAAATCATTGGCATCGCCATGAATCATGCCTCCCCCCACATCAATTTTCTTTATCTGAACCCTTCTTAAATATTCTCTTTTAATACGATCATAAAATGTGCGTGAAATTCCGTTTTCAGTATCGTCATCTGTAATCATGCCCTCTAAGATATTTAAGGCGACAATATCGGCGAAATGGGCATAATATCGAAAGCCATCTTCCCACAAAGTACGGAAGAAAAAGATACTGGTTTCCACAGGATGGGGAGAAAACACCGGCTTGACTTCCAGGCCTTCTATATCGTTCCATTTATCAAAGTCAAGATCTTTAACTTCAAAATAGTCAAACAAGTTTTTTTCATCAATAGACATCAACGCTGCCAGTTTATGAGTCACTGATTTTCGAACCAGTTTGGTGGCAAAGTATTTAATTCGGTGGTCAGCACGCATTAAGGTAGTGAAACCTGCAAAATGGTCATCATGTGCGTGGGTGTGGAATATACCTTCAATTTCATTAACACCGATTCCTAATGCGCCGAGGCTGTAGAGAACATTAGGGCCTGCATCAATCAGATAAATTTTCCCCTGAAACATCAGGATGCTTGACATGCAAGGATGATTTACGTTCCATCCGTCTCCTTCACCGGAATGAATTATAGCAAAATATTCACGTTTGATACGATGAAAATTTAAAGGGTAAGCGGATCCGTAAGTTTCATGGGACGCCAAATTCAAATCGACCTTTACTTTTTCACCTTTATACTCGAATTCAAACACATTCAGCTTGATACGGCGGACAAAAACACCATTTCTGATCTCAACGGCTTCGTTTTCTATAATCCGTGTATCTAACAGTTCCTCCGGTCCGTGAATTTTACCAAAAGCAAATTTCAATTTAAGACGCATCATTTCATGAGCACGATCCTGATCAATACCGGCGTTTGTAATCTCTTCTTCCGATATAAGGCCATAATTGCCTCGATAGATATATTTCATCTGTGCTTCGACCTGCTCATCAAGGCCGATAAGCATAGGCTTTATACCGGTATTATTGGGATGGTTCGGGATTATCATACCCTGCTTATAGAGCATTTGTAATACCGGAAATTCAGCTAGATTAGCAAAAGTTCCGTTCTGTAATAATACATCGGATAAAAGGACAACATTAGGGCCCGTTTCAAAAGGTACGCCGTCCTTTTCTTTGGTTATAATTAAGCCACGTTTCATCAGGTGTTTAACACTATCTGCCGGGCAGGCGCATAAAACAGATATATCTGCCTCCGGGACAACTACCAGATAAACACCGCTTGTTACTTGAATTTTATCTATTTTTGCCATTTTACCCCCTTTGCTATCAATCTCCGATGTAGTTTAAAGTGTTAAATTTCAAGTTATTACCTCATCAGTCATAATTCGATGGGTTAATGAAAACTTAACACTTAAAATTTGTTCATGTTGTCTTTAGATAATCAGCGTTACCGGACCGTCATTGACCAAACACACTTGCATCATAGCACCAAAACGACCGGTTTTAACAGTGACGCCTTTGTCATAAATCAGACTGACAAAATGCTCGTAAAGCACTTTTGCACGTTCCGGTGAGGCGGCATCAGTGTAAGAAGGTCTTCGGCCCTTGCGACAGTCCCCTAATAATGTGAACTGTGAAACAACGAGTATAGCACCGCCTGTGTCAACAACAGACCGGTTCATTTTACCTTCATTATCTTCAAAAATTCGCAGATTGCAAATTTTATCTGCCAAGTATGTTCCATCCTGCTCAGAATCACCATTGGCGATACCGAGAAGCACTAAAAGTCCACAGCCGATTTCACCGACCACTTGGGCGTTTATTGTAACACTGCTTTTAATAACTCTTTGGATGACTGCGCGCATAATCCATTACTTAGTATTCCGATTTAGGCTTAATCTGATTCGTCAGGAATTTATCGTTGCAGAAGCTCTTCCGCGAGATCGTTATAATCTTTGGCGCCGTAACTTCCGGGTTTATAGAACACAACCGGCATACCGGCCTCGGCACTATCAGCGATAGTTGTGTTGATTCTGATTTTGGTTTTAAAAAGCAGGTCTTTATATTTTTCATCGGCCTGTATTTTTTCCATAACATTCCGACTGACTTTCGTACGATTATTGAAAAATGTTGCGATAATACCGGTTATCCTGATGCCAGGATTGATTTCTTCTTCGATCATATCAATGGTATCAAACAATTCCGCCAAGGCGTTAAATGAATAAGGATGAGTCTGGCATGGAATCAACACTTCGTCAGCATACGCAAACACATTGACAGTCAGAAGCGATAGGCTTGGCGGTGTGTCAATAAGGATAAAATCATATTTACCGGTCAGTTCTTTTAGCCCTTCTTGTAGTTTTTCTTCTCTGCCGTCCTGATCATAAAGTTCAATATCCGCGCCTACGAGTTCGGCATCCGAAGGTATTATATCAAGGCCTTCCCATTGCGTGTGAATAATTGCTTCATTGGCATCAATCGTTTCTGAATTGACAAGAATATCATAAGAAGTGAGTATTTTTTCATCCGGCTCAATTCCCATTCCTTCTGTTGCATTCCTCTGAGGGTCTATATCAACGATTAACACGGTTTTACCCTCTCTATATAACGCCGCTCCAAGATTTAACACTGTTACTGTTTTTCCGACCCCGCCTTTTTCATTGGCTACGGCAATAATTCGGGTTTTTTCAGATTCCATCCCGAAAACCTCCTTTAATTTTGATTATCACTTAAATGGTCTTTGGTAATATCCGTTTTTTTGATTAACGCTGCCCTATGCTTTGTTTCGGTAATCTTAGCCAAGACATGTTTTTTTCACCAAAGAGTTATAATTTATAGATGCCACTATCAGCGGAACGGATAGTTTAGCATCGGCCTTTATCGAATCAATCGAATCAATTGATGGGACGAATCAATTGATGGGAATTGAATTTCCGGTTGGATCAAATATTCCGAGCTTCATTCTATGTGTTCAGCAAAGGTAAACTCCACGAACATTTCTTTTATCATAAAATTATAGTGTTTGGCAACGGATTCAATACGCTTCTATGATTTTTTTATTCTGATCTTTTTCACTCGGATTTCGTATTCCAAATTTACATTTAACCATAATGTTTGAATAAAATACTTATAAATATTCTTCATCAATCAGTTTACATGCGATTTCAGCGACACGGAAACTGGCACCCGAACCACCGAGAAAAGCACGAAGTTCCAGAAGATCATTACGAAGCCGTTCAAGAGCATTCGGGTTATTTAACATAAAATAGACTTCATTTGCAATATTATTAGCGGTTACACTGTTTTGAATCAGCTCGGGCACTAGTGCCTTACATGCGATGAGATTGACAAGACCGATATAAGGAACTTTTATTAACATCCGACCTACCCAATAGCTTAAAGAAGACACTTTATAAATGATAACCATCGGTGTGCCGGACATGGCGGCATCCAACGTAACGGTACCAGACACAGCAATGACCAAAGTACATTCGTCAAGGATTTCACCAATGCTGCTATCCGCGATTTCAAATTCGGCCTCGCCTTCAGATTCAGATAAAGCCGCTTGCACTTGTTGTTTGTTTACTGACGGAGCGACTGAGATGACAAAGTGTAAGCCAGGGTTGTGTTTAGCCAAAATTTGAGCAGATGCCAACATAACGGGCAGATGCTCAGAAACTTCATGGTCACGCGATCCGGGTAAAATGCCGATTACAGGCTTAGAGCTTTCCAAAAGCTGTCTTTGCGATTTGAAATTTCTGATTTCGCGCTTCAATGGTAACGTATCGGCCAGAGGATGCCCAACAAAGGTAACTGGCACTCGGTGCTTATGATAAAATTGGGCTTCAAAAGGTAAAATCACAGCGATATGATCCACCCGCTTTTTGATCTGTTTAACCCTACCTGATCGCCACGCCCATATTTGGGGGCTGATATAATAGAGTATCTTGATTCCTAAGCGTTTTGCTGTTTTAGCCACATTAAGGTTAAAATCGGGAAAATCAATCAGGATCAAAAGATCGGGGCGGAGAGATTTAAGCAAATTTTTGGTACGGCTCAATGTATTTAACAAGTGTCTCGCCTTAGAAAATATTTCCGTAATTCCTACAACAGACAGAGTGGATGATTCTGCTAAAATACGCACACCGGCCGCTTTCAGCGATGGCCCTCCGATACCGCAAAAAAACAGATGCCGTTTTTTAAGACGCATTGCCCTGACAACTTTAGCGCCATGCATATCTCCCGAAGTTTCACCGGCAATGATCATCACACATTGATGTTTCAAAAATTTATACTCCGCTGTATTTTGGTGCCAGTGCGTCGTTTATGAACACTGTAAACTTTATTGCATGCGGCATTCAAACTTCGACATTTGATATTCATTTGATCTGTTTCATAATATTGAGTGCGATATTTAAAGCGTTGCGCCCGACTACCCCACTCACTTGAGGTGCTTCACGATACTTTACGGATTTGACAAAAGCGGTTAATTCTTCTTGCAGAACATCTTGTTGGGGAAAACGAATCTGTTCAATTTTCGCGCCGGGCAATATCTCCGTTCCGGGATTACCATTTTTGCGGATAACGTCAACTTCCTGATTGGCAAAATCCACTGATATATAGGCATCTTTTTGAAACAGTCTGATTTTGCGCTCGTTATGCCTGGATATCCGGCTGGCGGTAACATTGGCGACGCAGCCATTTTCAAATTCAAGACGTGCATTGGCAATATCCGTATAACCGGAAATAACAGATACACCGGCCGCATGAATCTGTTTTATATCAGAATGCACAAAGTTAGTAATTATATCAATATCATGAATCATCAAATCCAGAACAACGCTGACATCTGCACAGCGGTTTTTATAAACACTCAAACGATGAGATTCAATAAACCCAGGTTTTTTAACAATATCCCTAAGAGCGATAACCGCCGGATTAAAGCGCTCAAGATGTCCTACTTGAATAATCAAGCCTCGTGCTTCAGCCGTTTTAATCAGTTCATCCGCTTCTTGCAGCGTCACGGTCATCGGTTTTTCAATCAAAACATCGACACCATTGGACAGAAAATCCCGGCTAATCCTGAAATGATCCGGCGTAGGTGCAGCAATGCTTACAGCATCGACTTTATTGATAATATCTTTGTAATTAAAATAAGGATGCGTATTTAATTTGGCGGAAATGTCTTTGGCTTTATAAGGATCGACATCAACCACGCCGACCAAATCAACGTTTTCCATGCCTGCATACTTTTCCGCATGAAATTTTCCCAGATAACCGACGCCAATTACGCCTACATTCAATTTTTGCATTTTCTCAATCTTTTTATTTTGCGACAATCGTTATATCTGATAAATCAGCACGATCAATCATCTCACGGCGATCAAAAACCACCGCTTTGCCGGCTTCAATTATCAATACTTTGATATTTGCCATACGCATCGTTTTAATGGTGTCTATTCCCACAGCCGGCATGTCAAAGCGTGTATCCTGATTTGGCTTGCAACGCTTTACCACGATAGCATGTCCTTTTCCTAATTTACCGCCGCGTAAAATCGTGGCATCTGTGCCATCAATGGCCTCAACCGCCAAAACGGAACCACCGCCAACAACGACACATTGGCCGATATCCAGTTTTCCGATTTGATATGCGATCTCCCAACCGAACTCAATATCGTTTTTTTCCGAACGACTAGGTTGACGGCGCGTCCAACATCCGGCATCAGCTAACATGTCAGGCATAAATAGGGTTGCAGGTTGAACGCGAATTCCTTTTTTTTCGAGTACGCCTGCAAAAACGCTTAACAAATTGTCGTCTTGCGTATGACGCAATTTGGCCAAGAGGGAGATCGCCAGCGTATCCGGCTTCACATCAGTAAATATCCGGGTTTTATTAACAGCCCCCATCATGACTGTCTGATTTACATTATTTTTTTTAAAAAACCTGATCAACCGACGGATTTGTCCTAAATGAAGCCTTATGACCGCATCGGCACATTTATCCAAAAGAGGATCAGCCTCATTAATATAAGCGGCCACATAAACAGTGTAGCCTTTTGATTGGGCCATTTTTAAAAAAATAAGGGGAAATTGACCACTTCCTGCGATTAATCCGATTCGCATCAGAATATAATCCGTGATGCGGGAATAAAATTGCGGTTTATTAGGAGGACAGTAATCCTCATTTAACGAGTGACCCCTCTCTGAGAGGATTGTAAAAATTTGATAAAATGGGTAACTTCGGGAACCTGATCAACCTCGGCTTTGACCCTTTCAATAGCCTCATTCAGCGTCAAACCAATACGAAAAATAATTCTATAGGTTCTTTTCAAAGCTTTTATTGTGTCAGCATTAAAACCGAAACGTTTCAATCCTACGCTATTGAGTCCATGCAGTTTAGCCCTGTCGCCGGCAGCGATCACATAAGGGGGAATATCTTTGACAACCGCGGATTTTCCCCCGACAAAGGCATGATCGCCAATGCGCACAAATTGATGAATAGCGACCAGCCCGCCCACTGTGGCGAAATCTCCAATCGTTATATGACCAGCAAGCGTTGTATTGTTAGACAATGTGACTTGCTGCCCTGTTTTACAATCATGAGCTATATGAGTATATGCCATTAAAAAATTATTTTCTCCGATTTCAGTAAGCCCACCTCCGAAAGCGGTGCCTCGATGAATAGTCACAAATTCCCTTATAATCGTGCCTTTACCGATATTAATATAGGTTTTTTCACCGTTGAATTTAACAGACTGAGGCACAGCGCCAATAGCGGCAAATTGAAAAATCTGGCAATCGGCACCTATTGTAACATACTTTTCAATCACTACGTGGGATTCGATAACGGTTCCGGCCCCAATTTTAACATCGTCTTTGATTATCGAATAAGGCCCGATTTTGACATTTTCGTCAATCTGAGCTTTAGGGCTAATGATGGCCGTAGAGTCAATCATTTTTTTCTCCATAACCGGCCATTAATTCAGCTTCGACGACTACAATTTCATTAACATAAGCGACACTGGCCATTTTAGCTGCATTGCCCCGTCGTTTTAAAAAACGGCATTGTAGAATGAGTTGGTCTCCCGGTACAACCGGTTTTCTGAATTTAACTTTATCCATACCCATAAAATAGATCAACGTTTTTTCAGATAAATCCGGCAGCGAGGCATGGAGCAGCATAGCGCCTGCCTGAGCCATAGCTTCAACAATCAGAACTCCCGGCATAATCGGATTTTTAGGGAAGTGGCCTTGAAAAAAAGGTTCGTTAATGGTTACATTTTTTAAAGCTGACAATGATTCGCCTGGCGTAATGTCAAAGATACGATCAATCAGGAGAAATGGATAAGCATGTGGTAAAAGCTCCGATATTTCATTGATATTATATTCTTTACGCAAGTTATTTTTCACTTACTTCACCTTTTTGCAGTTACAATTTTGTCATGGCATGTAATAACAACCGTGCAGATTTAAAAATAGTTTAAAACATGAGATTTTTATAAAATCATCAATCAGGCGACAGACCTAATTTTTTCTCAATTTTATTGACTTTCTTTTCAATAGCACTCAATTTTTTACGTATCAAGGGCAAACGCGGAATGATGCGTTGTACCCTGAGCCACAAACGATGCGGCATTTCAGGCGAACCGGATACGACCTGGCCTTTATCGACAGCTTGAGCAATACCGGCTTGAGGCCCAAGTATGGCGCCATCACCGATTGTCAAATGCTCTGATATACCGACCTGCCCGGCTAAAATCACATTGCGGCCGATAGTGGTGCTTCCTGAAACGCCTACCTGAGCGGCTGACACCGTATTCGCGCCGACCGTAACATTGTGGGCAATATGCACAAGATTATCCGTTTTAACGCCTTGCTGAATCCAGGTTTTTCCAAAAGTCGCACGGTCGATCGTATTGCATGCGCCAATTTCGACATCATCATCTATCTGGACAATACCCGTATGAGGTATTTTAATGTATTTATTGCCATCTGAAGCATACCCGAAACCATCGCTTCCGATAACACTTCCCGACTGAATAATAACATTCGCACCGATTTTAGAATATCGGTGAATTGTTACATGAGGAAATATTTCGGTGTTATCTCCGATAACCACCTGGTCTTCAATTACGACATGAGGATGCAAACATACACGCGAACCTATTTTCACATCGTTCCCGATAACTACACAATGACCAATCGAAACATCTTTGCCGTTTGTGAAATTTTCGCCAATAGCGGCTGTTGGGCTGACGCCAGAGGTCGGTTTTGAAGGTGGATAAAAAGTATTCAATATCCGGGCAAAAGCGATTTGAGGATGATCAACAATAATCAGATTTTGTGACGCAGCCAAGACATCCTCTGACAGACCGCTTTCAGGTATAAATACGGCTCCGGCTTTGGTCAAATTTAATTTTTTGATGAACTTACGACTGCCGGCAAACGTAATATCTTTAGGTTTCGCCAACTCAAAAGGTGCTGCATTGCTTATTAATTTTTGTGAATCACCGCGCAGTTCACCGCCTGTCTTCAGAGCAATATCAGCAAGAGAAATTTCCATTATCACTTCTTTTTAGCGTATTGTGAATTATACGCTTTTATCACGCGATCTGTTAAATCAATCGAATCAGGATAATATAAAGCACCGCCTTCACGCCTCTCGATAATTAAAAGGTAGCCGCCTTTTTTTCCGATAACTTTGATAATTTTAAGTACTTCTTTTTTGATTTTATTAACAAGCCTATTTTCATATTTTTTAAAATCGGCCATATATTTTTTTTGCAGTGTTCGTAAGTCATTGATGTTAATTCTTAACTCACGTTCTTTTTCCTGCCGCGCCTCTTTGCTCATTACCAGTGCTTCCCGTTCCAGCTTTTTTTTATTATCTTCAATTCCGGAACCTCTTTTTTTCAAATCAGCTTCCATCTTCTGCCCTTTTTTCTTTATTTCAGCTTGCGCAGCTTTACCGGATGAAGACGTTTCCAAAATTTTTTGAAAATCAATCACACCGATTTTAGCGATATCGGCGCTGAATGAAGGTGCCACCCAAAATGGTATTAACAATATAGCCATCCACAACGTTCTTTTCATTGACCGCATTTTGTTCTCCTTAAATAATGTTTTTCTAAAAAATAATTTGCAGTGATAAGTTATCAGCAATTTATAACTTAAAACTTGCGACTTTAAACTTTTTAAAAGGCTTGTCCCATCGTAAATTCCCAACGTCCGTCCTGGCTGATGCCTTCTTCAGCCTCAAGAATGTAGCCGTATTCCAACCGAATCGGCCCCATGGGTGAAAACCAGCGGATGCCGGCTCCAGCGCTCATTTGCAAATCTGCCATGTCAACGCTCACATCTTCACCATACACATCACCCATATCGAAAAACGTAACACCCATCACACCGGCTTCTTTAACGAGAGGGAAAATAAATTCGAAATTGAACTGGACGAACTTGTCACCGCCGGTCGGTTCACCATTTTCATCTTTAGGACTGATATCGTGCCAGTCAAAACCGCGCATTGAATTGATACCGCCTAAATAAAAACGATCGTAAATCGGCAGTTTCCCATCTGTATTTTCCTGCACATAACCAGCTCGGCCGTGCATAAAACTGACCGTTCCCCAAAACATAGGTATATACCATCCGAAATCTCCAATATATTTGGTATAACCGATATCTCCGCCCAGAATACCGCCGGCATACTGAACCGCAAAACTGGTTTTGATTCCTTCCGATGGATTAAAAACACGGTCTCTTGAATCATAAATGAGTGAAGAGACCAGTTTGCTCATCGTGTTTTCACCTTCCATGTCCTGGGCGCCTAATGGCGCGCTTTCTTCAATATTATGCACATCTGTAATATCATAAGTATAGGAAAGAAAAAAACGTGTATAATCAAGAACCGGATAACTGCCGCGCAACGTGCCTCCGATGCTGTCTAAATCGTAAGTGTTATAATCTTTGGTGCGATTATAGATGTCAAAACCGGCCGACAGGGGAATATCAAACAACCACGGGTCAGTAAAGCTTAATGTGTAACGGTTCGAACGGCCCCCGATTTCAGCGTTGAATTTCAAAATAAAACCGCGCCCGAAAAGGTTCCGTTCAGATATGGAGCCTGTAAAGAAGGCATTTTCGACACTGCTGTAACCGCCTCCGACACTGAATGTGCCTGTGGCTTTTTCAGTTACATCAATATTTAAAATCATTTTATCATCATCACTGCCTTTAGGCGTTTCAATTTTAATATCTTCAAAAAAATCCAAACGATAGAGGTTACGAACGCCGCGTTTTAAGCGTTTGCCGCTGTAAAGCTCCTGTTCATAAACTTTCAGTTCTCGGCGTATCACTTTATCTCTGGTTTTGGTGTTGCCGGTGATATTGATTTTTTCAAAATAAACTTGTTTACCCTTTTCAATATTATAAGTGATATTTACGATTAGCTTTTCCGGATTCTGTTCGATTTTGGGTGCAATTTCGACATAAGCGTAGCCTTCATCCGAATACAAATCGTTCAGTACAAGCATGTCATTACGTACAGTTTCACGGCTAAAATACTTTTTTTTAGAAATTTTGATTTTACGCAGCAAGTTTGATTCGGGCACAACCAAATCGCCTTTAACAGCTACACTGCCAATTTTAAAGCGCGGCCCCTCATCAACTTTGATTGTAATATAAATCCAATTGTCTTTGTGTTCAATTGCAGGGTCGCCAACTTTGGCTTTGACATAGCCATTATTGTGATAAAAAGCGTTCAGTCTGGCAATATCCTGATCAAGGTCTTCGGGTGTCAGGTCTCCGGATGATGTTATCCATGAAAACATTCCCTTTTCAGATGTTTTCATCAGATCTTTCAAATCATCACTATCATATTCCTTATTCCCCTCAAACGTGATTGATTTAATCCGTATTTTAGAGCCTTCTGACACTGTGATTTCCAAGTCAGCCTGATTGTTGTCAAGCGGCAGCACCTTATAGGAAACTCCGACGTGGTGATAATTCTTTTCTTGATAAAGTTCTTCGATACGTTTAATATTTTTTTGGATTTTAAAAATGTTAAGAATCGATCCGGTCTTGATGTCGAGTTCTTCTTTGATTTCATCATCATCATACACCACATTGCCTTTTAAGCGAATCACCCTGATAGTCGGCTTTTCTTTCACAAAAAAAGTGATTGATTTTCCATCCGGCGTTTCTTCGGATTCGATACGAATATCATCAAAATAACCCATTGAATAGATCGTTTTCAGATCATCAGCCAGACTTTTTGGCAAATAAACGTCACCCGGTTGAGTTTTAATTTTCTTAGAAATAGCATCCGTTTCAATACGTTTGTTACCCGTAATGATGACACGAACCACTTTTTCCCTCTTAAAAATCCGGATACCGATATCGCGGCTTAATTGTTTAAGCGCTTTGGGAAGGGCTTCAATGCCTTTGCCTTCCACTGAATAAAGTGCCGGTCGTGTTGTGGAAAATGTTTCAAGCACCCTGGCGTCCAAACTGAACTGTTTCCCGATCCAGGTTAAACTGCCCCATAAAATAAAATCGGCGGCAATTTTTTCTCCCATTGTACGTATATTTGCACTTTGAGTGAGTTCTTCGAGGCTCACCGCACCGGTATCGGCAATATCAGCTCCCTGTTGCTTGAGATGTTTCTTTAAAATCGCCGGAATTTCATTTTTCAAATAGGTGTAGTTTTTAGTCGAATGGATTTCAAATGGCAACACGCCCACTTTAACTGAATCCTGAGCTGAAGCGGTTGTAAACATCAAACCCATTATGGCCGTTGCTACGATTAACAGTGACAAACTGATTTTTTTGAACATAAAGCACCTCATATTGGTTTTGTCAATTTTCCGTTAATGATGGTCACTCTCCGCGACATATAGGAAGCCAATGTAGCGTTATGCGTTACAATGACCATCGTCATACCAAATTCGTGATTTAATTCCATCAGCAGTTGGTGTACCTGTTCGCTGTTTTGTCGATCCAGGTTTCCGGTGGGTTCATCAGCTAATAACAGAGCCGGCTTAAGAACAATTGCACGCGCTAAAGCGACACGTTGCTGCTCTCCTCCTGACAGTTTGGTAACCCGAAATGACAATCGCTCTTTGAGACCGACTCTGACAAGGATTTCTTCAGCCGTTTCTTTTGCCATAGCCTTGTCAATGCCCTGAATCAGCATCGGCAACATCGCATTTTCCAAAGCGCTGAACTCCGCCAAAAGATAATGAAACTGGAAAATAAAGCCTACGGATGTGTTGCGAAATGATGCCAGTTGGCTATTATCAAAACTGAATACATCCTGGCCGCGGAACAAAAAAATACCGCTATCCGGGCGGTCTAAAGCCCCCATAATATGAAGTAAGGTAGATTTGCCAATACCGGATGCCCCCACAATTGCGACTGTCTCTCCTACAGTCAGATCAAAATCCACTGATTTTAAAATAGAGAAATGACTTTTAGCTGACTGGCTGGTGTTATTGGTATAGCTCTTACTTAAATTGCGAATGCGGATTAAATTATCACCTCTGCCGTGGTCCCCTGAAGCTTCAAATGGCAACGCAGTGTTGGTTTTTTCGCGTGATTCCGTACAATCGGATTCCGCACTTGTATGACGTCGGTTTGTATCAACCAAAACGAATCGCCTCTACGGGATTAAGACCCGATGCCTGACGCGCCGGATAAAGCGTGGCCAAAAAGCAGATTACCAATGCCCCTATGGCAATTAATAAAACGTCCGCGCTTTGCAAGCGCACAGGCAGCGTCGTTATGTAATACACATCACCGGGAAGTTCAATAAACTTATAATGTTCCAACAATTTGCATAAAACAAATCCGGTACAGACTCCGAGAAATGTGCCGACCGCACCGATGGTCATGCCTTTGAAAATAAAAATTTTACGGATACTTCGATCTGTCGCGCCCATGGCTTTCAAAATAGCAATATCGCGTGTTTTTTGCATCACCATCATAATCAAAGAACTGGCTATATTAAACGCTGCAACCAGCACAATCAACGCAAGTATAATAAACATGACCGTTTTTTCCAGCTTGAGTGCGGAAAACAAATTGCGATTCATCTGCATCCAGTCGCGCGTCCAAAAAGGGAATCCTAAATCTTTGCGTATCTTTTTTGATATGGTATCAGCTTTATCAATATCATCTACACGAATTTCAATGCCGGTAACGCCATTACTCATACGCATCAGGCGTTGCGCATCACGCAGATGGATAAACGCCAGTGATCCGTCATATTCATACATACCGGATTCAAAATGAGCGCTGACTCGAAATCGCTTCATGGCGGGTATATGCCCCATAGGAGAAAGCATCCCTCGTGGAGATATAATATAAACAATATCACCTACCGACACATTCAAATTCTTGGCCAACTCTTTTCCCAGAACAATTGCGGGAACAGATGTATCTGTTTTTATATCATTGGATTGCCGCTTTTTCAAAGTGGCGGCATCTAACTTTGTGACTACCTGGCTGACCGTGTTCGGATCAATCCCACGTAAAACCGCACCTGATACGCCTGATTTTGAACGTAACATCACTTGTGCAAAAATAAAAGGAGTCGCCGCTTCAACACCTTGCGCTTTTTTGACATATTCCAGTTTTTGCTGATAGTTAGTGAATGAACCGCCATGACGCATCAGTACAACGTGCGACTCCACGCCCAAAATACGCTCTTTCAGGTCAGCTTCGAACCCGGCCATAACGGCAATCACTACAATCAGCGCCATTACGCCCACTGTCACACCGGCAATGGACAAAAGGGTGATTAATGAAATAAAGGCTTGTTTTTGTTTGGCGCGTAAATAGCGGCCGCCGATAAAATATTCAAAAGACATTTGTTTAAGTTTAAAGTGTTAAGTTTAAAGTGTTAAGTTGTTAGTTCACTTTAAACTTCGTAATAGATTGTAGTGTGCGTTAGGCGTCAGCCGTAACGCACCGAAATCATTGTTTTATTAATTTTTAATATTAACATGGTGCGTTACGCTACACTAACGCCCCCTACATTTGGGTAGTTTATTGTTTGGGAAATCCCTTAGTTCACTTTAAACTTGTAACTTGTAATTTTAAACTTCCCTGACTTTCATGTGCGGAAAAAGAATCACCTCACGTATTGATGCGGCATCGGTAAAAAGCATCGTCATCCGATCAATTCCGATTCCTTCACCAGCGGTAGGCGGCATACCATATTCAAGCGCTCGGATATAATCTGTATCCATACAATGCGCCTCTTTATCGCCGGCTTCGCGATCTGCGGTTTGTTGCATAAAGCGTTCGTTCTGATCTTCCGGATCGTTAAGTTCTGAAAAACCGTTGGCAATTTCGCAACCGCCTATAAAAAGTTCAAAACGATCAGTGAAATCCGGAAATTGGTCGCTTCGACGGGAAAGCGGTGAAACCTCGACAGGGTAGTCGGTAATAAATGTCGGTTGAATCAGTTGCGGCTCCACCAGCACATCAAACAACTTGGTAATAACTTTGCCTAAACGGGTTGTATCAGCAATGACCACGCCTTTCGAAGCGGCAAATTCAATCAACCGTTTTTTATCGTTAATTAAATCAGGATCGACTCCGCCAACAGTTGTTAAAGCGTTGACCAGTTTCAGACGACGCCAGGGGCGCTTCATATCAATCGTATTACCCTGATAGGTAATTTGTTTATCACCGGTCAACATCATGGCTACATCGCAAAACATTTTTTCGGTTAAATCCATCAGGTCTTCGTAATCAGAGTATGCCTGATAAAATTCTAACATCGTGAATTCGGGATTATGCCGCGTTGACACCCCTTCATTGCGAAAATTACGATTTATTTCAAAAACACGTTCAAATCCACCGACAACCAAGCGTTTAAGGTAGAGTTCTGGAGCAATGCGCAGGTAAAAGTCGGTTCCCAACGCATTGTGATACGTTTTAAAAGGTGTGGCTTCCGCACCGCCGGGAAGTGGTTGCATCATGGGTGTTTCAACTTCTAAAAAATCACGCTCAAGCAGAAAATTACGAATTTCTTGAATGATACGACTGCGTTTGATAAAAGTATCACGCACATCTTCATTCATAATCAGATCGACATAGCGTTGACGATAGCGTTTTTCAGGGTCTTTAAGGCCGTGAAATTTTTCAGGAAGCGGTCGTGTGGCTTTGGTGATAAGTTTAAATTTTTCTGCCAAAAGGGTCTGTTCACCGGTTTTGGTTATAAACATAGAACCGCTTAAACCGATATGATCACCTATATCTGATTTTTTAAAAAGGCTGTAAGCTTCATCACCGACTCTGTCTTTGCGAATATAAGCTTGCAATTGTCCTGTACGATCTCTGAAACGTATAAAAGAAGCCTTGCCAAAGCGGTTAACCGCTATCATACGCCCAGCGGTTGTAAAAACAGGGCTGTCCTCATTTTTAGCGTCTGAAAGATTTTCTGTGGTTTCAAGAATATTCAATACTGTATGTAATACTCTATAATCATTTGGAAATAAATCAATATTAGCATTTTTCATTTCCACCAGTTTTTTGCGTCGCTTCTCAATAAAGTTACTTTTAACCGTCATTGCTTTTAACCATTATTTATTTAAAATTATCAATTTATAAATATTCACTAAAATTAAAACCCGACAAATAGCTTATTTATAAATAGGAGTCAAGATTTAGTTCGGCAATTTACTTCTGATATTTAAAATTTGATTCGGAAGGCATTCTTTTTCAAATTCATATCAGCCTTCTCATGTTCAACGTAAATGTCGTTCCTTTATCTAATTGGCTATAAACACCTAACCAGCCATTATAAGATTGTAGAATGCTATGAACAATCGATAGGCCAAGTCCTGTGCCGGATGCCTTAGTGGTAAAGAACGGGTCGAAAATTTTTTTTACTGTCTTATGGGACATGCCACAACCGTCATCCGTTATGGTAATACACACATGGCGTCTTTGTAGCGGGTACATTTTGATAATGATATGCCCCTGTTTTTCAATTGCATCAGCCGCATTTAAAAGGATATTCCATAGCACTTGACGCAGTTGTGCCGGATCCATTGCGATCTTAAAGTCTGGGACGAGTTCAGTTGTCAAATCAATACGATTTCGGCAACTGGAGTCATTTTTAAACAATGTGATAATTTCAGCTAATTCATGATCTAACTGAATAATTTCAATATTATCCTGAGAAGGCTTGGCAAATAAAAGAAATTCAGACACAAGCGCGTTTAATCTTTCCGATTCACGTAGAATTATTTGCATCAGGCGATTGTCAGCAGTGCCGCTGTCAGTATCTTGCTTCAACAATTGGATTGAGCCGGAAAGGGAAGCTAACGGATTTTTGATTTCATGTGCCAGACCTGCAGCCATTTCGCCTAAAGACGCCAATTTGGCAACCCGCCGGACATGATTCTCCATGGCCAAAAGCTCTGTCTCAGTTGTGCGTGTGCGTTCTGATAACAAACTACTTAAAAAAGCGACTGCAAAACAGGCTGACATCGTAGAGATGATACGGTAGAGGACATGATGCCAATCCTGAGGCGTCGATAAATATATATGATCTAAAAAAAACGGATTCAAAAAGCCGTAGTACTCAAGGTCTGCGATGGCACCATATTGAATGCTGCAAATAGCCGCAACGATAAAACTTCCTCTTCTGAAAAGAAGAATGCTGGAATAGATAATGACAACCATATAAAGGAACGCAAAGATATTGGATGATATACCGGTGATGATAATGATGAAGCTGACAAAAAAAGTGTCAATTATTACCTGAAGATATGCGAACAGGATTCCTTTTCGAATTCGAACATAGCGAAAAATAGCTGCGTATATAAGAGAAACTACAAAAACAGATAGGCTAAGCGTGTAAAGAATAACAAAAGGTTTCTCCAGAGGTTTGCTTTCGGCAGGTTGAATAATCAGGGATGTTGTTAACATTATTAACGCAAAAAAGACGCGCGCCAACATCAGCCACTTTAGTTTGTGGTAAAAATCGCTTTCTCTGGTGATGCTGAAATGATCCATTGATGCAAAATGCGGAACGCAGAAATAATAGTGGCGATATTCCGAGTTTCCGAAATTAAAGTTACTTAGACCAGTGAAGCCATCTGGAAAATAGGCAGATACATCGCTATCACAAGTCCGCCGATAGTGATACCCAAAAAAACCAGCATAAACGGCTCAATCAATGCGGTCATATTTTCAACTGCCTGATCCACCTCTTCATCATAAAAATCGGCCACTTTTTCTAACATTGCATCCAAGGCACCGGTTGATTCACCAACTGCGATCATCTGGCAGACCATACTAGGAAACACATTGGCTTCAGATAACGGGTCTGCCATTGTCCGCCCTTCGGCGATTCCGTAGCGCACATCAGTGATCGCTTTTTCAATGGTTTTGTTGCCGGATGTTTTGGCTACAATATCCAATGCTTCTAAAATGGCCACGCCGCTGGATAGCATAGTACCCATTGTACGCGTAAACTTAGCTACAGCCGCTTTAGTTAATAATTCACCAAATATCGGAAGCTTCAGCACTATCTTATCAATCACTTCAGTTCCTTTTTGTGTTTTTTTAAATTTCTTAAAAGCATAATTGAAAATGAATACGCCTCCGATAATGAAATGTATTTTACTGATCAGGGTACGGCTCATAAACACAACTATCTTCGTAGGTAGCGGTAGGTCTCCACCCAAACTGGAAAACATATCTTCAAATACCGGAATAACAAAAATCAAAATAACGCCAAGTACGAGGCCTGCAATGGCCATTGTAATGATCGGATACGTCATAGCGCCTTTGATTTGTGCTTTTAATTTAGCCGCTTTTTCAAGATATTCGGAAAGCCGTCTTAAAATCGTATCAAGAATACCGCCCGATTCGCCGGCAGCGATCATGTTGACATAAAGATCATCAAATTCTTTAGGATATTTTTTCAAAGATTCGGCCAATGTAGAACCACTTTCGACTGACTCCTTAACATCTTTCAACATTTTTTTCATTGTCGGGTTTTCCTGTTGAGAAACAAGAATATCCATACATTGAATGATCGGCAGGCCCGCATCGATCATCGTCGAAAATTGCCGTGAAAAAAGAATGACATCTTTGGTTTTGATCTTAGGTTGAAACATTGCGATATTTTCAAAAAGATCTTTCGGCTTTGGCTTAATCTTGCTGATCGTAATTTTTCTACGTTGCAATTGAGAGCGTACAACATCTTCAGATGCGGCTTCCATCTCACCTTTTTGAGCAATACCTTTTGGGTTTTTACCTGACCATATGTAAACCGTCATAATAAGCCTCCTGATTGTTTGAATTGGAATAATATCGGGTCAATCATTTGTGTTATTCTGTACTCTGATTTTACTTGTTATTACTATGATTAACATTATCTGATTAAAACGACAAGATTGAAGTTCAAGATACGCTTAAAAAGAATAAAACGATTTGGAATCCCTAACAATAACTTGATCTTGATAATTCATACTGTCTGTGTTTAAATAAATATTTGATACGAATACAAAAAATATTAACTGAAAGTGATTGTTCAGATACCCGTAATTTACCAATACCGTTCGGTATGGATATTTTTTACAAAGCTAACTGTCTGAAATTATGCTATATGATGCAGTCAATTGTTCAGAAAAGTAAGTTTGAATTTTGGATAGTTACTAAATCGTTAAGCATTTAAGTGTTTCTGATGGCTTCTAAAGTTTTTATGCAATAAACGTGCCGAACGCTATGGGTAATTACAAATTATAAAGTGACTTGAAACTTTCGATCTATTGACAACCTGACAGGATTGCTGTGACCGCCTCTATGAACCATCCTAAATTGCTGACTGTGATTACAACCCATGTTAATGCTGACTTTGATGCCTTAGCATCCATGCTTGCCGCCCAAAAACTATATCCCGGCGCACTTGTTGTATTCCCCTCGGCGCCTGAAAAAAATATAAGAAATTTCTTTATCAACTCAATCGGCTATCTTCTTAATATGACAGATATTAATACAATTGATTTAGCTGATGTTCGGCGATTGGTATTGGTGGACACCAATCAATCCGGTCGTATCGGGAAATTCGTCGATCTCCTGAAAAAGCCCGATGTGGATGTTCATATTTATGATCATCATCCGGTATCTGCCGGTGATATTAAAGCGCATCACGCGGTCTGCCGTTCAACAGGTGCGACAGTAACAATTTTGTTAGACCTGATCAAAGAGCGAGGAATTGACATTTCAGCAGATGAAGCCACTATCATGGGGCTAGGCATCTATGAAGACACCGGGTCATTTACCTATCCTTCGACCACAACACATGATTTTAACGCCGCTGCTTATTTGCTATCTAAAGGCGCCAATCTGGTCACTCTTACCAATTTGATTTCCAGGGAAATTCGTTCCGATGAGATTAAACTCCTTAATGATATGATTCGCTCGGTGCGACGTATTGATATTAACGGCGCTGAAATTGCATTGACGCGCATTACCAGAAATGATTATGTGTCAGATTTTGCCTTTCTGGTACAAAAAATGATCAAAATCGAACGACTTGACGCAATTTTTGCTATCGCCTTAATGGGTTCCAAAATCTATATCATCGCACGCAGCCAGATTCCCCAAGTGGATGTCGGTAAAATTGTCAAAGTGCTTGGCGGCGGCGGACACACTTATGCGGCGGCCGCTTCTATTAAAAATCGAACTTTAGCCCAAATAGAAGATAAACTGATAAACATTCTTTATCAAGAAGTAAAACCTAAAATAATCGCCTCAAAACTCATGTCATCGCCTCCAATCATTTCCAATGCCGATGTTACCTGTCGCCAGGCCGCTGAACTGATGACACGCTCTAATATCAACGCCCTTTTAGTAACTGAAAAAGCTGATAAACGGAATCAATCAGACAAATTACTCGGTTATATCACACGACAGGTAATTGATAAAGCGCTTTATCATAAACTTGGCGGTCTGCCGGTACGTGAATATACGAACACCGAGTCAGTATCTGTGGAGCCGGATGCGGCCCTTTCCGAAATCAGGGATAAAATTATTGAAAATAAGCAACGCGTTTTACCGGTGGTGGTGAGTGATAAAACCGGACAAAAAATAATCGGAGTCGTCACCCGAACAGACCTTTTAAATGTTCTTGCGTCAGACACTGAGGAAACTGCGCGTGATATGCACCCGGCGCTTAACGGCTCTGTTCATGCACGAACGAAAAATATTATCAATTTTATTCGAGAACGACTGTCTCCCGAAATGTTCCGGCTACTAGAACATCTCGGTCAGGTAGCCGATCAAATCCACTGTAATTGTTTTCTAGTGGGCGGTTTTGTACGTGATCTGCTTTTGTACCGGCCCAATCAAGATATCGATATTGTTGTCGAAGGTGATGGTATTGAGTTTGCCAGGCAATATGCCCGTCTGGCCGGCGCGCGCGTTCACGCGCATAACAAGTTTAAAACCGCTGTGATTATTTTTCCTGACAATTTTAAGATCGACATCGCATCCGCCAGGGTGGAATATTACCAATTTCCCGCGGCTTTACCTACTGTGGAAATGAGTTCGATCAAACAGGATTTATATCGCCGCGACTTTACCATTAACACGCTCATTATTCAATTAAATTCCGAGCATTTCGGCCGCATGATCGATTTTTATTCCGCCCACAGGGATATTAAAGCCAAATCGATACGGGTGTTGCATAATTTCAGCTTGGTTGAAGACCCTACGCGGGTGTTTCGCGCCATTCGATTTGAACAACGCTTTGATTTTGAAATAGGCAAACTGACTCATGGGTTGATCAAAAACGCGGTAAAAAATAATTTTTTCAAAGAACTGAGCGGTCGTCGCATCTTTTCAGAATTACAATTAATTCTTGAAGAAGAAAATCCGCTTCCCGCTATTTTGAGGCTTAATGATTACCGCTTGCTTGAAATAATTCATCCCGAATTAAAGCTCACAAGCAACATGATGCGTCTTATGAATTCTGCAAAAAAAGTGTTAGCCTGGTTTGATTTGCTTTTTCTGGAGGAATCCTATATGAAGTGGGCTGTTTATTTCATGGTGCTGATCAAAAGCTGTGATAAACCAACTGTTGCTACGATTTGCGACCGCCTGGAACTTGCACAACGTATGCAAATACTTTTTGGCAGAGGACGTTTTAAGGCGGATAGGTGTCTTTGGCAAATGGAGCAAAATCAGATGATTATTAACAGCGCATTGCATGAACTGCTTGCCGATTTTAAAACTGAACAGATATTATACATGATGGCGGCATCTGGCAAGCAAAAAATGAAAAAAGCCATTTCCTATTATTTTACTAATTTAAGATATGTAAAACTTGCTGTAAAAGGCAGGGATATAAAAAAAACGGGCGTGCCTCCGGGGCCTGTTTATCAAAAAATACTAAAAGCGACCTTAAATGCCAAACTTGACGGTCTGCTCAAAACAGCCCATGATGAACGCACCTTTATTCAAGAATATGTTACAAAACTGAATTTAAACCCCAACAAACAGATTGGAAAAGAACATGCGTAAAGAAATTTTTTTAACTGGAATAACAACAACAGGAACGCCCCATTTAGGAAATTATGTCGGTGCGATTCGCCCCTGCATTGAGTCCAGTCGTTCCGCTGACACTGCCGGCTTCTTTTTTTTGGCGGATTACCATTCATTGATCAAGTGCCAGGACCCGTCTCGAATCAGACGTTCAACTATGGAGGTGGCGGCGGCATGGCTGGCATTGGGCCTCGATCCCGAACAGACGATTTTTTATCGTCAATCCGATATACCGGAAATTCCGGAACTGACCTGGATATTGACATGCTTGACCGCCAAAGGGTTGATGAACCGCGCCCATGCCTATAAAGCTGCGATTTCCGATAATATCACTGCCGGTAAAAAAGACCCGGATAAAGGGATTACCATGGGGCTTTTCAATTATCCGATTTTAATGGCTGCGGATATCCTGATGTTTAACGCTCATAAAGTTCCCGTCGGCCATGATCAGATTCAGCATCTTGAAATGACACGCGATATTGCCAAACGCTTTAATCATATTTATGGTGAACATTTTGTCCTGCCCGAAGCGGTTATCAACACGAACGCATCTGTATTGTCAGGCCTTGATGGGCGCAAAATGAGCAAAAGTTACGATAACACTATTCCTCTTTTCGCTCCCGAAAAAAAATTGCGCAAGCTTATTATGAAAATCAAAACGAATTCCCTTGGCCCGCAAGACCCTAAAGACCCTGATAATTGCACCTTATTTGGCATCTATCAGGCGTTCGCCGGCCCCGATGAAATTAAAACAATGCGCCGTCGTTATGCCGAAGGTATCGCATGGGGTGTGATGAAACAGGAACTCTTTGAATATTTAAACGCAATTCTGGCCCAACCACGCCAACATTTTGCAGAACTGACCTCCGCCCCGGATCACATTGAAACAGTTTTGCAAAACGGCGCAACCAAAGCACGCGAGTATAGTTCCTCATTTTTACAAAAAATTCGTCAATCGGTCGGTATTCAAGCTGTAAGTAGTAAGTAGGGTGCGTTACGTTTCGCCAACGCATCTCTACGTGCTATGTGCTTTTTCCGAAGTGTCAAACTGTAAGTTTGACACTCCGGGGAATTGTAAATCGGGTTTATAGAAAACCCTGCCAAAAATAAAAATGAGCGCACCTTATCTGATAACTATTGCAAATATCTATGAAGGCCCCATGGACCTGCTTGTTCATCTGATTAAAAAACATGATGTGGACATCTACGATATTCCAATCGCTTTGATTACAGACAGCTATCTCAAATATCTTGAATGGTTGAAAGGGATGAACATCGATATTGCCGGTGACTTTATTTTTATGGCATCGATCTTAATCCATATCAAATCCAAAATGCTTCTTCCAGCGCCGGAAGACGATGAAAGCGATCCTCGCTCAGAATTGACTGAACCTCTTTTAGAACACTTGCGCATGAAACCGGCTGTGAAATATTTGGAGCGCCGGAATCAGCTAAATGTTGATACATTTACAAGGCCATGTAATCACACGAAAATTTCAGTTGAAAACAATCGAGATAAATGGATTCAGCCAAGCTTATTTGAACTGATTGACGCTTTTCAAAACGTGTTGAACAAAATTTCTCCAGAACATAAAATCAAATTTTCAGCCGACAGAAAAACTGTTAAAGACCGAATGTCCGAAATTGTCGTGATTCTTGATAAAAAATTAACAATCGCATTCGATGAATTGTTCGCTTTTAACACAGACAAAAGCGAAGTGGTAATCACTTTTTTGGCGATTCTGGAAATGGTCAAGCTATGTCTGATACGCATAACCCAACATATTCACGGAGGCATGATCAGAATTTCTTATATTTGATGCTTGCAACACCTTATATATAAGAGTGCGAAATATATAAGAGTGCGAACTTTAATCAGGATTGTGCTTGATTTTACGCCCCTCATCACGGATGCAAAAAATCACTTCATTTAATTTTTGCTATCCTAAATTTTCCATCTGCTGACAATTAATTATGAATAGTTATTTTACAATTTGGATTCGTTAAGTTTGATTGGTACCGAAAGTAACATATTAAATTTATGCCTGATTTTCATGCAATTGCCCTGCCCTATAAAAAGTGGTTGCTTTTAGCTTAATATTGTGAAACAGAAATAGTTTATACTAACTATAGTTCACCAATTAACTGATATCTGTTCGGTCAACCGCTTCTAAGAAAAAAATTTTCAAAACACCTGAAAATTCCCATCTTAATTCATTTGTCGAAAATGCCACTCCTGACTGATATGTTTAAAGTTACGCTAATGACCTCAGTTTTATGATAATAGCGGACTTTGAAGTGCTTAATTCCTATTGATATCGAATCAAAACCATGAAATACTGATTATTAAGTGTAAAATATCCGTTCATTAAAAAGTTTTATATGTGTACAATTTAAGAGGAATCAGATGTCTAAAAACCAGCCGGAATCTGAAGCGAAAAAAGTAACGCTGTTATTTGTAGATGATTTGCCTGAGAATCTGCAAATACTGACCAATATATTTAAAGACAAATATCATACAATTTTAGTTGCCACTAGCGGCAAAGAAGCTTTGGAACTAGTCCACAAAATGCATCCGGATATAATTTTATTGGATATTATGATGCCTGCAATGGATGGTTTTGAAGTCTGTCTGCAATTAAAAATGAATGATAACACAAAAAATATCCCCATTATATTTATTACAGCTAAGAATGAACCTCAAGCAATTGTAAAAGGTTTTAAACTCGGTGCGGCTGATTATGTAACCAAACCCTTTAATTCGGCTGAGTTGATAGCCAGAGTGAACACCCAGATAAGAGAGAAGCAAAACCGGGATTTGATATTGGAAATGAATAAGCGTTTACAGCGAGAAATAAAGATACGGCAACAAATTTCGGAGGAAAAGCTAAAACTTGAAGCTCAAGTGTTCAACACGCGCAAAATGGAAGCCATCGCAGCACTTGCAGGCGGAGTGGCACATAAATTCAATAATGCGTTAAATGTGATCACCGGAAGTATCGATCTACTCAAAATGAGTCATTTGGATGACAAAATCGTAATGAAAAATGTGGACCGAATGATGAGTTCATCTAAGCGTATGGTTCATCTGACCAGTCAGTTGTTAGCTTACGCCCGCGGAGGAAAATATCGTCCCGATATAATGTCGTTAGGCATGTTTGTCAGACAGAGTTTACCAATTTTACAGCACGCCATTGGAAATACAATTGAACTTGAAACAGTTCTGAATAAAGATATGTTCAGAATTGAGGCTGATTCAGTTCAGATGCAGATGGTGCTATCCGCTATTTTGACAAATGCTACAGAAGCCACTGCAAAAAATGGCGTTATTCGTATTACAACACAAGATATTGTCGTGGATAAAACATCTTTAAAAGATCATCCTGCTGAATTGAAATGCGGCCCTTATGTTTGCCTGACGATACAGGACAACGGTGAAGGGATGAATGCTGAAACTCAATCCAAAGTATTTGAACCTTTTTTTACAACTAAATTTTATGGCCGCGGCTTAAGTATGGCCGCGGTCTATGGTATTGTCAGAAACCATCACGGTTCAGTGGTGCTTGATTCAGAACCGGGGAAAGGAACCACTGTTCGTATTTATCTTCCGGCTAAGTCAGTAAAACCTGCAAAAACAATCGTGCCGGATGAAATTCCGGATAAAGGTGCCGGCACCATCTTGCTGATTGAAGACGAAGAGATAATTTGCGATGTTACCGAAACGCTTTTAAAAAATTTGGGATATAATGTTCTGACAGCGCAAAACGGTGCTGAAGCGGTTTCTCTGGCAAAAAACTTTGAAGGTGAAATTGACCTGGCGCTTTTGGATATCGGTTTGCCGGACATGAAGGGGGGAGAGATTTATCATCTGATTACGAAAGAGCGTCCCGATATGAAAGTGATCGTTTGCAGCGGTTTTTCTATTGACGGCCCTGTACAAAAGATTTTAGATGCCGGCGCTCATGGCTTTATTCAGAAGCCTTATACGTTTGCGGCACTGTCTGCGCGCCTTAAAAAAGTATTGGAAGCTTGAATTGTGAAACGCAATTCCGGCTGCAAATATGTTACCTGAAAAATGAACCTTCTTGACATTGTTATCACGATTATTTTAAGTTATTGCCTGATAAGGGGTGGTTTCAGAGGCTTGATAAAAGAAGTGTCCGCAATTATCGGTGTTTTAGGCGGGTTTTTTCTGGCGGTTAACTATTATCGTCCGATTGCCCAAGTTTTGCAGAAACAGGCCGGAGAAACTCCTTTTATGAATATTTTAGCTTTTATGATAATTTTTGGTGCTACCTTAATTATTGTCAATCTTATAGGAATGGCTATCAAACGTATGCTTGAGGCCTCTGATCTGACTTGGTTTGATCGCTTTTGCGGGTGTATCATCGGAACAGTCAAAGCATTACTTATCAGCGCTGTAATCGTAGTGGCGCTGACGACATTTCTGCCCAAAGGTGCGCCTCTGGTAAGAGAGTCTTTGATGGCACCATACATTACGCTAATCGCCCAACAAATGGCCAAAGTGGTAACCCAGGATATGAAACAGCGGTATAATGACAAAATGATCGAGTTGAAAAAGGAATGGCGGCAATCGATTTGATTGGATTTAAAGTTACAAGTTATTTTGAATTCTTTATTTTTATAGAACAGGATTTATAAATACGACAATTCCCCTAATAAAATGAACCAAAATAAACCTCCTGGAACTGACGAATTAACCGCTTTGATCAAAACGCTTCGAGGTGTCAACGGTTGCCCTTGGGACAAAAAACAAACGCCCCGGTCAATTGTGCTTTATCTGATTGAAGAGGTCTTTGAATTGGCCGAAGCTATTGAATCGGGAAACAGCGATGCGATTCTTGAAGAACTCGGTGATGTATTGTTTCAAGTGTTATTCATCACCGTCATATTTGATGAAAAAGCACATTTTAACCTGAATGAGGTTATTCGCACCAATATTACGAAAATGATTCGCCGACATCCTCATGTGTTCGGAGATAGCTCGGCGCAAACTGTAGATGCAATTAAAAAACAGTGGTATGCGATTAAACGCACCGAAAAAGGGCTGCAACCGGAAGTATCTGTTATAGACTCGGTGCCGGATGGACTGCCGGCTCTGATGCGAGCGTCCCGAATATCTGAAAGAGCGGCTGATGCCGGCTTTGATTGGGATGATATAAAAGGCGTCATGCAAAAAGCAGAAGAGGAATGGCATGAATTTCGGGCAGAATTAGGTGATGGGAAGCAGACTCCGGCACGCCGCGAACGTGCGCTGATAGAGTTTGGTGATCTGATGTTTACGCTTGTCAATGTTGCCCGCTTTGCACGGATTCATCCGGAAACGGCATTGCGTGCGGCCACCCAAAAATTTGAAAAACGTTTTAAAAAGATGGAAAAGACACTTTTGCAAAAAGACAGCAACTTAGATTCATTGACTCGCAATGAGATTGATCATCTATGGGAAGATGTTAAAAAACGTGTAAACAAAGATACCTGAAAGTACTGAATTGACATAATGACACACCTCATTCACTCGCAAACGCACCGCAAAGAGATTGTTCCCTGGTATGATTCAGGGAGAGCGATTGTTTGTTCTGTTATCGGTCTGGTGATTATACTTGCTTTCGGTATTGTTGGCATTATCGTCGCCAGCGAAAATCCCCAATATAAAAGCCTTTTCGGTATGCCGCTCTGTATTGTGCTGATGAGCGGATATGTTATCATTTCTATGGCGGCGCGTGTGTTTATCAAAAAATGGAAGGGTCTGATGAAAAGTCGCGACGATACCATAATTCAATAAAATAATGCAAAATTCTTGCTGTCGCTCCCCAAATTGTCAAATCATCAATCGGATAATTAAATTGTTGAAGATCGTTCCGCTGAGCATGATAGTGTTTGGTACGATGAATATTTGCCAAGACTTGCAACGGAATTTCAAGCACCCTTGCAATTTCACGCGTTTCATAGCGCACAGGGCCCAAACCATTCCATAACCCGATAAACACCTCAATATCCCTGTTGTTGATAGTTTGAAAATGTCCCATAGAACCGATCAGCTCAACCTGCTCCTTCGGAATATTCAGTTCTTCTTTCAATTCACGAAAAGCGGCATCTGTCGGACTGGCATCATTCGTGTCAATATGCCCGCCTGGCAATGCCACTTGGTTGCGCCAGGGATAGCCTTCGGTATCCGCCTTCAAGATGGCCAGCAGATACGGGTCTGGCTTATTGAAGATAAGCAAAAACACGCATGTGGGCTGATACAATCCTTGCGCCGGTGGTGAAGGCGTTTGCGCTTCATTTAGAATTTGTTTTAAATACGTCTGATTGATCGGACGAATCCTTTGATTATAGGTTCTGTTGATATTTCAAATTTGACTTTCGCCAAAGGCCGGTATTCATAAGGGGTGCCACGAAAATAGCTTGAATGTATTATGGTTGTCAATTATTTGAAAATTAAGATAATTATTTCAAATATCAACAGAATCTAATATTCGTTATTATATTTAGCCGAAACGAAGACCATAGCCCAAAAACCGTTAAGTCTGAGGTGCTTATTCCAATTTATCCGGCATTCCCGCTTCTTTACGGATGCTTGACCAATGTTCCTTAGTACGCGCCGCTTCATTGCCAGACATTTTATCAATAATTTCAAAATAATCCTGTTGAAATTTATCCTTTAACACTTCATTCGCGGGTTTGCATTTAACGGTGTAAACGGTTTGAATACATTGATGGTCAAATTTACGCCATTGTTGTTCATCTTTCAAAGAAACAAATTTATGCCCTTCCAATGCTGCAATCACCGCTTTAGCATCGAATCGTCCCGCCTTTTGAACGGCATCTTGGTATTGGTATAAAATTGTGTAAGCCGACGCGGCTGAGGTTGAGGGATAAGCATTATATTGACGAGCGAACTTTTCAACAAATTCTTTGCCTTTTTTATAATCATATAGATACGGAATATTCCAACACCAAGGCAAACTGCCGATAACGCCTTCCATTATTTTAGGACCGGTGCTGGCCGCCATGCCGAGAGTTAAATTCGGAACCACAATTGCTTTGACTTTGCCTTTCAACCCCAACTTATCAGCTATGGTTAAAGCGCGTGCCATATCTTTGCCAAACAAAACCAACACTAATACATCTGCTTTTACCAACATCGCTCTTTTCAACGCGACGGTGAAATCTTTATCCGTTGCGCCGGGAAAAGGGGTGTATGATCTACGATGACGCTTTTCATTTTCAGTGTAACTGAATTTACGAATCGATTCCTCGGTTGTCCAACCCCATGTGTAATTTGCCGTGATATAATAGTATTTGCGGCCGGCTAAAAATTTTTCGCGTAAATAGTTAGCGAGTACCTTGGCACCCATCCAGGCATTGTAGCATTCTCTGAACATATACAGTTGTCCGGCTTTACCGGTGGTCGCATTTGAGTAAGTCAAGGTTCCAAAGTACAATTTCCCTTTGGATTTGGCAACGCGACCGCCTTCAATCGCCACACTGCTTGCAGACCCTCCAAAAATCATCATGCAATTTTCTTTATCAATCATTTCCAAAACATTTTTTTGGGAAATATCCGCCTTGGATTGTGTATTTCTGACAACCAATTTAATTTTATTGCCTAATATTCCTCCTTTAGCATTAATCTCTTCAACAGCCATATTAGCGGCACGCAGTTGAGCCAAACCTTGAACCGAATAAGGGCCGGTTTTAGGATAATTCAGGCCAATTTTTACAACATCGGCATTTGCCATCGTGCTGATTAAAATAAGTGTGCTAAAAAGAAACAGGATTTTTTTTAACATAATTCACCTCCAGAATCAAGTTGACGTGCAAAAGCAACAGTTTAAAGAAAATAAACAAGTAATCAATTAAAAATAGCATAAATCCTATAATAATAAAAGATATTATTTTAAAATGACCCATTGAATAAGTTACAAACAGTTTTTTTATTGTTGCATGATCCTTAAATATAAAGTTAAAGAGCGTTTACTCAGTCAGAATAACACATTTTTAGTCAGGCAGACAATGGTGCCAATAGAAACAGACTTTCGCCACGTTGAACTTCCGGAGTTGGCGATCACCTATTTTAAAACTTTCGAACAACGGGAGAGGGCCTTCAGGCAAACTGTTCACACGCTTATTCCTCGTAAATATGCCGGTCCCTGGCGATTCTGGAAAGATTTTACCAATATGTCGTCTGAAAAACTCGCTCGGCTTGTCAAGGAGCCTATCGCCTGGGTTCCGTGTAATCCCAGAGATTGTCTGGCATTTGCCACGCCTTTGCAGGTATTGACCGCCGCGCGGCTCAATGCCATTCAGACGCAGCCGAACTCCGCTATTTCAATCAACAAATTAGCCGCTGATTTCGGAATTCAAAAACTGCTTCACCAGCCGGTGCGCACGCTGTCCGGCGGCGAAACCGTCAAAGTGGCCATGGCCAAAGCGTATATTGCATCATTCTATGTGCATCAACTTGCTGTCGCCAGCCCTTTTACTTGGCTTTCCGAAAAAAATCGTATCTATTTTGAAAAAGTATGCACGCAATTCAAACAACAAAATCTTCCGGCCGCGCTTTTCAGTCTTGAGGAAGAAGATTCGATCCATTCGATTCACCCTGGCGATCCGTATGAAGCGCCCTCCGCAAATGTTAACTTCACGCTTCTTTTTAAAAAAGTTCGTCTTTCGTTGTCTTCATCACTGAATCTCTTGAATTCTGATTCATTTTATGTTTATGTTTCCGATTTTGAAAAACGATTTATTTCGCCCTGCCTTTTGACCGGTGACAATGGCCAAGGTAAAAGTTTGCTTGCTCGTATCTTATCTAAGGCAGTGAGCTTTCAAGGAGTAGCGGAAATAGAATCGGACGGATGCTGTGGAACCGCGCGTCTGTTATTTCAGGATGTGATGACCCAAACGTTGCTGCGCACGTTTGAGTCGCTGGCTGTTTCGCCACAATGCCCCGATGGTCAGAAGGTTTTCAAATGCTATGATCTGATTGTCGCTAAATTTAAGTCTGCCTGGCATAAAGCGAATCTGATGCCACCTGAAACACCGCAACGCGAGGGTACAGACGCGCATTCTTTGCTGGAGATCAAAATGATGCTGGCGGCTGTCAGACTGAACGCACGTCCGAGCGCTTTGATTTTAGACGAACCGGACTGGGGGTTGACGCGCGCGGCAGCAATTGCGCTGGTATCATCCATTATTAATGTCGCTCACCAATGGGATGTTCCCGTAATTCTGATTTCGCATAAACCCTGGTGGCGCACAATTGCCCAAAGCCGGATTCGGGTTAAGAAAACAGATGTTTGCGACAACTCATTTTCAATTGATTTACACGCATCCGAGGTAATCTGAAATTGACTTGGAAAGTAAAATTTTGCTTATTATTTTTTCTGGCGTTACCGTCTTTCACCGGCTATCCGGTGAATCAGTTCAGCCACGCTATTATTCCGGGCATCTCCGCCAGTCTTGTCGGCTATTTTATGATTGTTAATCTGGCGATTCCAATTATCATGGGTGCGCAACTGTACGCCTTGATTCTTGCCGGCACGGCCCTGATAAGCATCCCAATAATTTTTGGAGGTGCTGGCATTTCGTATTTCATTTTTTTAACCGGCCTGGGATATGCTTCCGGCCCTTCGATTTACAGCGCTCATTATGTTTCGCTTGGCATTAACATGCTGACAGTGATTCCGCTTTCGCTCAGTATCGTAGCCGTTTTACCTCTGCAAACCCTTGAATACAATCTCTTACAAAATCAGCACGGCGTGTCCGGTGCAGAAAAAATTGTGTTGATGTTTTTGCGTGTTTTCAATCATATTGTTTACTTTGTGATTCCGAATATTTTGGAAGTGGTGTCTGAAGAACGGCAACGCTATAAGCCTGCCCAAGCTAGACATGCTATTTTTTCAAAAACCTGTTTTCGAATTCAAAAATTAAAATTGCGCGCTCTTTTACAGACAATGATTCAATTAGGCGTAGAGGGGATTTGCGCTTCGATTCAATATATCCCTTTGTGGGCGGTCGAAATAGCCCAGCTTCCAAATAGGCGGTCTGATAAGGATTAGAAATCAACTAATTTACACATATTAAAAGAGGAGTGCAAACTTCAGTTTGCGTCACTGACAAGGCAAACTGAAGTTTGCACTCCATTTCAAAAAATTAAGGAGATCACAATGTCTGAAACTACCGATGTAAAAAGAATGTTCAATGTGGGAATTGCAGCCGCATTTATAACGCTGGCATTTGTGGGAACGCTGGTGATCAGAATACCGATTCCGGCAACCGGGGGTTACTTTAACTTGGGAGATACCTTTGTAATGGCAGCGGCATTGCTTTACGGACCGATCATTGGCGGTCTGGTAGGCTTGATCGGGCCGGCTATGGCCGACGCAGTCGGTTTTCCCTCATTTATCCTGGCAACGGCGGTGGTAAAAGGACTTGAGGGTGCTGTTATCGGATTCATCGCAGCGCAAAATAAAAAAGACGCCCTCACCTATCCGTTGATCGCCCTGGTTTGCGGAGTTATCATTTTAGTTGCCGGGTATTATATCTTTGAGGCGGTTATCTACCCGTTGTTGGCCAAGAGCATTCCATTTTTTGGAGTTACGGATGCCAAGGCGGCATTAGCAGAAATTATTCCCAATTTGCTTCAAGGAGTTATTAGCGCAGTGATTGCGTTTGGCATCTGGCGGATTTTTAAAGGGTTAAAGAAGTAAGGTAAGGATCAGGGACTAAATAACGTCAGTTCGATATAAATTAGGCAATAATCAGCCCTACAATTTGGATATATTATTTTGGAATAAATTTCTAAGATACCGGTAAAATTACCATTTATTCATCAAAACCCTCATTTTTTCATCAGCATTCAATACCTTTGAGCAAGATTCCCAGTCGATTGCGCTGATCCGGTTATATCTTTCATCAAAGGGATTATCGGGTTTAACCGAATCGATCAATTTTTTTGCATTTTCAATTTTACCAATGGCTATTTCTATCCAGACATCCTCCAACACATCCGGAATTTGGCCGAAAAGGGCATGAATATCCTCAAGGCGGCCGGATAGCAATTCATGCACCCGGTCTTCCACTGAACCCTGATAGCGCATGTTATAAACATACACTTCATCATGCAACTGGCCGATACGCTGTATTCGCCCTTTGCGCTGTTCAAGACGAGTGGGATTCCACGGCAAATCCAGATTGATCAGCGCACCCAGTTTTTGAAGGTTCAAGCCTTCGCTGGCCGCTTCGGTGCCAAGGAGAATTCGTATTTTTCCCTTGCCTACTTTGCGTTTAAGAATGTCCCTGGATATTTTTTGATATTGCCCCGCCGTTATAATGCCTGAATTGGCACCTCCCGCATACACGCCGACCGGTTCATCCGGCATGTCCATAGAAAGCTGATCGGCCAAATGTTTGATAGAATCGAAGTATTGTGAAAAGATGATGCAGCCTCTTTCAATCCAATTTTTTTGAATCAGGTATTCAATCACTTTCATATATTTGGGATCGCTTTCCTGATTGTTTTCAAGCGCTTTGAGACAGCGTTGCAGTGCCACACGTTCAACCGCGGTCAAAACCTTCATGCCGGTTTTGGCTACATTGTTCACAATCCTATCATCTTCCTCTTCAAAAAATGAGCTTTGCACGCTTGCGGCAGCATCGCCCCATTGATTTAACATCTTTTCCGTTGTGCGGCGTCCCGCATAAATCGTGCTGCCGATTCTTCTCAATAGCAGCGTTTTTAGAAATCCGGCACCTTGCGCTCTTTGACCGAGCAGTTTGCAAAACTGTTCGGCCGCTTCGTAAGCATCTTGCAAATAGAGCGGCAATGCAAGGGAATCAGCGGGGCTTTCACCAAATAAAACGACTTTGACAGGTTTGAGATAGGGTTCACCGGTTGAAGGATCAACTGTGTTTTCAAGAAAATCGCGTGTTCTTCTGACAATGTGTCTGATAAACACGCTATGTTTACGCCCAAAATCTGGAATGATGCTTTTCAGACGGGTGATTTCAGGAGGTCTTAAATAATCCAGGCTGTCCCCGCTGGCAATACGGTCGTTGTTTTTCAGGCCTAAGGTTCTTCTGAGATTTTTAAAAACGACACCTTCGGATGCCGGCGGCATTGGGTTGCGTATCCATCGCCATGCTTCACCCGGTTCATCCGGGATTGCGGTTTCACCGGTAACCACGGATAGCGCGCGGTCCGGTTTACGCCATTCCGACCACTTGGCGCCCATAACCATGTCATTGCCTTGCGCCAGAATATTCAAAAGGTCCCACGCTTCAATCAGATGAATCTGAACCGGCGTCGCGGTTGCCAACAGCATACTTTCAGTCAGGGGACTCATTTCCAATAAAAACCGCATCAGGTTATTGGGTTCGGCTTTTTGAAACATGCTTTGCGCGTTGATTTTTTTGCGCCTTGCACGGTGCGCCTCATCAACTATAATACATTCATACGTTAATGTTTTTAAATGTTCGATGCTTGCAGAGCCGGATGTGATCAAGCCTTGGGAAATCAGGCCGATTTTGCGGGGGCATTTGCGGATGGAAGCGACATCTCTGGAAGGATGCACAATGCCTTGTTCGTCGATCCAGTCGTTGCCGTTCCATACCGCCGAAGGAATTCCCAACAGATTAAACAGTTCCTCCTGCCATTGAGGCAGCAGGGTTTTGGGAGCGATAACCAATACGGGTTTTTGGCCATGGAGCGCCATCAACATGGCGCTGAGTGCGAGTTGAACGGTTTTGCCCAAACCGACCTGATCGGCTAAGATAAATCTTGCACTGCCATTCAAATGCGCATCGTAAGCAAGTTTGATGAAATATTTCTGGTGCGGCCAAAGTCCGTATTCTCTCCGAAAAACAGGCGTTTCGATGATACCCGATGCGGGCGTCTGCACGGAGTCCTGTTTCCAATCATCAATGGTGATTTCGCTTCGACAGGCCAGGCGTTTAATGTCGCATACAACAAAATCACTTAACGGAGTGGCGAGGTGATGAAACCAGAGCGCATCAAATTCATCCTGTACCCATTGTATCGCACTTGCGGAATTGTCCTCCCAAATCAGTTCGTAATTCAATTGCCATGATGAAAAACTCTCATTGGCGCTTCCCATAAAACAGGTTTGGCGGCCATCTTTGTATGTGATCACCCCGGTTTTGCCGTGAATCAAACCAAAGGCTTCATCAGGAAGCACGCGGATTTCAAGCTTTCCCTCAGTGATAAAGCGGTGCAGCCGCAAAAAACGGCCTTTGGACAATTCACCCAATTGTTCGGGGTTGCCGGCACACCATGATTTGCGAAGCGCCTGCCGCGCCGCTTTAGCGGTTTCAACATCACGAACATCTATGTCGGAGTTGCATACAACTCTTACCTTGCCGTTCATGGCTTCAATTTTTTCACCCGCAATTTCGAGCATGGATGATCGAAAATAGCCGGCAATGCGGTCGTAAGCTACCGCGCCGTTCAAACAGTTATCGATAAAGAATGTATTCGGTTTTGAACGGCGCGATGAAAACCGTTTGATCATGGTTATTCCCTATAATTAATATCTTACTCTTTACGATGCGGTGATGCAAACTAAAGTTTGCATTCCTCTTCTGAAAATTTATTGGTTTAATTAAGTTGAATATAATATGTTTATGTTTTATATCAAGATTAATATCATGTAAGCAGAACTGAATATTGCCTTACCGTGAAAAATCAGGAGATTGGTTAATATGTTCAAACAAAAACATACTTTGGCGAAACGACTGGGAAAAACCTGTCATATTTCGCCTTTAAGATTCAAACTACGGCGTCTTACCGTGCTATACCCTGTTGACGGCGCAGAATCTGTTGAAGAATGGTTGGTCGCAGTAGCGAACAAGCGGGGATTTCAAGTGATTGTACGCCCCGGGCAGGATATTTCTGAATTGATTTTACCGGATAAAGAACTTTTCTCTGATGAGGAACTGACAGTTGGATTATCCATGCTGCAATGTGCGGACTATCCGCAGATTCTCAGACTTGCCTGTCAGATAATTTCACGCGAAAAGGCGGACTTAACCAAATTACTGCTCATCGCCGAACGGGAGCGTGTGGAACCGATTTTGGCCGAGCTATCCAAACAGGCTCTGAAAGTCGCGCCGGAACATCCGACATGGCGCGCTATCTACAATCAATATCAAAATGAAAAAGCGCTTACAGAACCGTTATTACACTGGACGAGACTGGCTGAACCTAAAATGAAAAACGGAAGATGCAATGTTTCCGAATGGGTGCTGGCATCATGAGTAACGCAATGGAAATACTGAATCTGCTGGACAGCCTGTTGAAATCACCTGCTGAAATTGTTTTATACGGCCGCGCTGCACTCCTGCTTGGCTTTGACAAGCCCCCTCTGGAATTTGCCTTAAGCCGGGATGTCGATGTGGTTTTACACACGGGCCAGGCCGAAGCACTTCTGGAAAAAGGTGATTTCTGGCAGGCTGTTGAGCGAGTTAATGAACTGTTGGCGGACAAAGGGCTGTATATCGCCCATTTTTTTACTGAAGACCAAGTGGTGCTTCGTCCTGACTGGCGAAAACTGCGTGAGCGGATAAACGGCCCCTGGTCGAATTTAAAAGTATTCCGTCTCGCTGATATCGATTTGTTTTTAAGCAAGTTGATGCGTTATGACCCCATTGACATCAAGGATGCTCTGTTCATCATTTCAAGAGCAAATTTAAGCCTAAGAGATATCACTTATGCCATAAAAGCGGCGCGTGTGCCTGATATTCCTGAAATCAAAGAACAAGTTGAATTAATGTCAAATAAAATTTTGGCATCCTTTACGGATGAGTGAGTTTATAAGGATCGTAACCGAAATAACTTCTCCAAAATGGGAAAAGCTTAATGGAGAAGTTATTCTGACGCTCATCCAAATTTATCTATCACACTCTCCCCCCATGATCATTCTCCACCGCACCGGCAAGCCGAAGCGCCGCATCCGCATCTTGTTCCCAATGGGGCATGTGGGGGATATGGATTGAAGCGGCCAGGTATTTTAAAATTGCAATGATTAACTTGCGTTGGTTCCAGTAATTATCAACTTCATTGTGAAACCAATGCAGGCCTTGCCGCGCGTCTTCGGATTGCACGCTTTCATGGATGGCAAACAGAATATTGCGGGTCAACGTTCCTGAAAAAGCGGCACCGCCTAAATGGGATTTTTTAAATTCAGACCCGGTTTTAAATCGCACCGCATTGGCCTTGGTGCGTGCATACAGAAGCTTATAATCACGAACCCCAAAACCTTTGGCAAGTTCCTGAAATGCGCCGGCGCGCGCTTCTTTATGTTTTTCAAGTTCAATCCCCTTGAGATACAATCGTTCCGGCGCGGACAGGGTTTTCCAATGCGGTTTGCCAATCCCCGCGGGAACCAAATGGTCCGAAGCGATTTCAACCGCGCGGTCAATCACCTTTTCAAACGCGGTTTTTTCACCAGGGTTACGCTGCCGGAAAAGTTCATGCCGGATATCCTGGCCTTCAATATCGCTGTATTGAGTCAACACCCTCAGCGCGGCGGCATAAGCGGCGAGTTGAAAATCCGTATCCCCAAAATTGGGATCATCCTTGTCATCCAATTCCATCATGGCGTCAAGCTGTAGGCGGACTTCATCCTCGATTTCGGGATAAATTTCGTCCAAAAAGGCGGTTTGGTCGGATAAGCGTTTGCGCAATATCAAAAGAACGGTGCCTTGGACATAATTGCCTTTTTTTAAACCGGATGATGTTTCAGTGGCAATTGTCCAGGCGGCAGTGACTTTCAGATTGGCGGCCCATAAAATCATGGCAAGGTCTGCCCAAACTGATGAATCCTGATGGGTGAACTGAACCATTTGCAGGCCGTTATCCGGCATATAGTTGGTTAGGTTTTCATATATTTCTACCATTGAGCGTTTGAAATCATCGCCGGAACCTCTGACCGCTAAGGCTTTTTTGGTGTCGGTGTACCAGTCTGGAAAGGCTTTAGGAATATGTTTTTCATACCATGAAAGAAAAAAATCGGTTAATTCGTGGTAATTGATTGCATCGGCGTATGGTGGGTCTGTTATCCATATATCATTTTTTATATTTATACTTCTTGCGTCTGCTACAATTTCAAACGACATCTTTAGGTCAAAGGAAGTTGAAAAATTAGTGAGGTAAAATTCTTTTAAATTCATCATTGAGCGGCAACCACAGGAGTACACAGTATTTAAAGCCTGATTAGAAAATACATTTCGGGTTGAACCTGGGCCCTTAGATTTGTGAGGATTTAGACCACATAATTTAGCTTGATAATCAATACCTGCCCCAACTGACAAGCATGTTGCTACAATCTTTATTTTATTGTTAAATTGATTTAACTGAAGGTAGTCATTCATAATTTCACCATGCATCAACAACTGCCGAGGATTAAACAAATGATACCAGTGCGTCCAACCACGTTCCCTTTGAAGCCGAGTTGTTTCGACACCAGGTTCAATTTTTCGACTCGGAATATACCCTTTCTCCTGCCAATCTTCATATCTCGCTCGAAGCAGTTCCAGCACTTGGTTTTCACGCTTTAAATCACCATCAGTTACTGAACAATAATGCCGCCTCGTTTTTTGAACGGATGCTGCTTGCCTGTTTTCTTCATAATAGGTTTCCACCCATCGGACACAATACAACCGTTCCTGGAAAACATCATCCGGTCTTGGCACCAGATCGTGCTTATCCCACAGCCGCAAACCATACACGGCTTTGCCTTTCATTTTGCGATCTCCGCGAATCCCTGAAATGGAAAACTCTTCGCCTGTTTCCGGGCAGACCATGCGATTATTGCGAACGGTTCCCAGTTTTGCTTTTGCCATCACATCGTTGTCGGCACCGACAACGATTTCAATATCGTACCCTTTGATAGTATCATTGCGTTTCAGCACCGCGCACACCTTATATTTTTCGCTGATCACCCAGGAAGGCGCAAGGGGAAGCATCAAACCGGTTGCCGGGCATCGGGCTTCAACACAGTATAAATAGGCATCCGCGCGCCATCCTTTGGCATTGTGTTCGATGCCCCATGCGGTAATCTGTTTATCCGCGGCCAAATAGGCTTTTTTTTGGGCCTGCATCACTTCTTGCTGAACTTTCTCCCCGCCGCCGATTAAGTGGATGGATGCCCATGTGAGCATGGCGGCCACGGGATTCAGGTCGGAGCCGAACGCTTCACAACCCAGCCTGGCCGCTTCAAAGGGGATGGAACCGCCGCCGCAGAAACAATCGCCCACTTTGGGAACATGGCCGAATCTTCTTTTGCCCAGTTCAGCGACTAATTCTTGCAGGTTTTGAGCATCGGTTCCAAGATGGGCATTGATCTCTTTCCAGGCGGCTTTATCCGGCCCTTGAATCTGTTCCGGTCTGAGACAATAGACCAGTTTGGCGTCATACGACAGGCGTTCAAACACCTTGCGGATAATGCGTTTTTGCTCTTGTTTGCTTAATCCCGTTGCCCACCTGCGTTTCAAATTTCCTTGTTTATCAAGGGCGATCTCGTTCCATTCGTTTTTAGAAAGATTTTCCTGAATCACGGCTGCCGGCACCGACTTTGTGCGGCGCTGCCATAACCCGTTATTGTCCATGGTGAGTATCTTTAAAAAAATATCACGATCTTTCACAGGATTGCCGGACGCGGGCATCAACATGCCGATAATGGATGCTCTGATTAAAATTAAAGGCTTGCGTCCCCACCATTTCCCAAGGCCGGTTAATGTTTGGCTGGCACCGGCCTTGCGCTCTTTATAGCTTTCCTTTGATACTTTGGACACTGGAAACTGTTCTTCAATAAACACGCGATCATTCATCAATTATCCTTTTTTGTGGTATTCTTCATTTTTCGGTGTTTGTAATCATAAACTTAGTAGGTCGGGTTAGCGATAGCGTGTTTATTGAAGAACAGTTTCCAGTGTCCAAAGTATC
>JAUCGF010000169.1:7755-18029 GCA_030378005.1 Desulfococcaceae bacterium HSG9 | reverse complement strand
TCCCACGCTTTGCGTGGGAACGCCTTCGGGGTGCTTCGCGTCCCGAACAGCGCACGGAACAGGACGGCAAAGCATCCGCCACGCAAAGCGTGGGAACGAGAATGTGTGTGCATTTTCCATCTACTGATAATTGTTATTTTTTTAAACTATGAATTGCTGGATAGCATTGACTTATTATTATTATTATGAAATAAAACATGTTTTGTAACTGGCATACTGACGTTGATTTCTTATGAAACTATCAGAAATAAAAAAAATTCTGCAAGCAACTGTTTTGGCAGGGGAGACCCAGCTTGATAAAAGTGTGGTTGGCGGCGGTGCGGCGGATTTGATGGACGATGTCCTATCAGCTGTTGTCGAAGATGCCATTTTGCTAACCGGCCTGACAACTGAAGAAGTCGTGCAAACGGCTGTGATCGCCGGTGCAGGCGCGGTTGTTTTTGTCAGAGGCAAAAAACCGGAAGACAGCGTTTTAGAATTGGCGCGTGAACACCAACTCCCAATACTGATGACGCGCTATTCACTTTTCGTGGCTTGCGGACGGCTTTATATAAACGGACTCAGAGGATTGGACGGTTCTTGGTGACTTTATACTAAACCTTATCATGTTTCCAATGCTCCGGTGTCGGAACAAAAATAACTTTTAACTTATAATTCAGGAGTAAGATTATGACAGAAGCACTTTTTTTAATGGGTGGATTGGGCGTTGTTATTGGTATTATCTTAGCGGCGGCATCCAAAATTTTTTATGTGTATGTTGATCCGCAGATTTTGGAAGTGGAAGACGTTCTTCCCGGAGCGAATTGCGGCGGGTGCGGTTTGCCCGGATGCAGTTCCAACGCCGAAGCGATTGTTGCCGGCAAAGCGACTCCGAATTCGTGTGTTGCCGCCGGTGAGGATGTTGCCGAAGCGATTGCCGCTATCATGGGCGTTTCGATTGAAGCCAAAGAGCCGGATATCGCTCTGCCGGGCTGCACTTATGGCGTGCAGGACGCCGATGTAAAATTTATTTACGATGGCTTAAATGATTGCCGGGCGGCGGCATTGCTGAATGGCGGCATGAAAGTTTGCTCAATCGGATGCTTAGGTCTTGGAAGCTGCGTCAGAGCGTGCCAATTCGGTGCGCTTGCAATGGGAGACAAGGGCCTTCCCGTGGTTAATGAAGAAAAATGCACCGGATGCGGCGCATGTGAAAAAGCCTGTCCGAAAAATATTATCAATCTTTCATCCGTTACCCGTCGCATTATGCGTGAATACACAACCGATAATTGCACCACACCCTGTCAGCGCGCGTGTCCTGCCGGAATTGATATTTGCGAATATATCCGCCAGATCGGTTTGGGGGATTATCATAAAGCGGTTTTGGTCATTAAGGAAAGGAACCCTTTTCCCACAGTTATCGGAAGAATCTGTCCGCGTCCGTGTGAAGATATGTGCCGGCGTCATTTTGTTGACGAACCGGTGGCGATCAATTTTCTAAAACGCTTTGCCGCAGATTATGAAAAAGAGATCGGTGAACGTGTTCTGCCCTATAAAGCGCCATCCACCGGTCGTAAAGTCGCTGTTATCGGCGGTGGCATTGAAGGGTTATCAACCGCTTTTTTCGCCGCTCGTTTGGGACACGCTTTAACCGTATTTGAAGCATCGCCGCATTTGGGCGGCTTGCTGAGAAGCGCTATTGCCAAAGAGCGTTTGCCCGCCGAAATGCTGGACTGGGATATTGACGGTGTGCTTGAAATGGGTGTTGAAGCCCGAACCGAACAAGCGCTCGGTAAAGATTTCACGATTGATTCATTACTTACCCAAGATTATGATGCTGTCTTTCTCGCTGCCGGTGGATGGGACAGTCGTCTCGCCAGAGGTAAATCCGGTGAAATTGATGATATTATTCCCGGCACTTTTTTACTTCTTGATTTTCTTAATGCTGACCAGGAAACCACTTGTAAATCTGATGTGGTTATAGTTGGAGGCGGCAAGCTTGGCGCAGATGCGGCTGTCAACTGTAAGAAAAAAGGCGCATCTGACGTAACTTTTCTTTTACGCGAAGCACCGGATGCCAGCGCGCTTAACGATGAAGACCTGAGCCGTTGTGAAGCCGAAGGTATTAAAATTATTTATAACGCAGCCATCAGCCATATCTTTGGCATCAGCGATGAGCTGACCGAAATCGAAATAACAGATTCGGAAACCGGTTCAAAGAGTACAATACAAGCCAAAACATTGATTTTGGCATCCGGACGGTATCCTGAACTTGTTTTTACACGTCCTGAAGCCGAAGCGGAATCCGGAGAATCTGAAGACGCCGCTCCTCTGACAGACCATTGGGTAGGGACACCGTCTTACAAAAAACCGGATTATGATAATGAAAAAGGTCTTTTGGCCAAAGGCGATGCGCTTTCCGATTACAGTGCCGCAATCAAAGCTATCGGCGGCGGACGCAGAGCGGCAGCCTCTTTGCATCAGATCATGTACGCTATTGATATGGCGCTTCCCTGTAATGTGCTTACACTAAATACAGTTATTCAAAATGTGGACGATGTTGAATCCGTAGAAACCCAAGCGCGTTTGATTATGCCAATCAGCAGTCCGCAAGAACTGGCCCAGGCGAAAGAACTTGAAAAAGGATTTAGCCCCGAAATGGCCAAAGCAGAAGCTGACCGATGCTTACAATGCGGACTCATCTGTTATGAACATTCGGAAACGGTGACGATTGAAGATAAAATGCCAGTCGCTGCCTGATCGTTCTGTAAATATCGACTTTCAGATAATTAGGAACGCGGACGAAATAACTTCCCCATTCCGGAATGCAAACTTCAGTTTGCGTCACAGCATCGCAAACTGAAGTTTGCACTCCTTTTTTCTGAAAATGGTAAGTTATTTTGTCCCCATTCCTTGCAATGATCACAACAAAAGGAGGGAACCATGGGTTTTTTCAAAAAAATGCTATCCAGCGTGGGAATCGGGTCGGCCAAAGTGGACACCGTCCTTGATAAGGAAGAGTACGTACCCGGAGAGATGGTTGAAGGGGTGGTTAAAATCAAAGGAGGGAATACCGAGCAGGAGATTGCCGGTCTTTATTTCTCCATCCAAAGTACGTACGAAGATGTGAGGGTTGTGTCGGTTGAGGATGAAGATGGGGATCGCGAAGAGGAAGAGCGGGATATTACAAGCACTGCTGTTTTGAAAAAGTTTAAAATTTCAGATGACTTTGTCATTTCACCAGGGGATGAAATGGAGATTCCTCTCTCTTTTCAACTGCCTTATACCACTCCATTGACTATGGGAAAAACAAAAGTGTGGATATCCACCGGCTTGGATATCAAAAAAGCCATTGATAAAGGAGACAGAGACTATATCAAGGTTGTGCCTGAACCTTTTGTGCAGGCATTTCTTGATTCCATGGATGAACTTGATTTTGATCTTGTTGAAGTGGATTGTGAGGCTGTCTCTGATTCATGGCGCTCCGTTCCTTTTGTACAGGAGTTCGAGTTCAAACCGATAAGCGGCCCCTTTGCCAGAAGGCTGGATGAAGTGGAAGCCATCTTTTTTCCCGAAGAAGACCGCCTGAAAGTGTATATGGAGATGGATCTAAAAACAAGAGGAATACCAAGTATATTGGCCCATTTCATGGACGAAGATGAATCCCGTGTGAAATTTGATTTTGAAAGAGATGATATTCCCGATCTTACCGAAAGGCTTCATGACATTATAGATAACTGGAGCTGAAAAAAGAACGATATTAGGCATCCTTCGTTATGCCCAAAAAGCAGTTAACATTTTTCAATGGAGTGCTTGACTTTAGTTTGGCGGTAAATAAACGACTGCATGGTCTGACTGCTAAACTGAAGTCAGGCACTCCGGCCTTAAAGCGTAAACAGCTTAATGAAGGATGCCCGATATTAACGCATATTTGGGCGGAATGATGATATGCTGTCATTTCTGCTGACAGTATGCACGATTACCAAAAAAAACAGGAAAGTAAATTTTGGCCTACGAACAAGGAATCGTTACCGAACTGACCGACACAGGCGCATGGATTAAGACTCAAAAAAATTCGGCATGCGCCGCTTGTTCGGCCAGACAGTCCTGCAAAACCGGTGGGGGCGAAGAAGCCAAGGTGGAAGTTCGTAATGATGTGAACGCGCACCTTGGCGACCGCGTTGTTATCTATTTTAAGACAACGTCATTGTTAAAAGCCGCCTTCCTTTTATATATGGTCCCTATTTTGGGGTTGCTGGCCGGAGCCGGTATCGGTCAAAAGATAGCGCAATTGTATGCTATCCAAGGGTCATTGCCAGCGGTGTTGGTCGGTTTCAGCAGCTTTGCAGCCACCGTTTTATGGGTTAAATTACGAGCTAACCGATTATCTGATCAGGATAGTTACCAACCCCGGATTACCCGCATTATTAAAAAGGCCGCACCCGGATTTTTGCCATCTGAATGACGGTTCCCAACTCTTTTTTTAACGAACCGAACGTCTTGCCCTCAAAGTAGTGAACACTTTTCAAAGGAATACTGAACTTCAATTTAGCGATTATCTACCGCCAAACTGAAGTTCAGCACTCCGACTTTAAAGCGTAAGCCGCTTTATGAAGGATGCCTTTTAATGAAAGCCTGAAGATAAATAAACCAGACGCATGAATCGCCAAAAAAAAATATTACTTGTGTTAGGAACCATTTTTACGATAACTTTAGTCTATCGTATTTATCATCCTTTTAAACAGGATGAAGTGGCACAATTGACATTTACAGGTAAAAAGACACCTTTGGCAGCGGTTAGAGCGGAAAAAAAGTCTGATGACAAACAACAGCATATCGAAAATGTCATTCGGCTTGATTTACTTACAGCACCGCCGCCCTATTCGGGAACCGTACGGAAGAATATTTTTTTTCAAGCCGTTCTTCCAAAAGCAGACCCGGTCAAAAAGAAAAAGATAAATAAGGCAAAAAGCCGGATTGTGAAACCAACCCCCACCCCTGCGCCGCCTCGCAAAAATCCGGCCAAACAGGTGAAGCAAGAATTAAGCCGCTATAAAATTTTCGGAACTTATCGTCAAAATAATAAAAACGGTGTGTTTTTAGAGAAAGGCAAACAAATTATTGTTATTCATGAAGGTGATAAAATTGAAGGCAAATATCGCATACAAAAAATTACCGACCGGCAAATCACATTATATGCAGAACAATTTAATGAAATCGTACACCTTGATATGAGCGATTTTTAAATGACAGTGAATAAACAAAATATACGTGCTAAAATAACGGCATCTCAATTTTGTTGTGGGATGATTTTGTGTTTAACGGTTGCGATCTGTCTGACCGGTTGTTCTGCAAGTTCAGACAATCTTAAAAATGGCAAGAAATCAGCAAGGGAAGGTGACTGGGACAAAAGCGTTGAATTTCTTGAAAAAGCGCTGCAAGACAGTCCGAACGATGCTGAAATAAAATTGATGAGCGCCAAAGCCAAATGGGAAGCGTCTATGGAGCATTTGCAAAAGGGACGCACCTTGCTTGACAATAAATTGTATAATGCCGCTATCAAGGAATTTCAAACAAGCATCGCCTATTTTCCAGCCAACCAAAAAGCCGGCGCCTATATCAAAAAAGCCCGTACCCTGAAAGAGGCGGCGCATTATGTCAAGCAAGGCGAAAATTATATGAAACTTGAAAAGTTTCACCAGGCGCGGGAATCTTTTCAAAGAGCGATTAAACTCAACCCTGAACACCCCGATGCGATAGAGGCCCTGGCCTATTTTGAAAAAAAAGAAATTGAGTCGCCCCGTTTTATGTTAGAACTGAAGTCGTCAACGCCCATATCACTCAAATTTAAAAAAACGCCCATAATCAATGTTTTTGAGATTCTGACTAAGATTGCAGGCATCAATTTTATTTTTGATCAAGACCTCAAAGAAAGCAAAGTGACATTATTTATGACTGATGTATCCTTTGACCGCTTTTTGGATGTATTGCTTAAAACCAATAAATTGATGGGCAAAGTGGTCGATAAGAATACGATGATCATCTATCCAAATACACCTGCCAAAGTAAAAGAATATCAGGATTTAAAAATCCGGACGTTTTATATGACTGATATGAAGGCCAAAAAAATGGTTGGCATCCTTTCAAAAATGTTAAAAACCAAAGATATTATCGCCAATGAAAAACTCAATACGGTTGTCATTCGCGGTTCACCGGAGGCGGTCGAAATTGCCGCCAAAATTATTGAAGCCAATGACCGGGCACCGGCGGAAGTGATGCTTAATGTTGAAATTCTGGAAGTCAGCCGCACTGAATTAATGAATCTCGGTGTGGAAATATCGGATCAAATCAGATTCGGTATGGGCGAAGGCTCAAGTCGCGGTGCTGTTGAGGATCGAACCAAAACCACCACAGCCTCAGGCAGTTATAGCTCGACTCAAAGCACAAATACTAAAAATTCCGGTTCAATCACAAGCACTGAACAAAGGACAACAACGAATCAGATCACCGAAGGTGAACTCGGTGATCCCACTAGCGATATTACCAGCACAACATCTGCTGAAGGTTCATACGCTACGGAAAACAATCGCAGTACTGAAAGCGCTGGCGGCAATAGCAACGAATTCACCAGTGTCGCCAAAGAAACCGTTGTTGACGGTGTCACCAGTTTTGGCAAAGAAGTCGCCTCAACCATTTCCGGATTCGATTTGACCAAACTGACAACCAAAGAACTTCTGATTACGCTTCCCACCGTCACCCTTAACCTCGTTAAAAGAGACGGTAACACCAAAACACTGGCCAGTCCGCAAATCCGCGTGAAAAATGGTGAAAAATCACTGATCTATATCGGAGAACGCGTGCCTTTGATTGTCAACCGCAAGGTGGATGCCAATAATAATGTCTTTTATGATTACCAATATCAGGAGGTCGGTGTGAAATTGGAGGCCAATCCGATCATTAATATGCATGATGAAATCACACTGATTTTGAATCTTGAAGTCAGCGTGCTGGGTGATAATGTTGCCGAAGCCGGACAGCCGCCGCAATATAAAGTTCGTTCCCGCAATGCTCGCACTACCCTGAGCATGCGGGATGGCGAGATGGTTATTCTCGGCGGCCTGATTCGCGATGAAGAACGCAATCTGACGCGTCGAATTCCCCTGTTAGGCGACATACCGGCTATCGGCGAACTCTTTTCCAATAAAAATACAGATAGCACTAAAACAGACATTTTGATGGTCATCACTCCTTACGTTATTAAGAGCCAGGACATTCCTGACAAAGATATCAGGCAAATATGGTCGGGCCGGGAAAAAGATTTCTCATTAAAAAAACCATACAGGGAAAAATCATCTCATAAGTATCGTGACCATCCGGGTGAAGATTTTTTCATTTCATCGGAAAAAACCGAAACGTCTGCTAAGATAGAGCCGAAACAGGAAAAAACGTCCGCTCCGGATAAAGCTGTTTTTAAAACAAAAGCGAGTTTGAAAAAAAAGACCCGGCGTAAGCGCTCATTCAAAATTGTAAAAGCTGTTTCTGAAGAGACCGGCAAAAAAGATGCGAACAAGCCGGCGCCGCCTGATTCATCTATGAATCAAACCGAAGAAAGCCATTTGGGTTTATTGGGTGATGTTGATTTGTCCGCTTCAACCGCATCAGGCACCGAGCATCATAAACCGCAAACTCTGACCTTATGGACGCCTGAAACGCCTTACAGCATCCAGGTCAATTCATATATAAATGAAAAAGAAGCTTTAAAACGTGTCCAATCACTTAAACGGATGAATTATGATTGCTTTATGCTGCCCACCGATATTTCGAAAAAACGCCGCTATCGAATTTTTGTCGGACAGTTTAAAAATTATTCCGCAGCCCATAATTCCTATAAGCTGTTAAAAAAGAAAAAACACTTCCGAAAAGATATTCATATAGTCAATCGTAAACAGTGGTTTAAAGATGAATAGTGTTCAGGCGGCAGATTATCGAAGAATCGGCGGTTTATGACTAAATGAGAATCGTTCCTTAAAAATGCACCCATGAACACACTTGCCATCGGCCTCGTAGTCCTCTCCGCTCTTTTCCATGCGACCCGGAACCTGTTTACCAAGAAATCCCAGGATAAACAGGTCTTTCTTTGGTGGTACTCTGTTTTCGGAATGCTTTTCTTTTCGCCGGTTTTTTTGTACTTTTTCATCACAGCGGAATCGAACGGCGCAAACATTTACTTTTGGTCGATCTTTTCCGGGTTCAGCCATTTTTTATACTGGATATTCCTTACCAAAGCTTATGAGAAGGGCGACCTGTCCCATGTATATCCCATTATGCGCTCATCCCCGGCCCTTGTACTCATATTTGCAGTTTTGTTTCTTGGCGAAAAAGTCTCCATATCAGGCGTTACCGGCATATTGCTTGTGGCTGTCGGCGTTTACGCAATTAACATGAAACGAATCAGCCCGGATGAGTTTCTTGCGCCAATTCGCTCTGTAAAAACGGATCGATCCACCCGATACGCCTTTCTGACCCTGCTTTCAGTGGCGGTTTATTCCATTATCGACAAACTGGCGGTCGATATGATTCACCCGGCTGTTTTTACTTTTATGTATCTTTTTGCAGGGATGCTCTTTTACACGCCCTATATCCTTTTGACAAAAAAGAAAGGGCTTATCCGTAAAGTGTGGAATGTTGACCGGAGAACCATTCTTGTCAACGGATTTATAGGCGTATATGGTTATGCTTTGATTATGATCGCCTTTACCATCGAAAGAGTCAGCTACACTGTAGGACTGCGCCAACTCAGCATCGTTTTTGCCGTGATCATGGGCGGACGCCTCCTCAATGAAAAACACCGAACTGTTCGCTTTACGGCCGCTGCCATTATATTTACAGGGGCGTTTCTGATAACTGTCGCAAAATAATGTTTAGCTGAACAGAAAATTTTGCACCCGGATTATGCCTTTTGAACCGCCGAATCCAGCACAATCCGTGTGCCAGATAGGCGGGCCGGCAGGTGCCGTATCAAATTTCGCTATGCGGAATTGCAACCTGCTATGCGCTTTGCTTACTTGAAGCATTGATTTCTGTCAAAATCGCCTATTCACCGCGCAGTTTCTTCAACACTTCTTCGGTGAACGGATTTTTACCCTGATTCAGAGTTTTTATCCATCCTTGACGTTGTGCTTTCAGTTTCTCACTATCAGTTCTTTCAACAAAAATATGTCCCGTTTTTGATTTGGGCGCGTCGGTATCGCATTGTCAAAGGCTCTGGTAGGTTGGGTTGAGGAACGAAACCCAACATCAACATAATATCAACCTTAATTTGTTGGGTTTCGTTCCTCAACCCAACCTACGATTTATTCGTCAGTCAATACCGGTGCGGCCAATTTTTCAGCCCTCTCTTTGGGATTAAAATTCAGAGACTTATCCATGGCCAGGGCTTTTTTAAATTCAGCGATTGCGACTTCAATTCTACCGTCACGAGCGAGGGCGTCACCTCTTTCAACCGGGCTTGCCAGCATCCATTCCACCGGATCGATAAAATCAGGGCGCGGTGTTTGAAACGCTTGCCAGGGATGAGATATTCCCCGAATTGGAAGAAAGCGGGGGGAGGCTTTTTCCAATTTAACACCGTTTAACCGAAATGGAAATTCAGATGATAATTCATTTAATTTATTGAATAAATCTGCATTTAATCCGTTTTGCAGAAAATTTAAAATCAGTTTCATTTGCCACAGCCGCGCGGTATTGTCTCTTGAGCCGGTTGCCAGGTATTTGCCGTCCGGACTGAACGATACACTATTTACAGAACCGGAATACCCGCGGAATTCGGTCACGGATTCACCCACAGCCACATCCCACAGCCGCGCGGTCTTGTCTCTTGAGCCGGTTGCCAGGTATTTGCCGTCCGGACTGAAGGATACACTCCATACAGGGCCGGAATGCCCGCCGAATTCGGTCACGGATTTGCCCGTGGCCAAATCCCACAGCCGCGCGGTATTGGCACCAGAATCATAAGAACCGGCACCGGTTGCCAGGTATTTGCCGTCCGGACTGAACGATACACTATTTACAGAACCGGAATGCCCCTCAAAGGTGGTCACAGATTTTCCCGTGGCAACTTCCCACAGCCGCGCGGTCTTGTCATCAGAACCGGCGCCGGTTGCCAGATATTTGCCGTCCGGACTGAACGATACACTATTTACAGAACCGGAATGCCCCTCAAAGGCGGTCACAGATTTTCCCGTGGCAACTTCCCACAGCCGCGCGGTCTTGTCATCAGAACCGGCGCCGGTTGC
>JAUCGF010000169.1:0-7657 GCA_030378005.1 Desulfococcaceae bacterium HSG9 | reverse complement strand
GCCAGATATTTGCCGTCTGGACTGAACGATACACTCGATACATAACCGGAATGCCCCGCAAAGGCGGTCACGGATTCACCCGTGGCAACTTCCCACAGCCGCGCGGTCTTGTCAGCAGAGCCGGTTGCAAGGTATTTGCCGTCCGGACTGAACGATACACTTGATACAGAATCGGAATGCCCGCGGAATTCGGCCACGGATTCACCCGTGGCCGCGTCCCACAGCCGCGCGGTCTTGTCTCTTGAGCCGGTTGCCAGGTATTTGCCGTCCGGACTGAACGATACACTCCATACAGAACCGGAATGCCCGCGGAATTCGGTCACGGATTCACCCGCAGCCGCATCCCACAGCCGCGCGGTCTTGTCTCTTGAGCCGGTTGCCAGGTATTTGCCGTCCGGACTGAACGACACACTGTTTACAGAATCGGAATGCCCGCCGAATTCGGTCACGGATTCACCCGTGGCCAAATACCACAGCCGCGCGGTATTGTCTCTTGAGCCGGTTGCCAGGTATTTGCCGTCCGGACTGAACGATACACTATTTACAGAACCGGAATGCCCGCCGAATTCGGTCACGGATTCACCCGTGGCCACATCCCACAGCCGCGCGGTCTTGTCTCTTGAGCCGGTTGCCAGGTATTTGCCGTCCGGACTGAACGATACACTATTTACAGAACCGGAATGCCCGCGGAATTCGGTCACGGATTCACCCGTGGCCACATCCCACAGCCGCACGGTATCGTCCGGAAATTTATCAGAACTGGTGCCGGTTGCCAGGTATTTGCCGTCCGGACTGAACGATACACTCCTGACAGGACCGGAATGCCCGCGGAATTCGGTCACGGATTCACCCGTGGCCAAATCCCACAGCCGCGCGGTATTGTCCCAAGAGCCGGTTGCCAGGTATTTGCCGTCCGGACTGAACGATACACTATTTACAGAACCGGAATGCCCGCGGAATTCGGCCACGGATTCCCCCGTGGCCGCATCCCACAGCCGTGCGGTATCGTCTGATGAGCCAGTTGCCAGATTATTTGCCGTCCGGGTTGCTTATTCACCGCGTAGTTTCTTCAACACTTCTTCGGTAAACGGGTATTTGCCCTGTTTCAGGATTTTTATCCAGCCTTTAAGCATGGTTTCCCACTCCCGCTCCTTCTGTTCCAATTCCCGCTCCTTCTGTTCCAATTCCCGTTGCATTGCCTTCAGTTTTATCCGTTCAAAATGTAACGGCCTCGCCATCTCCTTCAGTTCTAATTCTCGCTGCATTTTCTGCCCCTTCTGTTTCAATTCCCACTGACTCTTCATCTCTTGCATTTCGAATTTCCGCTTCATACCCTGCTTCTGCCGTTCCAATTCCTTCTGTCGTTTCTTTTCCTGCTCTTTCAGCCGCTTCTGCAATTTCTTTTCTGCCTTGCGCTCTTCCAATTTGTTGAGAAGAGGTATGGTATTTTCTCGGATTAGTTCCGCCAGATAGTCATGCACCACTTGGTGTCTGTCCTCCGGTTCCTCGGGAATCAGAAACACCATGCCCGCACCTCTGAGTATCTCCAAAATCAGTTCTGACTGCCCCGAACGAACATCTATCTCATATTCGACAAGGCCCCCATTAAGTTCTATCAACGTTTTTAAAGGGCGTGTGTTATTTTCATCTGTGAGCAGGTACAGCAGAAGCAGCGCAGCTTCCTCATTCTCTTGTCCGCAATCATGTATGACCTCATCTAAAAAGCCCTGAACCAGCTTTTTTTTGGATTTATACTGATCCAAAGAGGTAATGTTTTCGGTCTCTAGTCGTGATCCCACGATCTGAAGTTCAATGGGACGCACTTCCTTATCTATACTGGTCAGATCATCCACCATTGTGTCAATCAGGCTCTCTTGCGGATGAAAATACCCGTGTTCAGTCAAGCTTTTCATAACCGCTTTGGCATCCAAAGGCTTAAAGTTACCTAAGGCGTAGCGGATGTTCTTATCCAGAATATTATTGCTGATCGCGGCCATGTCAGCCATGCGTTCACATTCCAGCAGGTAATGGAGATAATCCTCGCGCAGGGATAAGATCACTTTTACAAAAGGCGTATTCAGACAATCACGTAAAAACTGATAAAATTTCCGCCGCGCATCTAATTCTGAATTTGCAAAGAAAAACTCCTCAAATTGGTCAAAAATCAGCACGCAGATAAAATTGCGTTGTTCATTCTTGCCAAGTTCGGCAAGAATCTCTTTAATTTTATCCTTTTCTTTAATTTTTTCTTTTGGCTTAGGCAATTGAAGAACTTGCGTTAATTTTTGATATAGATGATTCACCCACCCCGTATAATTTCTGATCAGGACCGGCAAAACATTCTGTATGCCGACACGGTGCAGTTTCAACGCAGGCTCGATTCCGGCTTCAATAACCGAGCTTTTACCCACGCCTGACGCTCCGTGAATCACAATCAGCTTGCAGTCTGCGCGGCTGATTTTTTCAGTCATAAGCTTTACGTCGTGCTGCCGTCCTGACGCCCGGATTTCACGGGCAACATCCGTTCCACTGTGCTGAAACGTCCTTCGCGACGCTTTTAACCGTCCGGCTCCGATAAACGCGCGAAAGCCATACTGATGTTCAAGCGCATATTTAGCCTGTTTTACCCGGAACGCCTTGCGATAATTCTTGTGATGATAATAAAGGAGGTGCAAGGCATCCAGCATTTCAATAAACAGTTCCGGATCGGACGCGGATACGCCCTTTGCTCTTTCAGTTTCAAGCCTTTTAACCGTCTTTTGGGGATCACCGGCTCCCTGTCGTGCGTTTGCCAGAACCTGATAATCGTTCTGGGAGGCTTCCCGCGCGACCTTTTCCAATTCATCCCATTTTTTTAATTTACGTAAAATCCGGCATAGGTCACGGACAGAATCTGTAAGCCGCGCCTCACATGTTCCGAAATCCTGGACACAGGCCTGAAAATAAGAAAGCGCGTTTTCCGGATGATCTTGCTGCTCGTAACATTGGGCAATGAAGCAGCGGATCACGCCTTTGCGCTCGCGCTCGTCGGTCGGTTCCCAAAAAGAGAGGCTTTGCTTATAGAAGGAGATTGCCGCATCCCATTCGCCTTTATTCTGCGCGTCCCTGCCTTGCAGAAAGAGCAGACAGGCTTGATGTTGCGGTTCTAAGTCCAGTTCACGCTCGCCCGCGTCTTCTAAAAATGATTTCAGAAAAAATTCAAGTCCGTCATCTTCCGACTGGGATGCTGACATAAGGCGGGCCGACGATAAAAATCGGGTTTCTCGGAAATTGTAACTCCCATTGCTTTTTCTTGTTTCAGAAACCCGATTTTTGTCCCACGCTCGGAACCATTTTTCCGCATGATGCTGCAACGCATCCAAAAGATCGCTGTTTTCAGGTTGGAAGTGAATGGAAGAGCCTGCCCATGAATCAAAATCCGGCGCAATTCTGTTGAACTTATTCAGAACATCGTTGTTGCCCCAAAGAATGACCGGAAACAGAAAATGTTTGCTAAACTCCTCCCGAACCTGATTGGCGGAAGACAGCACGGAATCAATATCTCTGACAGCCTCAAGCCCGGTAATCATAAGCGCATCCGGGGATTCGCCGTTCAAGGTGTCGCGGACATAAGTAAAAAGCGTGGCAACCGAATCCGGCAGATGAATCTCCCGAATATGAGAAGGAGACAAATCCTCTATCTGATCAAGCATTTTTCTCCGCAGACTGGTATAATTACAACGCACCTGAATCAGCGAAAACACGCCCTCGGACAAGCGGATTGTGCGGATTAAGCGCTTTAATGATTTCTCATTTGATGTTGTGATGGTGTTTGGCATGTCTCTCTTCCATAAGATTTATTTTTGGTTCCCACGCTTTGCGTGGGAACGAGATCAAAAAAGCCCTGAAAGGGCGCACTTCTAAAGCCCAGGGCATCGCCCTGGGGCAGGTTAATATTGTGATATCAGCCCTGAAAGGGCGTGCTAGCTCGCCCTTTCAGGGCTAAACTTTACCATAATGTCTGGACCCAGGGCGATGCCCTGGGCTTTAGAAGTGCGCGCCTTCAGCGCTAAATGCACAGGCCAAATCCTTTAATCAAGGTTCCGACCTTAGCTTATCCATTTCCGCCAACAGCGGATTCACACCGAACCATACGCCTTGTTTGTCCTGATATTCAAAAACGAACCTGCCGCGTAACAGGATGTCATATTCTTCCTCTCCGGCAACACTCTGATTTTTATCCACCTGACGCAGAAGTTCCCATTCATCGGGTGTGATCTTTTTTACCAGATCATCCTGATATTCCTGAATGACCTCATCAAGAATCTCTTGGGGAAAAGGAGGATCCTCTTTTTGAAGGCAACTGAAAAGAAAACCGAGCAGATTGCGGACATGCCCGCCGCTGATCTTGCAAAGCCTATCTAACATATCTTGGCTTTCAAACAACACCTCAATCTTTTCCAGGCGCTCATCCGGGGACAAATCCGGAAAAATCCTTACCATCACCATCTGCCTGAGCAGGGCAAGCCCTTGTTCATAAGAACAGCCGTCCCGAGACTGAACCGGCACCATAGATAAATTTTTGGGTCTGACCCCGAAGCGGCTGTTGATCGTATTGGCCTCATTTGAAAAAATCAAGGTCAGCGGAATGGTATAGAGCAGGTGACAATTCAGTTTTTTTAACTGCTCGCCCCGATCTGCAAATATATATTCAGGCTGCGTACGACCGGACGGTTTGGGGGTGTTATCCATGCGGTCAAGATTATCCACAATCACCACCAATCCCTGTTTGCCCATTTCTTTTAATCTTTGTGCAGCCGGTTCAAGGACTTCCTCATTGATCGAAGCAGTGATATTGTCGGTACGGCCTTCGAGATAATCCCTTAGTTTGGTACGGGATTTGGGACTCTCCTTTGTCTTGGCCGTGATTTTGGCAAGCCCAAGTTTGAAATCCATGCCGGCTGAAAGATCAATTTCACTTAACAGTAAATCCTTTATTTCGCCGAATAACCGGCTGAAATAGGTGGGTTTGACAGCGATCCCGATTTTTTCAAGGCTTTCCGCGATTTTGCGGACTGTCAAAAGCAGAATATCGGTGATGTCAATATCCCCCATATCCAGTTCTTCACTCGACTCGAAATAGACCACATGAAAATTCTGTTCTTCCAATTCCGCTTTCAAACGCTGCAACTCGGTTGATTTGCCGCAACCGATGTGTCCGGTGAACAGTTGGCATGTGGGCACCTCAGAAAGCGTAATAGTGCGTTTCAGTTCCTTGATCAGATTGCCGGATCTGACTGATGAAAAGTCAATATAGTATTTCCTGTCCTCCGGGTCAGAGACATCAAGCGTTGCGCTTGGATTGAATACTCGAAACAGTTTTTTTAAATTCATAGCACCTCCTTGGCATATAGCTTGGGTCATATTGTCGGCTGGCAATTTAATTTGGGATCAAAAATCGGGTTTCTGAATCGAGGAAAAGCTACGGGAGTTAAATAGTTCAGAAATTGGCCATTTTTCGAAATTTGCACCTAATGATTTCAATAGGTTACGAGTACAAATTTTGGGAATTTCGACTTTTTACGAGGCCATCAATTTTTACGCTCCTAAACTTTCCATCTACTGATACTGCTTTGTCAAATTACCGATAACTGTCAAACCTTATTTTAGAATTTTCAACCTTAGTAGCTGAAACACAGTCCTATCCTTTACCTTATTACCTTATTTTTGTGCAAAATATCCTGTTTCATAACCAAATGGCGGTATTTAATAAGGTAATAAGGTTTCAGGCTGTCAGATTTTCATATCTGCTAAGGTTTAAAAAACTGAAATAAGGTTATTCTTCTTCTTTGTCTGATTGCCGATAACAGCATGTATTTATTTAATTTTGAAGAATTTTAACGAATCAAGCCGTCTGATTGCTTCAATCAGTTATATTTAATCTAACAAACTGGTATTAAGAAAAAATTTTGCACACCGTTTAGAAGTTGGAATATGTAAACTGCTTTTAGCTTTATATAAAGGATGCCCGTATTTTTTAAGTGGTTCGTTTTTTGCGTCGTCGTCGCCTTTTTTTGGTTTTTGGGGGGGGATTCGTTTTTTCATCCGAAGAAGTTTTCTGCTTATCCGTATCAGAGGCAGAGGCGGTCAGAGGTGCGGATTGCGCTTTAGAGGCCGCCTTATTGGCTGGTTTAAAACCGAAAAACTGGCCCGGAAAATGGTTGGCAGGTCTTTTCCATGGTTGGCGGTTCCGTTTGCCAACCACAACTTTTTCCTTTTTGGCGGGGCTTCGTTTGGACGTTGCTGATTTTTTAGGCGCTTCGCCGTTACGTTTCGGCTTTGCTTTACTTCGGGCATCTTGATGTTCAATAATGACCGGTCCGCATTGATCATCAAAAAAAAGGCTGTCTTCAGGCCATACCACAGGAATTTTATAGCCTAACATTTTTTCTAAAGGCTCAAGATGAAAAACATATCTTTCACAGGCCAGTGAAAGCGCGCGCCCGCTTTTGCCGGCTCGGGCCGTACGACCGATACGATGAACGTAGTTTTCAGCATCCTGGGGAAGATCGTAATTGATGACATGGGTGATGTTATCAACGTGAATGCCGCGTGAAGCCACATCTGTTGCCACCAAAATTTTAATTTTTCCGCTTTTGAATTGCTCCATAAGGCGCAAGCGTTTGGGTTGAGACAGGTTCGCGGATATGCCTTCAGCGGGCAGCCCGTTGCCCTGAAGTTTTTTGGAAAGCCATTCCACTCCGACCTTGGTGTTGGCAAATATAAGCATCCGATTCCAATCTTCTTTATCAATCAACCCCAAAAGCAGAGGTAATTTTTTATTCCTTTCAATATGAAATAAAGCCTGTTCAACCGTATCCACCGTGATTTCTTCGGAAGTAACCGAAATTGATTCTGGAACATTCATATATTCATAAGTCATTTCCATAACGCGGTGGGACAAAGTGGCCGAAAAAAGAAGTGTTTGACGTTGATCGTAGTGTGGAAGGCGGCTTAGAATATAACGCATATCCCTGGCGAAACCGAGGTCCAAAAGACGGTCGGCTTCATCAATGACCACGATACGAATGGCCGATGTTTTAAAAATATCCTGATTAAGATAATCGATAATGCGTCCCGGTGTGCAAATAATAATATCAGCGCCCTGGCGCAATTGATCCGCCTGCTTTTGATAATCGATGCCTCCGATCACAATCGCCTGACGCAAACCTGTATGACGGCATAGAACTTCGGCTTCATCAAAAATTTGAAGCGCCAGTTCCCGTGTGGGGGCGACAATGAGCGCCGACGGCATATCCGGTTTGCGTTCCGGCGAAGCAATCAATTTGGTAAAAACTGTTACCAGAAACGCGGCGGTTTTTCCGGTGCCGGTCTGCGCCTGGCCAGCCACATCTTTTCCGTCGAGAGACAGTGGCAGAGTTTGCGCCTGAATCGGTGTGCAGCAGATAAAACCGGCTTCGGTCAAACCGGCAATAAGCGCTTCAGGCAAATCAAAATTGTCAAAACGGACAGATGTTAAAAAATCAGGCTTTTCAGCGCGTATGATTGGCAGTTGTAATTCAGTTTCTTTTGTCATAGATCTCCTCTTACCTTAAACTTTATTTAAGGATTGTATAATATAGGGCGTATTCATCAAATAGAGAGTTTTAAAAAGCGA
>JAUCGF010000168.1 GCA_030378005.1 Desulfococcaceae bacterium HSG9 | reverse complement strand
CTTCATTTGTCAGTTTACAATTTTCCGGAGTGCCGAACTTGTAGTTTGGCATTCAGTGCCCGCTACTGCCAAACTACAAGTTCGGCACTCCGGATAAAAGTGTAAACTACTTTTGGGCTATTATGAAAGATATCAAAAATTTTTTTGGTTTCAGGTGTCGGTGTTCAGGTTTCAGTAACTGCCTTTTGATACCTGAAACCATTATCAGTAGATTGAAAAATTTTGTGAAATACATCCAAAGGAGTGCTGAACTTACCCATTGATTAAGAGCAAGAGATGGAAAACATGGGTAAGTAGTCATTGTCAGTAGTGTTGTGTCAACATTTAGCTGATGGGTAGGAGTGCAAACTTCAGTTTGCCAAAACGCTCCAAAAGTTGCAAACTGAAGTTTGCACTCCTGGTTTTCACTCGTCATCTTAAACTTGACACAACACTACTGATATTTCTTAAAATTGACGGCTTAACTGATTTAACTTTTTACGAGACCATCAATATTTCTTATCAGCATACTCCACCCATCCGCCGGTTTCTACAAGCGCTCTGTCGAAATCCGAAATTGTGAAGGCAATTTCGCGCTGCTTACCATCGGCAGTGATTTTAAAAACGCTATGATTAAAATCTGTTTCAATGAAGACGCCCTTCCCGTAAAATTCTGAAAAGAGTCGCTCAATTTCCGATTCCGGCAGTTCCACCGCGAGAAGTCCGCAGTTGAACATATTTTGTTTGAAAATACGGGCAAAATTGGCCGCGATAACCAAGCGAATTTCGTTTACTTCCAAAGCCCAGGGGGCGTGTTCCCGAGATGAACCGCAACCGAAATTTTCCCGGGTAATAATGATTTTTTTCCCCTTGATGGCATGTTCCGCCTGAAATCCCTCTAATTTCAAATCTTCCAATAAATGTGGCCCCAGAGCCTCTTTGCTATTCTCGGTTAAATATTTGGCGGGAATAATTTCATCCGTATTAATATCCGAACGGTCCAGAAAAAGAACACCGCCGCTGAATTTTTTTTCCATTTCTTATTTCTCCTGAATTGTAGGGTGGGTGAAGCGGAGCTATAACCCACCATAATTTATTCCGTAGTGATATAACCGGCAATGGCTGTCGCAGCCGCGGTCGCGGGACTCACTAAGTGAACCATACCGCCTTTGCCCATTCTTCCGAAAAAGTTACGATTGGTGGTGGAAGCGCATACTTCGCCGGAAGCCAGAACGCCATTGCTCATCCCAAGACAGGCACCGCATGTCGGGTTGGTAACGCAAAAGCCGGATTCCATAAATATCTCAATCAGCCCTTCCTTAAGAGCATTACGATAAACTGCCGGAGTGGCCGGTGATACAATACCTCGCACACCGGCATTGATTTTTTGGCCTTTAAGCACTTGAGCGGCCACGCGCAGGTCTTCAATCCGGCCATTGGTGCAGGAACCGATATACACCTGATCAACGGGTGTTTTGGGCATGGCGCTGACCGGGTTGACATGATCGGGGCGGTAGCCTGTTGTCACCATTGGTTCAAGAGTGGATATATCGTGTTCAATGACTGCATCGTAGGCTGCATCTGCGTCCGATGATAACGCTTGAAATGCTTCTAAGGCGGCTTGTCTGGAGGCGTACTCCTTTTTAATAAAGGGCCATAAATAGTCTGCGGTTGTCTGATCCGGCAGGCAAATACCGCTGGTTCCGCCGGCTTCGATGGCCATATTGCAAAGTGTCATACGTTCTTCCATACTCATTTGGTCAACTGTGGGGCCATGAAATTCGATCACCTTGTCAGTTGCGCCATTCACTCCGATTTTGCCAATCACGGAAAGGATGATATCTTTAGCATAAACGCCCGGAGGACGCTTTCCACTGATGTTAATTTTAATCGTGCGAGGATAATGAAAGGCGCACACGCCTTTGAGTATGCCCACTTCCAAGTCAGTGGTTCCCACGCCGGCGGCAAACGCACCAAAAGCACCCAGCGTACAAGTGTGTGAATCCCCCATAATCACGGCATATCCCGGACGCACAAAGCCTTTTTCGGGAAACAGGGCGTGGCAGACGCCATTGCGGCCGATATCAAAAAAGTCATGAATCTGATGCCGTTGAGTCCATTCTCTTAATATTTTACCCTGTAAAGCGGTTTTTGAATCTTTAGCCGGCGATACATGATCAATGACCACTTTGATTTTAGCCGGATCAAACACACGATCTTTACCTCTCTCCATCAAATCACTGATTGCCAGCGGCGTGGTTATTTCATGGCACAATACCGCATCTAAGGAAATCACCCAGCGATCTTCCGAAGGGTTGTCAACGCGATGTGATTTAAAAATTTTTTCAGCAATAGTCTGTCCCATGGCACCTCCTTATTTTATAAATTTCAAATATCTGATTTTTGCAACTTGGTCATCAGGGTTCATTTGTTTTTTGTTATTTTCAATCGGTATCGGTTTTCAGCGCCGCCAGAAACGCAGATTGCGGAATCATCACCTTACCCACCATTTTCATACGTTTTTTGCCTTTGCGCTGCTTTTCCAATAATTTGCGTTTACGCGTAATGTCGCCTCCGTAACATTTGGCGGTAACATCTTTTCTGAATGGCGATATGGTTTTGCGGGCGATAATAGTTCCCCCGATGGCTCCCTGAATAGCGATTTTGAACATCTGACGGGGAATTTCATCTCGTAATTTTTCACAGGTTACGCGCGCGCGCGGTACGGAGCGGTCCCGATGAACAATTTGTGATAATGCATCCACACGGTCGCCATTGATTAAAATATCTATTTTTACCAGATTAGATTCTCTGTAATCAAGAATATCATAGTCAAATGATCCGTATCCCTGGGTAATTGATTTCAGTTTATCATAAAAATCATAAATCACCTCGGCCAGCGGCATTTCAAAGATCATTTCCAGTCGATTGGTGGTCAGATATTGATAATTTTTGCTGATTCCGCGACGGTCCAGACAAAGTTTCATCACTGCACCCATGTAACGGTCCGGTATAATGATAGCCGCCCGGATATAAGGCTCCAGACTGTATTCAATTGTCGTGGGATCCGGATAAAACGCGGGATTATCGACAATAATCGTTGTGCCGTCGTTCAAGCTGAATTTATATTGTACCGAAGGTGCCGTCAGGATCAATGACAGGTCAAATTCACGCTCCAGACGCTCCTGAACAACTTCCAGATGGAGCAACCCCAAAAAGCCGCATCGGAAACCGAATCCCAATGCCATGGAAGAATCCTTTTCATAAATGAGTGCGGCATCATTCAGTTTCAGCTTTTCCAATGAGACATCCAGGTCTTCATAGCCATCCGATGCCACTGGATAAACAGATGAAAACACCACCGGTTTGGCTTCTTTAAAGCCGGGCATGGGCGTTTTGCAAGGAGCGTTACGCAATGTGATCGTGTCGCCGCAACGGGTGTCACTTACGGTCTTGATGCCTGCGATCAGATAGCCGACCTGGCCGGCCTTGAGTTCCTTTTGAGGAATGCGCTTTATTTGAAAAATACCTACTTCTTCGACTCGGTAGGGTGCCTGGTTGGACATAAAAATAATTTTATCTCCCGCTTTGATACGACCTTGAAAAACCCTGAAATGAACGACAGTTCCCCTAAAAGGATCGTAATGGGAATCAAAAATCAGGGCTTTGAGCGGCGCATCAGGCTTATTTGTCTGCGGAGGAGGCAACTGGCACACCACCGCTTCAATCAGCTCGTCGATGCCGGTTCCCATTTTGGCGGACGTGAGGATGGCCTGTTCCGATTCCAAACCCAGGTCCTCATCGATCTGCATTTTCACACGATCAATATCAGCAGATGGCAAATCTGTTTTGTTGATTACGGGAATGATTTCCAGATCGTGTTCAAGCGCTGAATAAAGATTGGCCAATGTCTGCGCTTCCACGCCCTGACTGGCGTCGATCAAAAGCAGCGCGCCTTCACACGAAGCCAGCGCTCTGGAAACTTCATAAGAAAAATCGACATGTCCGGGAGTGTCAATCAGGTTAAGATAGTATTGATCACCGTCAGCCGCAGTATAAGGCAGACAAACAGTCTGGCTTTTAATCGTTATGCCGCGTTCACGTTCGATATCCATGGTATCAAGGATTTGATCTTTGAAATCCCGATCCGAAATAATATCTGTATATTGAATCAAACGATCAGACAACGTTGATTTTCCATGATCAATGTGTGCAATAATACTGAAATTACGTATATTTATCATATATTTACATTCAGGTTACAGGTTTTGGTGAATTGTTTTCCGGTTACGGAAAATTTTCAACTAATTTATCCTAAAATAAGAAAGGCGGTTGACATAAAAGAAAATATAAGGTTATAATTTCAAAATATCGGATTTATAAGGCCTCCCCATAAGAATTTAAAAATTCTTAACACTTTAAACATCAACTATCGTGTCCTTTAACAGATTATTTTTAAATATGTCAAGTAGCACGCTCGCCTAAACTCTATTTCCGGTCGTAAATGCGGAGCCGCTGAACATCATCAATAGCTGTTGAAGCAAACCATAAAACAGTATCCGGATAAGATAAAATGATCCATCAAAAAAACAAAGACACACATATTTTAATCGTTGATGATGACCCTTCTCTCAGAGAAATAATGCATGAATTTGTTACAATGTCAGGATACCGGACTTCCAAAGCGGATAGTGCCGCAACGGCACTTAAATTGCTGGGAAATAATTCGATTGAAATTGTTATCACTGATATTACGATGCCGGGGATGAACGGTCTGGAACTTACCGATCTGATCAAAAAAAATTATGACGCGCATGTAATTGTAATGACAGGGTTTAACTACGATCATACTTACGAAGAAGCCGTTGGAAAAGGTGCCAGTGATTTTATAACAAAACCGGTGCGCTTTAAGGAACTGCTGTTGCGTATTAAACGGGTGTTGAAAGAACGGCAGATGGACCGGGAGCGCAACGCTATGTTAATGCTTCTCTTTGGTATGATGGCAGAGTTGGAAAAGCTGGCAATCACAGATGGCCTGACCGATTTGTATAATTCAAGGCATTTTTATAGTCGGATGGAATTGGAAGTGAATCGCTCCTGCCGCTATAACAATGCGCTCTCATTAATTTTATTGGATATTGACCATTTCAAAAAATATAATGACACCTACGGGCATGTTTATGGCGATAAAGTTCTGGCGCGTATCGGCCAGTTGATAAAACAAAGCCTGCGTTCAATGGATTCGGCCTATCGTTACGGAGGTGAAGAGTTCACTATTCTTTTACCGGAAACCGTAGGAGATGAAGCTTATGCAGTTGCCGACAGGCTAAGAAAGATAATTTCATCCGAGATTTTCACACCGGAACCCGGCAAAGCTGTTTCCATTACTATCAGTGCCGGTGTCACGCAATACCACCCCGGCGAAACGTTAAAAGAGTTTGTGGAAAGAGCGGATAAAGCCTTGTATCAGTCCAAAGACAACGGACGTAATGCCGCTACCTTTCTTTGACCAAGCAAATTTCCGCTACCGATATTCAATGTCAGTTTTTTACGGCTTGAGAGTATTCAAATAAAAATACCGGGAATCTGTCAAATCGTGAGTCAGTTGCAAAATCAAAACACCGTTGACGACGTGTGATTCTTTACGCAATTGCAAGGTCACATATATTTAAAACAGAGGATTTAAAAATGACAATTCAAGTAACGCATGCGAGTGAAAGCGCACGCCTTGAAGCCATGCAACAAAGAGCTGAACAAGGTGGCGGGCCGCAGGCACAGGAAAAACGCCATCTTAAAGGCAAACTCACGGCTCGGGAACGAATCGTGCTGTTATTCGATTCGGGCAGTTTTGTGGAAATCAATCAACTTGCCGAAAGTCAAGCCATTGAATTTGGGATGCAGGCCAAAAAAGTTCCCGGAGACGGGGTTGTTACCGGTTATGGTAATGTTGACGGACGCCTGGTGTTCGCTTATGCTCAGGATGCCACCGTATTGGGCGGTTCCGTGGGAACTGTGCATGGCGCTAAAATCTGCCAGATCATGGATGAAGCGCTCAAAGTCAAAGCGCCGCTGATTGGATTGAACGACTCCGGCGGCGGCCGGCTGCATGAAGGTTTCAGAGCATCACGGGGCGTGGCTGGTATGTTTTTCCGCAATACGGCCGCATCGGGCGTTATCCCTCAAATTTCAGCCATGATGGGACCGTGCGCCGGTGTTTCCGTATATTCTCCGGCTATCACTGACTTTATTATTATGGTACAGGGCCAAAGCCAAATGATTATCACCGGTCCCGGCGTAATTAAGCAAATCACCGGAGAAACGGTAACGCTGGAAGCATTGGGCGGTGCCAAAGTGCATAGTGAAAAAACCGGCCAGGCGCATTTTGTCGCACCAGATGAAAAAACATGTTTTACAACAATCAAAAAGCTGTTAAGTTATTTGCCATCCAATAACGATGAAGCGCCTCCACATATAGACCTTGGTGACGATCCTGAACGCTTTGATGATGAGTTGGAAAAAATTGTGCCGGCCAATTTTCGGCAAGTGTATGATATGCGCAAAGTGATTCGGCGTGTGGCGGATAAAGAAGATTTTTTTGAAATATTGCCTAAATTCGCTAAAAATATTCTGATCGGTTTCGCGCGTTTAGATGGCAATACCGTGGGAATCGTCGCTAATCAGCCAATGGTGCTGGCCGGTTGTCTGGATGTGGACGCATCGGATAAAGCGGCGCGTTTTATCCGTTTTTGCGATGCCTTTAATATTCCGCTGGTCAATTTTGTGGATGTGCCGGGCTATTTTCCGGGTGTTGCTCAAGAACATGCCGGAATTATCCGGCATGGTGCCAAGATGTTATATGCTTACGCCGAAGCCACCGTGCCTAAGATCACCTTGGCTCTGCGCAAGGAATATGGCGGTGCGGTTATGGCCATGTGCAATATCGGCATGGGCGTTGATCAGATGCTTGCCTGGCCTGTCGCCAAACTGGTGGTATTAGATACGGAAACCGCTGTAAATATAATTTTTCGTAAAGAAATTAAAGCGGCGGACGATGCCGAAGCATTCCGGCTGGAAAAAATCAAAGAATATGATTTCGAATATTCCAATCCGTTTCACGCCGCTTCCAATATGCTTTTGGATGCGGTGATCAAGCCGCGTGAAACTCGCTTGCGGCTGATTCAGGCGTTACGCATGTTAAAAAATAAGCAGCAAACGCGGCCTCAACGGAAACATGGTAATATACCTTTGTAAAGTTTGAAGTTTCAAGTTTCAAGTTTCAAGTTTCAAGTGATTGAAGATATAGTTTTTCAGAAATAAAATGGCATAAAATCTTTTTCCTTAGATATCCCCCTTGATGGGGGAGGGGCAGGGAGGCAGGGCAATTGCATAAAACTTTGGCATGAATTTTGATTAATGCTGATAATTCCGATTTGGGATCATCTGAAATTTATTTCTGTCTGATTTGGTTACCGAGATCAATCTTTCCCGAAATTGGCGGTATAACTGATTTGACTTTTTACGAGACCATCAATATTAGGTTCTGTTGATATTTCAAATTCAACTTTCGCCGGAGGCTGATATTCACAAAAGCTTGCGGCGAAAACAATTTGAATGCAATATGGTTGCTAATCATTTGATTGATTAAGACTCAGTAGATGGAAACTTTAGGAGCGCAAAAATTAAGTGAAACGATTTTTTGCATCTGATTCTTGCTGATTCAGGGGCCGGCAAAAAATCGCTTCGCTTAATTTTTGCGCTCCATGCCGTATTCTCAGGCATTTTCCATCTACTGAGACTATTTTATCAAATGTCAACAGACCATAAAATGACGGATCAGATTTTAAACCGGTTAACAAGTTTTTGCAGGTTTTTAGACAGCATGGCCAATCCGAATGATGCACTATGGACGTCTGCGGCGCTTTGAGACGTTTGTTGTGCAATAGCGGCCATTTCGGCGACTCCCTGGGTGATATCCCGGCTGCCACCGGCACTTTCGGCCATCCGCTGGGCAATATCGTTTATTGTAACGCTTTGCTCCTCCATTCCACCGGCGGTTGACTCAGCCCGCGAACGAATCAGTGTGATAATTGCGGTCACTTCGGCCATGGCGGCCGCTGCATCGTTGCTTCCACTTTTAATCGCCTTTAACTTGTGAGTGATATTTTCTGCCGAAGCCGCACTTTTCTGAGACAAATCACTGATCTCTTTGGCTATCACGGTGAAGCCTTTGCCGGCGGTTCCGGCATTGGCCGCTTCGATGGTGGCGTTTAAGGCTAATAAGCGAGTTTGTTCCGCAATTCGGGTTATGACATTGATAATCTTCCCGATTTCTTGAGATCGGACAGTAGCTTTGTCAATGATCTCACAGGAAGTCGTCACTTTGTCTGATGCGGAGCGTACCATTTCCATGGCTTCCTCCGCATTTTCTGAAACTGAGGAAATATTCGCAGACATTTGCTCAGTGGCTGCGGCTACGGCATCCGCATTGTTACTGATCTGACGGCTATTGGCTGCGATGACATTGGCCTGTTGCGATGTTTGTTCGGTCGCAGAGGCCATTTGAGTGCTTACTTGGTCAAGTTCTCTGGAAGAGTTGTTTAATTTCGTGGCGGAATTCATAATACCGGCAATTGATTGATGCAACTTCCGCATCTGTTGAAAAGCATGACCTAAAATATCGTCTTTGGATTTTGGCTCAATAATATAACGCAAATCGCCTGAACCGATGAGTTTGGCCGATCCCGCAATTTCGTTAAGATATGCCGTCATATTAAGAAAGGCATGTCCCAAAACATCGCGTTCCGACCGGGGTTTAATATCCCCCCTTAAATCGCCGATTGAAATACCAGTGGCGATCATGGCCATTTCTTGATTATAGGCGATCAATTTTTGGAAAGAACTGGCCAGTACGCCGATTTCATTCGCCGATTTGATGCGATCTAACCATTTAATATCGCAATTGATATCACCTTCGGCAAGTTGCTTGGCAATCTCCGACAGCACTAAAAGCGGTCTGACCATCCGGCGCGCGCCCCACTGGCCGAGCAGAATAACAAAAATGATCACACAGGCCGTCACTTCGATAATTATTTTCGATGACGCAATGGCTCCGGCAACATCGCCACCGATCTCCTGAGCAGCACCGGCAATTTGGTCGTCTATTGACGACAGGGTGGTTAACATCGAAGTTTGGGTTTCATCAATACGGTTGAAGCACTCTATAAAATGAGGCAATTTCTTTACCAATATTGTGAAAGATTTTTTGTGTTCACCAACAGTGTCGATTATCTGCTGTCCTAGAGTTTCTATGTCCGGCTCCGAGTCTAACAGGGGGCGCAGGCGCACCTCGAATTCGTCTGTCAGAGATATGATTTTATTCATTTCGGAATCATGCGCAGACATATCATGCGTTACCGTAATGCTATCATGTTTGCGTGCAAATTTATGAATTTGCAAATCAATTTGCGTCAGTATTTCATTGTACCAGGGAATTACAAGATTCAACTGGTTCAGACCGGAAACATCCCGGCCTTCCATCATTACAAGAACAACCGTCTTGGCAATCAGATCAGATAAATTTATAATATCGGTTTTTAATTGCTGCTCGGTTTTACGTAATTGTTGTAATACGTTATGAACATTTGAGCCATGTTCGGCAAGGGCTTCCAAGTCGCTGACAAATTGTTGTAACAGGCCACTCAACTGAGATGTGTCGCTCTTTTGAGCGGCAATCGCTTTAGCCCTCTTGATATGCAGATCATTCTCATCCTTCAACGACTTTTCAGACTTTTCCGGATCAAAAAATACCCCTTTAATCCGCGATGTGGCGGCAATCACTTTGGTCAATTCCCGTCCGACGTGTGCGTTTTCAATGACATCATTGACATCGCGGTTCACAAGCATTATCAATTTATGTTCGATATGGTTGAAAGCAAAAAATAATGCGACAATGCCGCCTCCGATGAACAGGATGATAAATAAATTCAGTGAAAGCAATTTGGTCGTGATATACCAGTCTGAAAAGTGTTTCATAATAAATATTCCCATTCCCCGTTTACAGGATTATCGGGTAGTCGTAACCTTTTTCAAAAATTCAAGGGTAAATAAATCTGTTGCCGGAATTTTTTTGTCAATTTGTTTATATTTGTACAAAATATCAACGCCCCGGGCCCAAAATCGTCCCTCCATGATTCCGATCATATTATCACCGCCGGCTGTGCCAACCATTGCCAGAGTATGAAAAATTTTCAATGATTCGGTTTGTTGTTTTACGGAGCCTTCGGTATGATATTCGGTTACGATCATCTTGGCCGTTTCTTCGGGGTTTTTAAACGCTTCACGCCATCCCCGCAGGGTCACATTTAAAAAAGTCTGAATCAGCTTCGGCTGCTTCTGAATTATTGTATCGGCCACAAAATAAACCCCGGCGTAAAAATCGTATCCGTGTTTGAATGCGGGAATAACGTTAGCTTCAAATCCTTTTTCTTTTATGATCCGTGGTTCGTCATTCATAAAACCCGGATGCACATCTATCTTGTCATCAAGCAGTGCCTGAACATCCCACCCTATCTCGACAGGGATAATGTCATCATATTTCATCCCCGCATCCGCCAAAACAATTTTTAGCATTAAAATTGCGGACGGATCGTAGATTCCCACTTTTTTCCCCTTGAGTTGTTTAAGTGTTTTGATTCCCTGTTTTTTTTTGCTTACCAAGCAATAAGGTGTTTTTTGAAACTTGGCCGCAATCGCTTTGATCTTTTTTCCCTCTGCTTGGGCTTTAATCAAATCCGCACCTTCGGCCACCCCGATTTGAGCTTTCCCGGCGATGACTTCTTCAATCGGAGACTTATCTGTTTCCCATGCTTTGATCGTCAGATCAATTCCGGCCTTTTCATACCACCCTCGTTTTTTTGCCAGCAGAACCCCGGCGAATTCGACATTTGCAATCCAGTTCAGCCGAATAGTAAGCGGCTGTAACGGTTCTTTGGCAAAGCCTGGTTGCGAACATAACATCACGATAAACATTCCTGAAACGATCATTTTTTTTAGCATAATCCTTTGTCTCCTTTTTCAAGCCTATTTTTTTTTCGATAATTTGGATGTAAAAGTATTTTTCACAAACTTCAATGTAAATAAATTCTCGGCCGGAATTTTTTTGTCAATTTGATTAAATTTGTGAAGGATATCCACTCCCTTCTGCCAATATCGCTTATCCATGATTCCGATCATGCTGTCCCCGATAGCGATTATGCCAATCGTTGCCAGAGCATGGAAAATTTTCAGTGATTCGGTTTGCTGTCGCACTGATCCTTCATGATAATATTCAGCTACGATCATTTTAGCCGTTTCATAAGGGGTTTTAAATGCTTCACGCCATCCCCGCATGGTAACATTTAAAAAAGCCTGAATCAGTTCCGGCTGATTTTGAATCATTGTATCCGTCACAAAGAAAATTCCGCTGTAAAAATCGTATCCGTGTTTGAATGCAGGAATAACGTTGAGCTCATATCCTTTTTCTTTTATAGTCAACGGTTGATCATTCATAAACCCGACATACGCATCAATTTCATCCTTAATAAGGGGCTGAACATCCCATCCTGTCGAGACAGTTATAATGTCTTCAAGCCCAAGTCCTTTGCTTGCCAATACGATTTTTGTCATAACAACAGCCGTGGAATTAATCCCGATTTTTTTTCCTTTCAGTTGCTCAGGTGTTTTTATTCCGAGAGATTTCTTGCTCATTATGCAAAACGGCGTTCTCTGGAACTGGGTTGCAATTGCCTTAATAGCATTTCCCTTAACTCCGGCTTTTATCAGTGTATCACCTTCAGCTACGCCAATTTGCGCTTTCCCGGCAGTGACTTCGTCAATTGGTAAAATCCCAATTTTCCAGCCTTTGATCGTCAGATCAATTCCAGCATTTTCATACCATCCCCGCTTTTTAGCCAGCAAAACTCCGGCAAACTGCACATTTGTAGCCCAATTCAGTTGAATCGTCAGCGGCCTAAGTTGTTGATCCTTAGCGAACGTCGAGGATGCCAACAGAGTAGTAATCAGCACGAATGCGATGGTCCATTTTATTTCTTTCATCCGATACCTCCTTTGTTATAGTTGACGAACATTAAATAACCAGGTCTATTTTTACAGCTCATCCCTGACAGCTATTCCAATTTTTTGCAAAGTATATGGTTTTTTGATATATTGGCCCGCACCGAGTTCCAAAGCGGCTTTTACATCGTCAGATTCAGCAAATCCGCTGGCTATGACGGCTTTTTGATGAGGATGTAATTCAATTATCTTCTCGTAGGTTTCGCGGCCATTCATACCGGGGTCCATTATCATATCCAGCACTATCAAATCGGCTGAATTGTTTTTCATATACTCGACCGCTTCTTCACCGCTTGAAACTGTAGTGACGGAATAACTCAGCTTTCTTAACATTTCGGTTGCTATTTCCCTCTGTTCTTCCACATCATCCACAACCAGAACAGACTCCCCCTTGCCTGTATATTCTTCAACAGGCAATAATGATTCACTTTCAGCTCTCTTTTTTCTTGTCACAGGGAAAAAAAGTGTGAATGATGTGCCTTGCCCTTCTTTGCTTTGTGTGCCGATATAACCATTATGATCTTTAACTGTCCCCCAGACAACAGCCATACCTAATCCGGTTCCACTTCTTCCCATCACTTTTTTGGTATAGAAAGGCTCAAAAATTCGCTCCATATCTTCCGGAGATATGCCTATGCCATCATCAGTCACATTAAATATCACATAATCACCTTCTTTTACTTCATCATAGCCTCTTACCGGTTTGTCAATATATCGGTTTCTTGTGGAGACAGTTACGTTCCCGCCGTCTGGAATGGCCTCAAAAGCATTTGAAATCAAATTCATAACAGTTTTAGTCAAATGGACCGGAGAGCCCATAATATTCAAAAGGTCAGCTTCAAAATCGGTCTTCTCTTGAATATTTGGATGGAATGACTGTAATTTTTTATATTCAAGGCTTTTCAGATACTCGGAAACAGTATGATTCAAATTGATCACTTCTGTAACGGCAACGCCTCTTCTTGCTAAAGTCAGCAGATCCTGCACGACATTCGCGGCTTTTTCCCCTGATTTTTTTATTGTCAAGAGCGGTTTTCTTAAAGAATTGTCTTCCTCAAGGTTCATCAGCAATAATTCAGGATAACTCACCAAGCCCGACAAAATATTGTTAAGATCATGGGCAACCCCTCCTGCCAGAGTTCCTATGGCCTCCATTTTCTGGGCTCGCTGCAGTTCGGCCAGAAGCTTTGTTTTATCATGTTCGGCCAGCTTGCGCTTGCTCTCATCAATCAAATACCCTTTAAGCTCAATCAATTCTCCTTGCAAATTGAAAGTGCCTGTTATATTCCCGACAGCATAAATCGCGGTGCCGTCAAAGCGCTTATATTCTGACTCATAGTGTTCGATATGCCGGTTCGCTCTGAGTAAACTCAGAAAACTTTTCCTTGTTTTCTCACTTTTAAATATTATGCTCATATTGGTATTCATCGCCTCATCAACGGAGGAAAAGCCAAACATGCGGACGTATGCCGGATTGCATGCTGTCAGTTTGCCTTCAGGAGTGGAAATAAAAGCGGCGGAAAGGTCATCTTCAAAAAATTTACGATAACGTTCTTCGCTTTTCTGCAACTCTTTTTCAGTATTTTTTCGCTGTAATATCTCTTTTTCCAGGTCTTGGTAGGATTCTTTCAGATCAACAACCATTTTATTCAGAGCCTGCTCAATTTTGCTCCATTCGTCGGTCCTCTCAAGTTGAATTTTGGTGTCAAGGTCTCCTTCACTGATAGATACTATTCCACGGTGAATAGATTTCATAGGATTGCGAATATTTTTTTGTATAAGAAAATAGGTGAAAAGTCCAAACAGAATAATAACGCCTCCGGAAAAAAGGTAAACAAAATGAATGGTCGAATTTATTACACTTTTGATCTTTTCTTTCACAAGATCACTTGCATCAGCGATTTGTGTATCAATTTCGTTCAAATAGATTGCAGTCTGTTTTTCAGCATTGTTTAATTCGACAAGTCGCTCTTTAAGTTGTTTGCTCGCATCGGCTAATGCGATAACAGCCTTCCTGTATTCCAATACGCCGGCGAGCAATTTACTTCCGTAAGCGGCAATAACAGAATCTGAAGTGAGAAGTGTTTGAAGTCGCAAATGCAAATTGTCTAATAATATGGCTATCTGCAAAACATCTATTGACTTAGATTTGTCCGGTTTTAACATCGCATAATGCAATGTGGCGTTAACCAAATTTTCTCGAAATGTTGGAATCAGGGAGCCTGTTTGACGCAGTATGGATGCATCTCCCCCTTCCGTGATTTTTAAAATAATATCTTCAGAAATCGTTTCCTCCAGGCTCGTCATATTCGAATTGAGTTTCCTATAAATTATGTCAATTCTTTGTGAAATTTTATTAATAGCCGCGCATTGTTCTAAAATCAGCCTTAATTTTTTATCAAACTCCTCAAGAATACTTCTCTGCGTATTATTTGTATTTCTTAAAAGCCCAGTTATAGCGTTTAATAACTTGTTTCCCTCGATTTCCAATATGTTATCATTTTTATGGAAAGTGATGACTAACAGATTCGTTTTGGCTAACACTTCTGAAAATTCTCTCACAAATTGCGAATTAGTAATTGGTTGGTAAACGTCTCTTTCAATGATAGTGGCAGAGAGTTTTTCTATACTGCTGAATCCAAATCCCATAGTTCCGATAATTACTCCGAAGACAATAAAAATAAGCAGATTTAGCAAGAAAAGCTTTTTGGTGATGTTTAATCGAAAGTAATCTGGCAATATACTTCTCCGTTCTCACAAGTTTCACGCCGAATGCGTGGATTACCGGGTAGTCGTAACCTCTTTCAGAAATTCAAGGGTAAATAAATCCGTCGCCGGAATTTTTTTGTCAATTTGTTTATATTTATACAAAATATCAACGCCCCGGGACCAAAACCGCTCCTCCATCATTCCGATCAGGTGGTTTCCAACGCCAAGCGTAGCCAGTGTGTGACTCCGTTTTATTTCTTCGGTCTCATGGTTGAGCGAACCTTTGGGATAATATTTCTTAATAATGAGTTTGGCTGTTTCGGCAGGCGTTTTAAAGGCTTCTTGCCATCCCCGCAGTGTAACTTTCAAAAAAATACGAATCAGTTGCGGCTGTTCCCGAATTAGCGTATCCGTTACAAAGTAAGCTCCGCTGTAAAAATCGTAGCCATATTTGAATGCCGGAATGTATGTTACTTCATACCCTTGTTCTTGCATGGCTAACGGTTCGTCTGTCATAAAAGCGGCAAACACGTCAATCTTGTCATCAATCAAAGGTTTCAGAGCCCATCCGGTCTGAACAGGAATAATATCCTTAAAGCGCATGCCTTGATGGGCCAGGACAATTTGGGTCATTAATTTCGATTCCGAACAATTAAGTCCTATTTTTTTCCCCGCCAGTTGTTCAGGGGTCTTGATTCCCATCGCTTTTTTGCTCATCAGGCAAAATGGTGATTTCTGATACTGAACCGCAATCGCTTTCACCGCTTTTCCAGCAACACGGGCTATGATAATCGCACCCCCTTCGGCAACTCCGATTTGAGCGGCACCGGAAACGACTTCATTAATGGAAGAGATGCCTTGTTTCCATCCTTTGATGGTCAGATTGATGCCCGCTCCATCATACCAGCCTCGTTCTTTGGCCAGCAAAATACCGGCGAACATGGCGTTGGGAATCCAGTTCAAGCGGATTGTTATGGCCTTTGACTGTTCGGCCGCTGCGGCCGCGCCAGTGAGCAACATCACGATAAATATTTCTAAAACGATCATTTTTTTTAGCATACTCTCTGCCTCTTTATTTTTTGGGGAATGCCTGCTTCAGCTTGAAATATGCGAACTGAAGTTCACCCACTCTACAATTCAGAAATATTATATTTTGAGAAATCACCTATTTGGATGTAAAAGTCTTTTGCACAAACTTCAATGTAAATAAATCTTCTGCCGGAATTTTTTTTTCAATTTGTTTAAATTTAAGCAGAATGTCAACTCCCTTTTGCCAGTAATCTTTATCCATAATTCCGATCATGTTGTCCCCGACGGCTGTGCCAACCGTTGCCAAGGTGTGAAAAATTTTCAGTGATTCGGTTTGCTGCGACACTGATCCTTTGGGATAATATTCAGCTACGATCATTTCGGCCGTTGCTTTGGGTGTTTTAAATGCTTCACGCCATCCCCGCATGGTAACATTTAAAAAAGCCTGAATCAGATCCGGATACTTCTGAATCATTGTATCCGTCACAAAATAAACCTCGCTGTAAAAATCGTACCCGTATTTGAACGCGGGAATGACGTTGGCCTCATATCCTTTTTCTTTCATACTCAATGGTTCATTGTTTATGTAGCCTAAATATACATCTATCTTGTCATCAAGCAAAACTTGAATATCCCAGCCTACCTTTACAGGTGTGATTTCATTGTATTTCAGCCCTGCGTCAGCCAAGACAATTTTTGTCATTAATATTGCGGCTGCGGTGTTGGTTCCAATTTTTTTTTGAGTCAGTTGTTCAGGTGTTTCTATTCCCAGATTTTTTTTGCTTACCAAACAAAATGGCGCTTTTTGGAACTGAGTTGCAACAGCTCTGATCTTGTTCCCCTTTGATCGGGCTTTTATTATATCCGCACCTTCAGTCACCCCGATCTGAGCTTTCCCGACAACGACTTCGTCAACCGCCGCAACGCCTTTTTTCCATCCCCTGACCGTCAGATCAATTCCGGTTGCTTCGTACCATCCCCGCTTTTTGGCCAGTAACACCCCGGCAAACTGGACATTTGTCACCCAATTCAGTTGAATCGTCAACGGTTTCAGTTGTTCTTTAGCATACGCCGGTGACGCCAACAGTACAGGAATCAGCACGATTGCGACGACCCATTTTGTTTTCCTCATCCAATACCTCCTTTGTGAAAGATTTAAGACGCCATTAAGCATCCTTCGTTTACCACGATTACACTACTTTTTATTATAGCACAAATAAAAAGTAGGTTCGGCACTCCTTGAACTAAAAATGGTAACGTTCAAAAAAGGTGGTTTCAGGAAGCCATTAAAGTGGGCATTTACGTTAGGAAAGCCCGCTGGGGCTATTTATATTAAGTAGGCTTTTAAAAGATTTTTTAACGAATCAGACCTGCCAATATTAATCCAGTCATCAATAGAACCTTTAAAACAAAAACGTTCGGCAACGAAAATACGGCGCTTCTTATCTTCTAAAATAAAACGCATGATTGGTCTGTAAGTTGTTTCCCGAAACGTTTTAAACATTGCTTTTAGGTCATCAACATTTTGATTAGATTCAAATATTGTTATGATTTTGCCTTTAATATCAAAAAGGTAATGATGAGGCCGATTTAATTTTTTCAGATATTTCTTTACTAGATAACGCTCAATATCAGTCACAATTTGAGGCCGTTTTGTGCGCAGAAAAACTTGAGCGTTTGCTGGATGTTCATAAAGTTCACAACCTTCAGGTATCGTTTCCGTCAAAATACCTTTATCCTTCATCGAAAAATGGTATCTGGGTTTTCCAGTCTTGGTTTTGCCCTGATGTAAATAATAAATCTGTTTACCCTTATTCATATATATTAATGGCATTTTAATTCCTTTTAATTCCTTTCACCTGCCGTTTTATTATCCTTATGGCAAGAGTTGAACTTTCATCAATTCGGAGTTTATTAACAGCCTTAAAGTCAGTTGAAAAGAGGGGGCTTTCAAATATTTCTTAAAATGTTCACCCGTTTGCAAACTGACGCAGACTAAAATCCATAGACAGCCCTGTCACTTTTTCAACGGGTTTACTTTCGATGAAACCTGGCCATCGATTAATTCTACTTTGTCATATCAGATTGCAATCATTGAAAATAAAAGTAGGTAGCATTGTTGATTTGATAAACTCTTTGTGAATCCTCAAGAGATAAATTGGGCTAAATTCGATAGTATCCGTCGGATAGCTTCTTATTGAGGTGTTTCAGAATAAATCTCATAAATGAAACCGTTTGTTTTTTGATATCATCTAACCTGAATTATTCATAAACTTCTTTTAATTTTACGTAATTTTTGATATATCAAATAGTTAGGTAAGCTCATCCAAAAAACAGAGTTTTTAAAAATTGCATCATTTTCCCCGCTGATAAAGGAGAG
>JAUCGF010000167.1 GCA_030378005.1 Desulfococcaceae bacterium HSG9 | reverse complement strand
TCTTGGTGAGTACCCATAAACAACTGAAATTATTAGGTATAGACAATGGTCTTGAGAATCAAGCAACTTTGCAACATTCCAAATAAATTAAAATAGTTAACGTTATGTTGACCCCAAAAGACCCTGAAACCCAACAAGAGCCAAAAATAATTATTAAAAATGGAATCAGATTTTTTTAAGCAACTGATTCGCTGTGGTCAGCAACGGGTCCCATACCGGTCCAAAAGGAGGCGCATACGCCAGATCGGTCTGGCTGAACGCTTCCACGGTCATCCGATTTTGCAGGGCAACTGCGGCCGCATTGATTCGATGGGCGACGCCTTCCCAGCCAACCATCTGAACGCCTAAGAGACGTCCGGATTTTTTGTCGCCGATCATCAGTATCCGAATCGGCGAAGACCCGGGATGCGCATGGGCGCGTGAGCGGGTTTTGATAATAACCGCAGCGGGATCGAAACCGGATTTCAGCGCCTCTTTCAACGTAAGCCCGGTGCGAGCGACCTCAAGATCAAACACCTTGAAGACGGCTGTGCCGGCTATGCCTGAAAGTTCAACCACCTTGCCGCAGATATTGTCAGCCACGCCCCATCCGGCCCGGTTGGCCCGCAGCGCCAGGGGTATCCATGTTTTTTCATCTGTGACTACATGATAGGCATCGGCGCAGTCTCCGGCCGCGTATATGTTTTCATCAGAGGTTTTGAGCATGCAGTCCGTGGCAATGGCGTTGTTCACACTGAGTTTGATGCCGGCATCAGCGGCCAGTTCGCTGTTCGGCTTTATTCCTATGGCTGCTATGACAATGTCGGCATCCAGGGAAATATCCGCACATATCACCTTCATCCGTCCCTCTTCTGACTTGATTCGCTCTATCTGATAACCAGTATGCAGTTTGACATGATTCGATTCAAGCTCTTGCCTGATCACATCGGAAAGCTCCGGGGCCATCCATGGCAGAAACACCGGGCCTGGTTTGACCATAGCAGTTTCGACTGATCTGGCTCGGAGGGATTCACACATTTCAAGACCGATATATCCCATGCCGATGATAACAGCTTTTTTCACCTGATGAGCTTTCAGATATGCCTTGATCTTGCGGCCATCCTCCAGACTTTTCAATGCCATAACGCCCGGCAGATCGAACCCGGGAAGATCGGGTATGATCGGCGAACCGCCCGTGGCAATTAAAAGTTTGTCATAACCAAATTGAAACGCTGTCCCATCCGCGGATACGCCGCTGACGGTGCGGTTTTCCGGATTGACAGATTCGGCGCAATGACCCGTCAAAACATTTATCTTCTGTTTTGTTTTGAAAACGTGTGCCTGCCGCACCACCAAATCATCCATGGGTCTGTCCGCATCCGCGATGTTGTAAGGCATCCCGCAGGCGCTGTAAGAAACATCATCAGTTTTTTCCAAAACGGTGACTTCCAAATCAGGCTTGTTTCTTTTGGCTCTGCTGGCGGCGCTCATACCGGCGGCGTCTCCGCCGATTACTAAAAACTTCATAACTGTTTCTCCTTCCGAATAATTTCATACCAAATCAATTACTTTTCCAGCGCCGGCTTCAATATACTTGTCAGGATATCGCGTTTTGATTCGGTCAATATGTTTGGTGCAATGCGCCGGACAGATATTTTCCAGATCATCAATCAGATCGAATTTATCGAAACCGTGCAACCCGCCTATCAGAGTTTTGACACGACCGATCCGTGAACCCGCTCTGAGAATTTCCGGGACGCCCGGATGGGCGCAACCGGTGATAACTGTCACGGATTCGTCCTGTTTTATAACCAGCGCCTGTTCTGAGCCGCTAAGTTCCCCGGTGGAATAGATATTGGTATCAATTTTGAAAACGCTTTTCACTTTTATCACTTCCCTGGCATAAGACGGCGCCGAATAAGATGCAGGGATATAAATGCTTACAGGGTGGTTTGCACGCAAAAAGGTTTCAAGTCCGCCGGTGTGGTCCCAATGCGCGTGTGAAATAAAAACCGCATCAATCATGGAAGGTGCTATTTTAAGCTTTTCCATGTTTGCCATCAGAATATCGCCCTTGGCGCCGGTGTCAAAAAGAATTTTTCTTTGGTACGCTTCAACCAGGCAGGCAAAACCCCAGTCAGGCGTCATTTTCAAACCCCAAGCCGTATTATCGTATATGATGCTGATTTTCAATGGTCTTTTCCATATTAAGTTAATGAGGAGCGTATATTCGCTTCACTCACGGTTGCTATTTATATTTTTAACTGATTTCATGATCGTATTTGGGACAAAAATATGCAAATCGGCTTGAATGCAAGCCGATTTGCTAAAAACGAAATGCAACGAACCGGAGGTAAGCCAAGTATAGCATCTCATCATATCTCATAATGCAATTTTGATGCCAAGATATCAAAAACGAGAATAGCGGCTGCCAAGTAACCGTTCACCCCCCTGAGCGGAACGGCTTTCCGCTCTACAATGGATTCGCCGTAAGCAAGATTGTAGCGCGGGAAGCCGCCCAATGTTTGTTCAAGCACCATCACTCCCGTTAAGCCTTAACACCCGTTAAATTAACCCCCTTTAACAGTTGAACGCTTGTTCTGCAACTGGAACCATTATTTTCAAAATTAATCTCTTTATAATAGAGTGTAAACATATCAACAATTAAAATTATGGATATGTGTGGCACGCTTTTTGCTTTAAGAAATAGTAATTTGAAAAAACCGATAAAAATGGAAAATGTAGATTGAAACAAAAAGCCGATTACACTCTTGATTTCAGGGGAATTATCAGCCCTGTCACATTATTAAAAGTCAGCAGCCTCTTTAAAAAGATGAAGCCTGATGAAGTTCTTGAGATTCTTGGGCGTGACCCGGACACGCGGACTTTTCTTTTTAAAATATTGCCGGAAGGGGCGTTTGAGCTGGTTGAGAAATCTGTTTTACATGATGTTCAGTTGTATTATCGGATTCGTATTAAAAAGGTGAAGTCTCTTTAGAAATTAGGAATGGGGTGGTTATTTCGACCACGTTCCTTACTTAACTTTTATTTTAACACTAAATGGCAAGGAAACAGATATGAGTTTGAAAAAGCGGTTATCATCGAAAGAGTTTGTTGTTCTGGCCGAGATGCACACCCCCAAGGGAGTGAATATTTCCGAGCTGGTGAACAATGCGCGCCGCATCAAAGGACGCATTGATGCCGTGGTTATTCCGGATATGGACAACGGTGTCATGCGAATGAGCGCGCTGGCCGGCGGAGTCTTAATGCATCAACAGGGTATCGAAGCGGTTATCAATGTTTACTGCCGTGACAGAAACCGAATGGCCATCCAGGGGGATATCCTGGCGGCGCATGTTTTGGGCATTCAAAACCTTATCGTTGTCAAGGGCGAAGAGATAGCGAACTGTGATCATAAGGATGCCAAGGTGGTGGATGACCTAAATGAGATACAGATTTTAGAGGTTGTGAACGGTCTCCAAAACGGCACAGACATGGCCGGGTTTGATCTTACAGGCGCTCCTGAGTTTACGCTTGGCTGCACTCTGGGGAAATTTGCCGACCAAGCTTCACTTGAAAAGGAAATTCAAGCGGCCAAACAAAAGGTAGATGCCGGGGCCCGGTTCATCATCACCCCTCCCATATTTGACATAGATTATTTTTTATCAGCGGCGGACAAGATCAAAGCCTTGAATGTGCCCGTCATCGCATCTGTTTTTCTGATTAAATCCGTGGGAATTGCAAGATATATGGCCGTCACCGAGCCTGAAAGCCGCATCGGAGAAGACCTTATCAAAAGGATCAGAAAGTCACGGGATCGGGAGAACGAGTGCCTCAAGATTGCCGGTGAGTCCATGAAGGCTTTGAAAGGTCAAGTGGACGGCGTTCTTGCGGTAACGCTCGGATGGGAACACAGGCTGCCGACTATTTTGGATTATGCTCAACTATGAAGGGATCAAAAATGCAAAATCAAAACTCTATTCAAACCGGTAAAGTGCTGGTTGTCGGAGGAGGTGTCGGTGGAATCCGGGCCGCCCTGGATATTGCGGAATCCGGCGGCGATGCGGTGCTGGCGGACAATGCCTATTCCATCGGGGGGCTTATGACCCAGCTGGATCGCACATTTCCCACGAATAACTGCGATCTCTGCACATTGTCCCCGCATCTTTCCGAAAGCGGCCGTGAACTGCACATTGAACTTAAAACCATGACCGAGGTCACAGGCATTCAAGGAGCGGCCGGAGCCTTTGAGGTTACTCTTAAAACCCGGCCACGCTATATAGATGTTCAAAAATGCACTGCCTGCGGAGAATGCTTTGAGCGCTTCCCGGAATGCGTTCGTTTTACGCCGGGCCTTGATCACAGGGCTCCCACATGTATGCGTTATCCCCAAGCCACGCCCTGGGCTTATTCTGTTGATATGGAAAAATGCAATGATCCGGAAGCCCTGGAAAAAGTATGCAAGATGGGGGCGATTCTGCCTGAAGATAGGGCTGAAGAAACCCTGATTGAGGTCAGTGCGGTTATTCTGGCCCCGGGTGCTTCGATATTCGATCCGGCCCATCTGGATCACTTCGGCAAAGGGACTTACCCCAATGTATTTACAAGTCTTGAGTACGAAAGAATCCTCTCGGCCTCAGGCCCCACCGGAGGAATCCTGGAAAGACCTTCGGACGGCAAACAGCCTGAACGAATCGCATGGATACAATGCGTAGGTTCCCGCGGAATTCAAAAAGGAGCCGCCTCCTACTGTTCGAGCGCTTGCTGCATGTTCGCAACCAAAGAGGCCATCGTGACCCGTGAGCGTTTCAAAGATGACATCGAAACCGTGATTTTCTATATGGATATGCGGACTTCGGGCAAAGATTACGAATTGTACTACCAAAGGGCCAAGAATGAGTTCGGCGTTCGTTTTGTCAGATGCCGTCCTCACAGTGTTGTTCAAAACCCGGAAAACATGAACCTCGAAATCAGTTACACTCAAGATGAAAAGTCGGAAAATATAACCGAAGAATTCGATATGGCGGTTTTATCCACCGGATTTATGATTTCCGAGGAAACCCGCAAAATGGCCGAAGTCATGGGAATTGAGTTGAATCCGCACGGATTTGCGGAAACCGCCTCATTTACGCCGATTGAGACTTCCAAGCCCGGCATATTCGTGTGCGGGATGTTCGAAAGCCCCAAGGATATACCGGAAACCATGGTGCAGGGAAGCGCGGCCGCCTGCAAAGCTCTGAGCATTCCCTATCGGGGAAAGCCGGCACCCGATCATAAACTACGGGCCCCGGCCGATGACGCTGCGGAAAATCAATGGGATGATTACGACGAGTATGAAGAGTTTCCTCCCGAAAGAGACGTAACCGGCGAAACTCCCAAGGTCGGTGTGTTTGTTTGTGATTGCGGATACAACATCGGCGGCGTTATCAATGTTCCGGAGATTGTCGATTATTGCAAAACTGTCGCCGGCGTTGAGACAGCCGTTGCCGTGGGACATGGCTGCTCCGGAGAATCTCAGAAAATGATGGAAAGCCTGATAAAGGAGCATCAGCTTAACAGGGTTGTAATCGGCGGGTGTTCGCCGCGAACTCATGAGACCAAATTCCAGGACATGGTTCGCCGGGCAGGGTTGAACAAGTATCTCGTGGAGATTGCCAATATCAGGGACCAGGATACATGGGTTCATGGCGATCAGCCTGAAATCGCCGCAAACAAGGCCAAAGAACTGATTCGGATGGCTGTTTCGCGCGTTTGGTTGAGCATACCGCTTGCAGATCACACTCTTCCCATGAACAAGGATATTCTGGTAGTAGGCGGCGGTGTTTCCGGCATGACAAGCGCCCTTGCCCTTGCGGACAGAGGGTTCAAGGTGTTTTTGGCCGAGCGTTCGCCCCGATTGGGCGGGATGGCGGCCAATATTCGTAAAACATTGGAAGGGGAAGATGTTCGCTCCAAGGTGGAAGAGATGATCGAGCGAACAATGAATCATGAAAAAATTCAGGTGATGGCTCCGGCGATCATAGTGGATCACGCCGGTATGCCCGGCATGTTCACCACCGGCGTGCAGTCCGGCCCCCAAATGTTTTACAGCAGTATAAAGCACGGTGTCACCATTCTTGCCACCGGAGCGTTGCCGAACCGCCCGTCCGAGTATTTTTTAAATGAGCATGACGCTGTTATCACCCAGTTGGAACTGGACGAAAGAATCGAAGATAATCCTGAATCAGTAAAGAACGCCGAGAATGTGGTGATGATTCAGTGTGTCGGTTCCAGAACAACGGATAACCCCAACTGCTCGCGTGTTTGTTGCCAGGCGGCTGTTAAAAATGCCTTGCGCATTATCAAGATTAACCCTGACGCCCGTGTCATCGTTCTTTATCGCGACATGCGCACGTATGGATTCCAGGAAGATTACTACAAAAAAGCAAGAGAAAAAGGGGTTGTGTTTGTAAGGTACGGCCTGGAAGATACGCCGGTTGCGGAAGCTGACGGAGATAAAGTCAATGTGATATTTAAAGAACCGATCTTAGGTGTCAAGGTCTCGGTCAACGCGGATATTCTATGTCTCAGCACCGGTTTTATTTCAGATGACGAGTCAACCGAAGACTTGGGCTTTATATTTCATCTCCAGAGAACTGATGATGGCTATTTTCTGGAAGACCATGTCAAGTTAAGACCTGTTGATCTTCCGGTTCCCGGATTTTTCGTTGCCGGCACGGCTCACGCTCCTAAAAACATCCGTGAAAGCATCGTTCAGGCTCAAGCCGCGGCCGGAAGAGCGCAGACTCTTCTTTCTCAAGATACAATCAATCTGGGCGCTTCGGTTGCCAAGGTGGACGGTAAAAAATGCGCCGCTTGCCTGATCTGTGTTCGCGCTTGTCCATACAGTGTGCCGTACATAAACGCGGACGGGTATTCCGAAATCGATCCGGCAAGATGTCACGGGTGCGGAATTTGCGCGTCTGAGTGTCCCGCCAAGGCGATTCAGTTGATGCAATTCCAGGATGATCAGATTTTGGCAAGGCTTGACGGCCTTTTTGAAAGGATGAATTAAATGAAAGATTTTGAACCTGTAATAGTTGCTTTTTGCTGTCACTATTGCGCCTATACGGCCGCCGATATGGCCGGAAGCAAAAGGATAGCCTATCCCGCCAATGTGAAGATCATTCGTGTTCCATGCAGCGGGAAAGTTGATACGATTCATATAATGAAAGCTCTGGAAAACGGCGCGGACGGTGTCTATGTGGCCGGATGCCTTGAGGGGGACTGCCATTTTAAAAACGGTAATCTCAGGGCTTTACAGCGTGTAAAACAGGTGCAAGCGCTTCTTGAAGAGATCTGCATTGAACCGGAACGTGTTGAGATGGTTACGATGAGTGCTGGCATGGGAGAACGTTTTGCAAAGGCGGCCTTTGAAATAACCGAAAAAATCCGCAAGCTCGGACCGAATCCGTCAAAAGCGGCCATGGAAAAAGCAAAAGCGGCGTAACCCGCCGCAATTGATAGAAATCGGTTTTTTCAAAAAACCCGATTTCTTAACTCCTTTAAGTTCTACTTAATGTTATCGAAAGGAAATAAGATGATTACCGCTGAAAGAAAACCGATGGAAGAAATCATTGCGTCTGTAAGACCCTATAATCGGATTCTTCTTGTGGGTTGCAACGAATGCGTAACCGTATGCGCGGCCGGGGGGCGCAAAGAGGTGGGAATTTTGTCCTCGGCCCTTCAAATGGCATTTATGCAAGAGGGCAAAACGCTTGACATAAAAGAACTGACCCTGGAGAGGCAGTGTGATCCGGAGTACGTGGAAGAATTGGTAACGGTGATTGACCAGGCCGATGCGGTTCTCTCCATGGCCTGCGGATGCGGGGTTCAGGAAGTGGCAAGGCGTTATAAAGACAAACCGGTTTACCCCGCCCTCAACACAAAATTCATGGGAGCCTCCGAGCGCCAGGGTGTATGGGCCGAGCGTTGCCAGGGATGCGGAGACTGCATCCTGGGGTTGACAGGCGGAATATGCCCGGTGGCACGATGCTCAAAAAGGCTTTTGAACGGCCCCTGCGGAGGCTCGACAGCCGGCAAATGCGAGATAAGCCAGGATGTTGACTGCGTCTGGCAGTTGATTTGGGATAGGATGAAAGCCCTTGGCATCGAAAACCGCTATGAAGAAGTAATGATGGCAAAGGACTGGCGATCAAGCCGCGACGGCGGCCCCAGGAAAATTATCAGGGAGGACTTGGTATAATGAAAACTGAAAGCGTATTGGAAAAAGTCTTTAATTCAGGACAACTTGCCGTAACTTCCGAATGCGGCCCTCCGCGGGGCGCTCTTCCGGAAAAGGTGATCGAGAAGGCGAAAATGCTGGCGGGTTATGTTGATGGCATAAACGTAACCGACAATCAGACCGCTATGGTCAGAATGTCGAGCCTGGCCGCGTGCATTCTGATTAAACAAATTGGCCTTGATCCGATTTTTCAGATGGTGACCCGAGACCGCAATCGCCTTGCCATGCAAAGCGACATCATCGGAGCCTATTCCCACGGCATTAACACCATGCTCTGCCTAAGCGGTGATCATCCGCACTTCGGAGATCACCCCATGGCTGCAAATGTTTACGACCTGGACTCGGTTCAACTGGTTCAAACTGTCAGAAACATGCGCGATAATGGAAAATTTCAAGGAGGCGACGATATTTTGAATCCGCCTAAAATGTTCATCGGCGCGGCAGCCAATCCCTTTGCCGATCCGTTTGAACTCCGGGTGGCGCGTCTTGCCAAAAAAATCAATGCCGGTGTTGATTTTATCCAGACCCAGTGCATCTACAATATGGCTAAATTCGAGAAATGGATGAAAGGGGTGTGTGACCGTGGCCTTGATAAAAAGGTTCACATCATGCCCGGTATAACCCCTATGAAATCCGCCGGAATGGCAAGATACATGAAAAACAAGGTGCCGGGAATGGACGTGCCGGATGAAATCGTCAAACGCATGGCTGGCGTCCCTAAAGAAAAGCAGGCTGCCGAAGGTATTAAAATCGCCGTGGAACAGATTCAAAGATTGAAAGATGTGCAAGGGGTTCACGGGTTTCATATAATGGCAATCGAATGGGAACAAAAAGTTCCTGAAATAGTTGAAAAAGCAGGTCTCTATCCGAGGCCGGTAATTGAATAATCAAAAAATATAAAGGAGATTAAAATGAGTGATGATAAATTGATACTGGTGGTGGATGACGACCCTGATTTGGTGGAATCCGTTTCCTTAAAGCTGGAAAGCGAGAATTTCAAAGTTCAAAAAGCGTATGACGGCGTGGAAGCATGGGAAAAAATCAAGGCCGAAAAACCGGACTTGGTGGTTCTGGATGTTATGATGCCCCGTAAAAACGGCTATGAACTGTGCGACGAGCTGAAAGCGGATGACAATTACAAGGATATTACCGTGATTCTGCTCACCGCCGTGGCGGATGCAGTCACCTCCACAAGTTACACTCACATGGACGGAAAAACAACAATGGCCGACGATTTTGTTCCCAAGCCGATTGATTTGGACAATCTAATGGAAATCGTCAAAGAAAATCTTAATTTTTCTTAAAAGCGTAAATCCCGCAATTGTAGGGTGGGTTTCGTTTCTCTGCACCCACCCTGCACCACAGCTAAAATGGGTAGTTTGTTTTTGGGAAAATCCCTAAACTTTATTAAACTTTGAAAGTTTAGTAAAGTTGCTCCAGGGGCGAGAAGGCAAAATAACATGACCGGAATACAAACAGAAGAAAAATTAAGCATCGGCGGAATCAAATTTACGGAAAATATCGCCCTTTTAAGCATCACCGAGCCGATTGATAAAGCAGATACAGCTCCGCTCTTTTTTCGCTTTCTTTCGGAAAATGAGATTAATATTTTCATGCTTTCCAGGGTGATGGATGAACAAGCCATAAGAACCGACTGCTCTATCTCAGAAGATGATCTGGATAATATTTATAAGCTTATTTTCTCTTCTCCTGAATTAAAAGAGAGGCTGAAAGTCCTGCACGGACTTGGCGCAATAAGTATTTATCCCCACAAAACTCGTATGAAGCTCCTGGGTAAAATCCTTTTCGCCTTTGGAAATAGAAAAATACCGGTTTATAACATGACTTCATCCATATCCTCTTTCACTTTCCTGACCGATTGCAACCGTCTGAACAAAGCCGCAGAGGCTTTGGAGGAAAATTTCAGGCTTCCTGAAAATCATGCCCCTTTTCAGAAGCTGTTTTGTATAAAGCATGTTCATAAACAGGGTTAAAACCTTATGGAAACAGTAGCGGTATATTGGGAACCGACCATCAAGACGTATGGGTTCAATGAGATAACCGATATGAGTCTTGTCCGAATGGCGTCGGACAATTTGGAGAAAATCGGCTCTTTGATAGATGAGCTTGACTCGGTAAAAAATCAATTTGCCCTTTTATGGAACCAAAATGATTCCCAACATGATATAAAGAGCATTTGCCTTGGTGTGTCGGGGCAAAACCGGCGTCATGCAGTTGCACTGCTGAAACAAAAATGCCTATCGAAAAATATTGATTTCATTGACGAGATTTACCCCGCCGGCATCGTCTATTTTCACGGCCCCCATTACGGTGATCGGTACGGAATAGCTGAAACAGTTTTTAAAACTTTGAACGGCAAAGTTAAAATCATTGCAGCCGGTTTTTCCGGAGCGGCGGTTTATCTTGTTTTTCCCGGCGGTGATGTCAAAACCGCTATTGCGCTTTTATCCCAAACATTCGAGACTCCCGACAGTGAGCATTAAAAGTCAAAAGATAAATGAAGATTCGGATTGGCGTTTCAGAGTATTTGACTCCCTTTCCTTTCCCACCCTTATTCTGAAGAAGAACAAAGAGATCATTTCTGCTAACAAAAAATTTTTGGAACTGTTCCAAGTATCTGGCGGCGATTTAATAGGTAAGAAATGCTATGATTATTTCAAACAATCGGATTTTCCTTGCACACCGGATGGATGCCCCATTCAAAAGATGATCGAGAATAAGAACGGCTGCTCCATTTTAAACGAGGTTAAAGAAGATGGAAAAAGGGTGATATGGGAAGAACGGGTTTTTTCCCCCATTTTGAATGATAAGGGCGATGTCGCGTACATAATGGAGAGTGTCAGAGATGCCACCCGTATAAAAACCCTTGAAAAACGTCTCACGGGAATGACGGAACTGATGCGGAATGTCATTCATAGTTCCGTTTCCGCTATCGTGGCGGTATCCAAAGACGGTGTCATTATGAACAAGGCGGCCGAGGATCTTTTCGGCTATACGGCCGAAGAGATCGACCCGACAAAGGGGAAAAAAGCGGTGGACCTTTATCCAGCCGGAGTGGCCAAAGAGATCATGGGTAAACTCAGGTCTCCTTTGTACGGCGGAAAGGGTAAGCTGTCCAGCACAGAGGTGAACATCATAAATGCATCCGGAGAAGAGGTGCCGGTTCGCATGACCGCGGCGATTATTTACGAAGACGGGCTGGAAGTCGGCAGCATGGGCGTTTATAACGATTTAAGGGAACGGCAGGAAGTGGAGAAAAAACTGAAAGATGTGGAGATGCGCGCCCTTCATTCAGAGAAGATGGCCTCCCTGGGCCAACTGGCGGCGGGCGTGGCCCATGAAATAAACAATCCGTTGACCGGCATCATGCTATACGCCGATATGCTCCTTGAAAATATGGATGATGACGACAGAAAAGAAGATATTAAATATATCCTTGAAGACGCTAACAGATGCAAGGAAATCGTTAAAAATCTTCTTATGTACAGCCGTCAGACAAGCCTTAAAAAGGAGATTATCCTGATAAATGACCTTTTGAACCAAAGCCTTGCTCTGATCAGAGATCAGGAAATATTCATGAATATTGCTATAAAAAAGAATCTCTCCCAAGTGATGATGATAGTGCAAGTCGATAAAAACCAGATGCACCGGGTGATTATCAACTTAGTCATCAACGCGATTGATGCCATGGATAAAAATGGAAACCTCACTTTCCGAACATACAGAAACAAAGACAAGAAAAAGGTGTATCTGGAAATCACGGACACCGGCAGCGGTATTGACAATGAAAATATTGTTAGAATATTTGACCCTTTTTTTACAACCAAGGAACTGGGCAAAGGAACCGGACTGGGACTTAGCACCGTTTACGGAATTATAAAAAAGAACAGCGGGCGCATATCTGTCAAGGAAACAAGCCCCCACGGGACAACTTTCCTTATAGAGCTTCCCCTGTACATACCGGGCAAGGATGATGAAATGATCAGTCAAATAGGCTGCTAATGCGGAGTGCGAAAGTTAAGAGGAGCGGAGGAACGGAGCGGAACGGTCTTTCGCAATTGACTTTTGCAAAAGACCGCTTCGCTTAACTTTTGCACTCCGGATTTGTATTTAGAATGTAGGGTGTGCAAAATTTTTCCTGCCAAACATCTGGTTTCAGCGCAACACCATGCAGGAAAAATTTTGCGCACCATTAATGCGAAAGTTCAGAGGAGCGGAACGGCTTTCCGCTCTACACGGAACCGCCGTGCGCAAGGTTGTAGCGCGGGAAGCCGTCCCGCGTCGTTGTCCCAAATATAGGGACAAGTGAACGGTTACCCGGGTTTGCATTTAGCCATGAATTTTGAATAGGATGATTATAAAGTATAATAATGAGCGATTATTCACAAAAACACAATTTTGTTTCGAAAATTTTAGTTGTTGATGATGAAAAAAGAGTCCGTGACGGATGCATAAAAGTGTTGAGCGCCGAAGGATACTCTGTTTTTTCCGCCCCAAACGGCCAAGAGGGCATTAAAATGATCGAAGCATCTCATTACGATATTGTTCTTTTGGATTTGATGATGCCAGGGCTATCCGGTTTTGATGTTTTGAGGCATGTAAAGTCGATTCATCCCGAAACAGTTCTGATCGTGATTTCCGGTTACGCGACTCTGGAGCATTCCATTGAAGCCATGAAAAAAGGGGCTTTTGACTTTATCCCAAAGCCCTTTTCAGCGGAGCAGCTTCGGGTGACTGTGTCAAAGGCGATTGATTTTACGTATGCCTTGAAAGACATCGCAACGGAAAAATCCAGGATGAGAATGTTGATCAATCATCTTACGGACGGGGTTTTGACCACGGACACAAAAAAGAACGTGGTGCTTGCCAATCCGGCCTTTTTATCCATGTCCGACTGCGGGTGTATGAGCGGGGTGGGCAAATCCGTCAGCCAACTGACCGATAACAAAAAACTGCACGCTCTGATTGATGAGTGCCTTTCCATACCGGAGGGCGAATTTGCGGAGCTGTGCGAAGAGATCGACGATCTGAACGAAAAAAAGAAAGAAGAGATGGTTATCGGGGCAAAATCCCTTCCGTTCCGGGACCGAACCGGGCGAAATATTGGAACCATCACCATGTTAAGAGACATTACGGCGGCGAACCGCATAAACCGCGAAAAATCGGATTTTGTTTCCATGGTTTCCCATGAGATACGAAACCCCCTTGGCGCGGTTATGGCTCAATTGAAACTCCTTTCAGATGGATTGGTCGGGGAGATCAACGCCAAGCAAAAAGAGATTATTCAAAGGGCATCCTTACGGCTGAATGCTCTTGCGGATATGACAACAGACCTGCTTGATCTCGCTAAAATAGAATCGGGTCTTTTAGTCATGGAGAAAGAAGAGCTGGACATGAAGGCTCTTTTGGATGACCTGATTTCGTTTCAGCAGCCGGGAGCAAGTCAGAAAAATATCACGTTGAAATTAGAAGCAGCGCCGGAGCTTCCTCCGGTGCTTGCAAACAGGCAGAACATGGAAGAACTCTTTTCCAACTTGATTACCAATGCGATTAAATATTCCCGGGAAGGAACTCGGATAATCATAACCGCGAAAAAAGAGCAAGATTATCTTCTGATAAGTGTTGCAGATCAAGGCTTCGGCATGAGCCAGGAAGATCAAGATTGCATCTTTGAGCGGTTTTACAGAATCAAAGACGCTAAAAGGCGCATGATAACAGGCACCGGTCTCGGTCTTTCCATCGTAAAACGCATCATTGAATCCCATAACGGGATGATCAGACTGGAAAGTGAGCCGGATAAGGGCAGCACTTTTCACGTCTATCTTCCGATTCATAATTAAAGCCTTGATGGGCTAAAAATAACCTTTAAAAAGATAATAGAAATCATAGAAATTGAGAAATCGGGTTTTTCAGAAAAACCCGATTTCTTAACGGTTAAAACGGAGGTAATTTGTATGGCTGAAAGTATTATAAAAATATCCGGAAAGCAAAAAAGCAAAATCATGGACAAGGTAAAAGAGATTCTGCCGGAAGGGGGCAATCTTAACCTTTGTCTCACCTGCGGAGCGTGTTCTTCGGGATGCCCCGCCACAGGCCTGGATAACATGGACCCGAGAAAATTTTTGCGCATGGCGGCCCTGGGCATGGATGAACAAATCTTGGCGTCAGACTGGCCCTGGATGTGTACGATGTGCCAAAGATGTATCTATGTCTGCCCCATGAAAATTGACATACCCCAACTTGTGTTCAACGTCCGCGCAATGCGCCCCAGAGATGAAAGACCAAAGGGGATTGTCGGGTCATGTGATATGGCGCTTAGAAACGAGAGTTGCAGCGCTATGGGGGCAACACCGGATGATTTCACTTTTGTCGTGGAAGACGTTCTGGAAGAATACGTTGAGGCGCAGCCGGAATTTACCGATATGAAGGCGCCTGTTGACAAACAAGGGGCCGAGTTTTTCCTGAACCAGAACTCAAGGGAGCCTGTGACAGAACCGGATGAGATGGTTCCACTATGGAAAATTCTCCATACGGCCGGTGTGGATTGGACTTATGGCAGCAAAGGATGGGGCGGAGAAAATTACTGCATGTTTATCTCCGACGATGAAAGCTGGGAGAAGATCGTCAGAGTCAAGGCCAAACAAACGGATGACCTGGGCGTCAAGACCTATTTGAGCACCGAATGAGGGCACGTTACATACGCAGTCCGGGCCGGACTGAAAAAATTCGACATTCCTCATAACTTTGAAGTGAAAAGCATCTACGAATATTACGCCAAATGGATCAGGGAAGGCAGGCTGAAACCGAATTCCGATTGGAATAAAGACCTTAAAATCAAGTTCACTTTGCAAGACCCTTGCCAGATCGTGCGCAAAAGTTTCGGAGACACCATTGCCGAAGACCTCCGTTATGCCGTAAAGGCGGTTGTGGGTGAAGAAAATTTTATCGACATGTATCCGAACAAATCGAACAATTACTGTTGCGGCGGTGGCGGCGGTTTTCTGCAATCAGGGTTTAAAAAAGAGCGCCTCGAATACGGCAAAATCAAAGACCGGCAAATTAAAAAAACAGGCGCTTCTTATGTCATCGCAGCCTGCCACAACTGCCACGCCCAAATACACGAATTGAGTGACGTTTACGAAAGCCATTATCAGGTTGTCCATTTCTGGTCTTTGCTGGCGCTTTCTCTCGGAATTCTCGGACCCAACGAAAGAGCATACCTGGGAGATGATTTAAAAGATGTATGGGTGTTTCATCCTGAAACGGAAATGTAGAAACACGTTAAGGGATTTCCCCGAAAATAAACTACCCAATTACGCATGGCGGGTAGTTTGTTTATGGGAAATCCCATATCAGCAAGAACAATTGAAAAATTGGCGGATACGCTTGTTTTACCGACGCCGCCTTTGCCGCTCATAATAATAAATTTCTTCCTGATTTTTACCAAAGTGTTTCTTGCCAAAACATCAGGGCCAAGTTGTGGCGGTTTGTCTGCAATGCTGATTCCTTTGAAATTTATTTGAGATTTGGTGGTTGGAATTTGTAATTTTAAAAAAAGGAGTGCGAGTATGCCATTACATGATTATCATTGCCGGGAATGTGGCAAACTGAGTGAAATTTTACTGACCGGTTCATCAGATCGAATCGAATGCCGGTTTTGCGGGAGCGGCGATTTGGAAAAGGTGCTTTCCGCACCGTCTTCCATGTCCGGCCTTGCAAAAAGCGGTATGCCGGGACCGGGGGACACGGCCTGCTGCGGTTCAGCGCCCGGACAAGCCGCCGGCTGCGCCGGCCCCGGCAGTTGCTGCGGCAAATCATTTTGATTTTGATGTTTAACTGACTTCAATAAAGCAAAGGTGACGGAAAAACAACCATGAACGAAGAACAAAATATAACTCCAGGCGACGACGTGAGTATCCGTGATATGCTCTCCGGCTCCGGCTATTCAGACAAGGCGATTTCCTATTTTCTTGATAAAACATATATGGGCGACCTGCCCCAGGCCGATCAGGAAACCGAAATGACCGGCACATGCGGTGATACGATGAAAGTGTGTCTTAAAATCAATCAAAACATCATCAAGGATATCCGCTACCAAGTCTTGGGATGCCCCGGTGCTGTGGCGTCAGCCATGGCCGCCGCCGAACTTGTCAAAGGCAAACGCCTTGAAGACGCCCGCGCTGTCAATGACAACGATATTTTCAACTTGCTGGAAGAAATTCCCGATAAAAAACATCACTGCATCCAACTGGCGGTGAAAACACTGCATAAAACGCTTGATGAATACCAAAAAGCCAACATGTGATTTTGCGTATATTGTTTTTGGGGGAAATCCCTATTGACCTTATAGGATTTCAGCAAAGCGGTCAATTTGCCGGAACTGTCGGTTTTTACCTTTTGGGCTTCATCAAGCACAACGCAGTCATAGCGGGTAATCAGGCCGGGAATTTTGCGGGCGTCATTATAAAATAACACTGCCGGTGATATGGACCCGGAGCGCACCGCCACATACCGGGACATATTTTCAAATACAAAAGATTTGCCCGTGCCTTTGGGCGCGGGTTCCACTAAATTGAATCTTGGCTCCACCATCGGAATGAGTCTGCTGATAAGCAATATTTTCTGTCTTTCCGAATATATGCGGTGATTAAAGCCCATTGATGAAACCAACAGGTCAAGCCATTGCAGCGTATTAAAATATTTTCGGCATTCAAAAAAATAGCTTATATCCAGATTGGCCAGTTGAAAGGGTTTTAATTCTTTCATCCACAACTGCCCTTTGGATTTTTCATCGGTCGGCGGCATGTAAAACAGGGGTCCCACGCCCCATAAACCGCTGTTCAACAGCATCTCATTTTCCTGAACAATCTGGGAGGAAACAAAGGCTGAGGTTTCATCCAAAAATGGAATATTCAAATACCGGTCCCCTTTGGCAAGATTTACCGACACGGAAAAATTATCCAGGATTTTGACTTCTTCCTGTTCAAATAATCTGTTTTTGTCGGCCTGCTCTTTTAACAATTTTTCCTCTGTTTCAGCAAGTGTCAGACCATCTGCAAGCACATCAATATGAATATTTTTAACAGGCCGGTCGTTCGGATTGGCTATTCTGAGTTTAAGCGTCTCTTTGACCTTCAGACGATATTCATCTTTGATTAACTGAATGATAAGGGGTTGGCTGTCTCGGGTCGAATAAACAAAATACCCGGCCGGCACGATGATTTTTTCAGGCAATGCCCCGTCATGAACATAAAATTCATCATGCAGCTCTTTAAAACGATTATACCCGCGTGCAATCACATAATTTTTACCGTCACCGGAGAACTCTTTATCAAGCGGAAATATTGCATCTGATATGTTTTTGTTCGTTTTGATTTGATTGAATTTTTTCTCATCCAGGGAGATGTATCTGTGGTTATAATCTGTCGCTATTTCTTTAAAATAACTTGTATCAATTTCATTTTTAACTCCCTTGGCGATCAGGGCGGAGCCATGTTCGGATATAAAAAATATCTTTGACTTTTCTTCCAGATGATTTCTTCGGATAAAACCGGCAATCAGTTCGGTAATGTGTTCAATAATGAATGCCACGCTTTTGCGATGTTCAATGGCCGTTTTTTGGCTGGATTTATGTAATTCCTTGTCAATTTTTGATAAAATGTGGGTAAAAAAAATTATGAATTATGTGCCATAATCAGCCAAAACGCAACATATCGAAACATCCGTTTTTCAACAACAGCTAAAAGAATAATAACCTAATCTGAGCGATTTTTCATAAAAAAAGCTCTTATAGGTCAGGTCAAATGACTTGATACTTAAATATCACAAATAATACCGTGATTAAGGGGCAGTTGATGTCGATTTCAGTATCAATTCATGTGTCTTGTACTATAACTTAATGTCAATTTATTGATGAACTGATTTAAACTTTTTACCAGGTACTTTAATTAATTGATATTATGTATTATAATTATCCTCAAACAAGATAATATTGCAAGGAGGATAGTTATGAGCAAAATACCGACAAAACTGACAGAGGCGGAGTTTGAAAAATATGTCGAT
>JAUCGF010000029.1 GCA_030378005.1 Desulfococcaceae bacterium HSG9 | reverse complement strand
CTTTACACTATCAATCAATTTAAGACAGGAATAAATGACCACAAAAATCCTTATCAACGCTGTTGACCCTGAAGAATGCCGCATTGCCAAAGTAAATGGCAGCCGATTGGAAGAATTTCATATTGAAAGCTCGGCGCGGGCGATAACGCGCGGCAACGTATATAAAGCGATCATCACTCGCGTGGAACCCAGTTTGCAAGCCGTGTTTGTAGATTATGGCGAGGAACGCAACGGCTTTTTACAAAGGCACGAAATCCATGCGGATTATTTTCCCGATGATGCGGCTATGGAACAGCCGATTAAAAGCACTATCAAACGGGGACAGGAACTTTTGGTTCAAATTACCAAAGATCCGTTTATGAAAAAAGGTGCTATGCTCACCACCCATATTTCACTTCCCGGAAGATTCGTTGTGCTGATGCCGGGCAGTATGAATCGTGGTATATCACGAAAAATAGCTGATGAAAAAGAGCGTGCGCGCCTGAAAGATATTGCTGGCAAGCTAAAAATTCCAGAGGGATTTGGCTTGATTATTCGCACAGCCGGGGTGAATTGCACCAAAACATTAATAAACAAAGACGTTAAGTATCTTTTGCGCCTCTGGAAAAGCATTAAAGACGATGTGATGAATGTAACATCGCCAGTATTGCTTTACAAGGAGAGAGCCTTGGTTGAAAGGTCAATCCGTGATTATTTCACACCCGACACTTCCGAAATTCTAGTCGATGATACTTCTGTATATAATGAGGTGAAAAATTTTATTAATATTATTTCGCCGAATCATTTGAAAATTGTCAAACAACATAAAGGCGATAAGCCGATTTTTACTAAATTCCAATTGGAAGAGCAGATTGCTTCTATTTTTAAAAGTAGGGTGAAGCTTAATGCCGGTGGTTCAATTGTTGTCGAACAGACTGAAGCGCTGGTTTCAATTGACGTCAATTCGGGTAAAGCGACTCAAAAAAAATCGGTTGAACAAACCGCGCTGCAAACCAATCTGGAAGCTGCCGAGGAAATTGCCCGCCAGTTGCAATTGAGAGACCTCGGCGGGTTGATTGTGATTGATTTTATCGATATGCGGGATTCAAAGCATAAAGTTGAGGTTGAACGCGCTCTGAAAGCACATGTGAAAAATGACAAAGCTAAAACCAAAGTGGGACGAATATCCAGATTCGGCTTGGTTGAGATGTCTCGACAACGGATTCGTCCATCGATTGAATTCAGCAGCTATGAATCCTGCCGCTATTGCAGAGGCAAGGGACTGACACCCTCACCGGAAGTTTTGGGAATTGGAATTTTGCGTAAACTCAGCCTTGAAGTGTTAAAAAAACAAGTGACTGACCTTAAAGTGTTCGCGCCTGTTGATGCGGCTGATTATATTTTAAATAAAAAGCGCAAAGAATTGTCTGATCTGGAAGAAAGAAGCGGTATCCGGATTGACATTAAACCCGACCATGAGATGATTCCGGGAGATAATCGTATTGTTCATGAAAACGCGCCTAAAACTTGAAGTTTAAAGTGCCGGAAATATGTCTGAAAAACAAATTCAATCATCGTCCAAAGGGCTGAAAATACTATTTATTACGGTTCTGATATTAATTGTCGGTGTCATTGTCAGTATCATTGCTTATCGGTTTTGGACACCTCATCAAAAAAAAACGTCTGTCGCAACGCCATCGGTAAAAGTCAGCCAACCCAAGGCAACGCCGCTGCCAAGTATCTCACCGAAGCCGGATAAGGTAATGAAGCCGGGCATTGTTTCCACAACAAGCGTTGCTATCAAACCGACCATCACTGCCAAACCGAGTGTCGCTGTCAAACCAAGCACCCCTCAACCCAGTGTTATTCCCCAGCCAACGCCTAAAGTGATTGATTTTGATAAATTAGCAAAAGACAAAGTATTGCAAGCAGATATGGATAAGCGTAAACAGGCGTATGGTGTTCAAAAAGGCATCGACATGGTAGTTAAGCCGGATGAAACGATCAAGGTGGGCGATATTATCGTGCCGATGCGGGAAATTGAAGAACAAATCCGCCTTAGCAGAAGGGAGATTGTTGAAAGCGATATTCCCACACAGAATGCCGGTCAGAATGATAATACAACGCTGGAAGACAAAAAACATCTGACAGACCCAAGTAATCAGCCTGAACGAAAAAAAGAATCATCAGAATCAAAAATGGAAGAATATGGTATTTACATCGTCAGGCCCGGAGATAATATCTGGAATATCCATTTCCGGTTTTTAAATGGCTATTTTGAAAAACGGGGTGTCAGCGTCTCTCCTTTGGCAGATGAACCTATTAGAAGCGGTGTCAGCTCCGGTGTCGGTAAATTGCTGAAATTTTCGGAAAATATGGTTTACCTTTATAATTTGGAAAAACGGAAGTTGGATGTCAATTTGAATACTCTGACTCCCCACAAAAGAATTGTAATTTATAATATGAACCGTGTTTTTGAATTGTTGGACCAAATTGATTATCAAAATGTCAACCGGATTAGCTTTGATGGTGAAGCGCTTTGGGTTGTTCAATCTGAGTAATCAAGACTTTCAACAGTATAACCTGTCAATCATTAACACTGAAAATATAATATTTATTGGCATCCTTCATCAAGAGGTTTGCACTTTCAAGCCGGAGTGCCAAACTTCAGTTTGGCAGTTTTTATTGCAACTGTTTATCTGCTACCAAACTGAAGTTCAGCACTCCATTGAAAAGTATAAACTGCTTTCAGGCAAAATGAAGGGTGCCTATTTGTTTTTCAGTTTCAATTAATTCAAGGTGTTATAGAATATCTTAAAACTTAAAACTTAAAACTTGTAACTGACGAGTGCATAATTATTTGACGTAATACAATAAATGTAATATAGTATAGAGTTTTAGCTAATATCCGAAACAGGCAACCGCTGAATATCGGATTTTTTAATTTTTAACTTTTTCATAAGGGAGGTCTATCTTGTTAGGCATCGCATACGCAATGGGACAGGGAGGCGCAGGGTCGGCGCAGGGTGCAGGCGGTATTACATCATTTATTCCGCTTATCCTGATGTTTGTCATCTTTTATTTTTTACTGATTCGTCCTCAACAGAAAAAAACAAAAGATCATCGTGAAATGATCACCAGCCTTAGAAAGGGCGACCGGGTGATTACCACTGGCGGTATTTATGGCCGCATTACCGGTTTGGATGAACATCGCGTCACCTTGGAAATTTCTGATAGAGTTCGGATTAAACTTGTTCGGGGCAATATCGCCGGTCTTGACCAACCAGCCCCAGCGTCCAGTCCGGCCAAAGGCGCTAAAACTGATTCGGCTAAATCGACAAAAAAATAGTCTGTTACTTTGAATGTCATTCAATGTAAAGCGTGAAGTGCGCATAAGCCATCATAATTGATAATTAAACGTATCACATTTCACGTTGCTGAATTTTTACTAAAAGGAATCTGAACATTGAAAAAATTTTCATGGAAGATAGGCGTAGTTGCGGCAATTATTATCATTGCGTTTATTTATATCCTGCCAACGATCGGTATGGTGCTTAAAGGCGAGACCGAACCGGGATTATGGCCGCATAAAAAAATCAACCTGGGGCTTGATCTTCAGGGCGGTATGCACCTTATTTTGGAAGTGGATACCGACAAAGCCGTTGAAAGCACAGTAGAGCGGATTAGCCAGGAAATGCGCTCTCTTTTGAAAAAGAAACATATTCGTCACGGTGGTGTTGACCGGATTGAAACTGTTAAAATTGAAGCTAAAATAAGCGGCTCTGAAAACATTGATCGTTTTCGCAAGCTGCTTGATGAGGATTTTAAAGAGTTGCGCATTGTTTCTGAAAACACAGATGCTGATGCTTTGACAATCATTTTGGATCTTCCGGATGAAGAAACGGCCTATATCAAAAAATCAGCGGCAGAGCAGGCGTTGGAAAAAATCCGTAACCGCATCGACCAATTCGGTGTGAGTGAACCTGACATTCGTAATCAGGGCGAAAGACGCATTCTGATCCAACTCCCCGGTGTTAAAGACACCGACCGGGCTAAAGACCTGATTGGGAAAACCGCCCTTTTGGAATTTAAGCTTCTGAATGAAACTCACGATGTTGATGCGGCTTTGAAAGGTGATATACCGCCGGGCAGTGAAATTCTATATCAGATCAAGAAAGATCCCAATACCAAGCGTGTCCAAAAAACGCCCTTTCTTGTAAAAAAACGGACGCTATTGTCGGGCGACTATCTGACTGAAGCGCGTGTACAGATTGATAATCAATATAACGAACCCCATGTTTCGATCAAGTTTAATAAAAAGGGGGGGCGTCTTTTTGAGCGGATTACGGCTGAAAACGTAAAAAAACGCTTGGCCATCGTGTTAGATGATCGCATCTATTCGGCACCTGTGATTCAGGAAAAAATATCCGGCGGTGAAGCGCGTATCACCGGACGATTCACACATGAAGAAGCCCACGATCTGGCTATTATTCTGAGAGCCGGCGCTTTGCCGGCACCCGTTAATATTATTGAAGAGCGCACCGTGGGACCGTCTTTGGGAATCGAATCCATTCGTAAAGGCATTCTTTCAATTATGGTTGGCGGTATTCTGGTGATCGTATTTATGGTCATTTATTATAAAGGTGCCGGTTTGATCGCTGACATCGCTTTGATTTTGAATATTATTTTGATCGCCGGGGGATTGGCGGCTTTTCAGGCGACTTTAACCTTGCCAGGCATTGCCGGAATCATTCTGACAATTGGTATGGCTGTGGATGCCAATGTGCTTATTTTTGAACGCATTCGGGAAGAGATGCGCTTGGGAAGAACACCTCGCTCTGCGGTTGATGCCGGTTATGAAAGGGCGACTTTGACAATTTTAGATGCCAATGTTACGACATTGATTGCCGCTTTGGTCTTGTTTCAATTTGGTACCGGAGCTGTCAAGGGTTTTGCTGTAACGCTCAGTCTGGGCGTTTTAGCCAGTTTATTCACAGCCCTTTTCGTCTCCCGGATGATTTTTGACTATTTTCTGAGCGGACGCAAAATTAAACAGTTAAGCATCTGAGATGTTTCAGCAGGTGGGTGCAACGAAGCGCAACCCACCATCATTATTAAAGGAACGATTATATGCAGTTTGTTAAATCAGATATAAATTTTGACTTTATAGGTAAAAAACAATCAGCGTTTATTTTGTCGCTTTTAATGATTGCGATCACCTTGGCGTCTCTCGCTATTCATAAAGGCCCCCGCTACGGTATTGATTTTGCCGGTGGCACTCTGATTCAAGCCAAATTTTCATCAACCGTGGATCTGAATACCATCCAGGCCGGTCTGAAAACCGCAGGATTGGAAAACTCATCGGTTCAACTGTTTGGTGATTCCGCGGCTAATGAATATCTTATTCGCACAGAACGATCTGAAAAAAAATCTGAAGGTCTGTCTTCTAAGGTGTCGGCTGCCCTTGCAGAAGCAAGCGGCGCGACTGTCGAGATTAGCCGTTTTGAAATGGTCGGTCCTCAGGTGGGCAAAGATTTAAGGGAGAAAGCGCTTAAAGCGATGTTTTTTGCGCTTTTATTTATTACCATCTATATCTCTGGACGTTTTGAATCCGAATGGATTAAAAGCGGTATCATGGCCGGTTTGTTGATTAGCGCGGTGGTCTTTGCCCATAATATTTTTGCCTACTTTAAATGGGATGTGGGCATCGGCTATCTTATCGCAGTGGCATTGATTGTCACCCTTGCTCTCTTTTGGGTTTTACAGTTAAAATATGCAATGGGTGCCATAGTTGCGCTAATTCATGATGTAATGATTACAATCGGTGTTTTTTCAATTTTAGACCTTGAATTCACTTTGCCAATTATCGCTGCGTTGCTGACCATCATCGGTTATTCATTAAATGACACCATTATCGTTTTTGACCGCATTCGTGAAAATTTAAAAAAATACCGCAAAGAATCGTCAGCCGTTATTATCAATAAAAGCATCAACGAAACGATCAGCAGAACGATTTTAACGTCTCTCACAACTTTGATGGTGGTTATTACGCTGTTTTTTCTGGGAGGCGGCATTATCCATGATTTTGCCTTTGCCATGATTATTGGCGTTCTGATAGGAACGTATTCTTCCATATTTGTAGCCAGTCCTATTCTTCTGGCATGGCAGAAAACCAGCGCCAAATTTTAATGGAAAACCTCCGGCCGTGGTTTGCCCTGAAAGCTGTTCCCGGAATCGGTAATCTGCGGATGAAACGGCTGCTTGACATGTTCCAAACGCCGGAACGCGTATTGGCAGCCAGTATCGAAGAATTGGCTCAGACAGAGGGCATTTCGCGCCGTTTGGCAAGAGCTGTTCATCAACACCGCCGCCTGCCATCGCGGGTTGAAGATGATTTAAATCGGGTGATACAGACTGGCTGCCGGATTGTAACTCTGGCAGATGCGGATTACCCATCCCTTTTGCTTCAAATACCGGATCCGCCCCCGTTTTTGTATGTTCACGGCGACCTTAGCGCAACTCCCAAAAATATTGCTGTTGTCGGCTCACGTAACGCCACCGGATATGGCTTGTCAATCGCTCGTAAATTGTGCGCTGACCTTAGCACTTTGGGACTCACGATTGTTAGCGGCATGGCCCGGGGAATTGATACGGCGGCGCATCATGGAGCGTTGGACGCCAAGGGGAAAACCGTTGCCGTGTTAGGCAGCGGATTGGGAAAGATTTATCCGGTCGAGAACAAAGCGCTATCTCATAAAATCGCCGCCAGCGGTGCCGTGATTTCAGAATTTCCCTTGACAGCTCCTCCTGAAGGACACAATTTCCCCATCAGAAACCGGATTATCAGCGGGATGTCATTGGGTACGGTTGTTGTCGAAGCTGGTAAAAAAAGCGGCTCTTTGATTACAGCACGCATGGCGGCTGAACAAAACAGAGAGGTTTTCGCTGTTCCGGGCAGTATCAGTTCTTATAAAAGCACCGGAACGCATAGTTTGATAAAACAGGGTGCCAAACTCGTGGAACATGCTCAGGATATTATTGAAGAGTTGACCATGCTGCTTCAAGGATATGCCGCCCGTGAAAAAACCGATTTAGAGGCGCTCAAAGATCGACTGCCGCCACTCACTGAGGATGAATCGCAGGTTCTGGCCGCACTTGGACCTTATCCGGTGCATATTGACGATCTGGTACGCCAACTGCCTACCCCGGATATTGGGAAACTGTCCGCTACTTTATTACAGTTGGAATTGAAAGGCGTTGTTACCCAAACTCCCGGGAAAATGTTTTCCATAGAATTGCAATGCTAAAGGATTTACCCAAAAATAAGGGATACGAATTAAATAACTTACCCATCAGGAATGCTGACTTCAGTTTGCCTTGCCCGTGACGCAAGCTGAAGCTCGCACTCCTCGTTTGTTAATGCCCTTAAATTATTTAATTTCTAATCCTAATATACCTGAATTGTAGGGTGGGTGTAGAGCAACGAAACCCACCTAATGCTGGTTAATGGCAGGTTTCATTTCTCTGTACCACCCTACGTTACTATTAATCTCTTAACATTAATCAAAAAACAATTAGAATTAAGAGCAAGGGAATAAGGAGTATATTGTTGTGAATAAACCGCTTGTTGTTGTTGAATCTCCGACAAAAATACGAACGCTAAAAAAATACATTGGCAATAATTATAATATTGCCGCTACCGTGGGACATATAAGAGACCTTCCGCCTCGTGAGTTGGGCATCGAAATTGATAATGGCTTCAAGCCGAAATATCAAACGATAAACGGAAAACAAAAGGTGATCACCTCCCTTAAAAAAGCCGCCGGCAATGCCACGGATATTTATCTTGCGCCTGATCCGGATCGGGAAGGCGAAGCTATCGCGTTTCATGCGGCGCATGTGTTAAAGAAAAAGGGACGTCAGTTCCATCGCGTCCTCTTTCACGAATTAACCCGAAAGGCCATTGATCAGGCCCTTGCCACACCTCTGGAACTTCATCACAATAAATATGATGCCCAACAGGCACGGCGAGTGTTAGACCGGTTGGTCGGCTATCAAATTTCGCCTTTATTATGGCGCAAAGTTAAAGGTCGGCTATCCGCCGGACGAGTGCAATCCGTGGCTGTGCGGATTATCTGCGAGCGAGAGCGCGCTATTCATATTTTTGTACCGGTAGAATACTGGTCTGTTACAGCGCATCTGGAAGGTGACACGCCACCGCCTTTTACGGCTAAACTAACTAAAAAAGACAAGCAAAAAATTACAATCCCGGATGAAACCACTGCAAAGTCGATTGTCAGCGATCTTGCTGATGAAACCTTTCGGGTTGACGATGTACGGCGCAAGACTGTCCGCCGCAGACCGCTGCCTCCTTTTATTACCAGCAAACTTCAACAGGAAGCGATTCGTAAGTTACGCTTTTCAGCCAAAAAGACGATGATCGTTGCGCAACAATTATATGAAGGCATTGACATCGCCCAAGGCGGACCGGTAGGTTTGATTACTTATATGCGCACCGATTCCACCCGTATTGCGAATGAAGCGGCGTTAGAGGCGCTGGAATTGATTCAACGGGATTTCGGCCCCGATTATGCGCCGGCCAAGCCGCGTTTTTTTAAAAACCGCCAAAAAGCTCAGGATGCACACGAAGCGATCCGGCCAACCTCGGTGTTTAATATACCGGAAAAGTTAGCAGCCTATCTTTCCAAAGATCAGTTAGCATTATACCGGTTAATCTGGCAACGCTTTGTGGCCTCACAAATGCAAGAAGCCCTCATTGACCAAGTGTCCGTTATTATTAAAGCCGGTGTTTATCAATTTAATGCCAGCGGCTCCACTATCAAATTTCCCGGTTTTATGAAATTGTATATGTCAGCCGAAGAGCAAAATAAGCAAGCGCAGGATAAGCAAAAAATGCCGCTTCCCGAATTGCGTCCGGGCATGGTGTTGAAAGTGAATAAAATCGATCCCAAACAACATTTCACCCAACCGCCGCCGCGCTTTTCAGAAGCCTCGTTGGTCAAAGAACTGGAAGAAAACGGAATCGGCCGCCCCAGCACGTATGCCGCCATTCTTTCGACGATTCAAACCAAAGGCTATGTGGAGATGCTTAAACGCTATTTTCGTCCCACTGAATTGGGCTTTATCGTCAATGATCTTTTAGTGCAAACGTTTCCGGATTTGTTTGATGTCGCGTTCACTGCCGGAATGGAAAAGAATCTGGATCGGGTTGAAACGGATGATTTAAACTATTTCGACCTTTTAAATAATTTTTATCACCCCTTTAAAAAAACGCTGGATGCCGCCCAAGAGGGTATGACCAGTATGCGCGGCGTCGGATTTGCCACGGATATAAAATGTCCTGATTGTAAAACAGGGCAACTGCATGTCAAAGTCGGCAAAAACGGGCATTATCTGGCCTGCAACAGTTATCCTGAATGCCGATTCACTCGTAATTACGAACGCGATGAAAAAGGGCGTATCCATCTGGCCGAGCAACAGCAGGAGGAATCCACCGGTGAAGTGTGCGAAAAGTGCGGCAGCCCGATGGTACTCAAACAGGGGCGTTTTGGCCCGTTTATCGCTTGCAGCGGCTACCCTGAATGTAAAAACACCCGCTCGGTTAACGCCTCGCATAAAGGAAATGACACAGGCGTTAAATGTCCCGAAAAAAAATGTGACGGATTTTTGGTGGAACGCAAATCCCGGCGCGGCAAAATATTTTATGGCTGCAACCGTTATCCTGATTGCAAATTCGCTTTATGGGATAAACCGGTCGCCAAAGCCTGCCCCCAGTGTAACGAGCCGTTTTTAATTATGAAATCAACTAAAAAAGATGGTGAGTTTATAGCTTGCCGAAACAGGCAATGCGGCTATCGGGAAGATAGCTGATGTTGCTATGCCGAATGTGAACGTGACGCGTGAATTCATATTTTACGAATCACGTTTCATGGATGGTCAGGGAAGTTATTTCGTCTTTATTTCTATCTTTTGATTTTCGAGCTATAATTTCCCAATCAAACTAAGGTACAACACATCGGCTTCATAAGCATCTTCATAGTCAGGGTTGGATTTGAAGTGTTCATAACCCACGGCGACTGTCAGGTAGGTGTTGAGTTTGTAGCCGGTTTCAAGAAAATATTTTAAGTGCGTGTCATCAACATCATTTTCCAACTTCTTCTCTTTATACGATGCTACGACATCAATACGATCTGTCATTTTATATTTGGTTCCCAAAAGAAGGGTGTCCACACGGGTTTTGGCAGGCGTGAGAGGTTCAGTTTCGACTTCATCGTTTTCAATGCGATAATAGGTGAAAACCGACCAACGATCTTTGATTTTATAGTCCAAACGCAGCATCAGGTCATCATAATTAAAAGTTTCATCGGATGTATCGGGATCATGCACCGTATCAATTTCATGGCTATATTTCACAGTGGCGAGGAGATTGTTAAGCGCGTTCCAAAACACCTGGCTACCGAACACCAGTTTTTCATCGGTGCGACCGGTGAGTTTGTAATCTAAGTTGCGGTATTCGATTTTAAAGCGGGTTTTTAGGGTGTCAAAAGGCAGCGATGTCCATCGCACGGTGTAAACCTGTTCCTCCTCTTCCACCCTGTTTAGGGTGAGATCGTTTAACAAGCGATATTTGGCTGTTATTTCGGTGTCGATATAGCGGTTCACCCGGCCTTCGAGACCGAGCGTGGAAATATCGGTGCGTTCAGTGAATTCGCCTTTTTGGTCTTCATATAAAAAGCGCTCGGCCTGTTCAAAATAAACTGAAAGCTCACGGTAAGGGAAAATATCAACGCGCCCGATAATATCATGAGATTGGTTGTCGTTTTCATCATCAATGCGATCATCGAACTTTTCATATTGGTAAGCTCCTTGTAAAAGAACGTCGCCCGTATAAGCGTAATTGCCTATCGTATCACGGATGCCGCCGAGTATGCGACTTGTTTCCGTATCCGAAGTTCGCGGTGAAGCATCATCAAAAGCGTTGATCATTTCAGTGCCCAAAATATAATCCATATCGTCCGGATGGATATGTTTTAAAGATGCAAAAAGATTGCGGGTCGTGTTGACCGCTTCCTCCGAATCCTCCGGGATGTTATCACGGTTTTGTCGAAATCCGGCGGAAACAGTGTTAAAATCGGTCAACTGATACGCGGCTGAAAGGCCGTAGGATTCCTCATCCACGCCTAGGTTGGCATTGATATTCGGGTCCAGGTCAAATTCAAGATTGGTGCTTTTGAACTCGAATGGCTCTTCATTTTCCACTTCATCGATCACATTCTCCGAAGAAAGATCGCTATTGCCAAAGGTGAGGAAATCACGACCTGTTTTCCAATAACGACCATACACATGCAGCGGGTCCAGAGGGTTGGTGTCGATATTGATACGCAACGCATCGGCACTGGCGGAATCTTCCTGAGATGGCGAGTCGCTTTGGGCGGCTTCAACTTCAATGCGATAACGGTCTGTCAGGCGGACGTTGATATCGCTGCCGAAGATTTGTCGTCTTTGCTCATAGATATCTCCCGAAAGACTGTTTTCATAAGGACCGTCAGCCAGCCAGGTGGCACCGATACGCACATCTTCGGTTGGCGTGATGACAGCCCGCGATCCCCAGACAGCGCGCGTAAAACGACTTCCCGGCGCATCGTACTGATAGTTCACAACAATAAAGGTTGGATTGCCGCGAAAATCTTCACTAGCGACCGGTCGTTGAAACGTGATTTCGCCGTTGTCATAGTCCATAACGTAATCCTGGCCGCGTGACTGAGATGAAGATCGTATCACCCGGCCGGTTTCGCTGCGGTCCCTGATTTCGATTCTCACGCGTTCACTCCCCGTCACTACCGGAATTTCTTCCAACCGGTAAGGGCCGGATGTACCATCCGCAGGAATCGCATCAGTTGCAGATTCGCCTCTTATCGCACCGGCCATGAGAGTAACCGAGCCTTTATCAATTTCGCCGTGCAAGGTGACGCCGCGAATGCGTTTGTCCATCGCGGTGAATACCGTATCTTCAAATATGCCGGTTTCATGATCGCCGATAGTCAGGGAATGTTTGTCCCGATTGATTTGCAATAAAAAGGTAAAATCTTCATCGGGATACTCTTCATCATAATCAGCAGTTAAACGGAAATTATAGTCGTGGAAAATAACACCGTCGCCATAAAGCGAAAAACGGCTGCGGTTAGAATATTCACCTGGCAGACCTTGATCACTGCGATCAAAAATAATTTCATCACCTTCTGTGGATGTCAGGTTTTGGCGAAAAACACCAATGCCGACCAAAATGAAATCGTGGCCGCTGTCATCGTCTTTATAGCGGAGTGCATGAGCATTGGTCAGAAATGTGCATAAGATAAAAAAGCAGAGTGCCGTGAGAAGGGCGCAATAAATCGTATGGTTAAAGCTTTTGGTAATTACTGTTAAAGACTTTTGATGTTTGGTTATCTGCATAATTATAATCCTGGTCATATCATTTTGTGTTGCAACGGGTACGTTGCCTGTTCTGAGGTGAAAATAAGAAGATTTTGTAGCCGGTTGTCATGATTAGGTAAATCCATTTATTCGTTCAAATGGGGACTGAACACCGCCCAAGACCTTCACTGTGGTGGGATTATACGGCCGGAGTCCCCGCTCGGCTGACGCAAGGGTACCATGAAAATACCGCTTGGCAAAGAGATACTTATCCGGTCCTGCATCAATCGATCTGCCATTGTCAAGGGATTTCAACACAAAAAGTTAGAATCAGAAATTATAAAATCAGAAAAATCTTAATATGTAAAGAGGCTTTTATAATGACACACAAAGATATTAAAAATACTGTCAGGAAACAACTGAAAAAAGAATATCCTAATTGGAAAAGACTTAAGAAGAAAGAGAAAAAAGCCATTGCGCAACAAGTCTTAACCGAAATTGTGAACGACTATGATTATTCCCTGCCTGTGAGTACACCTTTTCCCGAATTGTCAGGTTCGGAGGGGACTCATTCCTTATATGACAACGCTCTTAGGAAAAAATATAAACTGATTTATGAAGGATGTCAAAAAAATATTGAATTTAACACTGATTGAAGCTATAGATTTTCAATTTGTGGCTTTTATGGGCTATTCTTGTCTGAAAAGAATTGAAAAAATACGCAACGGTAAATATTTTATATTATAACGGTAAATATTTTATATTATAAAGGAGGGCAAAGTAAAATGATTAAGAAAACAGTAAAATATGCCGGTTCTGTTTTTATCGGTTTTTTGTCAATGCTGACAATCAGTGCGTATGCCGATGAATTCCATTTTAACAGCCTTCAGACAGGTGATCGCGCCGCTGCGATGGGAGGCGCATACACCGCTCTTTCAAATGACGCATCCGGTCTTTATTATAACCCGGCCGGAATCGCTTTCGCGGAAACCGGTGTTTCGGCCATCGTCAATGCGTATGTCAGTTCGGAAACACGTTATGGAAATGTCCTCGCCAATACGGAATTTAAAAGGACATCCAGTGAAATCGTTCCGGGTATGCTCGGCGGGGTGTATCACCTTCCGAATGGCAACGGCACAGTCGGATTTTCCATTGTTATCCCGAATTCGGAGATGGTCGAGCAGGATGAGAAAAATTACAAGATGACGGTGAATGGCGAAACCTGGTGGCATGAGGCGATTTTGCACTATCGCAACGATTATCGGGTGTACAATATCGGTTTTTCGTATGGCTATCCGGTATCCGATGCTTTTTCTATCGGAACATCCGTTTACGGGCATTGGAGAGGCAAGGAAGAAATTCTGAATCAGAAATACCGTCTTGATCACGCAGATGGCTCTTATGAGTGGCACTTAAAAGACATCAATATCGATGAAACCGAATGGGGCGTCCTTCCTGTTCTGGGGCTGATATGGAAACCGAATGAAAAATACTCTCTCGGACTGTCGCTTTCACGCATTTTTGTTCTCAGTGAAGAATATCTGATTGATTACTCTTCAGCCGTGGTATATATGGGAAGTACAGAAAACCCAAGCGGTTTTTATAGCGCTCAAGGGACGACAGATGTTAAGAGGGAATATCCTTGGGTAATAAAAGCAGGCGTCGCTTACGCTTTCTCGCCCGCTTTGCTTTTCTCATGGGACCTGGCTTTTCACACCGCAACGGACCGCCAGGATAACGAGCCGATTCCAAGTACATTCGCCACAAAAAGTTTTTTTAACACTGCGCTTGGCACCGAATATCATATTTCTGATACTTGGATTTTAAATGCCGGTTTTTTTACCAACCTGGCAAATACCGATATGGATGATCTCCAACCGAATGAACACCGCGAAGCTATTGACATGTATGGCGGAACACTTGGGCTGACTTATAAGAAAGGCGAGTATCTGATTTCCATCGGTACGTCGTACAGCGCCGGAACAGGAAAAGCGATTGTCGGAGATCTCGGTTACGGCGAGAAACAATTTTCCGGTGAACCGGTGGATGCCGAAAGCTCTCTTTGGAGTATTTTTTTAAGTTTGTCTAAATAAGCGCTTGGCCAAAAGTTTCCAGGTATTTTTCGCACCGCTTGCGGTAAGTTTGCAAACTCGGTCAAATATATGCGCTGAATGTATATTTAAGGGCATGTGACCGTCATGTGATGAGCATCTGTTCGACTTGCGACAAACAACCCGCATTTGCCTTTGCTCCCTTTTCGCTTTTTTGGGCCCCATTGTGGAGAGAGGCGGCGGTATTCGTATCATAAAACTGTGATATCCCATGTACCATTTGTGTCTCGGGTCATTTTCAAAAAACGGCGTCCGGCAGTTTGTCGATCAAATTTTTATCATAACGGAGCGCCTCAAGGCCCTTTTTTCCCTGTCAGGTATTTGAACCGGCCTTCAGGGTTTTTGGCGACTTTCACATATTTTAAACGTATTCCTGCTTCGATATTTTTGGCAGAACCAATTCTTTCATAGTGCATAAAATAATAGGAAAAAAATTATACAAGAAAGGATATGCAGCATATCTGCAAGTTTGTTGTATTACGTTTTTGGAATAAGAGGCTATCACTACGTTCGTACAATTTATAACTTTGGTCACATTGCTTTCAAAATAATCCAAGAACCGTTTTCATTACGCTGCCCGTATTGCAAGTCGAAAAAAGTGATTAAGAGAGGAACTGAAACCTGTATGTTAAAAACATTCTCCATAGGCAAAAAGCCGGAAAGTGCTGAAAAAATTAAGGCTGTGGCTATCGACATGTCGCTGGCACATATAAGTACTGTGATAAACAATATTGAAAAACAGTTCGACATCCTCATGCAAGTTCGCATGACAGCCTTTCAAGGACGTTGTTAATTACTTTTTCATGCAATTTCCCTATTAATAACCTTGACATGCACCCATTTTAAACCTAATTTGGAATAATATACGAAATTTCCTCACTCTCTTTGTAAAATAAAAGGTGAACAGAAAAATGTCCGAAACGGATTATTATAAAATATTAGGTGTAAATAAAAATGCTTCGGATGGTGATATTAAAAAAGCCTATCGTAAATTGGCGATGAAATATCATCCTGACCGTTTAGGTTCTGATAAGGCTGCTGAAGAAAAATTTAAAACAATTAGTGAAGCTTATGCGGTCTTGAGCGATAAAGAGAAACGTAAACAGTATGATATGTTCGGATCAAACGGGTTTCAGCAACGTTACTCTCAAGAAGATATTTTTAGGGGGTTTGATCTTAACAATATTTTAAGAGAGTTTGGCTTTGGCGGAGGCGGTGGTTTCGGAAACAACACTCGTTTTGATTTCGGCGGGCGACCCGGCGGCCGCAACCAAAGGCCTGTTAAAGGAGCCGATCTGGAATATGAACTCCCTTTGACGCTATCCGAGGTTATCAACGGAACTGATAAAACCATATCCTACAATCACGATGGCCAAGCAAATAAAATTGCTATCAAGATTCCAAAGGGAATGGTGTCAGGTAAAAAGCTGCGACTCAATGGCAAAGGGCAGCCTAGCGCTTACGGAGGGCCTTCTGGCGATTTATTTGTCAAAGCAAGGGTGAACACAGATCCGCTTTTTCGTATTGAAGGACATGATCTCTATTTTAATCGTGAAATCAAATTAAGTGAAGCGTTGCTGGGAACCCAACTGGCGATCCCAACTCCAGACAATCGTCAACTTAGCTTGAAAATTCCTTCCGGCACAAAACATAAAACCAAATTCAGGCTTTCCGGAAACGGGCTACCCCATATAAACGATACCCAAAAAGGTGATTTGTATGTTGAAATCAAGGTGAAAATGGCTAAAACACTTAATGAACAGCAGATTCAACTAATTGAGAAACTGGCTGAAACAGGCCTTTAACAAACGATGTTTATCAGCGTATTGCATGATTTTTACCTTTGAATTTATATAGTTATAAAATAACACGAATCTGTCTGACAGAATTTTTGCATAGTTTACTATACTGAAATTATTGTAAAACAAACTTCATGCCAAGTTTTAATGCGATTGCCCCGCTATATTTATTGACAAGCACCTACATTCCGTGTAATCTTTAGACATTTTAGACATACAAATTACCTGCCTTGTTTTCTGGAAACCACTTTATTTTTTTGGAAACACCCCAAAATCCAGTTATGTATAATTTTACACCTTTTCTGAATGCAAATGAGATTGACAGTATTGTTCACAATTTGGCAGCACGAATATATATAGATTACAAAGATGATCATGTTATCGCATTAATCAGAAGTTTAAAAAAATTGGACCCTCGCACTGTCAAAATTTGCGCACTATTGGATGAACAGGAACGCTACGCTGTTGATCTTAAAGTTGATTATGCTGATTATAAAGTCGAATGCGGTTTTCTGATCGGTTATGGTTTGGATTATGATGAAAAAAATCGTAATCTGGCTGATATTTACACTTTAAAATATAAATACAGAAACTCCGCAACCTTCAACTCTGGCGGCGGAAGAAATCGGTGAGGATATGCCATGATTATCACTTGTGATGGCTGTAAAACCAGCTTTAACTTAGATGAACACCGCTTAAAACCAACCGGAACGAAACTGCGTTGTTCTACTTGTAAAAAAATTATTGTCGCCTACCCACCCGAGCCCTCTATTCTGACGGATACAACCGTTGATCCGGAAACAGAAAGCAATATCGACTCTGAGGAGCCGTTTGAAAATGACGAAATCTCAATTCCGGATCAAATCGCCGATTCTGTAGGGGCGCATCTGGAACCTGATGTTACTGACGAATTCGAAGCATTTGATCTGTCCGAGTTAAAAGATTTATTTGATAATGGCGACTTGAGTGACGGCGAGACACCGGTAAATGAAGATGATCTTGATTTTTCTGATATAGATCAAATGATAGCTCAGAAACCATCAGATTTGAAAACTAAGACGGAGGATGAGGATGAGATCGCCACCGAAGAAACAGCCGAAGAAATAGCTGAAGAAATAGCTGAAGAAATAGCTGAAGAAATAGCTGAAAACGACTCCGATAATTTTGAGGGAGATAAAGCTGAAGAACTGAATTTGTACGAATTGGAAGACATTTTTGAAGATGAAGAAAAACAGCGACAAAAAGATACTGATCTTGCATCGGATGACGAAATTTCGGAAACAGATACTGAACAGGCCGCGACAAATGACGATGCTGACCTTAATAATGTTGATTTATCCGGTTTAGATGGTCTTTTCGACATAGATGATGACGATGATATAGACGCAGATGCCCAAATCGATATTGATGATGAACTGGACCTGCCTGATTTTGAGAACATTGTTGAAATTGAAGAGGAGCCGCTTGCATCTAAAAAGGCCGTCGAAGAATTGGATGATATTGATTTTGAACTTGATTTTGATGATATTGATGATGATTACGAAATGGAAGAAGATGATGCTACTGAAGCAACTCATGCCAGTGGGGAAAGCGCCACGACATTTGAAACAACTGTACTGCCAATATCGGATAACAGTGAAGACGATCTGGAAAATTTTGACTTGGAAATCAATGATGAAAGCTTTGATGTGCCTGATGTTGACGAGCTGGATGCGGAAGATGAGATACTTGAAGATGAATTTCATGAATCAGTGGATGAAACCGTAAACGGTGATTTGGATGAGTTGGTAAATTTTGATTTAGAAATTGATGAAAATAATAATTTTGATGGCATCGAATCAGAAGAAGAACAAAATGCACCTGAGCCTGAATCAGATGCGGATGATGATTTTGCAGACCTTGGCCCGGAATTTGAAGATGAGGGGGATGAAGACCCCGCTGAAATGGAAGCGGATGACGATTTCGCCGATTTGTCAGATGCGGACGATGATTTTGCAGACCTTGACTTGGACGATGATGATGAAGAACCGGTTGAAATGGAAGCGGATGACGATTTAACGGATTTGTCAGATGCGGATGATGATTTTGCAGACATTGGCCTGGAGTTGGACGATGATGATGACGAAGAACCCGCTGAAATGGAAGCGGATGACGATTTCGCCGATTTGTCAGATGCGGATGATGATTTTGCAGACCTTGACCTGGAGTTGGACGATGA
>JAUCGF010000166.1 GCA_030378005.1 Desulfococcaceae bacterium HSG9 | reverse complement strand
TGGCGATGTTTCTGAAGAGCCGCAATCAGGACAGATTAAGCGATTATGTGATTTCATGCCTGTCTTTTAACCATAAAATTTCAGAAAAGGAAAGAAAACTCTCAACAGTATGAGCCCAGTACCGAAGTTTGTCAAGAACTGAAAAAAGAGGAGCAGACCAAAGATATACCGGTCATATTTTTAACGGCCAAGGCTGATATGGACAGCATTGTCAAGGGATTTGACTTGGGCGCCTTTGATTATGTGACCAAGCCGTTTATCAGTCAGGAGTTGTTGGCGCGCGTGCGCTCGCGGCTCAAGATGAAATCTCTCAACGATGAACTGAAGCGGCGTTACCTGGAGATTAAAGAGTTGGAGTCCGTGAAAGAGACCATGACGCAAATGATCGTGCATGACATGAAAAATCCTCTGAACATTATTTTGGGATATGCGGATCTTCTGCAAATCAATGAAGCCGTGTCAGCAGACCCCCAAGCATCCAAATATGTCACGTCAGTCATTAAGAGCGGACGCACCATGCTTGAAATGGTGATGCAAATGCTTGATATCGCCCGGCTCGAATCAGGACAGATGGACTTGAACATCGAAAACATCACCGTTGCGGAGATCGTTAATGAAGCCGCTGACAATATGCGCCCGCTTTTAAAAGAAGCGTCGGTGATTTTGAAACGCTGTTTACCTGAAAATATTGCCGAGCTGCGAGCGGACCGCAAATTGTTACGCCGAATTTTAGCCAATATTATCGGAAACGCGATTCATTACGCGCCGCAAGATACCGCTGTCACCCTCAGCGCGGTACGACAAGATCAGGATATCCTTATAGAAATCACCGATCAGGGACCCGGAATCCCCCGAGAATATCAAGAAGCCATATTTGAAAAATTCACCCAAGGAAAAAAAGATGCTGCCCGGCACCGACACTCAACCGGTCTGGGGTTGGCCTTCTGCAAAATGGCCATGGAGGCGCTTGGCGGAAGTATCGGCGTGGAAAGCCGGATAGACAAGGGGAGTACGTTTTGGTTGCGGTTGCGGTTGCCGGCGGCGTGATTCGGAGACGTTCAGATCATCAATACACTCGTTAGCGATAGAGAAAATCAGCTATGCGGTGGCGTTTTTGTTACTATCAGTAGATGGAAAATACCTGAAAATACGACATGGAGCGCAAAAATTAAGCGAAGCGGTTTTTTGCCGGCCTCTGAATCCGCAGCCTTTCCGAGTGGCGATGCAAAAAAACGCTGCGCTTAATTTTTGCGCTCCTGAACTTTCCATCTACTGACTATAAAACTTTAAAATGCAATCGGAGCGGTTCTATCTTTTTCGGTTTGCACTTTTAAAGAGTATGATCCGGTGTACGATCTATATTTTATCACTGTGATATATACGAAATGTGGCAATTTTAGAACTGAACAGCCTGGTAATTTAATAAAGACGCCCCGTTTTTTTTCTTGACAAAAAATCATATAGCTGTAATGTAGCTGCAATTTTGTTTGGTTTATGAATCGTATTTAGTAACTTAATCTTATTTTTAAAAGGAAGCGCTTATGAAAAAAATTTTTGTCATTGCAACAGTCAGTTTGGTTTGTATTGGCTTGATGTTGGCACCGGTTTCGGCTGCTAAAAAGAAACCCTCTCTGGATAAATGGAAAGCGGCGTTTGACCCATCAGGAGCCAAGTACAAATGTATTGTTTCAAATGTTTCACATCCGGTAATCAAGGGCGTGTTTGCCGGTTTCGCCATTCGTGATGAACTGTGGAAACGCACCAAAGGTCAGATTTATCTGGACTATAAACCCTTTTCCATGTTGGGCGGCGAAGTCGAAGTGTTGAACCAACTTCAAATGGGTGCTATTCAGGGAATGGCCTGTAGTTCGGTGGCAGCGACCAATTTAGGTCCCCGTTTCGGAATGATTAATTTCCCCTTTTTAATTGATTCATTTGAAAAACTTGATAAATTTATTACGTCCGGCAAGTTATTTGATCACTATATGATGGCTATGGATCATCAAGGCATCATGGGTATTGACATCACCGGTTACGGTAACTACGGCTGGGCCACCACAAGCCCGGTAAAAAGCATTGAAGATGCCAAAAAGATCAAATTTCGCGTTGCCGAAGCGGCTGTCAATCAACTGCTTTATAAAGAATGGGGTTTCAACGCTGTGGTAATGCCATGGCCGGATGTTCCTGTATCTTTAAAACAAGGTGTAATCACCGGTTTGGATCATACGCCGATGGTGTGTAATATTACCAAGAAATTTGAAGTTGCCAAGAATTACACCTATATTAATTATGCTCAGGGCCTGTTTATCTGGCTTTTCAATAAAGCTTGGTTTAACAAACTGCCTGACGATTTGCAAACAATATTCGTAGCCACCGTGCATGATGTTTGCGCTGACATTCGCGAACAAACTAAAAAACAGGAAGCCGACCAGATCGCTAAAGCCGAAGAGGCCGGTATTGAATTTTTTAAATTATCGGATGAGGATATGGCGACTTTGAAAAAAGCGGGTGATGTTGTTCAGCAAAAATATGCACCTGAAGTCAACAAACTGAATGAGGGTGATAAGTATCGCCCCAAAGATTTCCTTAAAGAAGTTCAGGAACATATTGGCTATCAGCCCTGGCTTGAAAGTGATAAGTTGTAAGTGTAAAGTTACGAACTTTTTAGCGATCTTGATTTCAGCAACTTCAAATCAGTTGCCCGAAGTGAATCTGTTTATTCGGGCGCAAGCTTTCTTTTCAACCAAGAGAGCCGCCTTTGGTGACTCTCTTTCTTCTTTTGCTTGGAAATTCCATCATGTTCAAAAGGCTATTAGATTTTCTGGATAAAATACTAAGTTTTGTAGAAGACTGGACTCTTTTTGCCGCCGTGATGATTGCGCTCATTGCGCTGTTTTGTAATGTTGTGCTGCGTTACGGTTTTCACTACTCATTGGCCTGGTCAGAAGAGCTTGTCCGTGAAGTGATCATATTAACCACCTTTATCGGATGCAGTGCGGCGATTAAAAATCGTTCGATGATCAAGATAGATGCATCCGTGCAGTTGTTTCCCCGCTTAAAAAAGTCATTAACCTATTTCAGTAATTTCGTAACGTTGATATTTGCGGTGATGATGCTGTATTTGGGGTGGAAAATGGCGGCGTTGCAAGTTCAAACCAATCAGAAAACAATCATCCTGCAAATTCCGTTAGTGTATTTGTATGCCCTGATGCCGTTAATGGGAGGGATGATGTTTATCCGTACAATTCAGGTAATGTATCAGGATTTTACCGCCGAGAAATGAGTAATTGGGAATTGGGAATTGGGAATGAGGACGAAATAACTTTTCCAATTATACTTTAATCTTAATCGTTCAAATTAAAATTATAAAATTTAAATTGGGAAAGTTATTTAGTTTATAGTGTTGTGTCAAGTTTACGGTGACAGGTGAAAATCAGGAGTGCTGACTTCAGCTAAATGTTGACACAACGCTAGTTTCTAAGGAGATTCACTGTTTATGGAAATAAACCACATTGTAGTCCTGCTTATCCTTTTGGGATGTATGGCCAGCTATATCCCCGTTTTCATGTGTCTGTTTTTTACATCCGTGTTAAGCTTTCTGCTTTTCACTGATCTTCCCCTTCTTCTGCTGGCTCAAACGCTATTTCGCAGCCTGGATAAATTCGCACTGGTGGTTGTACTCTATTTTATTTTGTGTGGTAATATTATGACCGCCGGATCAATGGTTGAAAAATTGATCAAAGTGGCCAATGTGCTGGTTAGCTGGCTCCCTGGCGGATTAGGCATGGCCGGTGTTTTAGCTTGCGGTCTTTTCGGAGCGATTTCCGGTTCGACTGTGGCAACCGTGGTGGCGCTAGGCGGTTTTATGATTCCGGCTTTGATGGAAAATGGCTATAACCAAAAATACACGTTGGGATTGATGACCACCTCCCCCAATTTGGGTGTGATTATTCCGCCCAGTATTGGCATGATTCTGTACAGTATGATCAGTAACGTGTCGCTCGAAGGGCTTTTTTTGACCGGATTTTTGCCTGGTATTCTGATTATGTTAGGCGTGTGTGTTTACACTTACTTTATTCATAAGAATCAAACCGCCATTGTGCGTATGCCTGTGCCAGGCTTTATAGACGTTTTAAAGGTATTGAAAGAGGGCTTCTGGTCATTATTATTAATTGTAATCATTTTTGGCGGGATTTTTTCCGGTGTTTTCACTGCCAATGAAGTGGCCGTTGTCGCTTGTGTGTATGCGTTTATTGTTGAACTGTTTATTCACAAAGCCATCAAATTCAATGATGTTAAACGAATTACGGTTAATTCCGCGGTTACATCCGCAACCCTGCTAATTATTGTCGCGGGCGCCACTTGCTTTGGACGGTACCTGACGCTGGAGAACATCCCGGGCCAAATCACCGAAGCGGTGCTGTCCAGCATCAGTTCCCCCATAGTTTTCCTGATTGCCATGAATATCCTTTTGCTTTTTGTGGGCATGTTTATGGATATTATTTCCGCAACTCTGATTTTAGGGCCCGTTTTTCTTCCTATGTTAGACGCTTTTGGGATCAATCCGATGCACTTTGGCTTAATTATGACAGTCAATCTGGCAATTGGCTATTGCACGCCGCCGATGGGAGTAAGTTTATATATTACGGGAGCCATTGCCGAAAAAGATATTATATATGTTACCAAAGCGGTTCTTCCTTTTTTGGCGATTCAAATTGCGGTACTTTTATTCGTAACCTACTTCCCTGAAACGGTGCTGTGGATTCCAAAAATGATGGGATTCGGAGTTTTTTAAATTAGTTTACACTTTTTTCGAAATAATAATAGGGCAATTTTACAAATTGCCTTTCCGATCTGGCGATGAAAGGCAATGTACATGCCTGATGAAAACAAAATTGATAAAACCCTGGACGGTGTTGTTGAGAAGCCTTCCAGCAAAGTGAAATTTGAAGTCTGGGGCGAAGAAATGATAGATAAAAAAGTCAAGCAGAGCGGCAATAGCGGTCGTGTGTATCTACCTCCCAATTGGGTCGGACATAATGTGAAAATTATCAGAATCGATTAATAAGTTAGGAGATTGCTACATGGATAATGTGCTTATTCGTAGAATGCAAGCGGCCGACTGGGAGGAAATCGGCAACATTTATGCCGACATTACGCAAAAAACCGTTCAGGATGAGTTTAAACGGATTGTTGAAAAAAGTACTCAAAGTGAGACGGATGCCAGTTTTGTAGCCGAACTTGATGGCGTTGTTGTCGGCTACATGATCGGTTCGGTCCTCAACGGCGGCTTTGGTATCCAAAAAGCTGTCTGGATCACCATGTTTGGCGTAAACCCGCAATATATGGGGCGCGGTGTGGGCCGAACTCTCGCCAATGCCGTTTTTGAATTTTCCAAAGATAGAGGCATTAAAAATCTTTACACATCTGTACGCTGGGATTCATCTGACCTGCTCTCTTTCTTTAAAACCCTTGATTTTGGCCGGAGTGAATTTATTAATCTTACAAGAGTGCTGGAATAATAAAGGCAAAACAAAGATATCAACGGGACCGACTAGTCCTAAGAGCAGCCTCAAGTCGGTTTTGCGCATTCCGGTATTTTAACATCAGGGTTTACCCCGCTAAATTGTGCCTGATTTTTACGTTCGGATGATTTCCAAAATCGCCCCAAACGGGTAGTAAATGCTGGCAACACAATCTTGATTAGCGTTAAAACAATCAGCAGCAAAGCACTGCTAAATTGTATCGTGGCAGGAATAATTTCAGCAGCCTGGCCGATTACTGCACGAACCTCAATATCCCAAACAACATACACCCAATCGACGGTTAAACCAAAAAAGATCGCCGCAACGGCAATAACGGTCAAATAGATTGCAGTGGTTCTTTTTCCTAATATGCCGAAAAGAACCGTAAGCGATGTGATGTTTGTAGCCGGTCCGACTAGAAGAAAGACCAACGCCGCACCCGGACTGACGCCCTTCATTATCAATGCGGCCGCAATCGGTGTGGATGCCGTTGCGCATATATATAAAGGAATGCCAAATGCAAGCATAATCAACATGGAACTGATTCCTCCGTTTAAATAGCGGCCGAAAAAATCGTCGGGGATAAGCACGGTGATGATACCGGCCAAAAGCAGCCCTATAAAAAACCATGCGGCCATGTCTGCCCACACTTCGTTGACAGCGTAATGCAACCCGCTGCTAATTTTAGAAATTAACGAATCAGGACGCTTATTTTTATCATGAGGGGGATCATGCTCGTTACAACATCCGTTCATTTCACCGGACTGATCAGATTTCTGTGAAGCGGTATCCGGTTTATCATCCTGACTGAACCAATTTTCCAATATACCTGCAATCGTAGCGCTGACAAATGCGGCCATAGGGCGTGCAACAGTCATTATAGGGTCTAACAACGCATACGTGATTGCAATGGAATCCACACCGGATTCGGGTGTTGAAATCATAAAAGCGGTTGTGGCGCCATTACTGGCCCCCTGTTTTTTGAGCGTCACGGCAGCCGGAATAACGCCACAAGAGCACAAGGGCAATGGGATACCTATCAGTGCGGCTTTAAATACGGATTTGAAATGTCTCTGTCCGAGATGGCGAGAAATGGCTTGCGGATTGATCAAGGTGCTTAATAAACCGCTGATAATCAGTCCAAAAATAATATACACTGCGGATTCCACTAATAAATACCAGGATGCCTGAATAATAGAAGCGATCAAATCCATTTTCTACCCCCTTCTCTTATGTGTTCAAGGCCGATGTTAATAATAGTGGCTATGTGGCTGTCATTTAAGGCATAAAAAAGGGTTTGTCCCTGGCGACGTTGCCGCACCAGCGCCAAATCTTTCAAACGCCTTAATTGGTGCGAAACCGCAGACTCACTCAGACCTAAAAAAGCGGCCAAATCACAGACACACATTTCCCCATCGTTAAGTGCCATAACAATTTTCAAGCGAGTCGGGTCTCCTAAAATTTTGTAAGTCAGTGCCAAACGCTCTGATTCTTCCTCTGCCAACGCCTGTCGCTTGGCCAAAGCCACTCTTTCAAGATGCACGATCCGTATATGGCATCCGTTTTCATCGTGGGTTGTCCCCTTTTGGGAAGTTGTAAACGATTTTGATTCTGAATTTGTCATTTTAAATTCCTATCTTTTTAGTTTTTATTATATATGAACAATTGTTCATATATAATTATCTTGGTAGCTATGTCAAGATAATCAGCAATTCAGAGGAAAAATAATTATTATAAAATAAGTTTCAAATACAACAAGTTAAAAATTGGTCGGAAATTAATTTTTCTGGCTGATTCAGTCATTTTTCTGACGACTGAAAATTTATTTTCGAAAATTTAAATTTTCGATATTTTAAAAAAATCTTGACAGCTTTTTAAGAATGGTGTAAGCGGTGATGAAATACAAACAATAACTTAGATATCTGGTCACCATGCAAAAGCCGTCTGCTATCATCTACACGCCAAATCGTGAAATCAGAAGATTTTTACAAAAAAAATGGAATAAATTCGCATATCTGATATTTCACCGTATTCATAAGTATTTCCCACTGAAAAGCTTAAAAAGATGTATCCGCGTCCGCCTGTCTGTATTGTCGCTGACGGATTGTATCCTGATAAGACATTTTTCGATTTATGTGAAAAAAATCAATATGAATATATTGTAACCTTCAAAGACGGCAGTTTAAAAACGGTATGGGAAGAAGTCGATGCTTTGAAGGACATCACGCCTGACAATGCACGTAGAGAAATGACAGCCGCAGGCGGTGCGAAGATAATGCGTGAATGTTACTGGGTGAATGCTGTTGATTATCATGGCCATAAGCTCAATTGGATCGAATGTGATGAGACTGTCAGAAGAGCGTCCGGCAAAATCGAAAAAAAGCGTTTTGTATTTCTGTTCAGCCAGGCAGTGACATGGTCGAATGTTTTTGAAACCAGTCAGGCCGGACGCCTGAGATGGAAAATTGAAAACGAGAGTTTTGGCACTCAGAAAAATCATGGGTATAATATGAAACATAAATATTCCCGTGTAAGCTGGCGTGCAGCGAAAAATCACTATCAGTGTCTTCTGATAGCTCATTTAATCGATATGTCAATCGAACTCAGCGCCGATTTCAAAAAATTTCTGATTGGAAAAATGACAGTTAAAAAATTATGGGAAGGCCTGAGAGGTTTTTTCAATTTCAATGTATTGATAAAAATGTTATATCATCACTGTCTCAATTGAGAACCCAAGTTCGCATTGAATAAACAATGCCGGAGACGCCCTGCTCCGAAATTCAGGGATAACCCTTTAACTGAATAGCGATGCCAGAGGTCTGAAAAATAAAAATCAAAAAAAATTAAAGAAATATCCCGAAATGAGTACGAATCAGATCGAAGCGGCGATCTCCAAAGCGATCAAAAATACCAAAGGGCTGATTGATATCAAGTTGATTGAGCGGAAAATCTATTACAAAAAAAAATCGGCAGCGGGCGTCCGGGGCCTGACAGCATTTATGAAGACCGTATGAAGATCACCTATGAATTAAGCTGGCAAAGAAATCCGGTGGCGATTCATCAGCAGGCTCCAGCCGACGGCACATTCCCGTTGATTACCAATACGGATAAGAAATGTGGCGAAGTCCTTCGGATTTACAATCGGCCGCCAGGACTCGAAAAACGATTCCGCACAACAAAATCCGTATTGGAAATCGCCCCTGTCTTTCTCAAAAAATCCTCACGCATCGAGGCCATAACGTTTTTGTATTTTGCAGCCCTGATGATTATCAGTCTTATATATAGAGAGAGCTGTTCGCAAACAAATGACCGAAGAATCTGTTGAGAAACCACCGATTCCACCTCAGAATATGAAAACCGCCAGGCCGACTTGGAACAATCTGCGTTATCTGTTCAGAAACGTTCACCTATCACTGATTTTTATTAAAGATCGTTTGGTAAAGCAGACACTGAAAGGTCTGCACGATATACATATTGCAGTCTTGCGACTGTTGAGCATTCCGCCGTCTATCTATTTGAATCTTGCTGCTCCGTAACACGCCTGAATAAGGCTGACAATGTCGAAGAAAACAAAATTAAAAACTTTATACTCGAAAAGTGCGAAATATGAGTTTTATCGCAAAATACACAAGTTTATTGTGAATCATTATGATACGCTCGATAAAATTTTCAATTTAAATTGGAAAAGAATGCCGACTTATACTTCTATTCGTAATATAATTGAAGGCACATCAGCATCTGAACTGGAAAAATGTTTCAGATAGTACAGTACGATTCTGGCTGAAAGTACGAATGATAAGCGGTTTGTCGGTTGTAACGGAAAGGTGTTACGCGGCGGTTTTGATCACTTTAAAGACCGAAAAGCTGTTCAGATTCCAAGCGCCTTCTTAAGCGATGGCCATATTATTATCGCTCACGAAGAAATCGCAGCTGAAACTGATGAAATCCCGACGGCGCAAAGTTTAATGAAAGCTTTAGGTTTGCACGGACATATTTTTACCTTCGATGCTCTTCATTGTCAGGAAAAAACGCTCCGAACGGCCTGACGGACGGGCAATGACGTTATCGTCCAAGTGAAATCGAATCAACTGACTTTACTGTGCGACAGTGAGGCGACCTCTGGAACAGCGCTCCCTGATGACGTTCATCATGAACCGATAACCAAAACCCGCAATCGGATAGAAAGTCGTGAAGCCGAAGTTTTTATTTCTCCCTATTTTACTCACAATGAAAAACAGGACTTAGCCGAAGCGCTGGTAAAAATCAAGCGGAACCGGCTGGTTTTTAACACAAAAAGTAAAACTTGGGAGAACAGTGATGAGACATCTTTTTATATCTCAACGACTGTTTTAAGTGCAGAAGAGTTTAATACGGCCATCCGGAATCATTGGAGAATCGAAAACAGGAATCATCATGTTCGCGATGTGACAATGAAAGAAGACGAATCCCGAATTCGGACGAATCCTCATATTTTTGAAAAGCTGAGAAGTTTTGCAATAAACATTTTCAGAAAGAACAATGTTAAAAATGTCAGTCTTGAGCTTTTTAACAACTGTATGAAACTCAATAATGTTCTTAATTACGAGGGAGTTAGCTATAATTGAACAGCCCTGATATAGCAACTGATTTATCAGCTATTTGTCAAATACTTTGTCGATAACAGTTGTCTTATTAATTTAAAAAGCTCCTGAAGGCTGATTCTGTTATCTTTATTGGTATCAAAATACTTAAGTGTATCGTTAACTTCCTCAATAGAATATGGTTTTATACCAATTTCTTTACAAAATTCATCCATTAAGTTCTTGATTTCTGATAAGTCCAAGAAATTTGATTTATCAATATCTTTTTCTTGAAAAATCATTTTTGTCTTCTCTTTTAAAAGCTCTTCGTTATCAAGAATTTCTTTAATATCATCCGCTGTACTCATTAAGTTATCTCCTTTCTTTTGAGCGTAATATCAAGACCATTTTCAACAAACCGCTTTTTTACGCGGCCAATATTTTCATGCTTATGTTCAGCGCTTTTGCAATCTCTTTGGTTTTTTTCAACAAGAATTTTCTGAGATTTATGTCTGCCTTTTGACGCCAATGCGGCAAGGCCTTCTCGTTAATTTTGTGCAAGCATTACAATATATTTTTTTCATATCCAACAGTCCTGTATCAAATATGGAAAAAAATATATCATACTCCATGCGACATTACAAGCATATATTACCCCAAAATTTGTGGAATCAGCCCACGCCCTCACGTTTTTACATCCGATTTAAGACTTTTCAAACATGCTCTTAAACAGTTTATTCAGAATACTGTCCGTTATAACGATAAAAGACCTCCTGCAAAATCAGCTGTTCCCGTAGGCTGTCCTGAAGTCTCCATCTACCGATAGTATCATATTGTTGGAATGAACGGTTTATTTACAAAGCAACTCCGACGAGAATCGTTCCCAATCCCTTTTCATGGATTCCATCGAAATATCGCTTTTTTAAAAAATTGTCGCAAGGCGTACTCGGATTGGCATAGATAATGGAACGGTATTCGATAGGCCAGTCTTCTAACTGATGCCAGTCAGTAGGAAGGCTCGGAATTTCAAAATGACAGATTTTCTTCATCAAATCTTTGGGAAAAGATACCTTATCTTTGTATATAACGAAATTCTGGTGCATAAACCAGACATCTTTGCGTTTGGATAATTCGGCAATGCGTTTTTTATTTTGAACCTCTTCACCCACCAACTCATCGCCCTTTTTCATAATCAAACTGGCATGATCGCCCCATGAAAAATCCATATTTGTCAAAGCGACATATATCAATTCACAGTTTAAAACTTCCCGTACCCCGCTGTTAATGACACTGCCGAGTCCCATAATCGCCTTTTTTTCAGCATCACGCTCTATATCAAGTATTTTCCTGATATCTTCGCTTGAAAAAGGGACGGCTTCCAATATCCCCTTCACGGTTTTTAAGGCGATGGTCATAATCTTGTCTGTTTTTCGCCTATCCATTACTTTACCCTCTTTTCGCTTTCTTTCAGAAGAAGAGAGCCGTGATGGCGTTTAAACTGAGTGGCTGAATATTTGGCCAACTTCCAGTCAGGAACACGGCAAACCCGGCAAGTGCCTGTAATCCATTTATTGCGAAGCCACCGAGCGGCCCGGCTGTTTTTCGAATTATTGACTGTAAACGTCTTATTGCAATGGGTGGTTATTTGTGCCTGGTCTCCTATTTTATCAATGATTTTGATACCATGTAAAATTCCTTTTCTTGAAGGCCACAATTTTATTTTATCAATAAGGCGAAACAGTTCAACCCGTTTACGATAGTATCTTTTTGCAGGTTTTTTAGACTTTCTATTCGATGGCATGCTTTTAATCTCTTGTATAGTATTTTAATTTTGGTAGTGATACAGATGTAATTCTGGTTATATTATTTAAAATTACAACATATTAGCGACTTTCACTCAAAATCCGAGTACCTGAGTATATTGCTTTTCCGATGAATTTGGCTTGTTCAGGTCTGACGATTTTTTGCCCCCCCGATGACGTATTGCATATTTCTTCTTTCAAGGGTAATAATTTGTTTCATCATTTTATTCCTTGCGGTACCATTGAAGGATGAAAACGAATTGGATTGATGACCGCCTTTTCATTTTTTGCATAAATGAAATTCCCTTGCTATTAATATACCTGAAATTTAACCATAAACGCAAACAATTTCAATATGAAGCATCTATAAATTTTGAAGTATTATTGTAATACACTTTAGGGAGGACAAGGCATGACGGATTGGGCGCATACTAATTTTATAGAACATGGGGCTGAGGTATGGAATCAATGGAGAATAGATAACTCCCATAAAATGTGGGTTTAAGGTCTGAAAGCGCCTGTTTAGGAAATGAGATTGATGCAATTACAGCACGATAGCTTTCGACCCCGAATATTGTAAAAACCATGTTATTTTTTCTTGACCAAAGTTTAATCTTATGTGATTTAAATGTTTTTAAAAACGGGTTCCCCTTTGTCATGCGCATCAAATGAATTGCACAGGCCTGAAAATATTAACGCATCCGGATCCGCACATTTTCTTGTAGAAATATCTAATCACTTTAAACAAAGCACTCTTGGAAACATAAACTATGATCGACACCATTAAATCTTTTTTTGCCTTGCTGTTAGCCACGACAATTCTTACCATTAGCGGCGGCCTTTTAAACAGCCTGCTCAGTATCAATATGAGCCTTCATGGCTATTCAAAGCAAATAATCGGATTGGTCATGTCCTGCAACTATATTGGAATCATATCGGGCATCTTTTTTTGCCAGCCTGTCGTGAAATATGTTGGCCATATCAGGGCATTTGCTGTATTTGCCGCTGTGCTGACGGCCATATCTTTACTTCACGCCATATATATAGCGCATTGGTTTTGGGCTCTTTTACGAATTTGCAATGGATTGTGCGTTACCGGGCTTTTTATGGTGATCGAAAGCTGGTTGAACGAAAAAGTCGAACCGGCTTTTCGGGGACGACTATTATCTATCTACATGATTTTGGTTTATTTTGGGATTGGGAGCGGTCAATTTCTCTTAAACGTCAGTGATGTCCAGGGCAAAACCATATTCATGATAGCCGCAATCCTTTCGGCGTTATGCCTTATACCCATTTCCATTACACAGTCCGTACATCCGCAGCCTCTTGCAGCACCTCGCTATAATATGATCAAGCTTTTTCAATTGGCGCCTTTCAGTATGTTTGGAAGCTTTACGGCAGGCTTGATCAACAGCTCATTTTATACTTTGGCTCCGATTTTGGGATTGGAAATAGGGCTTCAAATTTCACAGGTTTCGTGGTTTATGAGCCTTGCCGTATGGTCGGGGCTGTTATTCCAATGGCCCGTAGGTTGGTTATCCGACCGCTTCAATCGGCTTACAGTTTTATCGATAGTAGGATTTGCAGTGATGCTCGTGAGCATCAGTATCTCAACCATGGGCGAATCAGGCTTGGGGGTTCTATTAATGCTGACAGCCTGTTTTGGAGTGATTTTCACTATTTACCCGGTAGCTATGGCACAAGCCCAGGACAATATCGAAACCGAGAATATCGTTCCGGTCAGCGCGGCGTTGATCCTGTTTTTTGGGTTAGGCGCATGTCTCGGGCCTGTGACAGCATCTTCGATTATTATGATAACCGGCCCCTGGGGCCTATATCATTTCACCGCCGCATGTGGAGGATTATTGGGCGGAGCCGCATGGTTCTTTCGTAATAAACTGTCCGGTAAAGTTGAAGATCAAGTACCGTTCATTCCCATACCCAAAACATCACCAATTGTCAGCACCCTTGATCCTCGCGGCGATTATGATGGCTTTGCCGAAGAAAATAACATCGATGAATAAGTCCGATACCTTTTCTTACTCGTCAGTTACAAGTTTTAAGTGTGAAGTTTCAAGTTGTTTTGTAACGACCTGCCCGAATCCCTTATGGCATTGAAACTGACAAAATTTGTGTCATATTTTCACTTTCAATGCCTGATTGGATAAAATGGCAATAACTTACAAGAACTTATGACTGACGAATTATAAAAAATCTTTGTAAAACAGCTTTGCGGATTTGCATCATAATCATTACTCGCAGGGTGGGTAAAATGCCGTCCGCAACGTTCGTATCAGCATAAAACTTCGTCATTGTTTTTATCCAAAGATTCAGGATAGGTTTTGCCACCATAAAAGCGGATATATTGCAATATCCATGAACAATAAGCCTGCTCGGTCTTGTATGCGTAATGGTGATAGGGTACCTGATCCATCAAGCGATATTCGGGATCAGGCTTGAATTTATGCTTGTTTTCCATATCTTTCTCGTGTTATATAATCAATAAAAATTCAATAGCAGATCAAAAGGTCTTGACTATCAAGATCATTTTTCCTGTTTTAATTAATAATATCTGCATATACAGAAAATATCTCCATAAACGCTATTCAGAAAGCGATATTCAGGATTAGGCCTGAATTTACGATTGTTTTCCATATCCACCTCGTGTTATACGAATAAGCGGACATTCGACAACAGATCAAAAGTCTTAATAAGCAAGATAATTTTTACTGTTTTTATTAACAATATCTGTATATGTGGAAAGCTTTTCCATATATATCCTGAGATATCATGGAAAATTTTTCCGCCTATCAACACTGTTCGGTAGATTGCATTAAAAAAAATGATTACTAATCTGATGAAACAAAAAAGAGTATTGAAGATTAAGGAATACCCAAATATTGAAGACCAAAGGTTGTATGAATATTCTTTTCACGTTCAAACTTTGCAATCTGATATAGAAAGGATTATTAAGCGTGTCATTAAGAGAAGCAAGGATGTCAAAATAACAATTGGGCTCGTTGTTTCAATATTATCAAGAATTCAAGAGTGTGTAACTTCAATACAACTATTGTCATTAAAAGGACGATGGCGTGATGCATCTATTTTACTATTGAATGTTATTGAGTTGAGAGTTGATTGCCAATACATCGCACTTGATTCAACAAGAGAAGTTATCTGGTTGAAACACGATAATTCATGGCATAAGCCATGGAAATTTGACAAACAACTAAAAGAAATTTTCCCAGACAAAAGTGAAAAAGAGTCAGAACATCATATGTATCATATGTTTTCTATGATTAAGCATGGTAGTCCAGCAAGTGTTATAAAATCAAGTTTTGATAATAATGGAAATTGGCCTAATATGTCATTTCAAATTTTGTTAGTTGGAGAATCATTACAGGTTGAAACGGGAGATCAAAATCATTTATTACCTATTGCGCTAATTGGGGCAGCCTTTAATTTAGCTCAAGCAAGCAAAGCTGGAATTAAGATATTAAGAAAATACCAAATTGATTGTAATGATTTAGAGAAACAGATTGAAATTCACAGTTCCCAGCTTTCAGAATATCTGTCAAATGACATGACCGATATTTTGCTAAAACAAAAAATGGATAGTGACCCTGAGTTTAAACAAAAAATGAAAGAATTTGATGAAAAAGAAGAATATTTGAAACAAGAAAAGGATAAAGCGAAAAACAAGTTAACCAAACTAAGGAAACAAATGGAAAAACTTGAAGAGGAATATGGTTTTCTCCCTTCTTCAAGTTAAAAAAGTCGTACATATAGGAATCAAGTGTATTTCAAAATACCGAACAAAACCATGCACCGGATAGCTATTCCGCTACGCTCCATAGCAACCGGTGATGGTTGGCGTTAATCAGAAACATGCCCCATCCTCGCCGGTTCGTTTTATCCTGAACCTTTTTCAGAATGACCGGATTTTCCGTTGGAAATTCGCCCCCCGCCTTCACTCTGGTCATGGACATCCACCTACAATTTCACCTCATATTCAACAATGAAATCAAGAATAATGAGGCTGCCTTCTTAGAACTTGTTGCCATGCTCAATGGCATTGCAGCACGCTTCACCCACAGCAATTTTCAATTTATTAATTTTTTTTGATTGTAAAAACCATGTTATTTTTTCTTGACCTGAGTTTAATCTTATGTGATTTAAACGTTTTAAAAAACAGGCTCCCCTTTGTCATGGCACATCAACGCTAAAAATGTATATAAGATTAACACGGTGTCATACCACACCGCTGCCAAATCAAATTTTTTTCTATGGAGGCACTCAAATTCATACTGACATAAATCATCTGAAAGGATTTTTTTTGGGCTGTTCCGCCGGATTGCTTTGGTCATTCGGCGCTTTGATCATACGCTACATGGTAGAAGCCCAAACTTACCGGTGGCAATATTTGTTTTTCAGAGGTCTGACGATAGCATTGATTTTATCAGCGTATATTTTGTTAAAGGAAGGCGCAACCTCCATAAGAAACTTTATCGACAACGGTGTTTCAGGATTGCTCGGAGCCTTCGGACTTGTGGCCGCTTTCATCGGCTTTATTTGGTCAATCACTTTGACAACGGCTGCAAATGCTCTGTTTATGATGGCTGCTACGCCATTTATCGCCGCATTTATGGGCATTGTCTTTTTAAAGGAAAAAATCCGGTTGCAGACTTGGATAGCGATGTTTATCGCGTTATTCGGAATTATTATCATGGTCGCAGAGGGATTGGAAAAAAACAGTGTTGTCGGAAGTCTCATCGCATTGCTTTCCGCGACAGGCTTCGCTGTTTTTTCGGTGAGCCTTCGATGGCGTAAGGAGACACCTCAATTTACGACCATTGCGTTTGCCGGAATACTCTGTGTGCTTTTTACGATGTTGATTCTTGTTTTTCAGAATGCTTCGATTGCCATGCCGTTTCGGAATATTTGCCTGAGCATGCTTCATGGTTTTATTGTCAGCATCGGATTAATCTTATTTGCCGCCGGTGCAAAATTCTTGCCCGCGGTGGAACTGACCTTGCTATCAATGGTGGAAGTGGTCGGAGGCGTCCTTTGGGTCTATCTTCCGATTTTCGGAATAAATGAAACGCCGAGTATGCTCACAATGATCGGCGGTATTACTCTTTTAATTGCTATCGTGCTTGATAGCGCCGGCACAGGAAAGAAACCCGAATAATGAGGGTGTGGAATGATTATTCCGCCATCTCAATAACAACCCTGCGGTGTTGGGTATATGCTTCAGGCGTATTATCATGCGCAACAGGCCGGGAAGGGCCGTAGCCCGCGGTTATGATTCGTTGCTCTGATACGACCATGTTTACCAGATACCGGGCCACTGATTCAGCTCTTTTTTGGGAAAGCTCCATATTCATCCTGTCGCTTTGTTTCTGGGCATGTCCCTTGAACGGCCGGCGGTCGGTATGGCCGCTGATTTTTATTTTCAGGTCGCCAAGCGCTTTAAGCGCTTCCCCGATCTCATTCAACTGCGGAATCGAAACAGGTTTGATGTCGGCCGAGGCCGTGTCAAACAGGATATTTCTGAAAGTTATTGCAGGAACCACACTGGCGCGGAAGCCGCATTCTGAAATCATTTTCGTAATATCAGCCCTGCGGTTTTTGTCAAAAAGCATAATCAGGCTTTCCTTATCCATGATCTGCCCTGATTCTGTCACCGTGAAGCGGTTGTTTTTAAGCAATGCCTCAATCTTTTTCCATGCGTCGGTCTTATCCTCATGGCACGCCTTCAGATAGGCCTCAAGCGCCAGGGGAAACCGGCTTGATTTGGAATAGGTCTGTCCCAGGCCGTACCATCCGATTGTAAAATCCGGCTTTATTCTGACCGCTTCTTTGTGATGGAACAATGCCTTGTCATAATCCTTTTCTTCCTCATAAACAAATGCAAGGTTATTATGGGCCTCTGCTCGGCAATCCGGAAGGTGCCATACCCGTGTATCGCTTGTACAGCGAAACTTTGAGTGTGCATCTCTTCACGGTAGATGAAAATGAGAAAAATCATCTTATGGAAGACGAAGATGCCAAAAAAATGTGGACTTATGAGGGCGTGGCTTATTACGCCTATCCGTAATATGGTAGGGTGGATGCAGAGAAAGGCTGCCAACTTAATGCAGGACAAAAATCGGGTTTCTAAAGTGAGGAAAATCTACGGAAGTTACGGTGGCCAAGAAACCCGATTTTTAGGAACCCACCCTTAATCTGCATTCGGTGTAGGTTTCGTTTCTCTGCACCCTTCCTACAATTCAGGGAGATGAGTCCCTGATCAGAGTTGTGCATTTTCCTTTTCTTATCCGGTTTCCATGTAGTTTTGTGCTTGAGCGTGCTAAGAATCAGGCACAAAAAAACTTCCCCCATTTGTGATTTTTGAAACGTGATATGTGAATTCACGTTTCAAAAAATATAGGGGAAGTTATTTCGTCCTCATTCCTAACAGAATAGAATCAACAAAATCCGTTAAAATCAGTTTTTCTTATTCGATCTTCTTCTGATTAACCCAAAAGCAATCAAACCGCAGCCTACCAGAAGGATAGTACTCGGTTCGGGTACGGCTCCAGAATTATCGGGATTGTAGATCAAAAGGTCCTGAACATCGACTTGATGGGCAATACTGAAATTATTCGCAAAGTCGGTGTTATAAGTACCGGTGCTTTTGGCCGTAGCCAACCCGTTGAGATAGCCTCTGTACAAATTTTCAATGGAATCCGCAGTGTCACTTAGCAAGGTGAAATCAGCCCCGTGAATCGTTTCCCAGATCGCCAACTGCAAAGCGGCCTTGGCATTCATAATTTCATTAATGCCAGCGTTTGCCGGGCCTTTTCCCAGACCGTAGGCATATTCATTCATCAGCCAGGCGGCATCCATTCCGTTATCTTTGAAATCGACTGATTTAAGTTCAGCATCGTAAAATCCTATAGAGATCGGCTCGTCCAGTTCCACACAATACCCGACCGTGTCAAATGCATCACTGCCTTGACCTAAAATAAGTTCGAATTCCCCGGCGTAGTACACATGGGAACCATTAAACTCAATATGAGCCGTTGACCACGTAGTCGGATCGCCAACAGTTTGTAACTGTATCGCCCCAACTGAAAACGGTGTCAATACCAAGACGCAGAATGTAATAATAACTGATAATTTTTTTGCAATAGCCATTGTCCCCTCCTTTTAAATGTTTTTAAAGTTAAATGTTTTTACAACTAATTTCAATAGGTTATAAAAACAAAATTTTAAAATTTTTTGTAATAGTTTTAGATAGTTATGATCCTTAACACGTTGAATCAGAAAAAATTACCGAACCATTGCCAATGTCATACCGATTAAAATAATGCTTCTACTACATGGATATTAAAACGAACATTTTTTATACAGTTGCCAAAATCACCTCCTTTTTAAATTATGGCAACCCGGCTGTCTTCTTATGGCAACCCGGCTGTCTTTTTAA
>JAUCGF010000165.1 GCA_030378005.1 Desulfococcaceae bacterium HSG9 | reverse complement strand
TTATCATTTTGAATTTCCTTTTAATGTCTGAAGTGGAAAAATGATAAAATGATTACGATCACACATTTTTCAATGTCAGCTAATTGGCAGTCGGCAGTTCCTGAAAAGCTGTGACTCCGCTCTGAGCTGTACAGATTGCGGGTTTACAAATTTTAGATAAAAATATCGTTCAAATGAAATATCCTTTTAATTTTTTTAAATCAATTGGTTAGCAGATAATCTTAAAAATGTGTTAACAGATCCAGGTGACTACTTGAGAAGCCTGAAAGAGCAACATAAAGATAAACATATATCTTATGAGCAAGTGCTTAAAGAGCATGAGAGCCAGGAAGAGAAAGTACCTTTCACCGCAATTCCATCCTCCGGTAAAGCACCATTAGAGGTAAATCTGACTGTCGAAGGGGTATATCCGGAAGGTTGGGATTATCAATGGTCTATTTCTTCCCCAGAAGGAACGATAGAACATTTAAATGGAGAATCCGTTACAACAGTTTTACAAAACCCTGGAGATTATACTGTTGTATTGACGGCGACGGATAATTATGGATGTACTGCTGAATCAAAACCCCAAATTATCAGTGTGGAATGTCCTGAGCAAAGTCAATTTACTGTTGATTTCACTGCATCTCCCACCAAAGGTGAAGCTCCATTAACGGTACAGCTTATCGCTAACCTTTCTGACGAAGGTGTATATCCTGAAGGTTGGGATTATCAATGGTCTATTTCTTACCCAGAAGGAACGATAAAACATTTAAATGGAGAAGCCGTTACAACAATCTTACAAAACCCCGGAGATTATACTGTTGTATTGACGGCGACGGATCATTACGGATGTTCTGCGGACTCAAAACCCAAAATTATCAGTGTGGAATGTCCTGAGCAAAGTCAATTTGCTGTTGATTTCACGGCATCTCCCACTGAAGGTGATTCTCCGTTAACAGTACAGCTTATGGCAAACCTTACTGAAGTAGGTGATCTGACCGAAGATGATGTCAACTTGACATATACATGGTCTTCTTCTGACGGACAAAGTGCTACAGGAGAGAATGCTTCTCTAAAATTCACAGAACCTGGAACTTATGCAGTCAATTTAACAATCACAGATGTTTATGGATGCACTAATAGTACAGAACCAAAATTCATTACTGTAAAAAACGAATTCTGCGAATGTAGTTCAAATTGGAGGGGGTGTTATTGGACCAAAGAGAAATTAACGCGAAAAAGTAATTCTGTTTGGGGATCATGTTCTTCAGGACCATGTGTCAGTACAACACTTTATAATAATTTAGGAGAATATATTTCGCATACTCATTGGGTTAATGGAAGACTTGCAAACCATGAGTCATTATACGATAAAGTTAATGGGGTATTCATGCAGCTACAAAAGTTATATTGGAGCGAAAATGGCGAGTCCGAATGGCATTGGAACGATTATAATAGAGAACCACACTATTATTATATATGGGAGCGATGCAATGTTGATGGAACTTTGCAGCGAACATGTTATAGAACCTATGATTGCGATTCTCCTTTTGGGTGCAATGAATGTGAGAAGCCTTCATGTCCAACATGTCACTACTGGAATAGGCCGTGTGAACCATGTAATCCCCCACCCTGTATAATGCCCGAGCCTATTCGTCCTATTCCCCCTTATCCTGGCTCAGAACCGTGCCTGTAAATGGGCCCAAAAGATTTCGTAACTCGGAAAAGCCTTTAATACCGAAAAAACTGACGGCTGGAACGAATCAGGCGGGGGATAAATGATTACGTTATATGAACGCCTGTACCCCATAACGCTCTTTTCAATGGCAAAGAAGACTGTATCGCTGCTGAAAACGTCTGCTATCAGCATGGTTTTAGTGAAATAACAATGTTTTAGTGCGTAGGGTGGGCAAATTCCTGATTCAATTGATATTTATTGCCTGACAAGACGACAACCCTGAATGCAGTTAAAATAATTGACCTTTGCCTGCCATTTACGAGGCACATCATATCGTTACAATGGGGAAATTTCTTGAAAACAATGGCCTGTGGTTAAATCGGCAGGCAAAATGCCGACGAAGGTTTGTGCGAATGCGAACATTGGTAACGGCATTTTACCCACCCTACCAAGTCATTCACGAACCGCATCATTGTCAGTGCGTAGGTTGGGCAACCGCATGATTCAACCGGTATTTATTGCCTGACAAGACGGCAAAACATAAATGCTGTCAGGTGCATCAGAAATCGGATTTTTTGGAAAAATCCGATTTCTTAAATTGCTTGAAAACAATGGCCTGTGGTTAAAACCGGTGGGCAAAATGCCGACGAAGGTTTGTATAAATGCGGGCGTTGCGGTCGGCATTTTACCCACCCTACCGAGTGATAATTCAACATTCCTTGGAATTGTTAAGATGCCTTTTTTTCCTTATCATATCATTAAGAAGATAGCTTACCATGCTGCCAGGATGCAACGCCATCAGGCAAGTTCTTCAACAATTTTTGATCATATTCAATACAGCGTCCTGCTTGAAATGCGGCGGGAAGTGCCGATTTGATTTGCGCAAATACTGCCGGCGGACAGGCGAACAAAAGTTCGTAATCTTCGCCGCCGCTGAATATCATCTTTTCAGGGCGATAATCGTATTTACGGCAAAACGCTGTCAGTTCAGGATTTGCTTTCGTGCTCAGATCATCAAAGACGATTGAAACCCCGGACGCTTCGGCGATATGGGCGGCATCTCCGGCTAAACCGTCAGATATGTCCATAACACATCGCACATTGTGTCGTGCCAGCACTTCAGCGGCGTCAAACCGGGCTAACGGAGACTTAAATTTTGCAATCAGACCGGCAAAGGCGTTATCTTTTTTTTGCAGAGCTTTCAGACCGGCACCGGCCAATCCCAACTGTCCGGTGCAATACAGTCCGTCACCGGCCCTGGCGGCGTTGCGCATGGGGAATAATTCAGGATTGCCTCGGCCAATTGCAAAAAGATCAAGCGCCAACTCACTGCCTGTGGAAATATTGCCGCCGCCCAGGGCGCATCCATAATGCGTCAATGCCTGATGAACGCCGCTATAAAGCACTTCTGCGGTGTTATCGGTTATTGTATTCGGAAGAGTCAGGTTAATAAAAAGAGCGACAGGCGCGGCATACGAGGCCGCCAGATCACTCAAGGTAACGGTGACCGCTTTGAATCCTATTTGCGCGGGCGTTTGCCAATCTGAACGAAAATGAACGCCCTCTCTTTGCACATCCGTGGTAATCACCGGACGTTGTATCTGATGCAATAACGCGGCGTCATCTCCTAAGAGCATCGGATGATTGAAATCCGAAGGTGCATACTCAGATAGCTTTTTAATCAGGCTGAATTCATCATTCCATGAGGATTCCAAATGTTTGCGTGGTGTGCAAGCGCACTGCCGGCCTATCATCAGGGCGGCTTGTTGCGGATGGTCAGCCCGTGTGATACTGCTGATCACCGCCACACCTGCGGCACCGTGTTCAAAACAGTCTCCGGCATTGGTGTGCTTGATTCCGCCGATAGCCACCAAAGGAACCGGCGCGGCTTGGGCGATCTCACCCATTCCGGCCGGCCCTAATACGGTTTTGGCATCCGCTTTGGTTGCCGTGGCAAAAACCGGCCCTGTACCGATATAATCGCACGGAGTCAAATCGGTGTTGCGCAATTCATCCATATTAGATACAGACACACCAATAATCGCCTGATCACCTAACAAAATGCGCGCCTGCATCGGGCTGTCATCGGCCTGGCCCACATGCACGCCATCCGCTTCCACAGCCTTGGCAAGCACAATATCATCATTGACGATAAAAGGAACATCGTTGCACCGGCATAGCGTTCTGATCGCTTCCACTTCCTGATAATGATGCGGTTCAAACGCTTTGTTGCGATATTGAACCATCGTGGCGCCAGCTTGTAAGGCGATTCGGGTTTGCTTTAACGGGCTGATGGCCTCTGGATTGTCATCTGTGATAAAATAGAAGCGCAACGCTTCTTTTAGCTGTTCGGGAAACATATTTTTCCATGATATGCTTTAAAAGGGTTTACTCAAAAAGCTCAATCCACCGGTCGAATTGAACGACATAATCTTTTTTGATTTTTTTTAATTGCCGCCTGATTTTTTTGAGTGACTTTTGCTTGCCGAATTTGCCTTTGCTTTTGGAATAATACTTATCCGCATAACCGATAATCTGTTCTTCCAGCGTAACTGGACGCATATCGCGCACAGGCAGCGGCAACTTCTGTTTACGAATATCGCTGACGGACAAGCCCACGCCGACATGACGCTCACACACCAGGGCATGTTTGGGAAACCCCGCTTTTTCTACCATTTCGCGCCCCAGATAGCCATGACAAATATACGGATGTTCACCGAAACAACCCATTTTAGGCGCGTGTGTTTGAACAATACCTATATCATGCAACATACCGGCCTCTTCGATAAAGCGAGTGTCGGGGTTCAAATGTTTGACATGGCGGGCGGCTTTGAGCGCTTTTTCCACAACATATTCACTGTGAGCCATCAATGCTGTATATGCCTGCGAATCAGGAGCATAATAGCGTTTAATAATTAAAGTTGGGTCCATTTCAGTTTTTATTCCGTAACACCGCTTCGATAAACGGATCAATACCGCCGTCAAGCACGTTGTTCACATTGCCGATATCAAGGTTGACACGGTGGTCTTTGACCATTTGGTAGGGATGTAAAATATACGAGCGAATCTGTCTGCCAAACCCGATTTCATCTTTACCGCTGTGCAGTTCCTGTAATTTTTCTTCCTGCTTGCGTGTCTCCTGTTGATAAAGGCGGGCTTTTAAAACTTTCATCGCCATCTCTTTATTGCGATGCTGAGAAGATTCCTGCTGGCATTGAACAACGATACCGCTGGGGAAATGAGTGATGCGCACGGCTGAACTGGTTTTATTGACATGCTGCCCGCCGGCGCCGGAAGCGCGATAAACGTCAATACGCAAGTCTTTGGTTTCGACTTCAATCACGATTTCATTGGCCAGTTCAGGATACACAAACACCGAAGAGAATGACGTGTGCCGTTTACCGTTGGCATTAAAAGGTGAAATGCGCACCAGACGATGAACGCCGTTTTCCGCTTTTAAATAGCCGTAGGCATATTCTCCCCCGGCTGTGAAAGTAACACCTTTAATTCCCGCCTCGTCTCCGGGTTGAAAGTCAATAATATCAAGTTTGAATCCTCTGCGCTCCACCCAGCGTGAATACATGCGAAAAAGCATTTCCGTCCAATCCTGAGCCTCCGTGCCACCGGCTCCGGCATTGATAGAAACAATCGCATTATTTTGATCGTCGCGACCGTCCAGCATGACATCCAAAGAAAATTGCTTTAAACTGCTCGTAAGTGTTGCAAGCTCTTCCGACGCTTCCTGCATTGTTTCATCATCGGATTCTTCAATCGCCATGTCTAACAGCAACGCGCTTTCTTCCAAATCGGATGAAAATTGGGCGTAGCGGTCCAGTTTGTTGGTGATAAGGGTTCGTTCTTTTAAAATCGTTTTATTTTTTTCCGGATTGTCCCAGAAACCGGGTTTGGCGATCTGCTTTTCGATTTCATCAAGTCGTTTTTGCTTGGCGGCTACGTCAAAGACACTCCTTGAGGTTATCAAGTTCCTGGGTTAATTCTTTAACATTTTGTTTAAGTTCGACAGACATTTTTATAATCTCCTTTAGTAGTTGTTGTAATTCATTCTGTTAATCATGTTTACTGGATAAACGAATTTTGATTCTTTTTATAAAACAGGCGGATGCCAACCCGCACTGACCCAGCGATGCCGTGCTTTTACCACTGTGGAATTGTTCATTTGCAATGTTAAAATTGTCGCCCGCCCGCAGGGTGTCAGCCCTATTATTTTTATCCTACGCTCATCCCAGCAAAAGTGGTCATTCCAATTTTGACGCAAAGGGTGAAACAAAAAGACAGTTTCCCGAGTCAGCGGATCAGCCCGTTGTTGAGTTGCACCTTTGTGGACATTACAGGAGAAACAGGCCAGGCATAAATTAGCAAGAGTCGTTTTTCCGCCCGCGGTTTCGGGTTTGATATGATCAACATGCATTCGAAGGCCACAATTTTCCTCACTGGTCAAACAGTAAGCACAACGATTCTTATCCCGTTCGGCAAGCAGTAGGCGTAATTCGGCGGAAACAGACATCCTGTCTAATCCTCGACAGATGCAAAAACAGTATGACCGCGTTGAGCCAGAAGACGGCGTGCCTCAGCTTTGTATAACATAATTTGCTGTGCCTCTTCCGTAAGTTTGTCAAGTTCTCTGTGTTCAATTTTAGTTAAACTGCGATGTTTTTGCAATTCAGCCAATTTTTCCAATTGTATCTGCCGAGATTCGTGCATCACCGTATTGGCTGCCTTCCAAAGCTGAATATCATCTAACAATGCCAGACCTGCCAGGCTTAATCGGAGATGCAGAGGCATGTCCGATTCAAAAGCCGGTAATAAAAGTGTAACAGATTGTTTTATCACTTCCTCGGCAGTGAGCGAAGACGCCTGAGCCGTCATTCTGATACGATCATACACCGAATTCGGCAATGTCACTTTGACTGTTTGTTCATTCATTGATTTCCCTCTAACCAATAATGCAAGACTTAGGCTAATCAACCGGGCTTGTAAGTTTCCTCACACGCACCTGAAATTTTAGCTCAGAGGCTGTTATTCCTGAATTTAAGACTTATTTGAACAATTACAACAATCAGGCTCAACGCCAGACATATTTGGGCGAACAGATCACCATGATGGGTATAAAAAGTTTTTTCCCGGATAACAGGTACGGACTGAACTGCGACGGCTTCGACAAATAGAGGCGTCGGCGCTATTATTCGGCCTGCCGGATCGATAAAGCCGCTAATCCCCGTATTGGCGGCGCGTATCAGGGAACGTCTGTTTTCAACCGCTCGGAAAACAGCGATAGAAAAATGTTGAAACGGGGCGGCGGTGTCACCGTACCAGGCATCATTTGTGATATTGATAAGCAAATCCGCTTTATTATTAACCTGTGTGCGGGCAATCGTTGGAAACATCAATTCATAACAAATAAGTATGCCGATGTGATGATTGCGCCACGGCAGCGTTTTACCCGGATCGCCCGCTTTGAAATCACCTACCTGTGCCACTAATTTTCCCAAAAAGGTCAGGTACTTACCCAAAGGAACATATTCTCCGAACGGCACCAGATGCGATTTATCATACTTGCCGCTGATAGTGCCATCCGACCGGATCAGATAGGCGCTGTTATAGTAGTCAACACTTTCGGGTTTACGTAAAAAAGAGGGACTGCCAATCAAAAAATCAGCACCTGTGTCTATAATGCCTTTTCTGACCAGTTGCGATAGGGTCGGATTGTGTTGCAAATAAAACGGCGTCGCTGTTTCAGGCCATACCACCAAATCCGGCTGCTGTTTTTGAGCCTCGCCGGAAAGTTTAAGATATTTTAAGGTGGTTTTCAGTTGAAAGCGCGTATCCCATTTAAGCGCCTGGTCAATATTTCCCTGAATAACGGCCACTTTGGTCAAAGGAGCATCCGCAATTTGCCGATCCACAGATTGTATGCGCCTTTGTCCATAAAACAGCGTCATACTCATCAAAATCGCAAAAATAACAATGATAACTGCAAGGTGGTTTTTAACTATTGTATTATTGAACCATTTTTGTCGGGTTAATCCGAGTATCGCCATTAAAATTATGCCATTTGCCAGAGCGATAAGAAAAGAAATCCCATAAACGCCAACGAGATCGCTTATCTGAATCAGGCCTGGATTGCGGAATTGGGAATGTCCCAGAAATTCCCAGGGTACGCCTGTAAGCGCAAACGCGCGTAAATACTCCAGCCCTGTCCACAACACCGGCATGAGCGATACGCCGATAATCGGTTTACGGCTGATATATCCTGACAGCGTGCAAAACACACCGAAATAACACGCCAAATAGGCTCCCAACAGAAAAAAAATGGGTACACACACATAGATCGGCAAATAGCCGTAGGTGCGGAGCATGTGAATCAGCCAATATCCCAAAGTGAAATAATGCACCAGACCGGTCAGAAAGCCCAATCGGAAACGGTTCCATGAGGATAAATCACGAATAGCAATCAGTAGCGGAACCAAAGCGAACCAAGCCAAATAGTACAAGTTAAACTTGGGAAATGACGCGGTGAGCAGCAAACTACTGGCAATGGCCAAGCCGCATTTATGAAAAATTGCATTACGCATGATTTATTATAAGAAGTAAGGAATATCTTTAAGCCAAACGGTTAATCAGGTTTCAGTTTTCGGTGCTGTTTTTTCCTTTGGTTTCGTTTGTTCCAATCGCTTTTTCATCTTATCCATCTCCTCTTGCAACCGCGGTAAAATTTCATTTTGAATCGTATCCCGAACGTCGTCGCCAGAATGTTTCATCCGTTCAACCAGACGGTTAAATTCGGCCTGAAGCTGCTTGTAAGCTTCACTATCGGGAATATTTTCCAACTCTTTGGAAAAGGAATCAAATTGTTTTTGCCAATCACCTAATTGGTCACCGAACAATTTCATACCGATACTCCAACCGCTAGCAAGCTGATTGAACAAGTTCGCTACGGGCGATGGCTTAACCGAACCGGTGACAGTAGCACCATCGGCCAATAATGCTCCGCCTTTTTTAGTCAGCAACACATCAACAGCTTTATGCGGCGCATTTTGCGGATCATCAATGATAAAAAATTGTGAATCCTCGGTCGCCGTATTGGTAAAATCGGACTCAATGGTAACACTGATAATATAATCTCCAGAATCAGCATAATGCACTTTGGTGACGCTGCCAATATGATTACCTTCAAAAACAACCCGATCTTTAACTTCAATACCCTGTGCCCGGTCGAAACGAATGTTCAGGTCAAGGCCCGTTTTCCAACAGCCACCGGCCAAAATCAAAATACAAATCAAAATGATAGCTTTCTTTAACATGGAACACCTCCTTTGATGGTAAAAAGACATAATGTTTTATTTACCCGGCAATTCAGCGTCGCCGGCCGGTCTTGACAAAACCACGCCGCACCCAATAAAGACTCCACGCCGCGGCCACGGGTGCGATTCCAATATATAGGAATCTGATCCACCGGCCTTGCCAGGGTTCCAAAACAGTGAATGCCACAAGCGGCCAAGCCAGTGAAATAACAATCGCCAGCCGCATTCGTCCTGAGAGAGAAAACGATTGTTTTAAAAACACTGGTCTGGCAGGTTTGGTATCCGAATTCCTGCCAGTCATTCTGGGGAAAAAGAAAATAACCAGTAAAATGAATACAATAACCAAAATTTCCTGAAAGCCTGACAATGTCAATCCCCTTTTCCAATGGCAAATATTTTAGCAGTCACCCTTTAATCCATGCGATAGTTTGGCGCTTCTTTCGTAATGATAACATCGTGAACATGGCTCTCACGCATTCCGGCAGCGCTGATTTTAATGAATTGCGCTTTGTCATGCAACTCATCTAACGTCCGGCAGCCAACATATCCCATACCCGCTTTTAATCCGCCGATAAGTTGTTGAATATTTTCAGAAAGCGGTCCTTTATAAGGAACACGCCCCACAATTCCTTCAGGTACCAGTTTATCATCTTTTTCATCATCACCCTGATAATAACGGTCTTTGCTTCCTTGCTGCATCGCTTCAAGCGATCCCATACCGCGATATACTTTATAACGACGTCCCTGAAAGATAATCAGTTCACCGGGGCTTTCCTTGGCACCTGCAAAAAGGCCGCCGATCATAACAGAGTCAGCGCCAGCCGCTATCGCCTTGGTAAGATCGCCTGAAAAACGAATGCCGCCGTCGGCAATCAGAGGAATGCCGGTTTTAGCGGAAATTGCCCGGCAGTTCATAATGGCTGTTATCTGAGGCATACCGATTCCAGCCACAATGCGAGTCGTGCAGATAGAACCGGGGCCGATGCCGATTTTAACGCCATCGACACCGGCTTTAATGAGCGCAAGTGCGCCTTCTTCAGTTGCCACGTTACCTGCAATCAGGTCAATATCTTTAAAAGTTGACTTTAACAATTTAACGGCGTCAATCACATTTTTAGAATGGCCATGTGAGGTGTCTATTAAAATAACATCGCTTCCGGCTTTAAGCAACGCCTCAGCTCGTTCTGTCATATCCGGCCCTACACCAATGGCCGCACCGACTTTCAACCGTCCCAAATTATCTTTGCAAGCATTGGGATATTTTTTAACTTTTTCGATATCTTTAATTGTGATCAAGCCGGTTAAGCGTCCCTTGTTATCAACTACCAGAAGTTTTTCAATGCGATGCTCATGCAGCATTTTTTTGGAATCTTCGAGAGAGATACCTTCGGAAACGGTAATCAGTTTTTTACGGGTCATCACATCTGCAACTTTTTTTTCCAAGTCAGTCTCAAAACGTAAATCGCGGTTCGTTACGATTCCCATCAGTCGATCTCCGATAGTAACCGGCACACCGGATATACGATAGGTTTTCATCAATTGCAGCACTTCCAAAATACGTTGATCAGGATGAATTGTGACGGGATCGACGATCATACCGCTTTCTGATTTCTTAACCTTACTCACCTCCGTTGCTTGAAGGTTGATGCTCATATTACGATGAATAAAGCCGATACCACCCTCACGCGCCATACATATAGAAGTGCGTGATTCTGTCACCGTATCCATTGCGGCGCTTGATAAAGGAATATTCAGTTTAAGATTTCGAGTTAACTGAGTATGGGCGTTTACATCTTTGGGCAGTACGTCCGAATAGTCGGGAGCCAATAATACATCGTCAAAAGAAAGGGCCTCTTCAGGTGCCATTGTTACCATAGTTTTACCTCCGGATTATATTTTTTAACAGCACAAAGTCAGAATTTCGTTCGACCTGTGCAAAGTTAATTTTATGTAAGTTGATACCAAACAGTGTCCGGATTAGCAATCTTTATTTGATCACTTGACAATCACGATGAATCTCTGGTAAACAATTGATTAAACGGTTTATTATTGGCGTCGCCTGTGGCGTCGCCTGTTTTTGTTGAAATACAAGAGCCGGGCCTGTTATTTTATTAAAAAACTAAAGAGATTTTACTACATTATGCTAATTAAAATTAATGATCAAAACCCACCGGAACGGCTGATTAAGAAAGTTGTCGATTTAATCAAAATGGGTGGCATCATCGCCTATCCCACGGATACGTACTATGGAATCGGATGTGACATTATGAACAAAAAAGCGATTCAAAAAATTTATCAATTGAAAGAAAGAGATAAGAATAAGCCGTTCAGTTTTATCTGCTCGGATTTAAAAAATATCAGTGATTACGCCAAAGTGTCCAATTATGCCTATAAAACGATGCGGCGTCTGTTGCCAGGGCCATACACATTTGTTTTGGAGGGCTCTAAACTGGTACCTAAAATAATGCTGACCAAGCGCAAAACAGCCGGTATCCGTGTTCCCGATAACGCTATCTGCATGGCGATTGTGGAAGCGCTTGGTAATCCCGTGCTTTCAACCAGCGCCACCAAACCTGATGGTTCGATTATTCCTGACCCGTCTTTGATAGACGATTTTTTTGGCTTCCGAATCAATGCTGTAATCGACGGCGGTGCTACGCCCAACAAGCCGTCCAGTGTCATATCGCTTATTGATGATGAGCCAGCAGTGTTGCGTGAAGGCATGGGTGATGTGAGCGTATTTCAATAAAAGCAGATGCAAACAAAAAAACCGCTCCCACGGGAGCGGTTTTTTGTGAAGGTCAAGGGGATAAGCAAAAATAATTTAACCCTCTTTTATTTATTCATTTGCGCCTTTTTCTGATGTTTCTCCTGATTCATCATCATTGAATTTTTCTTTAAGATTTTCGCGCAAAATTTCGCCAAAGGTTGATTTGGCGGGTTTCATTTTGTTTACATATTCGCTTAACAGGCTCTGATCGTCTTCCATTTCAAGACGTTTGATGGACAGCCCGATGCGGCGTTCATCACTGTTTATATTCATCACCCGTGAAGTGATAATATCGCCCACATTGAATTTACCTACCGGCGTTTTGATTTTTTCTTTACTGATTTCCGATACGTGAACAAGCCCTTCAATGCCTTCTTCCAATTCCACGAAAACACCGAAATCGGTCAGATTGGTGATTGTACCAGTAATTTCTTTGCCGACTTCATATCGTTCTTCCACCGTTTTCCAGGGGTCTGCCTGTAATTGCTTAATTCCCAGAGAAAATCGTTCATTCCTCTTTTCGATATCAAGGACAATGGCTTGAACAACATCACCTTTTTTGAAAACTTCGGAAGGATGTTTGATACGCTTTGTCCATGAAATGTCAGAAATATGCACCAAGCCGTCAATGCCTTCGTCAATACCGATAAAAAGACCAAAGTCGGTGATGTTCTTAATTTTGCCTTCAATCGTGGTGCCAACCGGATATTTTTCACTGATCTGATCCCACGGATTCGGAACGACTTGCTTCATTCCCAATGAAATGCGGCGATTTTCGGGTTTAAGATCCAACACAATCGCTTCCACCTCTTCACCGACCGATACGACTTTGGAGGGATGACGAATTTTACGGGTCCAAGACATTTCCGAGACATGAATCAAACCTTCGATACCCACTTCTAATTCTATAAATGCTCCGTAATCGGTTAAACTGACGACTTTTCCGGTAACCCGTTCTCCTACAGGATATTTTTCGTCCGCAATTGACCAAGGATCCGGCGTAAGCTGTTTTATGCCCAAAGAAACCCGTTCTTTTTCGAGATCAAAACTCATGATTTTAACCGTAATTTCATCACCCACACTGAACAATTCGGAAGGATGTTTCACACGTCCCCATGAGATATCGGTGATATGCAGCAAACCGTCAACACCGCCGAGATCGACAAAAACACCATATTCAGTGATATTCTTAACAATCCCCTGCACTTCTTTGCCCTCGTAAATCGAAGACAAGGTGTCGGCTCTCAGTGATTCACGCTCCTGTTCAAGAATAGCGCGTCGTGATAGCACGATATTATTGCGTTTGCGGTTAAATTTCAAAATTTTAAACTTAAAGGTCTGGCCAACCATTTCGTCAAGATTGCGAATGGGCCTCAGGTCTGCCTGTGAACCGGGTAAAAACGCCTGCACACCGACATCAACAGAAAAACCGCCTTTAACTCGATTGGTGATAACGCCTTCGATAGTTTCGTTAGCGTCGTGCAATTTTTTGATCTCTTCCCATACTTTGACCTTGGCGGCTTTTTCTTTGGAAAGCACAACGACTTCGTTCTCTTCATCCCACCATTCAATCATCACCTCGACTTGGTCATCTACAATAACATTGACATCACCGTTTTCATCCTTGAATTCATGGACACGGATTTGCCCTTCCGATTTATACCCAATATCAACAAGCACATGATCTTTGTCAACCGCAATGATTTTGCCGGGAACAACTTCACCCTCTTTGAAACGTTTGAAGCTTTCTTCATACATTTCCATCAGGTCAGCCATTGTTTCGTCTTTTTCTTCCTCATCATTTTCAGCCGTTGCTTCTTGCTCCGAAGATACCTCTGCCGATTTTTCGGCAGCCGGTTCATCATCTGTTGAGACTTCATCCGCATCGGAATCGCTTGCGGCTATTGCCGCTTTCGGTGTTTCCTCAGAGGATGCTTCTGCAATCGGTTCATTGTCGGCCTGAGTTTCATCAGATGCGCCCTCATTAGCCGGCTCTGTAAATGAATCCGAATTTCGATCCTGACTTACCTGTAAATCTTCCGTTTTTTCCGGTTTGTCATTACTTGCTCCGGAAAAACCGTCCTGTTCTGTTTGTTTAGTTAAATTGTTTTCCACCACATTCTCCATTTAAGTAAAAGTTCCCCCTTAACCTTATTTTATCTTAATTTAAAAATATACCACGCTCTAAATAATAGCAGTATAATCAACTTCGGCTAACAGCTTCTTCATTAAAAAGCAACCCCTAATTTTACATTTTCAGTATAAAAGTGGAATTTACAAAAATTAAACCGTTTTGATAATTAGCTGTCAAACTCAGATTTGATCTTCGCCAGCATAAATTCAACCACTTCGGATATCGACATACGGGTTGAATCAATCTTCACAGCATCATCTGCGGATTTTAAAGGAGCTGTCAGGCGGTTGGCGTCTTGGGCGTCGCGTTGTCGGATGTTCAGCTCTGTTTCTGTCAGGGTTTGATCATTTTGGTCCCCCGATTCATTATGTCGTCTTAAAGCTCTTTCTTTTATTGAGGCGTCTAAAAAAAATTTTATATCCGCTTGCGGAAAAACGACCGTACCCATGTCACGACCTTCAAACACTGCCGCTTTGTTGCGGCCCATCTCAAGTTGAAGTTTTAAAAGGTGTTCCCTGACAACCGGTCGGGATGCAACAGTTGAAGCCAGTGCCGTGATAGCGGGCGTTCTGATCAGATGGGCAATCGCAGCGCCATTTAAAAAAATTGCAGAATTGTTCTCAATCAATCGGAATTCCAATTTCAGGGATGCGCACAATTGTTCCAAAGCCAGGTCATCCTGCGGATCTATCTTGGAATGACTGACAACCAGGGCAACACCGCGGTATAAAGCGCCCGTGTCAATATAGCGATACCCTAAACGCTGTGCTAATTTGCGACTGACAGTTGATTTGCCCGCGCCAGCAGGGCCGTCTAACGTAATTAGTAGTTTTTGCATACATTTATTAAGAGTTACAAGTTTTCAGTTTCCAGTTTCAAGCCATTCGATTTAATTCTGATGTGTTCTTTACCGATGATCGGGAAGAAAAGCAAAAACTTTTTTATTGCCAGCTTAATTTTTTCATGGCATAAGGGGCATATAAAATAGGATTCAAATGTATTTACATACTCAAACGTTTTAAATTATTCCGTAATACCTTGAATCAATTGAAACTGAGAAGTTATAGCCATATTTTAAGCGCCAATAAATTCAGCAATTTATGACAGATAAGTTATCGAATAACTTGAAACTTGAAACTTGAAACTTAAAACTTATAACTGACGAGTAAGGATTATGCTATGAAAAATCTGAAGCTTGCATCCCGCACGATTACCGAACGAACGATTGTGAACGTAGGCAATGTAAAAATAGGCCGTGATTTGGTTGTTATTGCGGGACCTTGCAGTGTGGAAAGTGAAGAACAAACACTTGAAACCGCGCGGGCCGTTAAAAAAGCCGGAGCCGATATGTTGCGCGGCGGTGCTTTTAAACCCCGCACATCACCGTATTCCTTTCAGGGACTAGGATTGGGCGGCTTGAAAATATTAGCTCGTGCCAGAGAGGAGACCGGACTGCCGATCGTTACCGAAGTGATTGATCCTCGGGATGTTTCCTGGGTGGCCGAATTTGCAGATGTCCTTCAAATCGGCACCCGTAATATGCAAAATTTTTCCTTGCTGAAAGAAGTGGGGCAAACCGGCCGGCCGGTGTTGCTCAAACGAGGGATGTATTCTACGCTTGAGGAATGGCTCAACTGCGCTGAATACATTTTGAGTGAAGGCAATCCTGATGTAATTCTTTGCGAACGCGGTATCCGCACTTTTGAAAAATATACGCGCAACACCCTTGACTTGAGTGCTGTGCCGGCGATAAAGGAATTGACGCATTTACCTATTATTATTGATCCGACGCACAGCACCGGTCGCCTCAGTTTAATCGGTTCAATGAGTATGGCGGCGGTGGCGGCTGGAACAGACGGTCTGATGATCGAAGTGCATTGCAATCCCCATGAAGCGCTTTGTGATGCAGCTCAGGCACTGACACCGGAAATATTTGGCGGCCTGATGCGCCGTTTGCGACCCTTAAAATCGTTTTTAGAATGCGACAATGAAAGATCGGCTGCCACTTATGCGGAAAACCGGTCAGCAGTGAGGTGTGATAATGAAACTTGAAGAAATTCGTAATAAAATTGATAAAATTGATCGGGAACTTTTAGTGTTGCTTCAGGAACGTATGGGGCTGGCCTTACGCTCAAAAAAATTTAAAAAAACGGTGAGCGATCCGGAGCGTGAAGAAGCGCTGCTTGATCGTGTTGAACGCCTTAATCTTGATTTGATGGAGCGCTCCTTTACGCGCCAATTACTCAAAACCATCATTGAGGAAAGTAAACGGCTTCAGGAAAAAGATCATCTTCTGGTTGCATTCCAAGGGGAGCATGGCGCCTATGGTGACGTAGCCTCACGGTGTTTGGTTCCGGATGGCGCTTTTATTCCCTGTATGGAATTCGCTGATGTCTTTCGCGGTGTTGAAGAGGGATATCTGGATCTCGGTGTTGTCCCGGTGGAAAACTCGTTGGAAGGTGCCGTCACCCAAGTGAATGAACTTCTTACCACTACAAACCTGAAAGTCATCGGAGAAGCCCAAATACCTGTTAAACACTGCCTGCTTGCCACCGAAGCGACCAACTATCGCGAAATCCGCCTGGTCTATTCCCACCCCCAGGCGTTGGCACAGTGCCGTGGATTTCTTATGCGCAACAAACTGGAGCCTTATCCGTATTACGACACGGCAGGCGCCGCCAAGATGCTGGCGCGTGAGAATCCCAGAACTTCCGCCGCGATTGCCAGTTCATTATGCGCCGAATTGTATAACCTGGAAATTATCAAACAAGGTATTGAAGACGGTCCGTCAAATTCCACTCGTTTTCTGCTTTTATCAAGAGAACCGTATGAAGGCCGCGGTGATAAGACGTCCGTTGTTTTTGCCACACCTCACAAAGCCGGCCAATTGTATAAAATTCTCAGTTTGTTTGCCGAAGCTGAAATCAATCTGACCCGTATCGCATCCATGCCGCTGCGCACAGACCCGGGAAATTACAGCTTTTTCCTTGATCTGGAAGGTTCCGATCAGGATGAAAAAATTTCTCAGGTTCTTAAACAAATGAAGGAATTGACTATTTCATTTAAGCAACTGGGAAGCTATCCGGCCGATATTCAAGCCGTCTAAAACCAATCTGAATGTAAAGCGCATCCGCAACTCGGAGGGATTAATGCAGACATTTGAAATTCAGGGAAATAATAATATATCGCGTCTCTTGGTTGGTGAAAAGCTGACCAACCTTGAAACCTATCTTCCTGAATCCCGAACAGTTATCATCACCGATACGGTTGTGAAGCGGCTTTATGGCGACCTGTTCCCTCAACGAGCGGATGTCATAACCATCGGTTGCGGCGAAAAAATCAAGACGTTGGATACTGTGCGCCGGATTTATGAGCAACTGATCGCTTTGGATATGGATCGCACAGGTTTTATTGTGGGCATTGGCGGAGGGATTGTTTGCGATATTACCGGATTTGCAGCTTCAACTTATATGCGCGGAGTCCGCTTCGGGTTTGTGGCTTCAACTCTGTTAGCACAGACAGATGCCAGTGTGGGTGGCAAAAACGGAGTTAATTTCGGCGGTTATAAAAACATGGCAGGTGTGTTCAGCCAACCTGATTTTGTGATTTGTGATATGACACTGTTATCCTCCTTGGCTAAACGGGAACTCCTTTGCGGCTTTGCCGAAATCATCAAACACGCGCTCATCGCCGATGTCGATATGTTCCGCTATCTAAAAGAAAATTATTCACAGGCGTTGGCGCTGAACCCCCAGGTTATTGAGAAACTGGTAGCCGATTCAATTAAGATCAAGGCTGCGGTCGTCAGCCGGGATGAACTCGAACAGGGCGAACGCCGCAAGTTAAATTTCGGGCATACTATCGGCCATGCGTTGGAACAAACCGGCAGGATGCCTCACGGCGAAGCTGTCAGTATCGGCATGGCCGCCGCAACTGCATTTTCGGCAGCAAAAGGCTTTATATCATCCCAAGATGTTATTCGAATCATTGATTTGATAACACGTTATCATCTGCCCGTGCGTTCAGACATCAGCCCTGAACAACTGCTTGCAGCGATGCGCAAAGACAAAAAGCGCACAGGTGCTAAAATCCATTTTGTCTTTCTGAAACGACTTGGAGAGGCTTTGGTGGAAGCGATTACGTTTGATGAATTAAAGGAACTGGCATCTTGCAAAATCTGGCAAAAGTAGTTCACACTTATTAATCGTAGTGCTAAACTTACAGTTTAGCAGAGACATCGGCACTCATCTGAATTGTAAGCATGAAAGTGTAAAAGAAAAATCCCCATAAGCCCATCGGCCTATGAGGATTTTCTTTTTCTAAACTAACTTTGCAAATTTATTTTTTGTTTCTTTTCATTTTAAAACCAACAAGACCTAGTAAACCCAAGCCCAAAAGAATAACTGTGGATGGTTCGGGAACAGGCTCCATATCTTCTATATAGAATACAGCATCGTTGAAATCCCCATCTCCACCAAGCTCTTTTCTGTCTTCAAAAGCAAGTATCCAGTCGTCGTTTGCTTTCGCAGCAACTGTTGTACCACCCATTGTCCTAGTTTTAACTCCATATCCTTCGGGAACTAAATAAGATATTCCAAGTGTATTATCATCTCCGTAGCCTGTTCCAGCAACATTCTTAGAATCTTCAGTATAGGACATAAGAGGAGTAGATGTGTTCTTCCAATAAAAACCGAAAGTATCTCCAAAAGAGGTATCTATTTCCGCACCATCAATCCAAAGATGGCCATCGTCATTTATACCGAAACTGACCCCATTATCATCCCCAAGCACCAAGTCATGTTCTGCATCAGTAGAAGTTGAATAAATACCTAATACGCCACTGTCCCCTTTCAGCATAGTAATCAAATATGCGTCAATCGCTCCTTCAGACATGTTCCATGCACCGATTCCCGCTCCCGACTGATCTACTGCCTGATCATTTTGTGCGTTTATTGAACCTGTGGTGATGAATTGATCGAAAACCTCCTGAAGATTATCTTCGTTGTAATTATCACCCAACGTCACCGCCATAGCGGTTCCACCCATAAAGAATATTACTGAAATTGCAAGTACTAAAATTTTTGATGTTTTTTTCATTTTGTGCCTCCTCATAATTTTTGAAGGCAACCCGGCTGTCTCCCTATGAGACCCGTGGTTTTCCGTCCCTATCTCACAATAGGTTTGGCTTTTCTTTGCAAAGTTTGTTCAAAATCTGAAACGATAAAAAATACTGAATAAAAGATTACCACATAAAACTTAAACCACTTTAATTAACCACCTCCTTTAATCTCCTTTAATCTCCTTTAATCTCCTTTAATCTTTAATTTTAATTTTAATTTTGAATAAAAGTTAAATTATTAAAATGTTTCTTTCACATATAGTGTATGCAATTTGCGTGCCAAGATTATAACATGTTGATTTCATTTTAAATAAAAGGAATCGCAACAATTGTCCAGACTTTTAAAAGTGAATTTGTAAAGTTTGTTGACACCTTTTTAACTGTTATGAAACAGTTTGCCTAATTAATAATAATTCATAAC
>JAUCGF010000083.1 GCA_030378005.1 Desulfococcaceae bacterium HSG9 | reverse complement strand
CAGTATTTCAACTACTAAGGTTTAAAATTCTAAAATAAGGTCAGATGTCAGCCGGTAATCTAACAAAGTAGTATCAGTAGATCGAAAAGTTCTTTAACACTTTGATTTTATTGAATATAAATCATTTCACATGATATATACTGAAAAATCAGAAGGTTACATTTTACAGAACCGAAAAACAAACCTTTTCTTCTAAACTTGGGAAAGATCGAAAACGGCTTTTTATGATATTGTCCGCTTCTTTCTTGGCTTCAGCTAATTCATGAAATGCTGAAAATATCTGATTTCTCAGGGGTTGACAAAAAGTTTTCGATCTACTGAGTATTAATATTTGGACAAAAATCGGGCTTCTGAAATATTGATAACTATAAAACCGGATAAAGGTTCTCGTCATGTCATTAATGGACAAATTAAATAAGGCGCTTTTTAATAAGTTAAATAAAAATCCCGGCCTTGATCCTGAAGAGCAGCACAAAGCAATTCTGAAGTTGGCTAAGACTAAGGGCGGAACCGTCACTGTATCAGAGATCGTTTTGGGAACATCTCTGTCATTGGAAGAAGCAGAGGAAATGCTGCAATATTTTGCAGCCAAAGGCTACGCGAATATGCGTCTCAATGATTCCGGCGCCATTGTTTATGAGTTCCCCGGTATCCGCACTACAGCCCGGGCTGCAAAAACTGTTACGCCCACCAGCAAAACGTCTTCTAAGCCTTATAAAACGAGTTCACCTCAACCGGCTTCAGGCAAAACGTCTCCTATGCCTCGTAAAACGAGTTCGCCTCGACCGGCTTCGGGAAAAAGGTCTTCTATGCCTCGTAAACAGAGTACTCCTCGACCGGCTTCAGGCAAAACACGCCAAACCAGAGCGCGGCCGAGTGCTGACGATGCTTTTAAAACCTCTGGGCGCAAAACCGCTCATTTGCCTGATTGGATGAAAAAACGTAAAAAGAACTCATAATCGGCTTTTTAAAAAACCGGAAAATTTTTGTCCAAATATTTACTCTCGGATTCCATAATTTGTGATTTTTTGTGAAGGAGGATTGTATGGCATTATTTGAAAAAATCAGAAACACGCTTAAATCTGACAGCGCTTATATCAACGCTTCGGACAACGAAAAACGGGCCAAGCTTGATGATGCTGTTTATAAACATTTTGCCCGCACCCTTGAACAAACCATGGCCACGCACAATCTCCCCGGATTCGATCTTTATGAATTCCGGCAGATTTTTAAAAATGCCTGCGCTCAAGGACGATCTGAACGGCAAGCTGTTCAACTGGCGCTCTCCGCCTCGGAAACCCTGGGCGTCAACAAATCAACGTTAATCGAAAATTATGATTACTACCTGAAAACCTTTCAAGAGGCACGTCAACGTTTCCTGAAAGATATTAAAACGTCTGAACATGCGCAAACGGCCGCAAATACTTCGGAATCGCCTGAAAACCATGCTGCCGAGATGGAAGCTTCCTTTAACCGCGCGTATGAAAATTTTACATCTAAGCTTACAATGGTTGTGGATATACTGAAAAATTCAACAATCGCGACTGACTGATAACCCTAAAACCAAAGGAGTGAAATCATGTACCAAGCTGAAATCAGCCGGGATAACCCGGCCTTGATTCTTTTTTTGTTCGACTGTTCTTATTCCATGAGCGAAGTTTACGGTTCCACGAATATGAGCAGGGGAGCCTTTTTGGCCGGTTTGTGCAATAAGACCATTGATCAGGTGATTCTTGCATGTGAAAAAGGAACTGAAATTCGAGCCTATTTCGAACTCGGCATATTGGGTTATGGTGATGGCGCCCAAATCATCAAGCCGGTTCAATCGATAATCGACCTGGCCCATAACCCGCTCAAAATGGAACAAGGCGACATTGACGGCGTTCCCATTGAAAAACCGGTCTGGCTGGAAGACCCCACTCAAAAGGTCAATACGGATATGAAAGCCGGTTTCAATTTGGCTTATGACGTTCTGAAGCGTTGGGCAAAGGCGCATCCGGCCAGTTTCCCGCCGGTGCTGTTGCATGTAAGTGACGGACAATGGACGACTGATGATCCGGTTTCTACGGCTCAGGAAATTCACACGAAAGTGCAAACCGATGATGGCGCCTGTGCTATTATGAATATCCACATCGGTGACAACCTGTCCGAAGTGATCATTTTTCCGTCATTGGAACCTGTGGGAGACAAACATCAAAAAGCTCTGTTTCAAATGTCCGCTGTTCTTCCGGATAGCTTTCTGCAAAGAGCGCGAGAGACTTACAGCCATGTTCCGGATGACGCACGCGGCTACATGTTCAACGCCCAGCCGGACGATCTTTCCAAATTTTTCGACATCGGCACCCGTTTGATAGGATAATTATGAAAACACGTATTTATACAACCCCCAAGGCCGGCCTGGAAGATTTTCAAAATGAAGACGCCGTTGCGGTAAACCCTGCCGGTGCTGCCGCTCTTTTGATTCGCGTGGCCGATGGTGCCAGCACCGGCGTTTTTTCACGGGAATGGTCTCGGCATCTCTGCCATAATTTTGAAGCGGATTGGATCCAATCCGAACAGCATTTTGAAGACGGTTTAGAGAACCTTCGAGAATCATTTCAGCCTGAAATCACCCGGCCATCGGCATTAAGAAAGTTTCTGATGGAAGGCAGCTACGCCACGCTCCTGACCGCCTTGGTGCAAAAAACGGACGCAACCGCTGACACCGCCCTGCAATTGACGCTTTTCGCTGTCGGAGATGTCAATCTGTTTGTGTTTAACCGGGCCGGTGAGCCTATGTTCACCTTTCCTTACAAGGCGATGCGGGATTTCAATAACGTCCCTGACCTGATTCGCTCAAAAGCCGCGTTGCAAGCCAAAACGCCTTATAAAATCGCTCAGGCTGAAATCAGTTCACAGCCTGACGAGCTGATTGTTATGGCCACCGATGCGTTGAGCGAGTTTCTTTTCAAAACTGTTTCCTCCGGCAACCATCCGAACAAGTTGCTCAAGATGCTTCAATGCAAGGATGATATGGCTTTTAAAGAAGTTATCGATACTTTTCGCAATGCCGAGGGAATGAAAAATGACGATGTCGCGGTTTGTTTCCTTACAGCCCGACCGGATTTGTATTTTGTTTAGCAATTTTTAGAAACCGGGTTTTTTGAAAAAACCCGGTTTCTTGAAGATTTCAACCCGTTCCAAACTGTCTGTTCCGTACCGTCCGCATTCCATTTTTAACATAAAGGACTGCAACAATGCAATACCCATCCCTACGCGACTACCAAAACACAATCGTCAACCAAAATAATTTCAATATTCCTTTCTTTCAAAGCGAATCTCTGGAAATTTTCCTCAACCCCCGCGGCTACCCCTTTATGTTTGTCGGCGGTTTCGGAGCCATCTTCAAGTTCCGCGATAAAAACAAACGCGAATACGCTTTCAAGGTTTTCACCCGTGATGTGAAAGACCGCGCTGAACGCTATGAAGCGCTGCACAAAACCTTGCAAATCACCAAATTTCCCTTTATGGCCGATTTTAATTATGTGCATGAAGGTTTTAAGGTGAAAGGTGAGCCTTATCCGGTCGTGGTGATGGAATGGGGACGCGGCCTTCAGTTGGACGCCGCCATCGAGCAGGACTTGGCCGATGACGGTATTTTCCAGTGCGCGCCCCATTTTGCAGGCAATCTGTTCACAATCGTCAAAACACTGCAAGAGTGGAATATGGGTCATAACGATCTCCAGGAAGGCAACATCCTGGTGCGCGATGACAACAAACTGGTGCTGATCGACTATGATGGCATGTTTGTGCCGCTACTTAAAGATGAAGCTCCATGTGAAATGGGCTTGCGCAATTACCAGCATCCTGAACGCGACAAGACGCATTTCAATAATAAAATTGATGATTTCGCCCTTGTTTCGATTCTTTACCAACTTTCCATCATCACACCCGAACTTTGGCTGAAACTTCACGATGACCGGCGTCTGCTGCTAAAAGAGGTCGATTATAAAAATCCCGAACAAAGCGAATTGATTCAAAACGGGCTGAAAGCGGAAGAGCCGCATGCCCGGGCTTTGGCTGCACTGTTGGTCAAAGCCTGTTCGCTGCATCCGCTTGAAATAAATGCAATCGAAAAAATCGGCGCGTCTCCGGAAATAACCGACTGGCTGGTTTTACCGGAAAAGCCGGACCCGATGCCCGATTTCAAGTCCGTCATTGAATGGGCGCTGGCTTTGAAAAGCGGCCAGGTGAAAGAATATGAAGCCGATCAGATTGAAAGCCCCGCTGCTGAAGTCGAAAAAATCAAGGCCGTCAAACCGCGTAAAGAAGGGGCTGGCCGTTGGAAACCGCTCAGTGAATATATGGCCGCCGGCAAAGCAGCCGCCGCAAAAGTAGCCCAGCAGAGGAAAGCGACGACGCCTCGACCGACCACACCCAAGCCTCCTCCCAAAACAGTTCGCAGCCGTGTCAAACCGGCTCCGGTGACTCCGCCCGCACCGCAAAAGAAGTCTTTTTTTTCGAAACTTGTCACTTTTTTCACGTTATTAACAGCATTGGCGTTGAGCCGCATCAAATTAACATTTCGCTTTGTCGTTATTGCAATCGCCTTGCTGACCTTTGCCACTTGCGCCTGTATTCTTATTAAACTTAAACCTGAAAAAATCACTCATCCGCGGCGATCTGAACCCAAGCCTCAAGTAGCAACACCGTTAAAGGCACAGCCTGAACATGAACCTAAAAACAATCGCGTTAGTAAGCCGAAATTCAAAAATTCCCTGGGCATGGAGTTTGTCTACATTCCGCCCGGCGAGTTTATGACCGCTTCTAATGCGAATGTGTGGCAGCATAAGGTGATTTTAAGCAAGGGATTTTACATGCAAACAACCGAAGTGACCCAAGGGCAATGGAAAAAGATAATGGGAGGAAATCCGTCCTTTTTTAGGCGTTGCGGTGATGATTGCCCGGTTGAGAGTGTTTCTTGGTATGATGTTCAGAAATTTATCAAAAAACTTAATCGCAATGAAAAAAACACCAAATATAGACTGCCGACGGAAGCGCAGTGGGAGTATGCCTGTCGCGCCGGAACACGGACGCCGTTTGCGTTCGGGAGATGTTTGTCGACAGATCAGGCGAATTATAATGGTAGCCACCCGTTGCAGAGCTGTCCCAAAGGCAAATACCGTAAAAAACCAATTGACGTGGCCAGTCTTGAACCTAATCAATGGGGTTTGTATGATATGCACGGCAATGTGTCTGAATGGTGTCAGGATCGGGACGATCACTATCTTCAACAAGGTACCGTTACAGATCCGGTTGGCTCTTCTATTGGCTTTCATAGGATCTTACGCGGCGGTTCCTGGCACGCACATGCCAGTTTTTGTCGTAGCGACAGTAGCTCTACTAATGGCGCGGGGGGAGGCCTTAACTATATAGGTGTCCGCCTCGTGATGTCATTACAGGCACCGCTTAAACCGGAGCCCCAAGAAGCAATCCCGTTGAAAGCGCAGGTTAAAAAAGAACTAACGGAACCGGTCGTGTTAACAACAAAGGCCGTACATGAATATGATACGTCAGATAAACCGCGCTTAGTAAATTCCCTGGGTATGGAGTTTGTTCATATTCCACCGGGTGTGTTTATGATGGGCAGCCCGAAATATGAACAAGGACGGGCCCGTTATTCCAAAGAAAGACTGCACAAGGTGATTTTAACAAAGGGATTTTACATGCAAACCACCGAAGTTACTCAAGGGCAGTGGGAAAAGGTGATGGGTAAAAATCCGTCCAGTTTTAAAGGTTGCGGTGATGATTGTCCGGTTGAGATGGTTTCTTGGAATGATACTCAGAAGTTTATCCAAAAGCTTAATAGCGATGCAAAAAACACCAGATATAGTCTGCCGACCGAGGCGCAATGGGAGTATGCCTGTCGCGCCGGGACACAGACACCGTTTGCTTTCGGAAAATGCCTTTCCGCTGATCAGGCCAATTATAACGGTAATCCTTTATCAGGATGCACCAAGGGGAGATCTCGAAGAAAAACAATGCCGGTCGCCAGTTTTAATCCAAACGCCTGGGGATTATATGATATGCACGGCAATGTGTGGGAGTGGTGTCAGGACGGCGGGTCTTATAATAACTATCCTCAAGATGCGGTTACGGATCCGGTCGGCCCTTCTAACAGAGGGAAACGTATGCGCGGCGGTTCCTGGTACTACCACGCCAGTGGTTGTCGCAGCGCCTCTCGCGGCTTCCCCAGTCACCCGGATGACAGCGATAGCAGTACCGGCGTGCGCCTCGTGATGTCATTACCAGGTCAAGATTGAGCCAAACTGGAGAAGGCACTACGCGCGGAATTGAGTGCTGCCGCCGTACAGAGGGCGGAGGGACAAAATACGATAGAAGATTATCAATCCGGTCGTGTGCCTGTTTGAGTTTCAGATGCAACCTTTTGGCATCCTTCATCAAAGGGTAAAATGTAAAAGGACCGCAACAATGCAATATCCCTCATTACGCGACTACCAAAACGCAATCGTCAACCAAAACAATTTCAACATTCCCTTCTTTCAAAGCGAATCGCTGGAAATTTTTCTGAACCCGCGCGGCTATCCCTTTATGTTCGTCGGCGGTTTCGGAGCAATTTTCAAATTCCGCGATAAAAACAAACGTGAATACGCTTTCAAGGTTTTCACCCGTGATGTGAAAGACCGTGCTGAACGCTATGAAGCGTTGCACAAAACCCTTCAAATCACCCAATTTCCCTTTATGGCCGATTTTCATTATGTGCATGAAGGTTTCAGGGTGAAAGGTACGCCCTATCCGGTCGTGGTGATGGAATGGGGACGCGGCCTTCAGTTGGACGCCGCCATCGAGCAGGACTTGGCCGATGACGGTATTTTCCAATGCGCGCCTCATTTTGCAGGCGATTTGTTTACAATCGTCAAAACGCTCCAAGAGTGGAACATGGGGCATAATGATCTCCAGGAAGGCAATATCCTGGTGCGCGATGACAACAAATTGGTGCTTATCGACTATGACGGCATGTTCGTGCCTTTGCTTAAAGATGAGCCCCCCTGTGAAATGGGGTTGCGCAATTACCAGCATCCGTTACGCGACAAGACGCATTTCAACAATAAAATTGATGATTTCGCGCTGGTTTCGATTCTTTATCAGCTTTCTATCATCACACCCGAACTTTGGCAAAATCTTCACGATGATAGACGCCTGCTGTTAAAAGAGGCCGATTATAAAAATCCCGAACAAAGCGATTTGATTCAAAACGGGATGAAAGCGGAAGAACCGCATGTCCGGGCTTTGGCCGGTATGCTGGTCGAAGCCTGTTCGCTGCATCCGCTTGAAATAAATGCAATCGAGAAAATCGGCGCGTCTCCGGAGATAACCGATTGGCTGGTTTTACCGGAAAAGCCGGACCCGATGCCCGATTTCAAGTCCGTCATTGAATGGGCGCTGGCTTTGAAAAGCGGCCAGGTGAAGGAATATGAAGCCGATCAGATTGAAAGCCCAGCTGCTGAAGTCGAAAAAATCAAGCCCGTCAAACCGCGTAAAGAAGGTAAAGGCCGTTGGAAACCGCTCAGTGAATATATGGCCGCCGGCAAAGCGGCCGCAGCCAAAGCGGCGCGGCAAAGGAAAGCGGCTGTGCCTGAACCGCCTTCACCCAAGCCTCCTCCGAAAACAACAGTACATCGCCGTGTCAAACCGGTTCCTGTAACTCCGCCCGCACCGCAAAAGAAGTCGTTTTTGTCGAAACTTGCCACTTTCTTCACGTTGCTATTGGCATTGTCACTAAATCGTATTGAAGCGGTGTTTAACACTGTCCTTGATGCAATCAATTCCTTCTTCTCTAAACTCCTCCGATTCTTTCGCCTTTTGTTTCACATTGTTCTTACTGTAATCGTTATACTGACCTTGGTGCTATCAGCATTTTTTCTTATTAAGGAACGTAAAAAGAGTGTTGAAATGCTTGAACCGACGTCAACACCGGTTGCGTCATCCCATGTAAAAGTCACTCATCCGCGGCGATCTGAACCAAAAACGGTTTCATTGAATGAGTGTGAAGTTGTATTCAAGCTTGATAAAAAAAGACGTCCTAAACAATACGTTCCCATTACATCAAACCGTTTTCAAAAGATTAAAAACGGCCAGGTAATTAAAGACCATGCCACGGGTTTGATGTGGCAACAGGCCGGGTCATCTAAGTATATGAAATACGGAGCGGCACAGAAATATGTTAAAATGCATTTTGCAGGCTACCATGATTGGAGAATTCCCACAATAGACGAACTGACGTCCCTGATAACACAAACAAAGCAAGACGGTGGTTTGTATATCAGTTCGATTTTTGATAAAAAACAACGGTGGTGTTGGAGTTCTGATAGAGGTTCGTCGAGGTTGGCGTGGGACGTTCTTTTCGACCGCGGCGAAGTCCACTACTACCACAGCCTCAGCCTCAACTACTATGTGCGTTTAGTACGAACCGGACAATACGTTCCCGTCAAGGAACGTCAAAAGAATGTTGAAATGCCTGAACCGACGCTGGTGCCAGTTGCGTCCTTCCGTGTAAAAATCACTCATCCACGACGTTCTGAACCCAAAACGGTTTCTCATGATTATTTTAAAGAAGTGTTCAAACTTGATAAAAATAAGCGTCCAAAACAATACGTTCCAATTACAACGAACCGTTTTCAAAAGATTAAAAACGGCCAGGTAATTAAAGACCGCGCCACCGGTTTGATGTGGCAGCAGGCCGGATCATCCAAATATATGAAATACAAAACGGCCCAGCAATATGTCAAAAAACTAAACAGAAACAATTTTGCAGGCTATGATGATTGGAGACTGCCCACAATAGACGAACTGACGTCTCTATTGACAAAAACAAAGCAAAACGGCGGCCTGTATTTCAGCTCAATTTTTAATAGAAAACAAGTGTGGTGCCGGAGTTCTGACACAGTAAAAGGTTCGTCGGGGTCGGCGTGGGACGTCAGTTTCCACCTCGGTAGCGTCACCTACTTCAGCTTCGGCAGCGGCTGCTATGTGCGTTTAGTACGCGCCGGACAATGACAGATTCTTTGGTCATTTGAATTATTTGATAATTCAGGGGTGCAGGGGAAAATTTCCCCCTGCTCGCGACAATTTTTTGCGTTTTTCAGCATCCTTCATTTAACAGTTGACAGAAAAAAATGTATCAAGCGTAAAGCTGAAACGTTAAGAATGTCTGAATCAGAATTAGCAGAATTAAAGGATGAACAGAATTCTGACCCTTTTTAAAATCGGGTCTAAAATCCGATAAATTCTGATTCAGACAATTAAAGTCAGACTAAATGAAAATACAAAGTGCAAACTGCTTTCAGCGTTAGATGAAGGCAGCCTGAAAGAGCGAGGCAAAATTAAAAGCAGTGACCTTTTGTCATGCAGTGCGATGAAAAAATTAAATGACAGAAATTTAAAATAAACTTATTCAATGAAAAGGAAGACACAATGAATTTTAAAAATATGATTGCCGCGTCCACGGTTTTATTAACCGAAGGCAGCGTGGTTGAAAGAATTAACAGACACCCTTCAGTCAATTTAGACCCGCATATTTGCCATTCAGGATTGATTTATGATTCAAAAGGAAAAGCGGTTTTGAAAGAAATTTACATGGAATATCTTGATATAGGCAAAAGATATAATTTGCCCATGTTAAGTTTGGCGCCTACTTGGCGGGCAAATCCTGAAAGAATTAAACAATCGGTTTTCAGCAAATATGAAAATATCAACAAAGATTGTGTCAATTTTCTAAAAGAGATTCGGAAGAGTTATTCAGAATATTCCGAACTTATTTTTATTGGCGGGATGATGGCTTGCAGGGGTGACGCTTATCGTCCTCAAGAGGCGCTTTCAAAAGTGGCGGCGGAATTATTTCATAAAGAGCAAGTGGCACTCTTAGCGGAAAGTGATGTCGATTTTATCAAAGTAGCCACTTTGCCGGCCGTTTCCGAAGCTTATGGAATCGCTTCGACAATCTCATCCCATAAAATACCATACATTTTAAGTTTTGTAATCAAACCTGATGGGACAATTCTTGACGGAACTCCGCTTCATGCAGCGATTGAATTAATTGATTCCGAAATAGATTCGCAACCGCTGTTTTATATGGTCAATTGTGTTCATCCGACGATTTTTGAGCAGGCAATGGCCAAAGAAATTAAATTTTCAGAAATGATAACTGACAGGCTTCTGGGTTTTCAAGCCAATACATCTTCAAAAAGTCCTGATGAATTGGATAATTTAGCTTATCTTGACACCTCTGACCCAGAGGAATTTAGCGCTTCCATGATTGCTTTGCATAATCGCTTCGGCCTGAAAGTTTTAGGCGGTTGTTGCGGGTCTGATTCTGCTCATATTACCGCAATTGCCAAAAGGATATGTAACGTGTAATCTGAGCGCATGGAAGCCATTTCTGTAGGTCGGGTTAGCGAGAGCGTAACCCGACAGAAACAGTCTCTACCGTCGGGTTACGCTCTCGCTAACCCGACCTACATCATTGCTTTATCGGAATGGAAATATGGAGAGTACAAGATGAATGCAGATAAACCTCTTCACGCCCTGCTTGGCATTATTATGGTAATAACCGGGCTTGTTTGTCATGCCTCGGATGCTCCGCCTCGGGGGCCTTATTATCTCATTCTCACATTTTTTGGAGTATATTGGGCTGTTATTCCCGGACATATTTTATTTTTATCAGAACCGCTGATACGGAAAATCGCTTTTCCCTGTGCCTTGCCTTTCCGAGTATTGCGCTATTATACAAAAACACCTGTTCACTTAAAAAATGGCAGTGTGATTGACAAGTACTCCTGGAAAGTTCAGGCCTATCACGCTAAAAAGGATCATATCTTTATCGTGGCAGGCCCCAAGCCCCTTCCTCTTTCTTTATCAAACAGCCTCATGCCCTTTGCTTACGAAGAGTACCGGCATCCCAGCGTGATTGAAAGGACAATCGAATTGCTGAAAACGCATGATATTCCCGAAGTCTTGCTCGATCTTCCGCGTGTTGAAAAATCCCTCCGCAACATCATAACGGATTCGTGTTTGGAAGATTGCCACGGGGTTTATGATCGGACAGGGTCATCATACAATCTGAACTCGGCAGATGATTATTTCCATCAAATCGAACTCTATTTCCGCAGACTTGAGCAACCGGATGAACGGGTTATTGAAAAATTTCTCAATAAAAATCGAATTGATATTTGTACGCTCAAGGTATGGAGCCGGTTTATTAAAAAAGACCCGTTTTGGACAGAACCTCTGACTGAAATGGATAAAATTCTTTACAAATGGTGGTATTGATGTATAAAAAATGAGTTTCAGATGCAACCTTTTGGCATCCTTCATCAAAAGGAAAAAATGTAAAAGGGCCGCAACAATGCAATATCCTTCTTTACGCGACTACCAAAACGCAATCGTCAACCAAAATAATTTCAATATTCCTTTCTTTCAAAGCGAATCGTTGGAAATTTTTCTGAACCCGCGCGGCTATCCCTTCATGTTTGTGGGCGGTTTCGGAGCCATCTTCAAATTTCGTGATAAAAACAAACGCGAATACGCTTTCAAGGTTTTCACCCGTGATGTGAAAAACCGCGCTGAGCGCTATGAAGCGCTGCACAAAACTTTGCAAATCACCCAATTTCCCTTTATGGCCGATTTTCACTATGTGCATGAGGGTTTTAAGGTGAAAGGCACACCTTATCCGGTTGTGGTGATGGAATGGGGACGCGGCCTTCAATTGGACGCCGCCATCGAGCAGGACTTGGCGGATGACGGTATTTTCCAATGTGCGCCACATTTTGCAGGTGATTTGTTCACAATCGTCAAAACACTGCAAGAATGGAACATGGGGCATAACGATCTCCAGGAAGGCAATATCCTGGTGCGCGATGACAACAAACTGGTGCTGATCGACTATGACGGCATGTTTGTGCCGTTACTTAAAGATGAACCCCCCTGTGAAATGGGCTTGCGCAATTACCAGCATCCTTTGCGTGACAAGACGCATTTCAATAATAAAATTGATGATTTCGCGCTGATTTCGATTCTTTATCAACTTTCCATAATCACACCCGAACTTTGGCAAAATCTTCACGATGACCGACGCTTGCTGTTAAAAGAGGTCGATTATAAGAACCCAGAACAAAGCGAATTGATTCAAAGCGGACTTAAATCGGAAACGCCTCACATCCGGGCATTGGCATCACATCTGGTCGAAGCCTGTTCGCTGCATCCGCTTGAAATAAACGCAATCGAAAAAATCGGCGCGTCTCAGGAGATAACCGACTGGCTGGTTTTGCCGGAAAAATCGGACCCGATGCCCGATTTCAAGTCCGTCATTGAATGGGCGTTGGCGTTGAAAAGCGGCCAGGTGACAGAATATGAAGCCGATCAGATTGAAAGCCCCGCTGCTGAAGTCGAAAAAATCAAGCCAGTCAAACCGCGTAAACCAGGAAAAGGCCGTTGGAAAGCGCTCAGTGAATATATGGCCGCCGGCAAAGCAGCCGCAGCTAAAGTGGCCCGGCATAGGAAATCGACGACGCCTCGGCCGACCACACCCAAGCCTCCTCCCAAAACAATTCGCAGCCGTGTCAAACCGGTTCCTGTAACTCCGCCTGCGCCGCAAAAGAAGTCTTTTTTTTCGAAACTTGCCACTTTCTTTACGCTATTGCTGGCATTGGCGCTAAGTCGCATCAAATCCGGCAAGGTTCGCATTGCTATCGTCACAATCACCTTGCTAACCTTTGCCACTTGTGTCTATATGGCTGTCAAACCGGAGCCGATTATTGTAACAATAAAAACCGTACATGAAAAAAGCATGAACGGCAAACCGCTTTTGATCAATTCTCTGGGTATGAAGTTTGTCTATATTCCGCCGGGAGAGTTAATGATGGGAAGCCCGAAAGACGAACCCGGACGTAGTAGCGATGAAAGGCTGCATAAAGTGGTGTTAAGCCGGGGATTTTATTCTCAAACCACTGAAGTGACCCAAGGACAGTGGAAAAAGGTGACAGGCAAAAATCCGTCCCGTTTTAAAGATTGCGGTGATGATTGTCCGGTTGAGAATGTTTCTTGGAATGATGCTCAGAAGTTTATCGAAAAGCTGAATAGTGATGCAAAAGGCACTCAATATCATCTGCCGACCGAAGCGCAATGGGAGTATTCCTGCCGCGCGGGGACGCTGACGCCGTTCGCTTTTGGGAAATGCCTTTCTGCCGATCAGGCGAATTATAATGGAAAATCTCCTTTAACCGGATGTGACAAAGGCAAATATCGTGGAAAAACATTGCCAGTAGCCAGTTTAAAACCAAATGCCTGGGGATTATATGACATGCACGGCAACGTGTGGGAGTGGTGTCAGGATAGGTACAGAGGTTATCCGGAAGATGCAGTTATAACCGATCCGACTGGTCCGCAAAAAGGTGTGGCTCGAGTGCTCCGCGGCGGGTCATGGGACTCCTCGGCCGGGAGATGCCGGACGGCGCAACGCGACAGGACCGGCCGTGTCATCCGGCTCGACGACATAGGGTTCCGGCTTCTCCTGCTCCCAGGTCAAGGGAAAGTCACTCATCCGCGACGTTCTGAACCCAAAACGGTTTCAAGGAATAATTTTAAAGACGTATTCCAACTTGATGAAAATTGGCGTCCGAGACAATACATTCCCATTACATCGAACCGCTTTCAAAAGATTAAAAACGGTCTGGTCATTAAAGACAATGCCACCGGTTTGATGTGGCAGCAGGCCGGGTCATCCAAATTGAACTACAGAGCAGCACAGAAATATGTCAAAACGCTGAACATTGACAATTTTGCCGGCTATAATGATTGGCGACTCCCCACAGCAGACGAGCTGACGTCCCTGATGACAGAAACAAGGCAAGGCAGTGGTCTGTATATCAGTTCGGTATTTGATAAAAAACAACGATACTGTTGGAGTTCTGATAGAGGTTCGTCGGGGATGGCGTGGTACGTCGATTTCGGCGACGGCTACGTCTACTGCCACTCCATCGATTACGACGACTACGTGCGTTTAGTACGCACCGGACAATGACAGATTATTTTGTCATTTGAATTATTTGATAATTTAGGGGTGCAGGGGAAATTTCCCCCTGCTCGCGACAATTTTTTTGTGTTTTTCAGCATCCTTCATTTAACAGTTGACAGAAAAAAATGTATCAAGCGCAAAGCTGAAAAGTGAAAAATGTCTGAATCAGAATTAGCGGAATTAAAGTCTGAAAACAGGTCACAGTCAATTTAAAGCCAAAATATCCCTTATCAGAGATGCCGTCAGAAAATATCAGGCAAATCCTGTTTATGCTTTTTAACCAACTGCGTAACTTCTAAGTATATTAAAATAGTTCATCCTTTCATAACTTAAAGGATTATGGATTGACAAGCAGCCTTCATTTATTATATGACCATCTCCATAAAATGAATTTTACGTAAAGTGATTATAATGTTTATTTTTTTGAGACAATTAGAAAACTAAGAAGGAGGAATTAATTTATGAACAATGATTTAAAAAACATGATTGACGTTGAATACTACAAAAAGATAGGAAAACGTTTTATATTTTCCCTCTTATTTATGGTGGCGTTCTTTTTTTTACTGCCTTGGATAGCTTTGGTAATTTTTATTTTTCAATTTGGTTGTCTTTTTATCATGAAACAACATATTGAGCCTGTGCGGAGTTTATCAAATAAACTCGCTATTTACACCTATAGATTAATGCGTTATCTATTACTTTGTGAAAATCTGCCACCGTTTCCTTTTAACAATTTGCCGGAAGAAATCGAACCCCCCGAAGATACAGTGATGTTTGAGGAAGGCCCGAATTCTTAAATAAGAACAATAAATTTCAACACTGGCAAAAGGAAACCGCTCGTTATGACAGAATTTAACTATACTGAAATGTTCCCTTTGGGAGAAGATAAAACGCCTTATCGTCAGATTACCGATAATTATGTTGCAACGGATACATTTGATAACAATCCTGTGATTAGAATCGCGGCCCAAGGACTGACGCTCTTATCCGAGCAGGCATTTAAAGATATCAACCATTTATTGAGACCCTCCCATCTGGCATTTCTGGCCAATATATTTAAAGACTCTGCAAGCTCGCCCAATGACCGCTATGTTGCGCTGGAATTGATTAAAAATGCTGTTATTGCCGCTGATGGCGTGTTTCCTTTATGCCAAGACACAGGCACCGCCATTATCATGGGGAAAAAAGGCCAGCGTGTCTGGACAGGGACAGACGATGAAGAAGCGTTGGCCCGCGGGGTGTTTAATACCTACACCCAGGAAAATCTGAGGTATTCTCAGAATGCCCCATTGACCATGTTTGAAGAGGTCAACACCCGTTGCAATTTGCCGGCTCAAATCGAGCTGTACGCTACGGGCGGAAACGAATATCGTTTTCAATTTATGGCCAAAGGCGGCGGTTCGGCCAACAAGACCTATCTTTTTCAGGAAACTCGCGCAACACTGACATCAGGAAAGCTTGTTCCGTTTTTAACCGCCAAAATGAAAACTTTAGGTACTGCCGCTTGTCCGCCCTATCATCTTGCGGTTGTTATTGGTGGCACTTCGGCCGAGTTTAACTTGAAAACCGTCAAACTGGCGTCAACCGGTTATCTTGACAAACTGCCCTTGAAAGGAAGCTCGTCAGGGCACGCTTTCAGAGACACTGAGCTTGAAGCCGAACTGCTGGCGGTTTCACGCGAACTCGGCATTGGCGCGCAATTCGGAGGTCGCTATTTTTGTCATGATGTGCGTGCAGTGCGTCTGCCGCGCCACGGTGCTTCATGCCCCATCAGCATCGGCGTAAGTTGCAGTGCCGACCGTCAGGCCAAAGCCAAAATCACTTCACAGGGAATATTTTTAGAACAATTGGAAACCGATCCGGCTAAATATCTTCCTAAACCCGAAACAGAGGCCGATGACGCCGTACCGATTGATTTAAACCGGTCGATGGATGAAATCCGTGCCACATTGAGCCGGCATCCGGTGACCACGCGGTTGTTGCTTACAGGCAAAATTGTTGTTGCGCGTGATATCGCCCATGCCAAGATTCAGGAACGTCTTGACAACGGCGAAGATTTGCCGGCCTATTTTAAAGATTACATTATCTATTACGCCGGCCCGGCCAAAACGCCGCAAGGCTATCCTTCCGGTTCATTCGGACCTACAACGGCCGGACGTATGGACGATTATGTATCTGGATTTCAAAGACGCGGCGGTTCGATGGTGATGCTGGCTAAAGGCAACCGCTCCGCCCAAGTCACTGAGGCGTGTAAAACATACGGCGGCTTTTACCTCGGTTCCATCGGCGGCCCGGCCGCACGTTTGGGAAAAGAGTGCATTACCGCAATCGAAACCCTGGAATATCCTGAACTGGGCATGGAAGCGATTTTGCTGATAACCGTCAAAGATTTTCCGGCCTTTATCATCGTTGATGATAAAGGCAACGATTTTTTTGAAAAGTTATTATAGGTAAAGATATGTCACAAAAATCTCAACCATGTGAACTAATTGAAAAATGTAACTTTTTTAACAGTCTTCAAGTCGATGCTGTACGCAGAGGGTGGGAGTTATGGTTTTGTAAAAATCCGGCTAAATTTGAGCAATGCGAACGCAAAAAATTGCGCATAAACGGTAAAACGCCAGCAAATGACATGACCCCCACCGGTCGTTTCTTGCATGAATATCCAGACTATGAATAGCCCATGTAAAATGGTACTGGCCAATAAAATAACCCCGGGACAAATTTCCAATTCGTCATGATCTGTGAATCAGATGAAGTTTTATGACCGTCTTATCAAATGTATTCGGGAGGGTTTCTTCCCACCGGTATGTTTAAAATGCCGCCGAATATATAAAATCCCGAATGACGCTTATAACAACGCCAGGATGCTTTATCAGCATGCGGATGCCGATCTTCGTAAAAGGAATCATTTCAGATCGCTCATATCTGCTTATCTTTGTGCTCCTTGTATATCCGATTTTAATCCGGTGAAATCCCCGCAATGCTCCAGATGCGGCCTGATGTTCAAATCTCGTGAAGGCACCGGTCATGTCTGCGGCACTTGCCTGAAAGCGGATAACTATTATAATAAAGCGCGCGCTTTCGCAATTTACAACGGTGTGTTTAAAGATTTAATTCCTTGCTATAAATATCAAAATAAATTACAGTTAGTGAAGCCGTTTTCATTTTTTCTTTTTTCTGCGTTTCGTAATTATTGGGATAATAATGCGATTGACATTATCACTCCGGTTCCACTACATATTCGCCGAATGCGGAAAAGAGGATTTAATCAGGCGTATCAGTTGGTGCATAATTGGCGTAAAGTCGCCCAAGCGTTTAATTGCGAGCTGACGCCTATTCGCATTGAACGTGAAATTTTAGTACGCACACGATGGACGCAACCTCAAGTCGGTATGAAATTAAAAGACCGTCAGGCGAATATTAAAAACGCTTTTGCTGTTAAAATACCGGAAAAAATTAAAGGCCAAAGGATTCTTCTTATTGATGATGTGATCACATCCGGTGCAACTGTTAATGAATGCGCCAAAGTTCTTTTAAATCATAGTGCAAGGCATGTGGATGTTTTGACGTTGGCGCAAGCAAATAAATTTTGGTAGGGAACAAGTGTAAAACAAGATGGAAGAGCTATTTGAACTAAGAACTCATATTGAGAAGGGGCGTTATGCGGACGCATTGGTTTTGCTGGGAGAAATGGAGGAGATGAGCAGGGAGGACAAAATCAATAAGATTGAAAGCTTTCTGGATGTTCTGCTGATTCATCTTATCAAACAACAAGCGGAAAAAAGAACGACGCGTTCTTGGAATGCCTCTGTTCATAACGCATCACGCCAGATTGAAAAGACAAATAAAAGAAGGAAAGCAGGGGGCTATTATTTAAGTGAAAACGAATTGAAAGCGTCTATAGAGGAAAGTTACCAGGCATCTTTGAAATATGCGTCAGTTGAAGCGTTCGGAGGAGCTTTTGATGAGGCCGAGCTTGCCCGGATGGTGGATGAATCGCAAATTAAAGCACAAGCCTGGGAAATGATACTGAAAAACCAAAATTGAATGGCGATATAAAAAGGAAAATTTTCATGTTTCGTAATTTTAAAATGGTATCACGGGTGGTTTTCGGACGGGGCAGCTTCAATCAACTTGATGAAATTTTGGCGGCTGAACGCGTAAATTCGGAAACGGTCATGGTTTTTATGATAGACGACGTTTTCAAAAATTCGCCCCTGGGTTCAAGAATACCTGTTAAAGCACACGATTTATTACTATGGGTCAATGTGGATGACGAGCCTAAAACGGTTTATGTGGATGAACTCACCCGGCGTGTACAAAACGAAATGGAATCTGCTGCGGATGCCTTGCCGGGCGGTATTATCGGCATTGGCGGCGGCAGTACCATGGATTTGGCCAAAGCGGTCGCTTTGATGCTGACCAATCCTGGATCGTCGGCTGATTATCAAGGTTGGGATTTGATTCAGCAACCGGCGGTCTATCACGCCGGTGTGCCGACATTGTCAGGCACAGGGTCGGAGGTTTCACGCACCACCGTTTTAACCGGCCCGGATAAGAAACTGGGTCTCAATTCCGATTATACGACGTTTGATCAACTGGTGCTTGACCCGGAACTTTTATCCGGCGCACCGGCCGATCAATACTTTTTTACCGGTATGGATTGCTATATCCACTGTATAGAATCCTTGACCGGCACCTATCTCAACACTTTCAGCCAAACTTATGGCGAAAAAGCCCTTGAACTTTGCCGGGAGGTGTTTTTAGGCGATCCATCAGATCGTGACGATAAACTGATGATGGCATCCTATTGCGGAGGCATGAGTATCGTTTATTCCCAAGTCGGAATTTGCCATGCGTTGTCTTATGGGCTGGCCTATATTCTCGGACTGCACCACGGTATTGGCAATTGCGTTGCGTTTGATTACCTTGAAGATTATTATCCCGAAGGTGTGCGCGAATTTCGTCAGATGATGTCAAGGCATCATATTGTGCTTCCGCGCAACCTCATGGCGGATGTAAACGAAACACAGCTTGAAAAAATGATTGATGTGGCTTTGGTTTTGGAGCCATTATGGGAAAATGCGCTGGGTGTGAACTGGAAACAGATAATGACTCGCGCTAAAATAAAAGAACTTTACCAAAGGATGTGATAAAATGTGCGGACTTGCCGGAATTGTTGCAATTCATACAAAAGAGATAGCTGACGTTTATCCCGATATTGATGCTTTAGACGCAATGATCACGCGTATTGAAGAAAACGGTTGCGCCGAATATAGAAAAACGGGAGATAGCTTGGGAAATGAAGAGCAGATATGTTCAGACTGTTTAGGCGGTGCTGATCACATTGACGCTCTTTGTGAAACCGTGGTCAGTTTAAAAAGCGATCTGCTGTTTTATAAAGTATTTCATCACCGCGAATATCAGGCTAAACTGACCCAATTGGCCGACCGAATTACCAAAATCATCGAAACTGAAGAATCTGTTTTACCACAGATAATGGGACGCCTTAATTCTGAAACTGTTACGACGATTTCGCAGCGTATCGAAATGTTAAAAGACAGTGCCTGGCGTATCAATTGGGAAATCTTGGATAATTGCACCAAGATCAATGAACTGATCGGATATGCCAATTTAGCGCCCACTTTTGAGTTGATTAAAATATACCGCCATATTAACGCAGTGCTGAACAGTATTGACCGGTTAGAAGTCAGAGGACGCGATTCTGCCGGTATTTCCCTGCTGTTCGTCCTTGATGAGTCTGAATTTGAATTTGTCATGGCGGCACTTGCAGACAACCAACAGGAAGAGCAGTTGGATGCGCGCAGAAACCAGCCGATTTTAATGAATAATTGCGTTAATTTCCGTAAAGTCGAAGATCAGGAAGGCGCCGCATGTATCTCCGTATCTCTGGTTTATAAGGTCGCCAATGCTGTTGGCAGTTTGGGAGATAATATTCGGTTTTTACGCAATCAGATCAAAACTGACCCTTTGTTAGGGCTGTTAGCCAGCTCCGCTTACCGCTATTTTACGGTCAGCGCGCATACGCGCTGGGCATCTGTGGGCGAAATCACCGAACCAAATTGTCATCCGGTTGATAGCATTACACGGCAGAGCACTTCTGATGAGCCGATCATTCACGTTTGCCTTAACGGTGATATTGATAATTACATCGAATTGAAAGCAGATTATGAAGCTGATTTCGAAATAGAGGGAGGCTTGATTGATAAAGCGATCACCACTGACACCAAAATTATTCCGCTTCAAATCAAAAAGTATTTGAATAGCGGTGTCGATATTGAAGAGGCGTTTCGTCAGGCGGTGAATGCTTTCAAAGGCTCTCATGCAATTTCCATGCAAACTGACTTGGCTCCGGGTAAAATATTCCTAGCCCAAAAAGGCAGCGGTCAGGCTATTTTTATCGGACTGGCCCCCGATCATTATATGCCTGCATCGGAAGTATATGGATTTGTTGAAGAAACATCCCGTTATCTTAAAATGGACGGTGAAAAAATATTCCAGGGACCGCAGGGACCTGTTCAAGGTCAAATCTTTATCCTTGATCAGAAAGGCGGCGGCGATCTAACGGGTATAAAAACATTTTACTATGATAACACGCCTATTGAACTTTCAGAAAGCGATGTTAAACTGACGGATATCACGTCGCGTGATATTGATCGCCAGGGCTATGCACACTATTTTTTGAAAGAGATTTCTGAAGCTCCTGAATCTGTGGCCAAAACACTGGAAAATAGCTGGAAAGTCAAACTTGATGAGAAAGATCGGTATCTTGTCACCTTGGATAAAACGACCTTTCCAGATTCTATTTGTGATGCGTTGCAAGAAGATGCCACGGTGACTAAAATCCGGCGCATCTTTTTTATCGGTCAGGGAACTGCCGGTGTGGCCGCTTTGGCGTGCGCCAATATTTTTGACTACTATATGAATGATCCGGGTATTCAGGTAAGTGCCTTAAAAGCATCCGAAATGAGTGGCTTTAAGCTCGGCGATGATGAACAAAGCATGGCGGATGCTTTGGTCATAGCAATCAGCCAATCCGGAACCACCACAGACACCAACCGTACTGTTGATATGGTAAAACAACGCGGCGCTCACACGCTGGCGATTGTCAACCGCCGGGATTCTGATATTACATTCAAAGCAGACGGCGTTATGTACACCAGCAGCGGTCGTGATATTGAAATGTCAGTGGCATCAACCAAGGCGTTTTATTCCCAAATAGTGGCCGGAGCGCTGCTCGGTCTGAATATGGCACAACTGACCGGACGACGCGGAGTTCAGTTTATTACCGATGAAATCAGAGAATTATTGTCGCTTCCTGATAAGATGCGGCGCATTTTGGCTATTCAGGGACAGATCAAGCGTTCGGCGCACCGTCTGGCGGCGGATAAAACATACTGGGCTGTAGTGGGTAGCGGCCCCAATAAGGCGTCATCTGATGAAATCCGTATTAAGTTAAGCGAACTCTGTTACAAAACCCTTTCATCGGATTTCGTAGAAGACAAAAAACATATTGATTTGTCTGCGGAACCCTTGATTATGGTATGCGCTGCCGGCGCGCGTGAAACAGTCATTGGCGATATTATAAAAGACACCGCCATTTTTCATGCGCACAAGGCCACACCTATTGTTATTGTCGATGAGGGGGAAAAGCGTTTCGATCCATACTCTGCCGATATTTTTCATGTTCCCGCAGTCAGTGAACATTTGGCTCCGATTGTGAATACGCTGGCAGGCCATATTTGGGGTTACTATGCCGCTTTGTCCATCAATAGCGGTTCTCAGTTGCTATACCGCTTTCAGGAAGATATTCGTCGTATGGTGGATGAGTATTCGGCTAGCGGTATGAATATTTATGAGGTGATTCTGGAAGAAGCGTTTCGTGAAAAAATTGTCCGTTTTTACAATGAATTCAGGTCGATCAAATCAGAACAGCGTTTTCCAGTGAATATCGCTAAAGCATCCGACCTGACTCTGCTCTTAAAATATTTATCCGGCAAGTTGCCAATGACCGATTTTGAATTCGATTTTGGCAAAAAGGGAACCGCGCTCAATATGCTGGACACCCTGTTTGAATGCACCGGAGAAGCGATTAATCGGATGTTACGGCCGGTGGACGCCATTAAACATCAGGCCAAAACAGTAACGGTGGGCACCAGCCGGATTATCTCTAAAATGGAAGGTATTCTGTTTGATTCGTTGGATGCCTGCGATATCAGCATTGCCCAAATGACCAACCGGAATATTTTGGTGGTTCAGAACCTCCAACGTATTATCGCTCAAATTCGAGGTTCAATCCTTTACCGTGTCGCCGGATTGAATTTGTTGGGAGAAACCACTGAGCAGACCATAATTCACATTATGAATAAGGAAGGCACATTAAAACCGTTAACTTCGCGCGTGGAGGGCGATAGCAAATTAAAAGGCACAAAAAAAATAATCGTACGCTCAGGCAATGTCTTTATCGGTATCGGACGTAAAGATGACCGCAGTATCATTATTATTCCGATTTTTTCCGCTTCTCCCAAAACACCGAATATTATTGAATATATCCTTTTACACCATATCGCTTTTAAAGACAATATTGCGTTAACGGATAAAATCAGCGCACTGGGCGGCAAGTATGAAAATATAACCAATATTGTGCAGGAAACCGGTGTTCAATGGCGCGACGAACATCTCAATCTGATTGATGTGCGCGAATTATTCGGGCGTTCGGCTGAAAAAGTTGCCGAATTGATCGTTGCACGAGTGAGTGCGCCTTCGCATAAGCGCTAGTGTTGTGTCAACATTTAGCTGACGGGTAGGAGTGCAAACTTCAGTTTGCCAAAACGCTCCAAAAGCTGCAAACTGAAGTTTGCACTCCTGATTTTCACTCGTCATCTTAAACTTGACACAACACTAGTATTTTTTTCAGTATTGTAAAGGTGTCTCCGGACTTATCAACTTTCGTGCGATTTATTGCAAAATCCTTGCCAAATGTTTGCAAAGTGGCATAACTTGAAGCAAAGAGAGGCCCTGCTAAATTTTTTTATCATTCTATTTTTAAGGAGGAACAATTATGAAAAAAGTTTTTGTTTTTATTCTGGCTATCACTGTACTTTTCTTTTTCAACTGTGCTGCATTTGCCGCCACTAAAATAAAGCTGGGAGTTGTCACCAAGCCCGGAAGCGCCCAGAACATCGCTGCCGGTAAATTCAAGGAACTGATTGAACAGCGTTCAAACGGCAAATATGAGATTAAAATCTTTCATTCAGCATCCCTTGGCAATGAAACTGAAATTCTACAGCAGGTTCAGATGAATACCATCCAGATGGCTGTCGTTACCGGCGGCCCGTTTGACACTTTTGATCCCATTACACGGGTTGTCAACTATCCGTTTCTTTTCAAGAATAATGAGCAGGCCGATCAAATTCTTGACGGCCCGCTGGGTCAACAAATCCTGACAAGCCTTGAAAGCTCCGCTTTTAAAGGGTTGAGTTTTTCAGAAAACGGTTTCAGAAACCTGACCAACAGTAAACGCCCGATCAAAAGCCCCGATGATATAAAGGGCCTCAAAGTAAGAGTCATGGCTTCCGCAATTCACAAGGCGATCTGGAACGCGCTTGGAGCCAATCCAACTCCCATGCCCTGGCCGATCTATACGGAGCTTGAACAAAAAGTGATTGACGGGCAAGAAAACCCGCTGTGGGTCATGGAAGTGTATAAATTTTATGAAATTCAAAAATATATGACCTTATCTCGTCATGTATATTCATATCATATCGACATCGCTTCGCTTAAATGGTGGAAAACCCTTGATAAAGCGGATCAGGACATGATCCAAAAAGCCATGTACGAAGCGGCCGTATTTCAGCGCAAAGACAACCGCTCAAAGAATGCCGCCCGCCTTAAAATGTTGAAGGAAAAGGGGATGCAGGTCGAGGAAAATCCTGATATTGCCGCTTTTCGGGCTAAGGTTGCGAATTTGAAAGATATGGATCTATACAAGGATCCGAAGGTGCAGGAAATTCTCTTGAAAATCATGGAAGCGGTTAAATAGAATTTTTCGACCGATCAATTGATTTTTCCGTAGATTAAATGAAAATTTTTTCATTTAATCTACGATTTATAGCAACCACACAGTTTCAAATTTTGAAGTTTGGTCATTGTGATTTATTTGAAATTTGTTATTTGGATTTTTGAACAAGACGGCGATGTCTGCAATGGAACGAATAAGCTTGATTATCAACCGATGGATCGAATATCTATTATTCGGTCTGGGGTTCACCATGACCCTGATTGTTGCCGTTCAGGTTTTTTTCCGATATGTTCTGAACCATTCCTTGTTCTGGTCAGAGGAGCTTGCCCGGTTTATTCTGGTGTGGCTGACCTTTCTGGGAGCATCATGCGCTTATTATCGTAAAGTCAATCCGGGCGTTGATTTTCTTTATACCAAACTGTCGCCGCTGTTAAAAAAAATTTCCGCAATGCTGACCCATCTGGCATCCATGGCCCTGTTTGCCGTTATGATTGTCTATGGATGTCAGTTCGCCTGGTTCGTGCGCCTGCAAATTTCCCCTGCCCTCCAAACCCCCAAATGGATTATTTTAAGTATTATTCCCATCAGTGGCTTGATTCTGATGATTCATGCCGTTACTTTCTTTATTGCTGAATTGAAAAGAGGCCCTCATGACCACTGAAGTTCTTATTGTGGCGCTTCTTTTTCTTTTTGCCATCAATACGCCCATTGCCATTGCTATCGGTGTCGCGTCAGTTTTGGCTGTTCTGATACAGGGCGATTTTAACCTGATGATGGTGGTTCAACGCATGTTCGGAGGAACCGACTCATTTCATCTCATGGCCGTTCCTCTTTTCATGTTCACCGGTACCATCATGGAGGCCGGAGGCATCAGCCGCCGAATCATTGATTTTGCCAACGCTCTTGTGGGATGGCTTCCGGGAGGACTTGCCGCCGTAACGATTGTATCCGCCATGTTTTTTGCCGGAATTTCAGGTTCTGCGGCTGCCGACGCTGCGGCTGTGGGAGCGATTCTGATACCGGCCATGAAAAAATCCGGTTATGAATCCGACTTTGCCGCGGCTGTTCAGGCTTCAGGCGGATCAATCGGTGTGATCATTCCGCCTTCCATTCCTATGATTATCTTCGGTTTTCTGACAGGCGCATCCATCGGACGTCTTTTTGCAGCCGGCATTCTTCCCGGCATCCTGATCGGTGTTTCCCTAATCGGTATCGCCACGTTTATTTCATGGCAAAAAGGCTACTCGGCAACCTTGTCATTTTCAGTCAAAGAACTCTGGCGGACATTCAAACGCTCCTTGCTGGCCATGGGCGCTCCGGCTATCATTCTGGGAGGAATTTTGTTCGGTATTTTCACGGCTACGGAATCTGCAGCCATTGCCGTGGTGTATGGCCTGATCGTCGGTATGTTCGTTTATCGCAAAATAAAGGTGAAAGACCTTTTACCCCTGTTTATCAACGGGTCTGTCACCTCTGCCATTGTGATGTTTATTATTGCCACCGCATCCGTATTCAGTTGGATTGCGGCCATTGAAGATATCCCGGCACAACTGGCCGGAACTCTGCTGGGATTGTCTGATAATCCCATAATTTTGCTGTTGCTGATAAACATGGTCTTGCTGATTGCCGGAACCTTTGTCGAAACCACAGCCGCACTCATACTTCTTGTGCCGATGATAACGGCTATGTTGCCTTCTCTGGGAATTGACCTGATTCAACTGGGAGTAATCGTTGTTACCAACCTGGCCATCGGTATGTTGACTCCCCCCATGGGCATCTGCCTGATCGTCTCCTGTTCCATTTCCAATGACAGTATTGCCGCTATCAGCAAGCGCATTTTACCTTTTCTTGGGATATTGATTGTTGATCTTTTGATCATCACTTTTTATTCGCCGATTACTATGTGGTTGTCTGACTTGTTGGTAAAATAACTGATTTTTTGATAATAAGGAGAAATACTTTGAAAAAGAAACTCACACGTTTTGATCTTCAGAAAATGAAAGATGATGGCCAAAAGGCTGTCTGGATGACCGCTTATGACTACATCACCGCCCAGTTAGCCGAAGAAGCGGGCATGGACATGCTTTTGGTAGGAGACAGCCTGGGAATGGCTGTTTACGGATATTCCGGTACCGTTCCCGTTACCATGGAACAGTGTATCTATCACACTGAAGCCGTGCGCCGCGCCGCGGCTGATACTTTTGTTATCGGAGATATGCCATTCGGTTCCTATCAAACCAGTGTATCCGATGCGTGTAAAAATGCGATCCGTTTTCATAAAGAAGCCGGTGTGGACTGCGTTAAATTAGAAGGCGGCACGCGGGTTGCGCCGGTCATCCGGGCCATCAGTGACGGCGGTATGCTGGTTATGGGACATGTGGGGCTGACCCCTCAGAGTTCCGGTGCCATGGGCGGGTTCCGTGCCCAGGGACGGACGGCGGACAGTGCCAAGGCCATTATCGAAGACGCCAAAGCCGTCTATGAATCAGGCGCTTTTGCCGTTCTTGCGGAAGGGATTCCTCCAGAGGTGACTAAGCTGATTTGCGACGCCCTGCCAATCCCTGTGTATGGCATCGGAGCCGGCGACTGCGACGGCCAGGTGATGATCTGTTCGGATATACTCGGCCTTTTTCAGGCGTTCACCCCCAAATTTGTCAAGCGTTACGGCAACATCGCCGATGAGTACCGCAAAGTTTTCGCCGCGTATATCGATGAAGTTCGCAGCGGGGTGTTTCCGGGGGAAGAACATGTTTATCGAATGATAGATGGCGAAGCGGCCAAGCTCGAAGCGGATTGATTAATATGACGGATATAAATTTTAAACTGAAGATTGGTAAAGGGACGGCGTCTTTTTCAATCCCAAAACAACAGCTTCTCTATGAACTCGTAGGAATAAATCGTGCGCCGCCGGAAGACTTGGCCGCGGCCTATCGCTACGCCCTGGCCAATCCCATTGACAGCCCGCCATTAAGCGAAGTTGTCAAACCGGGTGAGACGGTGGTTATTACGGTCAGCGACATCACACGTAGCTGGCAACGCAACGATCTGACGCTGCCAATCCTGATTGACAGCCTGAATAAAGCCGGCATCGCCGATAAGGACATAACGGTTATCATCGCCGTAGGTGCCCATCGTCAGAACACGGCCGAGGAGTTGGCTGAGTTATGCACACCAGAGATCTGCCGGCGTGTCCGCGTAATCAACCACAACGCCTGGGACACGGACAACATGATTTACTACGGTAAAACCAGACGTGGAACGGAAGTGTCCTTCAACCAAATAGTAGCCGAGGCCGACAGGGTCATTCTGACCGGAGGGGTCATCTACCACTACATGGTGGGTTATGGCGGCGGGCGAAAAAGTATCCTGCCGGGAGTGTCTTCACTCCAAACCATTCAGCAGAGTCATATATGGGCTATGGAAAAGACCGTCGGCAACGGTTCCAACCCTTTGTCCGCCAACATGAAAACTGACGGCAATCCGGCGCACGAAGACATGATGGAAGCCGCGGCATTTCTCAAGCCCGACTTCATCGTCAATGTGGTGCCCAATTTGGATGGTGACATTACCGGTATATTTGCAGGCAATTGGATTTCAGCATGGCAGCAGGCCACCCGGCTGGTGGACGAGACATTCGGAGTGACGATTCAAGAGCAGGCCGACATCGTTATCGCTTCGGCCGGCGGCTACCCTAAAGACATCAACCTTTACCAGTCCCAAAAGACCATTGACAACGCGGTTTACGCTATGAAACAGGGAGGTGTTACCATCCTTTTGGCAGAGTGTCCGGATATCAAGGATCCTGCTGAATTTTTCGACTGGTTCAAATATCCTGATTTTTTGGAGATGGAGAAGGCTGTGCGGGCAAATTACCTCATATCGGGATGGGTGGCGGTACGGCAATTGGAGTATGCCAATCAAGGAACCATCATCATGGTCACCCGCAAAGAGAACATCAAATTGGCCAGACAGGCCGGTGTTCACGGAGTGGCTACTATGGATGAGGCATTGGCAATGGCGTATGTCAAATGTGGCAACAAATCCCCTAAAATTACGGTCATGCCACAAGGAGCCAATACATTTCCGATTCTTGAGAAATAAAGGTGACAGATCGGAATTTCAACTGAGTTCCACTTTTTCCGAAGCTTGTTCACTCCCTTTGAAGCAATCAGACAACCTGATTCGTCTAAATTTATCAAAACCTGATAAATACATGCCATTAACGGCAATTTAATAAAAAATAAAAACCTATTTCAATCGCTTATAAACCGGCACGAATCATTTTTCATCTTTCCAAATATCAAAAAGCTTTCGATGATATGAAAAAACGCTTGGAAAACAACCAAAATACGTGGGATTTCAGCTTGTTGCAGTCTGATTCCAAATTTATGTTATTAAACTGGAATCACTTGCCAACTGGTTAAGTTTTAAGTTATAGTTGCTATGCTACAGATTATGACTGCATGTTTGTAATTTTAGTATTCTTATTTTGATTTTTTTGGCATAACATGCAAACTGTGGTTTACGCTCATTTATTGATATTATCATTTTAAACTTAACACTTGCAACTTCAAATTTCAAAAATGTGACGATGCAAAAATATATCTTATTTATTCTATTTACGGTTATATTCCAATCTCAGCATATTGCCCTGTCACAAAGTCCGCAATTGTCAAATATTAATGTTACTAATACGAGGGATCACCTGCTTATCTATTTAACCGTTAAAGGTGCCTTTACTGAAAAAATAGAAAAGGCTATACTAAGCGGAGTGCCAACCACTTTTTCTTATGTTATCACACTGGATAAGGTTCGCGACCTGTGGTTTGATCAGCAAATTGTAGATTTGAAAATCACCCATACGATCAGGTATAATATAATTAAAAAAGAATTTATCATAACGCGTTCTTCCAAAAAGGGCGACCCGATTGTGACACAATCTTTGAATGACGCCCGCAAACGTTTATGTGAGATTGACAACCTGAAAATAGTTGAGCTTAGTAAACTGGAAAAAGGCAGCCGATATCAGATCAGGGCCAAGGCTGAATTGAGCAAATTAACGCTTCCTTTTTATTTACATTACATTCTCTTTTTCTTATCTCTCTGGGATTTTGAAACCGATTGGCATACAGTTGATTTTATTTATTAATTTCAGATGATCGCATAACAATAAAATCTGTACAACCTTTTTGTCAGCATTGAAAATTTTCTTATCGCTATTTCCACAGTAATTATGACAAAGAACCGTTTCAAACCGATCAAATCATCCGTTTCGCCCGAAGACCGCCGGCGGCGGAAACGCGAAATCATAATCATTGTAATCATCATTGCTGTTGTTCCTGTCTTGACATACTTTGAAAACAGGGTCATTGATCTCGGTGTTGACTTTCCTATTTCCAATGCCATCTTGATGTTTACCTTAATTAACATCAATTTATTATTACTACTTTTGCTGATATTTCTGGTGTTTAGAAACTTAGTCAAGCTATTTTACGATCGCCGGCGTAAAGTGATGGGTTCAAAACTGCGCACCAAACTAGTGGCGACCTTTATTACCTTAACGCTTCTTCCCACCGCTATTTTATTTTTGTTTTCTATCCATTTCATAACTGCGAGTATTAAATTTTGGTTCAACGCACCGGTGGAACAGGCCTTAACAAATTCAATCGCGGTTGGGCGCAGTTATTATGAACGCATAGAAGAACATAATCTTTTTTATCTGAAACGGATTGCGTATCAGATTGTCAAAAAAAACCTGTCAGACCCTAAAAAAGTAAATGCGCTTGAAAAATATATCCGCGGAGTTCAACGCACCTTTAATATTCAAGGTATCGAAGTTTACTCACCGAATTATAATCGGATTGCTTTTTCAGTGGCTGAATCGTTAGAAACAATTCGTTTGAATCCGGTAACTGCGAACGATTTCCAAAAAGAGTTTAATGTCTCCGGTGTTCACACCATATCTGAAAACACGCCGAACGGAGAGTTGTTCCGCATAATCGGAACGGTTCCAAATGGGATAAAACCATCTCTGGCGCAAGCTTTTGCGGTGATAACGATATTAATTCCGTCGTCCTTGTCTGATAACATGGCGTCCATTTCAAAGGGGGTTGAAGAGTACCAACAGATTAAATTGCTGAAAAAGCCGATTCAGAGTATTTTTTATATCACGCTTACGATCGTGGCGTTGCTGGTTCTTTTTTGTGCTATATGGTTTGGTTTTTACTTGGCAAAATCAATTAGCATTCCTATCATGGAATTGGCTGAAGGCACCCGTCGAATCGCTGAAGGGGATTTGAGTTTTTTTATTAATCGTAAAGCCAATGATGAAATCGGAATTTTAGTGGATTCATTTAACAAAATGACCAATGATCTTCGTATGGGACGTGAACAGTTGATGTATTCTGCTCGTATTCTGAGGGAACAAAATACGGAGATTGAAGAAAAGCGCCAATATATGGAAATCGTGCTGGAAAATGTGTCTGCCGGTGTGATTACAATCGGCCCGAACGGATTGATTACAACTATCAATAAATCAGCTCAGAAAATGCTTGATTTGGATTCTGAAGATGTTATCAACAAAAGCTATAAAAATATTCTGAAGGGAGATCGTTTAGACCTTGCAATGGAAATTATGGAGAATCTGACGCGCGCGCGCGAAGATGCCATAGCCATACCTCTTAAACTGTCAATCGCAGGACGTTCGCGCAGTTTTGTGATGCATTTCAATGCGCTTAAAGATGATGACAATCGCCATATCGGTATCGTAATGGTATTTGACGATCTTACGGAACTTGAAAAAGCCCAGCGTATGGCGGCTTGGCGTGAGGTTGCGCGTCGTATCGCCCACGAAGTTAAAAATCCGCTGACTCCGATAAAGTTATCAGCCCAACGTCTTCAACGTAGATATAATCAGAAAATTAACGAGTCGGTTTTCGAAGAATGCACCAAAATGATTATTGATCATGTCGATTTGATTCGAAACCTGGTAAACGAATTTTCCTCCTTTGCCAAATTTCCAACAGCAAAGCCTCTTTTATGTGAATTGCCGCCGATTGTTACTGAAACATTGGCACTTTACAAAGAGGGGCATCCGGAGATAGATTTTAAATTTGATATTCATGATGAAATTCCCAGTCTGAATCTTGATCGTCAACAAATCAAACAAGCGATGATTAATCTGGTTGACAATGCCATTGTTTCGATTAAACAAGAGGGAACTGTTCATATCACTTTAACGCATGACCCTATTTTAAACATGGTACGAATTGAAGTGGCGGATAACGGTAAAGGGATATCTGATGAAAATAAAACGCGTCTTTTTGAGCCCTATTTTTCCACTAAAAGTACAGGAATGGGCTTAGGACTCACCATTGTAAGTTCAATTATAGCTGATCACAACGGTCTGATACGGGTTCGAGACAATAAACCGCACGGAGCTAAATTTGTGATCGAATTGCCTGTTTGATAAAGGAGTTGATTTTCATGTTTCCGACAATTTTAGTTGTGGATGACGAACCCGCCATCCTTCAGTCTTTAAGCGGTATCCTTATGGATGAAGGCTTTGAAGTGCTTACCGCTGCCAACGGATATGAGGCACTGAAAACAATCGAGGCCGAATCGCCGGACTTGGTGCTGTTAGATATCTGGATGCCCGGAATTGACGGCATTGAAACTTTAAAAGCCATAAAAAAAGACAATCCGTTTATACAGGTGATTATTATCACCGGCCACGGAACCATTGAAACGGCCGTAAAGGCTACCAAACTCGGCGCTTTCGATTTCATTGAAAAACCGCTTTCAATTGATAAAGTTATTGTTTCAATTAATAATGCGTTGAATTTCAGACGACTTGAAGAAGAAAACAAGTATTTACGCAAAAAATCAATTGAGCAAAATTCCCTTACTGGCAACAGTGCGGCTATTATGGACATAAGAAAGCAAATTGCGGTAACAGCGCCAACCGAAGCCTGGGTTTTGATTTCAGGAGAAAACGGCACCGGTAAAGAGCTGGTAGCGCGTACGATTCACAAATTAAGCACTCGAACTGATGAACCCCTGATTAATGTCAATTGTGCCGCAATTCCCGAAGATTCGATTGAGAGTGAACTTTTTGGGCATGAAAAGGGAGCTTTCAGCGGAGCTACGAATAAATACAGAGGTAAATTTGAGTTAGCCAATAAAGGCACCCTTTTTTTTGACGAAATCGGCGACATGAGCTTTAAAACACAAGCTCGCATTTTACGTGTTCTTCAGGAACAAAAATTTCATCGTGTCGGGGGAAGTCGGATATTAAAAGTAGATGTCAGAGTAATTGCATCAACAAATAAAAACCTTGAGAATGAAATTGATAAAGGCTTATTTCGAGAAGATCTCTATTATCGACTTAATGTGATACCGATTCAAGTGCCTTCTTTAAGAGAACGCTTGGATGATTTGCCTCTTTTAGTTGAAACTTTTTTGAACCAAACGGCTGAACAAAGCCGCAGTAAAGTTAAAAAGCTGACTAGCGGAGCATTGGAGCAATTAAAACAATATTCCTGGCCGGGAAATGTCAGGGAACTGAAAAATTTGTTGGAACGCTTAGTTATTATGGTGCCGAAAGATGTAATTGATGTTTCTGACTTACCGGGAACTTATTGTGAGCAAGTGAATGATCCTGATTGGCCTGTAGAACCCCGATGTTTCGAGATAGATTCTTTTCAAGATGCCCAAAAAAAATTTAAAAATGAATATATACGAATGAAGCTCTTGCATTATAACAACGATATTGGCATGACAGCTCAGGTACTTAATATTGAGCCGAATTATATAAAACAGACATTGAATATTTAATGTAAATCCTTATGCGTATCATCGGAGGACAATTCAAGGGCAAAAAATTTTATACGTTTCGGGGAAAAAATATTCGTCCAACATCGGATCGCTTGAGGGAATCGGTTTTCAATATACTACGTAATCGTATCCGTAACGCCATTGTATTGGATTTATTTGCAGGAACCGGCGCTTTGGGTATTGAGGCTTTGAGCAGAGGGGCCCGGTCAGCCGTATTTATAGATAATTCCAAACAGGCCAATTTATTAATACAGCGTAATATTATGGCATGCGGCCTTGATAATATTTCAGTAATCCGTTATTGGAATATTAAAAAAAATTTAAACTGCATTCGTTCATCTGAACCGCATTTTGATCTTGTATTTATGGATCCGCCATACACGCAATGCTTGGTAAAACCGGCCTTATATCATCTGCAACGCACCCAAGCTCTTGCTCAAAACGCCTGTATCGTTGTTGAACACAGTCTGAACGAATGTATTCCCGATATGCAGCCATACTTTACACGTACCGACCAAAGAAAATATGGCAAAACCATTGTTTCATTTTTGACATACAAGAAAATTATGAATAGCCAAATAACTGATAACAGCTAATCGAAAAATTTAGAGATCTAACTTATGAGTAAAACCGCTATCTACCCTGGTTCTTTCGATCCCGTAACAAACGGCCATATTGATATTATCCAAAGAGGACTCAGTCTTTTTGACAAAATTATTGTGGCCGTACTGCATAACCCAGGAAAAAAATCACTTTTTTCCGTTGAAGAGCGCCTTGACATGTTAACTGAGAGCTTAAACCAATTCTCTAATATTGAAGTCGATTCTTTCGCTGGGTTATTAGTTGATTATGCTGCTGATAAAAAAGCGGATGCGGTGCTTAGGGGAATGCGCGCTGTGTCAGACTTTGAATACGAATTTCAATTGGCGCTGATGAACAGACGATTGAACCGTAACATTCAAACCGTTTTTCTGATGACCGGTTTGCGATGGATTTTTACCAGTTCTTCAATTATCAAAGAAGCGGCAAGTTTTAACGCTGATATCAGTGACATGGTGCCCTCTTATGTTTACCAAAAATTAAAGGAGAAGCATGGTTTTTCAGATAATCCCAAATGAGCCAAAATGACAAATATCAATCGTTATGGATACTTCGTGTTACGCTGATTATCTACATTTTGTATTTTTAGTTCTGTGATTTATTGTGTACGTTCTGAAAGGCGCTCTAACAGGATAACTGCGACAAAACCGATAACAATCAGTACGACTGCAAGTAAAAGCTGCCCGTCGAATGTTTGCGGTAAAATATTACGACTGGCCACAACATGCTCTTTACCTCGAATGATTACAGTATCCAGTATCTCTTTCCACGGCCAGATTTTTTGCATGGAACCGATCATCAGACCTGTCAGAAATGCAAGCGTCAGGTTGTGCCATTTTGAAAGCAGATAATTAAGCAGTCTGGTGAAACTTGTCAAACCTGCCAGACATCCCATGCAGAATACAAAAATAACCGCCAAATTATCCAGCACAAAAGGGTTTTTTAAAGTTGCCGTGATAAATTCATATTTTCCCAGAATCAACAGGATAAATGCACCGCTCAGACCCGGCAGAATCATTGCGCATATAGCGATAAAACCTGAAAGAAAAATAAACCATAGCGCTTCCGGTGTGGCTATTGGAATAATGTTGACGATGATATGAGCAATCAACATGCCGCCTGCCAGGGATAGTCCTGCAACGCCTGCTATTTTTTCTACATGTTTACCAACAACGATAATTGATGCTGCAATAAGGCCGAAAAAAAGGCTCCATATTTCCACCGGATGATGATGTAAAAGATAGTTCATCAAGCGAGCCAGGCTGATGATAGCCAAACCGATTCCTGAAAAAAGTGCCAGCAAAAAACGAAGATGTAAACCGGCCAGGGCGTTTTTAAAATCAGCGTTTAAAACGCGTTGTATCATAAGTATATTAGCTGATTTGATTGCTTCCAGCAGATTTTCGTAAATACCGGTAATCAAAGCGATTGTACCTCCGGAAACACCAGGAATGATATCGGCTGTTCCCATGCAAACGCCTTTCAGGGCTAATCGGATAGCTTCCGGAGCGGATCGAGGCCCCGGACCAGACCAAAAGGCTTCTTTCCAGGATATGTGCGTACTCGGTTTCATTGATTTTTCATTTACTGACTTTTCCATCCATATTCCCCCATGAACTTGACAAATTTACATCCACCTGAACTTTCAGCGCGAATGCCATATTCATAACAACCAGTTATCTGCCTTATGCTTATATTTTTTAAGTTTCCGTATCATAAAGCGGCTTTCTATCAAAGTGCGATGTATGCGTCAAGAATTAGAATTGACAGAATGGAAAATGCTGAATTAAATCTTTTCAGTCTTTATTTCAGTACCAGTTTTTTGGCCAGAAAATGAAGCCATCCGGCTTTAGCGGCTTTGATCATATATTGCCGGTCTATCTTTTTAAAATGGATAATATCTTTGCCTTGCTCCTGTTTTTTAAGTTCCTTAGCGGCTTGTTCGCTGTCTGCCGGCAGAAACTCAATCCCCATGGGCCCCATGATTTCTGATCCGGTCACAAAAAAAGTTTTGCCAGCTTCAAGCCAGCTTTCTTTCTGATAATCCTTAAAATAAATTCTGTCAACGGGTTTGGGTTTTATACCGGTTTTATCGGGAAAAAGCATGTAAATCAACAGCCCGGCCGCACTGTCAAAAGCTTCATAGGTGCCATCTTTAAACACAATTTGACAATTGAATTGCGAATAACGGGCCGGATACATGCCGCATAAAGGGCATATCTTATTCGATTCGATCTTTAGAGGCTGCGAGAAAGCCTGATTTGTCATTCCAAATAAGGCGATCAATAAATATATTAAAAAAAGTTTTTTCATATTAAACGACCTGTCTTTATATAATAGATCACAAAAGGTAAAAAGCCTGTCACAACAAAAGCTGACATGCCGTAGAGAGAGACGAAATGCATTTTCTTTTGCAAAAGCCTCGCCTTTGCCCTCAGCGTTTGCGAATCCGGCTCTTTTAAATAAAAAGGGATCATTTCCAGCACTCCTCCGGTCAGGCCGGCAGCCGTGGCAACAAAGAGGAAAATATATAGTGCAACGCCATAGTAATGATACTCAGCACCCATAAAGCAGAAAGGGCATTTATGAGAAAGCATTTCGTAAACATAAATGCTGATAAAAGAGATAATCACCGCAATTGACGTTATAAAAAATGCAATCCAGAGCGGAAATTCAAGCAGATTTCCGATCCGTTTTTTTCCCGTATTCCAATGGTTCAAAACAAAACGATTCAGCAACAACAGTATGACAATACCGAAAAATAGTGGTAAAATAAAATTTGTGGAAGCACCGGCCAAGTTTCCCCCTAAACCTTCGGTTCCTTCATTGTAAACCGAACCGCAACAGGAAGTGATGACCGATGGGTCCAAATTAAAAGCAAACATAAAAAGCAGAACCGTTTCTGCGGCTGCTAAAGGATAAATCAGAATCAAGCCCAAATATTTCTTGCGCACCAGGGGATACGTTTCTATTTGGTTATCAAGAAAATTGATCATCAGCCAGATAAAATAAACAAAAAATGAAACAATTTTAAGATTCAATAAAGGGAATCCGTAACTGTTCGATGACAGCGTTCCTACCGCGCACATCGCTCCCGGTAAAATGTCAGCCAGTTCATCCGCCGCCGTTTCAAATAGAAAAAGCATCAATATTTGCGTGAACAGGGCGAAATTCATGGAGGTGGAAATCAGATAGGTTTTTTTCTCCAGAAGAAATTGCTTTTCCTCAGTGGAATTATAATCCCATCCTCTGAAAATCAGCCAGGCATTTATAACACCGATAGAAAAAATCACCATCAGGGCGCTATGCCCAATCATCAGCCCTATAATCCACGGATGCAAAATCATGACGATATGATATGAGCATCTTTCATTTCAAAAACCTGGTCTGCCATCGGGTTTTGATAAATAATCGGATCATGGCTTGTTATCAGAATCGTATGGCCGGCTTCTTTTAACTGCCGGATATAATCAAGCAAATCACCGGTTAATTTACTGTCAAGATGAGCCGTGGGTTCATCCGCCAGAAGAATACCGGCGTTATTTATCAATGCTCTGGCAATTGCCACTCTTTGCTGTTCACCTCCCGAAAGGCTGCGCACTTTAAAATGCCGGCGATGCGTCAGATTGAACTGTTCCAACAATCGATCCGCTCTCTTGTTTCTTTTTTTGGGGCTGATACCTTCCGGAAGAAGGGGAAGCACAATATTATCCAAAACGCTCATGTCTCCAATCAGTTGAAAGTGCTGAAAAATAAAGCCGATATGGTTACGTTTATGCTGATTCCTAAATTTTTCCGGAAGTTTGGATACCTTTTTTCCCAGTATAACCACTTCTCCCCGGGTTGGTGCTGTCAGACAGCCGATTACAGAAAGCATCGTTGTTTTTCCTGATCCGCTGGGGCCTTTCAGCACAGCCAGGCTGCCTTCATTAATTTTAAGCGATGCATCTTTCACCGCAGTCACTTCGTTGGGTTTCCCCCGATTATATATTTTGGTGACGCCAACGGTTTCAACAATAGGACCAGCCATATATGTGCCTTATCAGATATTACGTATTATCACGTCGGGATCGGTTATCGCGGCTTTCCAAGCAGGAAAAATCGTCACTACCATATAAGGAACCACGGCAATTGTTATAATGAGTATCAGAAATTTGGGATCTGCATCCGGTAATAATTTAAACGACGGATATATGGTTGACCAGCCCAAAAAAATTTCTTTAAATCCCGGAGCGCGCAGCCAGTAAATATATGTATAAGCCAGCAATATACCGGCCTGACTGCTGACACCGGAAAGAATAAGCCCTTCCCAGAATTTAACCGATAACACAACATCCGTATCCCAGCCGATAGCTTTTAAAATACCAATTTCTCTTTTTTCTTCTGGAGACAGGCCGCTGGCTTTGTCCCATATTAAAATCAAAAAGGCGAAGATTGCCGCTGACATACTGGAAAGCACAAAAGCGCTTTTCCAGCCAAAAACAGAAGAATAGGTGTTTTTGATTTGCGCTTTGGTAATCGTTCTTAATTCAGGGAAATACCGCCGAATTTTCAAGGCGATATTATCGATCTCTTCAGGATTGGGAACGTAAACGGCCAAATCTGTGAATTCATCCAGAGGCAGTTCCAGAACCCGGCGGGCGCCCTCGGTTTGCAGTATCATCATATCATTGGACTGTAATTCAGTCTCTGTTTTAAAGGTTCCGATAATATCAAAAGGAATCGGCTTTTCCCAGGTCGGCTGATAAAACAGATAGGCCTTTTCCATTTCAACATCTCTCAATAACTCAAAGACACCTTGTCCGACAATCATACGGAAATCAGAATTTTTTTCCGCTTGGTCTGGAATGTTTTTCCAGTTCACAATCTTTTGGTATTCGCCCTCTTCAAGCAAATTCAAATCCATCCCGTAAATCGTAAAATTGGCTTGCAATGAAGCCAGGTAAAAATATCCCCAGACTCTGGGTTCCACAATTTCCACTCCCGTTATCTTTTCAATTTCAGGGATGTATGAAGCCGTTAAATTTACCTGCCGACCGCCTACAATACGTTGAACCGTGATATCAGGCAGGCTGTTGCTGGTAACCATCATCTCCTGAGTCAGGGAGCCGGTTATAAAAAGAACAGAGGACACGACAAAAACCAGTAAAATAAATATGATCAGGATGAGGATATTTTTCGACCGACGCCGTAACAGGCTTTGCAGACTGTAATCAATGATATTTTTTTGTCTTTCAAACCAGCTTCCTGAAATCATAATGTTTTTATCCCCTTATGCTTCTCTAATTTACCGAAAACAATCGGACATGGCATATCAGAATAATCAGGGGGCGCAAAAGCAAAACCGGCCGGAAAATGGTCAAGGCTGGCCGGGTAATCCTGAAAGGGAGTTGTCAGGTCTGCAATTGAATAATGTCTTAAATATCTGGCAGCGCTGGTAATCGCCAAATTCGGCAAACCGACCGCTTTTTGAAACTGATGCCGCAATTTCAATTGCTGTCCGGATTCAATCTGCCGGATGTGGTAATGCAGGTATGACAATCCGCTCCATAAACAAAAAACGGCAATTACAATTGCCAGCCAGGAAGAATATCGTATCGTTTTAATCAAGTGTAACGGTTTTTTTGGCTTTATCCAGTTTATCAAGCAGTTCCGTATTAATATCGTCGAACCGCAACACTTTCAAACCATTATGATCGGACAGAAAAATATCAGCATTCTTTTGACTGTCAAAAGGGATCAGTTCATGGCCCATCGGCCCGAAAACATCGCTTCCGACCGCATAGAAAGCTTTATCATAGGGAATAAATTTTAATGTGTAATAGTCCCTCACCAGGATCAGTGTAATATCCTGTTTTTTTTTAGTTGCGTCATATTTTTCAGGATCAATATAAAATCGGCACATACATTTCATACCATCAAAGCTGTGATGAGAGCCGTTTTTAAACTGAATCTGAGTGATCCATTTTTGATAAGGATGAACAAACATGCCGCAAACCGGACAACGATCCTTTTTTGTAACCGTAATATAAAGCTTTCTTTCAGCTTTCTTTTTTTTGCGGCTTAAATCCAGAGCGCAGGCATCCGGGGTAAAAAACATGGTGATAAAAAATAGCGTGATAATGGGATAAATTAGGTTTTTCATATTTTTTACTATTGCCTGAATTAAGATTTTTGGGATTTCAGGATTATTTTTCAATTTTTATTTTGCCGGGTGGCTGAGATGACGCAACCGATGATTTTCTATGTCACATCTTCATACTACGCCATCACATCATCATCCGTTAGCATCATGCTCACGCCACTTTGTGAGCATGTGCATAAATTCTGATTGCTGCCGCCAGTTGATGCTCCCACCCAGCGCCTTGAGCCTTGAACCAATCCAGAACTTCCTGCTCAATTTCCACTGTAACTTTAACTTTTTGTTTTGGCATTCGCCACTTTGCCGTCGCAAAAAAACTATCTGTTAAAGGCGGAATATCCGATGTATCAATCATATCATCGGTCATAGCATCAATACGCTCCAAATTTGTTTTTGTAGTAGTACTCAAATCGTTTCCTTTCATCTTTTATTGCCTTTCGAAAAGAAATAATACGGATAGTTTGCTCATCGGTTTCAGCAAAAATGAGAACAACAACTCGCAATTCAAGAAAACCAATCCCAAACTGACGTTCTTCGCCATAATCTTCGCGGTCATCCATATTGACTATCATGGGAAGGGAGAAAACTTTATGGGCATCTGCGAAATCAAAGCCATGCTTTTTGATATTTTCCTGGTTTTTTAGTTCGTCCCATTCGAATTTCACAACAACATTGCCCTTATTTTACGCTACCGTACACCATCCTACAATCCATTAATCTTACAAATCCTAATTCAGACGGTAATTAACAGCTTATCTCATACAGACCTCTTACTGTTTCATCTTTTTTCTTTTAGCAGCCCGTTTCTTACGAATCATGGCCGTGTCTCTCGCCATACTGAGATACGCCTTAGTCATGGCTTCGTCAAAATCCGCCAATTCACCTCCATGAGTTTTTTGGGCAGCTTTGGCGGCTTCAGGAGAAGAAAAGGCCATTTTGCTTTGTTTGGTCATTGTGCCAGGTAAATCAGACCCTATCAGAAAGGAAGCTTTATCTACGTTTACGAGCGATTTTATCTTACTTTCAGACCCGAAATCAGCAGCATAAATCGCCTTGGTGCCACGATCAAGATTAAGAGAGAGGCTTATAGCCAAGCAGTGCAGGGAACAAGTGCCATCAACCAGGTCATCATCATAGTGTACAAGGTAGCGGCTATGGTTCCACATTTTCCGGTCCATACCGCAATAGGGACATTTCGGATATTTTTGCAACTCATCTTTAAGCGGGTCAGAATCGGGCTTAGACTTGGGGATAAATTGCAACGGCGTTCCGTCTCCGTCACATTTAGCGCCCTGTTTAAGCCATCCCTTACCCGGCATCATGGCACCAATATCTTTGGCGCTGGCATTGGCGGCGTACAGCCCGGTTAAACCGGCAGCACCTGTTATTGTTATCATTCGTAGCGCTTCTCTGCGACTCAATTTGTTCTTGTTGCTCATTGTATTCATCCCTCTTATATTATTTTAATTAAGATTAAGATTTGACCGCGGCGTAAATTTACATAAGGTATCCCTTTTTTAAAACGAAAAAATCCCACGAAAAACCATCAGTAGATCGAAAAAGGAGTGCTGAACTTACAGTTTAGCACTCCTTTGGCTGTATTTCATAAACTTTTCGATAAGCAGACCAAGTATTAGAAATAAAATAACTTATACACATTAACAAAGAGGAGTGCAAACTTCAGTCAGCGTCACTGGTGAAGCTGACTGAAGTTTGCATTCCTAAGCAATTACGGAGTTACTTCGTTATTTTGATATTTGTCAGATGGGTTGCCACAGCGGCTATTTCTTCGTCACTGATATTATTTACAATCGGATTTTCAGTCATCAGCAGGGTGAGTTTGTTAGCCCTCTTTTTTTTAATGATGTCCTTCACCTGATTGGCCAGATACTGTTCGTTTTGCTTGGCCAGGTTAGGATAATTGGGAGCTACAGATATTCCCTTTTGGCCATGGCAGGTGATGCAGAATTTAGTCATATAAAATTTTTCACCGTTCTGCTCACCGGCTTGGTTACTGTCTTGGGCCGAAATTGATGTGGCGGCCATAATAAAAGCCAGCGAAACAATAAAGAAAGATAACACACATAGTTGAATTGTTTTTTTCATAATTCACCTCTCAAAGATAAATGTTATTATTCAAATAATTTTATCCAGATACTTGACCCCATAACTCAGTGCTTGATCATCGCAAATATCAACACAAAGGCCGCAGCGGGTACAGACCGATGAATTAACATATTCGGACTTGCCCTGATTGACAGAATCAGCCAGAACATGAGGAACCAAACAAACACTTTGACAACGTTTACAGTTTGAGCAACTTTCTTTGTCCCATTTTATCCGTAAAGGGGACACCAGGCCGATAAGTTGGTAGGATACGCCAACCGGGCAAAAATAGCGACACCAGGCGCGGCGGCTATATAATATCTCGAAAACCAGCAGTGTTATTACCCAGAGAAGCATTAAAGACGGCCCATATACAATAAACCGGCTGATAATTGCCACCGGATTGATCGTTTCAAAAACAGTATAGCCGGTAAGCATCGCCAGTGCAAGAAAAATGACGTAAAAGTAATAACGGATTTTACGATCAAAAGAGTGATTTTTGATGATTTTTTTCTTTTTCAGATTCAGATGGATTTTTTCGCCCAGTTCAGCCAGCCAGTGATAAGGACAAATCCACGAGCAAAATGAGCGTCCGCCGAACATCATGTAAATCAGAAAAATTGTTACCACTCCGATAACCAGGTTTACCATTATTATTTTACTGGACAGGATAACCTGAAAAGCCGCCAGGGGGTCAATCAGATGGAATCCTAACAGGCGTGAGCCGCTCAAGGTTCCTTCCAAAATTTGAATATCGAAGAAAAAAGAAGCGAAAAACAAAAAATTAAAAAATATCAACACAGCCCAACGGATATTTCTCCATTTGTGCTTGGAATGCCCTGGCTGCGGACAATTTTGAGATCGTAGGCCGGGACCTTTGAAGGTCTTTACTTCAGCTTGTTTTTTGTCTTTATTAGCGGACATTTCTTTCATGTCAGATTATCTTTCCGGGTTTCATTGTCAGCCTGCTTTTCAGACCATTTCAGCCGTGCCGTAATTTTTACAGAGGCTGCCGGCGTCGGACATTTTTCCTCGCAAACACCGCAACCGACACAAGTTTTTCTTACAGATGGCCAGACATATTTTTTACCCGTATCCGGATTGGTTTTGTTAATAAAAACAATCGGTTTTTCATCTTTAAGCGGGCATTCTTCAAGACATACCTGACAAGCCTTTTGTGCCTGACCGCAAGACCCGGCAAAATTGATAATCCATTTTAAATCGACATTTTCGGACTGCTTCAGAATTGATAACAAAGCGTTATCAGATATATCCGACAAAGCGAATTTGTTTTGCCATGCTTTTTTTTCATCTTGGGTTAATTTTTTTATTAAAGATGCCAAAATTTCTTTTAATTCAGTTGAATTTGGAGAAGAAGCACTCTTTTTTTGAAGATTTTCCAGTCGGTAAACCAGATCGTTAATTCCCCGAACTGAAAGACAGGTATCAGGATTGGTAATCACGGCCAGCCCCATTTCCGCATCTTTGCCCAAAGAAAGATCGTGGTTCAGCGCACCGGTCGGACACGCCAAGACACAGGGCAGACCGCTGCATAAAATACAGCCGCCATGCCTCGGAGTAATATAAGGTGTGCCAATACCAAATCCTTGGCTGATTCCGGCCAGTTCAATGACCTGTGGGGGGCAGACCTGCAAACACTGCCCGCATTTGATGCACGAGGCCAGAAAAAGTTTCTCATCCAAAGCCCCAGGCGGACGTAAAAAAAGTTTGTCACTTCTTAAAAGCGGAACGCTGACCGCGCCATAAGCAATGGCGGTACCGGTTACTGCCATTGTAGAAGTTTTAAGAAATTTTCTTCTTGAAATCGGTGTGTTAGCCTGTTTTTTTGTCACTTTTCACCTTCTACAGAAATTGGCTTTCATTTTTTTTCAGAGCTGTGAACATGATTATTTCCAACATACGGTTATTTTTTGTCATCAAGATGTTTGCCCATATTCTCATTAACCAAAGTTTTGCCGATAATCATCCATTTTTTAACTGTTTCCCAGTCCAGTTTCTGTTTTTCATTCGATTCCAGCGGCGTAAGTGTAGCCGCGAATCCGTAACCCATCGGGGTTTTAGGGTCTCCATATATCCAGCGAGCTTTTTTAGCCTCAATCCATTCAGTGGTTTTGACATCATTGACCCAGATGCGCGCCTTATTTTTAAAAGGCTGTCGCTGTAACCACAAAATTGCGCAACCGATATCATCAAAGTAATAAGCCTTTCCTTCAGGGTCTATCACCTGAGCCGAGTAATGCGGGTCGCTAAGTGCCATTTTGCATTCTTCACACGCCACCCGGTCCCAGACAAAATCAACTGGAAGTTGTTCTTTGTTGCCCTGCTTACAGGCTCCAAATATGATCTGGCCAAAGATAAAAAATAAAACCAACGCGGATGTTTTGATTAAAAGCCTTTCAGTCTTCATTCAAGCAGTTTCATTTTTTTTAAATGGATAATATTTTTCCTTGATAAGGATCAGGGACAAAATAACCACCCCAATTATGATTTCTGAAACATGATGCATGAATTCACGTTTCACAGATAATCAAAAAATCTATTTCATCCTCATTCCTAATTCCTAATTCCTAATTCCTAATTCCTAATTCCTAATTCCTAATTCCTAATTCCTAATTCCTAATGTGTCATCAGCCTCAAATGAACACACCATAAAAGTAGCACAACTCTGTTCAAATAACAATCACTTTTCTTGCCAGACAGGTATAAATCTTTTCATTTACTCGTTGGCAATGTCGGTTATGATCATGTCTTGTTTAAGATACTGTCACAGATTATTTAAACACCAAAAATCAATTGAATCACACCTTTGGCACCCGCTACTTTTCCAACACTTCGACCGCTTTCACTGTGGCAATAAACCAATCACCATCTTTTTTTTGCAGGCCAAATTCCAATTCACGCGTTTCGGCAACCTGCTCACCATTTTTTTTGAGGCCGGTGATACGGGCAGTTGCCATGACGGCTGCTGTTTGGCCTTGCAGATCAATGTTGATATCATAAAATTTAAGTGCCATGCGGGTGAAATGTGAGCGAACGCCTCCGACCCGGCGGGCAATTTCACGGGATGAATATTCACCTGATCGATTTTCGATTTTAAAATGAACGTTTTGAGTAAAAGCCCTTTCAATGATCGCCAGTCTTTTAATCATAACCAATTTGCTTTCGTCTGAATCTTTAGAAACATTTTCTGCCACAAGATCAAAACGTTTTTTAATCGCTTTTTCATCATTTTCATAAAAGAAAAAATAATAAACAGCGACGCCTGCTATCAGGATAAAGATGCCAATCAGAATATTTTTATTTACCATAAGATTTTCCCTGCGATACGTTGAATCGGCGCCTGGCCGAATTGATGCCCTTGATGGGCTGTACTCCGATTATCACCGACCACATAAACACGATTAGGCTTTACACGACGCGGCGGCAGCGACCAGTCACAAGGGTATTGAAGATAAGGTTCATTCAACAGCGTGCCGTTCACCCAGAGTTTGCCGTTGCGAAATTCAACGGTTTCGCCGCCTAAGGCAACGATACGTTTTAATAGCATGACCCGATTGCCGGCTAGCTTAACGCCGACAACATCAAAGCGTTTCGGTTCGGCGAAAAGATAACTGAGGCTCTGACAAAAATTAAAACCGCCGTCATGATAGGTTGGTTCCATGCTTTTCCCCTGGATACGCAATGGGATGCAGATATAACCGAAGAAAATCCAGGCTGCCAATCCGACACAGACAAGCCTGAGTACGAAACTTTTTGACATGGAAGGCAGTAAAAAGCTGCGGATTTTTTCCTGTAAATTCATAATACATTCATTCTTCTTTGTTTAGTTCGCTACCTGAAGCTTTCTATCAAATTTGATCGTGTGATACAACAATATATTTGACATAATTTGAAAATGGCAGAAAGGGATGGAATGGGTAAAAGGAGAAGTGCAAGCTTCAGCTCGCATTAGCGGCAACGTAAGCTGAAGTTCTTACACTCCGAATGTCCGAATGGGCAGAATAATCGGTAGGGTGGGCAAAAGCGAAGCGTTGCCCACCATTTATACTAAGGGATTTAGCATAAAACAAACTACCTGAAATGCAGTTAATATTAAATAATTTATTTAGCTAATGATTTCAGTGTACTACGACTTACGCACCCTGCAATGATATTGCAGTATTTATGCATCATCAAATATAACGTCTGTTTCGCCTTCTGGCAATGGGATAATAAAAACAGGCTTTCTCACCCGGCGCAACACCTTTTGAGCCGCACTTCCCAAAAAACTATGTCTTATGATGCCTTTGCCATGGGTTCCCATGACAATTATATCGCAGTTCAACTCATCTGCTTTCTTGAGTATTTCCTCCGGCGGGTAGCCTTTACATACTTCTATGGATACAGCTTTGTCTGCGTATTTAGAATCACCTTTAAGTTCATTGTCACAGAATGTTTTTACTCGCTTTTTAATTTCATCTGTCGCTTCGGCCACTTTTTTATCTGCAATCTCTGTCAGCCGCTCTTGATCAAAGAAAGGCGCCCTTTCCTCAACAACGTATAAAATGACGACATCAGCATCATGCTTCTTTGCAGAGTTTATGGCATAACGAAAGGCATAGTCAGAATTTGGCGAAAGATCAGTAGCGTAAAGAACTTTTTTTATTTCAGGCATCATAGCATTACCTCCTTTAGTATATTTTAAAAATTAAAACTGAATTTTCAGGTAGAGAATTATGGGTATCCTTTGTTTTCATTCCCGCCTAAACCCTTCTCCAAATTAAGGAGGAGGGTTTATTTGGGGCTATTTTAGAGGATACCGAATTTATGATATCGCTTTTTCCCCTAAAGATCGTTCACTGACGATCCTGCTGACTTGAGGCACGATATCTTTGTTGGTGTCAACAGTTTCATGGGGTCCTTTTAATGGTTCAAAAGCTTGTTTGAAAAGCAGATGCATTTGATAGCCTTTACCAGCTAAAATGTGGTTTTCACGATTTTTTCCAACGTTCAGCCTCTCTTTCACGATTTCTTCATCGCATACGGCTTCCACCCAATGCAGTCTGATATTCAATTCCTTGGCAGCTTCATCCCACATTTGACGAAACTCCTGCAAATGAAAGGTTTCATCCATGATCACAAGCTGCTCAGGCGTTTCGGCAAAGAGGTCCGGCAGCTTGCGTATCGCTTCTGCATAATATTTGTAGCGATACTCAGGCGGATCTATGCCTTCGGTTACAATATCTTGGGGAACCACAACTCTTTTAATATCATCAAGATCAAAATGGGCCCCTTGGGTTTGCCTTGCAAATTCCTTGGCAAGGGTTGTTTTGCCTACTCCCGGAAGGGCGGCAATGAGTATCAAATCCCTTGTAACTCCAGCGCCTTGCTCTGTGAATTTGGCTGCGATTTTTGCGATGTCATCTAATTGATATTTCATAAATTGCCTCCATACCTGCTGTTTTGCGGCTTCTGAGATTTAAATGGTCATCAGACATCAGTAACTTCTGATTTTAAAAATAGGCAAAGAAAAAATCGCGTACTTCGATTTGATTTTTTCGTAGGTGCCGTCATTTTTAATTTCAAACAGCGCGCTTTTACATTTTTCCACAGTCACATCCGGTGTTTCCTTGCTGAAGGCCATATAGAGATCCGCGGACATATCCTTTACATACATCGCCTTTTCCAAACCGCTGAAAGCGCGTCCTTCCTGATGAGCTATATTGTAAGCCACATATTCACCGATGGGAAAAATATCAATTTTGCGAGCGAACAGGTTTTTCATATTTTCCTTGTCATTCGCAACCAGGGTCAACTGTTTTTTAATCCCCTGTTTCCCAAGCCACTGCGCCCGAAAGTCATCCTTGACGGCTCCGACTTTATACTTTTTGACATCATCAAACGCTTTGATTTTAACTTCCGGCCGACTTTTGAGCTTATATAAATACACTTCGGTGCGGGCGATAACATCCACCCATTTGAACAAAGGCTCCCTTTCCACATTGCGTCCCATGGAATAAATCAGCACATTCGGTTCGGTCTGTGCTTTTTGATAAGATTCCGCCCAGGGAAGGGATTTAATCGAATGGTCGTCCAGTTTGGCGCGTTTTAAAATTTCCTTGACGACATCGGTGCAAAATCCGACAACTTTACCATCTTCCGTATAATTATACGGCGGATATTCTTCGGTCACAACCTGAAGCGTTTCTCCGAACGCCGTGGCGCTGACAAGAATACAAAAGAAAAATGAGATTACATAAACGATGTGCTTTTTAGTTGAATACATGGTTACCTCCTCTATATCTTCCAGTTTTTTATAAATGTTGATAAAAATCGGATTTTTCACACCCGGTTACAAAAATCCGATTTTTCAAATTGATTTAAAACAACCCCAGTCCATGTAAAAATACGATGGCTATGACCACCGGCGCCACAAATTTGGCCAGAAACATGAAAAGCGGCATATAACCGGCTTTCAACTCACCCTCATTGGTGACTTCCGCTTCTGTTTTTTCACGGCCCAGATACCAACCGACAAAGGCGACAATCAACAATCCGCCCAACGGAAGCAGTACGTTTGAGGCGATAAAATCCAACCAATCAAAGAACGTCTTGTCCCATAATGTCGCTTTGGACCACACACCCATAGATAACGAACAGGGAATTCCCATGATTGTGATGGCGGCCCCGGCCATTATAGTGGCGGCGCGCCTTGCAAGTTTAAGCTCTTCGACAAAGTAGGCAACGACCACTTCGAGAATGGATATTGATGACGTCAAGGCCGCCACAGCGAGCAACAAGAAAAACAGGATACAAAATACATATCCGCCAGGCATTTGCTGGAATACATTGGGCAGGGTGATGAAGACCAATCCGGGTCCGGCACCCGGTTCGATACCAAATGCGAATACAGCCGGAAAAATAGCGATACCGGCCAACAGTGCGATTCCCGTATCGGCGATTGTGACCTGAAGTGCGGTTGTGCCAAGATTTTCTTTTTTACTCATATAAGAACTATAGGTGATTAAGGTGCCCATGCCCAAACTTAATGAAAAAAAGGCGTGTCCCAACGCGTTCAACATCCCTTCGCCGGTCAACTTGGAAAAATCGGGCTTAAACAAGAATGCCAAACCCTCGCTAGCTCCTGGCAGTGTGACCGCGCGAATGTCCAGAATAATAATGATAACCAATAAAACAGGCATCAACATTTTAGAGGCTTTTTCAATACCTCCTTTGATGCCGGCCAAAACAATCGAGCAAGTCAGCGCCATAAATATAACTTGCCAGATAATGGGTTTGTAAAGTTGGCTGATAAATCCGCCGAACATTCCTTCAAGGTCAGCAGGATTTTTACCTACAAACGAATTGGTAAGCGCTTTAAACAGGTATTCAAGGGTCCATCCGGCCACAACGCCATAAAAGGCCAGAATCATAAAAGCCGCCGCAAGCCCCATTAAGCCGGGAACAAACCATAAAGTGCCGGGTGCCAGCATTTTGAATGACCCGATTGCATTTTTTTGCGCTTTGCGGCCGATGATAAATTCGGAAAGTACAATCGGCAAGCCGATCAAAGCAATACATATCAGATAGACAAGAACAAAAGCACCTCCTCCGTAAATACCTGTAATATATGGAAATTTCCAAATGTTACCCAGCCCCACAGCAGAACCCGCCACGGCCGCTATAATTCCCAGTTTACTTCCAAACGAATCTCTTTGCACCGCTTCCTTAGTCCCCATTTCCGCCTCCTTTTGTTATTATTAATGCCATGAACCAAATCAAAATATTTGCCATCAGCGATAGATGGAAAATAAATACTACGGAGTCATATAGCAGAAGAATAAATATTATGCAAGGGCATTTAAAAAAAGGTGCCACACTGTTGCATATATATAAGTCTGCCAAAAGTGAAACCGCTAGACGCCCGGTGATTAGCGAACATAGCGCATCCAAGCGGTGTCTTTAAACCACTTGTTGTAAATACGCTCAAAACGACCGTCTTTTTTGATTTCCGATAGAAAGTCGTTGGCAAATTTAAATAAATCCGGATCGTTTTTACGAATAGCCCAGGCAATAGGTTCGGTGGTAAAGGGCGTATCCAGAAAAATAAGTTTGTCCTTAGGGTGCATGTTGTGAAAAACCGCATTAAAGGGAAGGTCATAAACAAACGCATCCGCCTCGCCATTTAACACTAGCATGGCACCTTCCTGTTCCGAATCCTCCGTCTTGTAGGTGCATTTGGGAATTTTTTTTAATACAGCCTCCTCGCCGGTGGTCCCGGGTTTGGAAATCACGGTATATTGAGGATCGTTCAAATCCTTGTATGACAGCACTTTTCCCTTATGTTTGGGATTTAACAAAACAGTTTGTCCCACGGTCATAAGCGGGTCGCAAAAATCCACTTTGAGCTTGCGTTTTTCGGTGACCGACATCCCGCCAAAAATAATATCGTATCTTCCCAGATGAAGCGCCGGAATGATACTAGGCCAGCGTGTATTCACAAAAACCGGTTTCACACCCAGTTTTTTAGCCATTTCAATGCCAATATCGACATCAAAACCGATAATACTGATCTGCTGCCCTTTGTGCCGCACATCGCCATAACGAATATTCTTTTGACGCAAGCCGCTGCGCTTATCCAGCATTTGAAAAGGCCAGTACCCCGTTTCCAGGCCGATACGCAATTCGCCTCTTTTTAAAATACCCTCTAATGTGGAATTTTCAGACAATTGCGCATCCGCGCCTACAGCCAAAGAAACCGCGCCTGACAGGCAAAATATCAAGGCGCACAATCCGCTGATAAATGTTTTCAACATCTTAAAACCTCCTGTGTAACGATTATAGCTCTTAAGATAAAGAATTTGGTGTCAATCAGTGGGCATCGCCAAAAAAATTATATGTAATACCAAATATTTAACAGGCGATGCCCACCCTACATCGAACCCAAAAACCTTTTCTTAAAGCCTATAGGTTATTCTTTCTGTGAAACTGATTCACTTGCTTACGCCGCTTTGTCATCATCAGACCCTTTAGCGGTTTCTTCCTCAAGAGGATGAACAGTGATTCCAAACACCCCGAAAAGCAGCGAAACAATGGGAGATAACCAGCAGAAAAAATTGAACGGCAGATAGGCAATCGTGGCAATCCCCAATGTGGCCGCATTGTAGGCTCCGCCGGTGTTCCAGGGAACCAGATTGGCGGTTACCGTAGCGCTGTCTTCCACTGCACGGGACAAGTTTTTGGGATGCAAATTTTTATCTTTAAACGCCTGCGCGTACATCTTGCCGGTCATAACGATAGACATATATTGATCGCAGAGAATCAGATTGGATGCAATCGCTGTCAGAATCGTAGCGACAAACAAAGAGCCTGTGGTTTTAGCCTTTTTAAGAATGGCGTTGACCACAACTCTCAATTGGTTAGTACGCTCCATAATACCGCCGAACATCATGGCGCATAAAACAATTGAGATAGTATATAACATGGCTTGAAAGCCGCCTTTGGTTAAAAGATTATCCACTGCTTCCACACCGGTTTTGCTGACATAACCACCCCAAGCTGCGGACAGAATATCTCCGAAGCCGTTGCCTTGAAATATAACGCCAAGAAGCGCAGCGGCCAGGATGCCCAGCGTGATACCGGGAAGGGCCGGTATTTTCTTGAATGCCAAACCTAATACCACAAACGGCGGCAACAGGAGAAGCGGGTTGACGGAAAAATTGCTCTTAATGCCTTCCATAATTTCATACACGGCAGCCGTATTGCCCTCACCGCCGCCATATATATAAGTCATAACAAATTCCAGAATCAGCGTCAGGCCGATACTCACCCCGGTCGTATAACTCATGTGTTTTATATGGGTGTAAAGGTCTGTGCCCACCATGGCCGGAGCCAAGTTGGTGGTGTCCGAAAGCGGCGACATTTTGTCACCGAAATAGGAACCGGAAAGCACCGCGCCTGCAACCACAGGAAGTGGAAAGCCCAATCCGGAGCCAATCCCGATTAAGGCGATGCCGATGGTACCGGTGGTGCCCCAGGAAGTACCGGTGGCGACTGAGGTGATCGCGCATATAACAACCGTGGCCGGCAGAAAATAGCTCGGATGCAAAATTTTTAAACCGTAATACAGGAGTGTCGGCACTACTCCGCTTAAAATCCACACGCCGATCAATATTCCGATAATTGACAAAATCACAATCGCCTGAAGCGCGTTGGTGATGCCATTCAGCATGCCGAGTTCAATATCTTTCCATTCGTAGCCCGCTCTGAGGCCTATCAACGCGGCGGCTAAAACACCGAGCAGGATAGGCACTTGGGCATCCGATTCATACTTGACGATTGCCAGGCTGATAGCTGTGATCAATGCCAAAATCGATATTAAGGCTTCCCACACATAAGGTTCCCGTTTTTCCCTTTTTTTCACCATAACCGAATTCCTCCTTTTAAGTTACAAGTTACAAGTTACAAGTTACAAGTTTCAAGTTTCAAGTTACAAGTTTCAAGTTATTACATAACACCTTATAACAAGTACCAATAAATTATAAGTAATTGAAAATATTGCAAAACAAGCTGGCTGCAATTGGTTTTGTTTTTCAATAAAATCAACAGGTTATATAAATTTCAACTGACCGGGAAGTTGTAACTTCAAACTTTCGAGCAATTAAACGGTTTTAACCAACATAACCGGAATTTTGGCATACTTGGCCACTTTGTCGGCCACCGAACCGATGACCATTTTATAAAGCGGACTTCCGGTTCCCATAATAATCAAATCAATTTTTTCCGATTCCACATAAGCTAAAATTTCTTTATAATGGTTGCCAAACACCACGGTTTTCCGAATATCCGTAAAATCATTAAAAAATTCGTTTTGAAATTGTTCAAGCCGGTCTCCAGCGGCTGTGACAAGCTCTTTTTCAACATCGCTGGCCAGTTTTTTAAATTCCGTGATGGAGGGTTGGACGATATACGTATCGATAAGGCTGTTTAATGCGCGCGCCACATGCAACAAATGGATCTCCGCATCATACTTCATTGCCATCGATGACACATAAGGCGCCACCCCCGGGGACATGTCCGTCAAACTGACGGGAAACAAAATTTTCTTGAATTCTTGCATACACACCTCCTTTAAGCTATTTAGTTTTATTTGTAATAGTTCACCGCAAAAACAATAATTATGCTTCTTTTAAAGAGAGAAAATCACCATCTTGCATGATTTGCTCTTTGTCCGTCCATATATCAAACCGGCGTCCGACACAGTCTATATGGGTTGATGATTTCCATGTCTGACCGGTATGCTCCGCATAAGGGTTTCCGAAGGCCAGGTGAATTCCCGGTATTTTTTCATCCTGTAAAATATGGCCGATAATATTTTTAACAGCCGTATTTGTGCCTATTGCAAATTCGCCTACACGATCACTGTTTTCATCAATTGAGGTGTATCCGGCAAATTCGTTTAATAATGTTTTGTCATCACATTTAAGATTTTTTATGCGGGAATCGTCAATTTCAATGGTCAGAGGGGTTTCTTTGAGGTCGCCATATTTTTGACAAAGATAATCGCCCACAACGCCGTCCGCAACAAAGACGCCGTTAAGGTTGTAGGGGGAAGTGAATATTTCACCGCCGGGAAGATTACCCCATTTATCCGGTGAAATGACACCGCTGGTTTTTATCCATTTAAGTTCAGGCACAAATTCAGCTTCGATATCGGTGCCGCCTTTTGATTTAGCCTTGATAAATTGAGCTTTACGGGCTTTGTTTATCACTTTCAAACTGAGTTCATCGATTTGATTAAAATCGGCGCGCATACCCTCGCACATAATTTGTTTGCTAATGTTTACCATGTGCCCGTGGCGCAGTTTATGCCGGTTCACAACGTCTGCCATTTTGATTCGGCTGGGCAGTTCACCTTTTTGCGCAATGCCTGCAAAAATGCTTACCTGCGATTTTGCCAGATCATCTAAAATCAGCTTGGGCATTTTCAGCATAGGCCTCTGTATAAAATCTTCAAGCACAAAGACATGATGCCGCGCTCCGATTTTTTCTACTTCATTGATTAAAGCGGCAGCAATTTCCAGTGTCGCATTATCGGTGATTAGTGTAAAGCGTTCATCCGGTTGTAATCTGAGACATACATTCAGGGCATTATAAGCCCCTATACTTAATTCAGGATCAAAATTAATATTCAATAGCTTTTGGTTCATTTTCTTCCTTTTCAATTTCCTACTTCCTACTTCCTTTATTAAACAGTTAGGTTGATATATGCTTCTAAAAGCAAACTCATCGCTCAAGCCGATACATCCACCTATTTGCCCTACTTTAAATTTGCTGTCAAACTATTTTTGACTTCCGAAGAAAAACTACGGAAATTACAATGACCAAAAATTCCGATTTTAAAAAAACCAGGATCGTATAAAACCAATAGTTCGGTAAAAAATTAAAAATCTAATAATTTCAACATGTTACAAACAAGATTGTAAAGCCTTTTATAATAATTTCAGATAGTTATGATTTTTAACACGTTAAATCAGAAAAAATTACCGAACCATTGATAAAACAATGCTGGCGCGCTTTTCCATCAAATCGGATTTTGGTTGACAATCACCCGTAAATTTTAATAAAATGTTGTAAGATAATGTGAAACAAAAAATCTGGCTTTTAAAGTAAGGAAAAATTACAGGAATTACAATGACTGGGAAACCCGATTTTTTAAATTGTTCAAATTGATTCCAAACCGATTACATAAAGGAGCTGACTTTGTATCTTAAACCAACCGCCTTGATTTATAGTTCCCATAACCGTTGTGAGTATCTGCACAAAGATTGGATCGTCCAGCGCGCCTTGGACCATCCCCACAACAAAAGCGTATTGTACTTACCTTTTGGCATGGAAAGCCGTGAATCTCAGGATTATTCGTATGGCACTTTCAAATGGTATTTCGACCGATTCATCCCTTTTGGCCTTGATGCCAGGGTCTTTTTTTGGCATGACAACCTGTCGCGTTATGATGCCGAAATATTTTTTAAAATGGTCGAAGACAGCGAGGTCGTCATTCTGGGAGGCGGTGCTGTTAAGCTGGGTTTCGAACGTTATAACGCTATGGGCGGACATTTTTTCGATGATTATGACATGTTTAGAAACTGTCTCCATCAGCGCCAGAATGCCGGCAAATTAACGGTCGGGTTTTCAGCCGGAGCCGTTCAACTCGGTGATGTTTGTGAGCAAGATGATTATCATAGCTGTTACGCTTTGATACACAATGTCACCACTACGCTTCATTATGAATGGTCCCGAGAGGCGAATCTGGGCGAATTGGCCCGGAGATTTCCAGGGCATCTTGCGTTCGGATTGCCTAACGATGCCGGTATCGCTTCCAACCAGGGCATTCTCCCCTCAGGCAACAAATGGCAGATATTGCAGTTTATCATCGACAATTCATGGGATCTTGCGGAAGACAATTTTCATATCAAGACGCGCCAAGGAATGGGCATCGGGCATTTTTACAATGATGGCCGTAAATGGACTTTTAACGGTGGTGATGTGATGGTCAGAGTCTTTTCGCCGGACTACAGTTATCAGGGTACCTGGGTCATTATGTCTGACAATCCGACGATTACAGATTATCAGAGTCGGTCTCCTTCCAGGTTTGTCAGCATCGACCATATCCTGGCCGAGCATTAATTCGGCATAATAATTTGTCAATTGGAATACAATGTTTCGCCAAAACCAATCGTTAAAAAGCAACTCAATAAAAGGAGATTTAGAATGGTAAAAAAAATTGGAATTATAACTGGTCGAGAATATAATTTCCCAAATGCGCTGATCGAAGCTATCCACCATAAAGGAAAAGGTGAAATAGTCGCTGAGATTGCAACCATAGGTGCCGGACGCCTTGACGAACCGTTAGCCTATGATTTGATTTACGACCGTATTTCACATGATTACCCTTATTACAGGTTTATGCTCAAGGCCGCGGTAGCACGCGGCGCTTATGTGATTCCCAACCCCATGCTGTGGAGCGCGGACGACAAATATCTGGGATTTACTTTGGCCGCTGACCTCGGCTTGACCGTACCTAAGACCTGTCTTTTGCCAATTGCCGGTTCAACGCAACTATACGACATCACGTCAGAATCACTGCGCAACTTAAAGTACCTGGAGAATTCTGATTGGCAGACGATTTTTGATTACATCGGTTTTCCGTGCTGGTTGAAACCCGTCACCGGCGGAGGCTGGCTGGCAGTCAACAAAGTCCATAGCCCGGAAGAATTCTTCCACCTCTACAACAACGAGATTTTCCATACCAAACCGATTTATCCTGAAGGCGTCGAAAAAGACATGGCAGTACGTAATTGGCTCAGCCGGACGTTGGTCTTTATGCTACAAGAAGACATCGCCTATCAGCAGTTCGCCCGCTGTTTTTATATCGCCGGCGATGTCACCACAGCCCGTTTCGAGCCGCCGGACAGAGTGGCTGGTGCGCGGTTAGGGAGTTACTCTGTCGATCCGGATTTTTTCGGCCCCGAACTGCTGGCGCGTATTGAAGCGTATGTTCGTAAATTGAACCAATCTCTGGGCTATGAAATCAATACGACCGAACTGTTGGTCAAGGACGGAATTCCTTATGCCATTGACTTTCTGAATTTTGCCTGCGATTTTGACAAAAATTCAGTAGGCGATCACTTGGCCGACATGGGTGTAGATAAAGTTTCGGATTACCTGATCAATTGTGTCAGAAATGGAAACGCACGATTGCAGTGTAAAGATAATGTTTGGCGTAAATTAATCGGAGGCGGCATTAGATGAGATCATACTGATCTGATATTGGTTTTCCCATAATCAGTAGATGGAAAGTTCAGGAGTGCAAAAATTAAGTGCAACGATTTTCAGCATCCGGCACCACCCGAAGGCTGGCGGATTCTTATGCCGGCAAAAAACCGCTTCGCTTAATTTTTGCACTCCATACCGTATTTTCAGGCTTTTCCATCTACTGATAATATTGAGGAGAGTTTTATCCACAGGATATTGAGGAGAACAAAAATGGATATTCTTAAAGAAGTTTTAAAAAATGAGGTTTTCCCCGCATTAGGTTGCACTGAACCTATTGCGGTGGCTTATGCCGCCAGCGTTGCCGGTAAAGTACTCGAAAATGAAATTGAAGAAATGACAATAGCGGTTGATTCCGGTGTCTATAAAAACGGTTTAGCCGTAACTGTTCCGAATGCCGGAGGAGAAAAAGGCAATTTGATTGCCGGTGTTCTGGGGGCATTGATTAAGAAGCCTGAATTAAAAATGGAAATCTTAAAAAATACTAAGGTTGAGCTGATAAATCAGGCCAAGGCCTTAATTAAAGCAAAAAAAGCAAAAATTTTTTGCGATAAGTCACAGGCGGATTTATATATCGAAGTTCTTATTAAAACTGAAAAAGAATCAGCCAGGGCTATAATTAAAAATAGTCATACAAATCTGGTTCATCTGGAGAAAAATAATAAAGTAATTTTAAAGAAAAAAAGTGGCGAAAACAAATCTGCCAATCAGGAATATAAGGCTATTTTAAAGAAGATGAAAATATCCGAATTGGTCGATTTAGCCGAAAATATTGATGATGAAGATTATTCTTACCTCAAGCGCGGCATTGAAATGAATTTGAAGATTTCCAAAGTGGGGCGAAAAATAGAGAAAGTCGGTTATTATCTTTCCGATTTAATGCAGAAGGGTTATCTTTTGGATGATGTTTTTTCTTCAAGCAAAATAATAGCAGCATCAGCCGCAGATGCTCGAATGGCAGGAAAAAATTTGCCGGTAATGTCCAGTGGCGGGAGCGGTAATCAAGGGATTGTCGCTATTTTGGTTCCTTATAATGTTGGAAAATGTTTTAAAATCAAAAAAAAAACGATTATACGAAGTATCGCTTTATCCCATTTGATAAATAGCTATGTAAAATGTTTTACCGGTGATTTGTCTTCCATTTGCGGTTGTGCGATTGCGGCCGGCGTAGGCGCTGCCGTGGCCATTGTTTATCAACAAAAAGGAAAAAATATGAAAAAAATCACTTTGGCGATTAACAGTCTGATCAGTGATTTAGGGGGTATGCTTTGCGATGGCGCTAAAGGGGGATGTGCTTTAAAAGTGGTAAGTTCCACTGATTCCGCGATTCGCTCGGCTTATATGGCTTTGAATAATCATGGGATTACGGCCTTGGAAGGTTTTATCGGAAGAACGGCTGAAGAAACAATTTATAATTTAGGTAAAATCAGTGAAATCGGTATGGCAAATGCAGATGACACCATGTTGGAGATAATGATGGAAAAGAATTTATAGTAGGGGAAGTTATTGAATCACTGTTCTTAATCTCAAAAAAGGCGGGATATATGCGCTACCTTATACTATTTATTATGCTATTAATGATATTGTGTGTGCATGACGAACTTGCCATAGCAGAACCGCTGATACCATCTTCTGATTTTGAAATTGCGGCTATCGTCGTTGAAATCAAAGATGGTCTTGCCAGTTCGAACAGCATGTATCGTAACATCGCTTACAATCTGATTGGTTTATCTGAAAACCGGCCATTTTCCGGGGAAAAACTTCAGCAATCGCTTGACGCTTTAAAACACTGCGGCCGATTTGAAAAAATTCATGTGGATTCCCATGAAGATGAAACCGGCATAACGCTGGTGTTTCAATTAACGCCGTTTCAACAAATCAAAAATATCCGTATTACCGGAGCTTCACCGCTCTTTAATGCAGATGTCCTTAAAGCGCTGACGATTGATTTCGGTCAAAATTTTTCCCGTAAAAAACTTGATGAGCAGCCGAATCTTATCAAAAAGCTTTATCATAATGAAGGCTTTATAAACCCTCATATTGAAGTGTCCGCCACAACTGATAACACCGATGGACAGGTACTTGTAGATATCAATATAACTTCTGGTAAATATTATAAAATAAAACGATTTGAAATACATGGAAATCATTCTTTTTCGGAAATGCTGCTTAAATTACGCCTGAAAACATATATTGCCTTTCTGCTTCCTTGGGAAGCCGGACGCTTTATCAAAAAACATATTAAGACAGATATAAAAAGTATCACCGAATACTGCCGCAGCAAAGGCTTTGCCGATGTCAAAGTAACTTGTACGACTGATAAAGTTCCCGAACTTACAGAGGTTTCGCTTTTTTTTAAAATTGAAGCCGGGCCGCGTTATGATGTGGTTTTCGATGGTAGCCCCGCTTTTTGGGACTACACCCTTAAAAAAGATTTGGTTCTGTCAGACAAAGGCAACCAGCATGGACGCGGGGTTGCTCAAAGCCTGAAAAAAATCGGGCAACGCTATGAGAAGGCCGGCTTTGGGGATACAAAAATTGCTGTGAAGGAAACAGATGAAATCATAAAGCAAGAATCCGTACATCTGTTAAACTTACATATAGATGAAGGCCTCCAAACAATTGTCAATGAAATCTATATCACAGGCAACCATCACTTTGACGATGAAAAAATTACCAAACAGATGTTGACCCATCGACCGGGTTGGCTTCATAGCGGCGCTTATGTTCCCAAGATTCTGGATGATGATTTAAAGGCGATTACCGCCTTATATCATCAAAAAGGCTTTCAGAATGTCCATGTTGATAAAACGGTACAAATTTTCGATTTTTCGTATAGACAGCAAAAAGCGGACGTTACCATCAAAATCACCGAAGGCATCCAAACGCAGGTCGAGTCGGTGACAATCAGGCAGGCCGAAACAGATGCCGGTAAATTACAGTCAGACGAAAAAATGCGGGCGGAACTCAAATTGCGAGCAGGCAATCCGTTTAATCCGGTGTTATTGGAAGATGATGCCAATACTCTGGTGGCTTTGATAGCCGAAAAAGGCTATCCCCATGTTACAATCAAAGTCAGCGTCAAATCAAATCCCGATCATTCACTTGTTCAAATTGAGTATAATGTCAATCAGGGACCGTATGTAGAGACCGGTGAGGTATATTTCAGCGGTAATTTTATGACCCAACGCCGAATTTTTGAAAATGAACTTGAAGTGCTGCCGGGTACGCCCTTTTCACGGCAAAAAATTCTTAAAACCGAACAAAATATCAGAGCGTTGACATGTATTGACGGCGCACACATCAGATATGTCGGATTAAAAGAGCGTGCGTCCAAAGTACATTTTTTTGCGGAAATTGAGGAAAAGGCGCCGTATTATATCGAATCCGGTGTCGGTTATGATACGCTGCGCCTTTTCTATCTACAGTCCCAGGCCGGGCATCGTAATTTGTTCGGAGCCAATATGAACGGTTCGGCAGAATTGGAAATCAGCGAGATCGGCTATTCAGGCAGTTTGAAAATCAGAGAGCCGCGCTTGTTCGGATCTCGCATAACATCTGTCTGGGACGCTTACTGGGAAGAACAAAAAGAAGTGAATCAGGATTTTGGCACACGCAAATTTGGCACATCCCTTGCTTTTAGCCGTAAATGGATTGAACGCCTGTTTACTGACCTGACGTTCCGTCTGGAACAGAGGGAGCAATTCAGAACTGATACGTTCACAAATGCGGCGTCCGAATTTTACGAAAACGATGAATCAGAGCAACGGCGGATGTTTGTGGCAACACCGGCGTTGCGCTACGATGGCCGTGATTCCTCTGTACGACCTAAGAAAGGCGTCTATTCCTCTGCTTCCGCCGATATTTCCACCGGATTTGAAAACTCATTGGATAATTTTATAAGATATGAATTCGATGCCCGCTATTATTACAGTCCGTGGGAACGTCTGACCCTGGCCTGCATGGGGCGAATCGGTAGCCTTGAACCTTATGGCGATATTAAAAAAATACCTGACGATCAACTTTTTTTCATGGGTGGCGTCAGAGACATACGGGGATATAAAGAGAATCTGTTTCGTTACGACCAAGACGGACGGCCCCTCGGTGGCGAGCAGGCCATGATCGGAAGCATGGAAGCACGCATCGAAATGGGGATGAATATTGAACTGACCGTTTTTTATGACATTGGTCGCCTGACCGATACGATTGACGCCGATAATTCCGAAACATTTCGCTCTGCCGCCGGTCTGGGATTAAGATATATCACACCCATCGGCCCTATCGGGTTTTTATATGGATTCAAACTGGACTCCCAAGAAAACGAAAGTATGGGAAGGCTCTATTTTTCAATCGGTTATACTTTTTAAACATAAGGTACATATCAAAATCGCAATTATAGACAGTCACCTAAATAATTTCAAAAATGCTTGGGTAAAACTCAAAGATTATGAACAATCTTTCTGAAATTTAATATGTGACAGTCTATATCAGTAGATGGAAAGTTCAGGAGCGCAAAAATTAAGCACAGCGATTTTTTGCATACTACTGATTATAACTAAGCCGAGTATGATAGGCAATTTAATTTTTTAAATGATAAACAGTGATATAAAAAACATCATCGAAAGCATTCTGTTTGTGGCGGAGAAACCTTTGGCGGTCGCTACACTTAAAAATACGCTTGATTTTAGTACAAAGGAAATTCGGGAAGCGCTTAAAGCATTGGCGGATGAATATAATGCCCGTGGAGGCGGATTCCATTTATGTGAAGTTGCCGGTGGATGGCAGATACGCAGTCGTCCCGAATATAGGCAGCATATTATCCGTATGATTCAAGCCAATCCGCGGCGCCTTAGCAAAGCCGCTCTGGAAACCCTGTCGATTGTCGCATGGAATGAACCGGTCATCCGTAGCGAAATCGAAAAGATCAGAGGAGTGGATAGCGGTGGCGTTTTGCGCTTGCTGCTGGATCGTAAACTGATTCGTATTCTTGGAAGACGTGAAATTCCGGGACGTCCCATGATTTATGCCACCACCAAATTTTTTCTTGAAGTATTTGATTTGAATACGCTAAAAGACTTACCAACTCTCAAAGAGGTTGAAAAGTTGGAAAAAAACGGAGAACTATAAGTATTCTGATTGCAACACTCCTTTAGTAGCATTTCATAAAATTTTTCGTTCTACTTTCACGAATCACGTTTCACGTTTCAAAAATCACAGATGTTTGCCGGTAATCTAACAAAGTGCTACTAACCTAACTTGTATTTCTTTAGTAAATTATGCACGGTTGGCCGACTTGTCCCCAATAATTTAGCCGCTTTGCTGATATTGTTTGAAGCGGCCGCCATGGCGGCCTGAATCGCCAGACGTTCGGCTTCAATGCGGGCGTTTTTAAGTGTGACAACGGAATTTGCCTCTATAGTCTCGTCTTCTCCCAAAGGTTCAGGTGTGGTATCCTCTAATCCGAGTTCCCCAGGTGTTATTAAATTGCCTTCAAGACTTGCCAAAGCCCGGCGGATGCGATTTTGGAGTTCCCGGACATTACCGCTCCACGAATGCTGTTTTAGGGCATTTTGGGCTGCTCTCGACACGACTATATCGGTTCGTTTGAGATTGCCGCTTTCTTTTTCCATAAAATGATTCATTAAAAATAAAATATCTTCAGGCCGTTTCCTCAATGGCGGAATGTTTATCGGAACCACATTTAAACGAAAGAAAAGGTCTTCACGGAATTTCCCTTTACTTACGGCATTCCGTATGTTTACATTGGTTGCAGCCAAGATGCGCACATTCAGTTTTAATGTTTCAGTGCCTCCCACACGTTCAATCGTACCTTCCTGCAAAAAACGCAGCAACTTGGCTTGAAGCCCCATAGGCATATCTCCGATTTCATCCAGAAAAACTGTACCGTCATGCCCCTTTTCAAATCGTCCGATTTTAACCGCATCCGCACCTGTGAAAGAACCTTTTTCATGTCCGAACAATTCACTCTCCAGTAAATTTTCAGGTATGGCCGCACAATTGATCGCAACCAACGACTGATTTGATTTGGAACTTAATTGATGAATCGCATTGGCCACCATTTCTTTGCCCGTACCGCTTTCACCCAGTATAAGCACCGGATAGGCGGTGTCGCTGACTTGGCGGATAGAGCTGAAAAGCTCCTTCATTATCTGGCATTTACCGTATATACCGCACAAAGAATGTTCGACTTCCTCTAATTGTTCCGCACGACGATTTTCTTTTTCAAGTTCACTTATTTTGAATGTGCGTTCAAGGATAATTTTGAGCATATCCAGATCAATCGGTTTGGCGCAGAAATCTGCCGCGCCGAGTGAAATCGCCTTGATAGCATTATCCTGTTCATCATTTCCGGTTATAACGATGACTTTGGTGTAAGGTGCCAAAGTGGGCATTTCTTTGAGAAGTCGAAACCCCTCTTCAGACGTATCCGGAGACGGCGGCAATCCCAAGTCCAAAGTGATCACCGGAAAAAAAGTGGTTTTTAACAGTTTACGCGCATTTTTAGCATTGTTGGTAGTGGTTACGTTATAGATCTGTCGAAGCCCCCATTTCAGTTGTTTAGACAAAGAAACTTCATCTTCAACAATCAAAATATCTTTTTTTTCAAATATTGGTTTTTTCATATCGTGTCTTTGTTATCAAGTTTTAAGGTTTAAGTTTAAACAGGCAACATAATGACTTTTATCCACTTTGACAAGAGAAGGCACATTCACACGACATCGGTTTCGCATGTATGGGCAGCGAGGATGAAAACCGCATCCCGAAGGCGGATTAATCGGGTTAGGCGCTTCTTCGTCACGAACATCAATTTCCATCGGCATAAGCGGATCAGGCTGCGGAGCAGCATGCAGCAACATTTTAGTATAGGGATGGCGAGGTACATTACGAAAATTATTTTTAGGAGCCAGTTCTACGATGCGCCCCAAATACATCACAGCGATACGGTCACATAGATATTCAACAACGCTGAGATCATGGGAAATAAACAGATATGTAAGATTGGCATTTTCTTTGAGATCAAGTAAAAGATTGATAATTTGCGCCTGAACAGACACATCCAGCGCGCTGACCGGTTCATCCGCCACAATCAAATCGGGTTGCACGCTCAGGGCGCGGGCAATGCCAAGTCGCTGACGTTGGCCGCCGGAAAATTCGTGGGGATATTTCAGGACATCATGCGCGTTTAATCCCACTTTAATAAGCAACCGGGCGGCTTCCTGCCGGCGTCGGGCCTTAGTCATACGCAGGCGGGCCGATAGCGGTTCGGTAACGATTGATGCTGCCCGGAACCGCGGATTAAGACTGGCATAAGGATCCTGAAAAATAATCTGCATTCGGCGGCGCAACGGCCGCATGGCTTTACTGTTCATTGCGGTAATATCCGTTCCGTCAAACACGATTTGGCCGGCTGTGGGACGAAGCAATCGCATAATCAGACGGGCCAAAGTTGTTTTCCCGCATCCCGATTCTCCGACCAGGCCAAAGCTTTCTCCCTTTTTGATAGCAAAAGAAACACCGGCCACGGCCTGCGCCCATACGCGCGGCTTGGTAAATAAGCCTTTTCTAAGCGGGAAAAACTTTTTTAAATCTTTGACTACAAGTAGGTTGCCAGACGTCATCGTTGAAATCTCTATATCTTAAAACTGATATGTAGGGTGGGTGAAGCGTAGCGAAACCCACCATGTATTTTCGTTCCGAGATTGGTTCGAAATTGAAAGATGGTGGGTTGCGCTGCGCTTCACCCACCCTACAAAAAATTCAATTTTGTCCAAGCCAGCATCGCACTTTACGCCCATCTCCGATATTTAAAAGTTCCGGTTTTTCATCATAACAACGCTTTTGCGCCTGAATACAGCGCTCGCTGAACTTGCATCCTCGAATCATATCGGTCAATCGCGGCACAGTTCCGGAAATTTCAAAAAGTCGCTTTTCAACGGTTCCCGGAAGCGGTATTGAACGCAGCAACCCTTGTGTGTAGGGATGAAGCGGTCGGTCAAATAACTGCTTGACAGGGGATATTTCCACCACCTGGCCGGCATACATGACAGCAACGCGATTCGCCATTTGAGCGATAATGCTAAGATCATGTGATATAAGCAGCAACGCCATCTGTTGCGTTTCTTTGAGTCTTCGCATCAGAGCCAATATCTGAGCCTGAATCGTAACATCCAATGCGGTTGTCGGTTCATCCGCAATTAACAAGAGCGGCCGGCATACCATTGCCATAGCGATCATCACCCGTTGGCGCATTCCTCCGGACAGTTGGTGGGGATAGTCGTTCAACCGTTTTCCAGCCGCCGGAATCCTGACATATTCAAGCCATTCCGCGGCTTGTGAATAGGCATCGGCTTTAGGCAGTTTTTGATGCGTTATCAGCGGTTCGGCCACCTGAAAACCGATGGGCATCACCGGGTTTAGTGATGTCATGGGTTCCTGAAAAATCATGGCGATTTCACGACCGCGGATATGACGCATACCGGCATCCGTAAAATCGGCAAGATTATCGTTTTTAAATGTGATTTCTCCAGCGCTCATGCGAGCCGCTGCCGGCAGTAAGCGCAGTATGCTAAGTGCGGTCAGGCTTTTACCGCATCCGGATTCACCCACCAGTCCGAGGGTTTCGCCGGCGTGTATATTCAAGCTGATGTTGTCAACCGCGCGCGCCGGTCCATCGGGTGTTTCAAAATGCACTGCAAGATTATCAATGGACAGCAGAGACCGATTCACGCCGGTTCTCCGCTAAGATAATGCAATGCTGTCAGCGCATAGATATGGGCGGTTTCGATTAGTTGGTCGATATTCACCCATTCATCCGCTTGATGGGGAACTTCACGGTCACCCGCGCCCATCGTAATAATCGGAATATTTTTGGAAGCCCATAAATAGGTTCCGTCAGTCGCACCCGGCACGCCAGCGTAAACCGGCACTTGTCCGGTAATGCGGCGAGTGGCCCAATCTGCCGCTTTTACAATCGGATCATTAATATCAGTAAAAGTGCAAGGGCGGTCCGTGATAAAGTCAGTTTTGATATTTAATCGGGTATCGCGCTTCAGGTTAAGACGTGCGTCATGGCTGCGATAGTGTTCCCTGATTTTTTCGGTAACGGTCTTTGTCAATAGAACGATATCTTTGCGAATGTCATCATGTGATTGTCCGGGAACTGTGCGAATATCGACTAACAGGCGCGCTTCACCGGGCATTACATTCAATTGCGCTTCTCCCTCGAAAGGCGCCAGAATCACGGTTGGAGTAAAGCTCGGCCAGCCTAAGTGCTTATCTTTACCAAATTTTTCGATAGCGTCACACTCCAATTGATGGAATCCGTCAATTAAGTGCGCGATGGCCGGAGCCGTATTTAAACCGGCTAACGGCATCGCGCCGTGGCTCATTTTGCCTTGAATGGTCAGTTTCACCCGCAAAGCGCCTTTTTGTGTGAAGCAAAGCATACCATCTTGCGGTTCACAAATAACAGCGCCGGTAACGGTGTCAGCATGGCCGCGACGGATAAAATCCTGAACTCCGGTCATGTCGCCCTCTTCATCACACAGCACGCCGCCGATAATGGAGCCATTCAGGTTGATTCCCGATTTTTTCAAAGCCGCCATGGCTACCAACATAGCTGCCAGATTGCCTTTGGTATCATTGGTACCCCGTCCATAAATACGATCATCAACAATCTTAGCGCCAAACGGTTCGTAGTTCCAAGTGTTTATATTGCCGGGTGTAACGACATCCGTATGGCCTTCAAACATCAATACACGTTTCGGAAATTCGGAATGGGGAATGGGGATTTCCGAATTCCGATTTCCGAATTCCGATTTCCGAATTTCCTCCGGCCATGTTACAATGGCATTGAGACGGCCTGGCGCAACCGTGTTTAATTCTACCTGAAAGCCCTGCCGTTCAGCCCAGTCAGCAATATGAAGGACAGCAGGTTTTTCGCATGTGCCTGCATCCGGGTCCCAAACGGTATTGATTTTAACCAGCTCACGGGTGAACGTAATCAGTTCGTGAGAATCGATGGCATCTGCAATTTTCCGGGTGGCTTCGTCTGTGATGTTTACTTGGTCAGGTTTCATAAGGCTTTATTTATATCCGTAATTTCTCATCGTGGGATCAAGCGCGTCACGCAGGCCATCTCCGAGTAAATTGAATCCTAAAACGGCCCATGCAATCGCAATTCCGGGAAAAATACACATCCAGGGCGCAATAGACATAAACGTTTGGGCTTCATTGAGCATCCGTCCCCATGAAGCATGAGGCGGTTGGGTTCCCAATCCGAGATAGCTTAACCCGGCTTCCGCTAAAATTGCAATGGCAAACTGAATGGTTCCCTGAATAATTAACGGTGAAAGCGTATTGGGCAGCACATGCCGCCAGGTGATCATCAGTTCGCTGATTCCGCTGGCTCTGGCGGCCTCAATAAATTCACGCTGCCAGATTGTCAACGCGACCGCACGGGTTAATCGGGCAAAAATCGGAATATAAAAAATACCGATAGCCAGCATGGCATTCACCATTGACGGACCAAGAACAGATGTAATCAAAATGGCGGTAAGTACCGCCGGAAATCCGAAAAGCAGATCGGCAAAGCGCATCAGCCCTTCATCGGCCCAGCGGCCATAGTAGGCCGCGGTTAATCCCATCAATATCCCCAGACTCATACCAATAGCAACAGTTACCAATCCCACGATTACAGAATTGACCGCACCGACCATTGTTCTTGAAAAAATGTCCCGACCATACTGGTCGGTGCCGAACGGATGACTGAACGATGGCGCTTGTAAACGCGCCCGCGCGTTCATTGAATCAGGATTATAAGGTGTCCTGATTAAGCTGGCAACCGCCATCAGAATCACAGTGAGTGAAAGGATGAAGCCTAATGTAAAATTCAGGTTTTTGAAAAACCGTTTCAAATCAGTATCTCTGCTATGTTAAATTTTTTTAACCCATCCGGAAAATATCTTTTCAACTTCGTCTCTTGATTTTTCTCCCGCAGCAATACTCATAAACAGCTCATATATTTCATTATTCAGAGCATTCAGGCTGCCACCGTTGATTTTAAGAAAAATTTCCGAAGTTGCTGCTGCAATACGTTTGTTGCCGTCAATGAATGCATGTGCTTGTGTGATATGATAAGCATAAGTTGCGGCACATATTGAAATATCAGCATCTTCATAATAAGCACGGTTCTCAGAAACCGCCACTGTCGATTCCAATGCAGCAACATCGCGCAAACCATGCGCTCCACCAAACTCGTCAATCAGTTTTTTATGAATTTCAATCAGCTCCTGTTTGCACAAAAAAATCATATTATTATTCCGGCACACCTTCGGCGAGTCTCTGGTAAGCACTCTCCCGACGTTTGAAAACATCATCGACGGCTTTTTCAATCATACGCTGCCGTTCAATTTTGTTCAGGGAGCGGATGACAAGTTTTCGATCTTGCACAGACACTTCCACTTCATCGCCAAACTCTATACCTAAAAGATTCAGCATCTCATCTGTCAGAAGCAAAGCAGCCGAATCTCCGATTTTCTCAATCCGTGTAAGAAACATAAATAACCTTCTAATGGTGTTTTGAATTTATTCATTATAGCAGCACTGATTTTGTACCGTAAGGAATAAGGACGAAATAACTTCCACATTTTCAGACGAGGAGTACAAACTTCAGTTTGCGCCACGGGCATTGCAAGCTGAAACCAGCACTCCAACGGGGGAAGCTATTTCGTCCCTGATTCTAAGATAAGAGACATGAACGAATAATTTTCCCAGCCAGCTAAGAGGGCTGCAAAAATATTAAAACTTTGTAACTATCAGAATTTTAATAACTGATCATCTGAATATATGAGTTCAATAAGAAAAGCAAGTAACAAAGGGTAATTAAAAGTGTTAGTTGCTGGCTTTTATTGTAAACATTTTCAAAAAAAAATTAAGATATCACATTTCGCTCTTAAATTTTCACATTTTTTACATTTAATTACAATCAGTAGATGGAAAATGCCTGAAAATACGACATGGAGCGCAAAAATTAAGCGAAGCGGTTTTTTGCCGGCCCCTGAATCCGCAGCCTTTCCGAGTGGCGATGCTGAAAATCGCTACGCTAAATTTTTGCGCTCCTGAACTTTCCATCTACTGATAATATATAGCCGACCTTGGATACTTACGGAGATGAAGATTATGACAAAGAACTCTCTGATTTTCAATATGTCGTCAGCGGCGAGGCTGTCATGGCGAACGGTCAAACCTGCTTTTTTATCTCCGAGCAGATCGAATTTCAGAAAGATATCCTGTCTCCGCTTGGTGTTACGCATAGGTATTTCACCTACGGTTATCTCTTTGACACCGGATAACGCATTGAGTTATAAAAAACCGGTTAAAAATTCAGGCGGATGTCTATAAATAAAAAACTCACTTTTCCAAAGAGCGAAATCCAAGTCCAATTGTATAGATTGTACAATTTCATTTACAATCCGATAAAAATATAGTAGTAAGGCCATCATCAGTTGAGAGTATGACTAAATAACTTGCTGTCCAACGGTGATGCGTGTATTCACGTTTCAGAAAGAAGTGCTTCATTGCTTTAAAAAAACACTCCGAACTCATGGGGGCAATTATGGAAAAAGAACTAAATGATATGGAAAACAGGCAATTACTGGCGTATGCCAAAGATTTGGCGCAGATTTATGAAAAAGAGAAGGAAAAGCGTACCAAACTGGAAATTGTCAACCAGCGGTTAATGGCCACTATCAACGGGGTTAAGGACGCGTTGGTAACATTGGATGTTGATTTGAACATTCTTAAAAGCAATACAATGTTTTTAAATCTTATCGGCGATCCGGCAGAGTTGACCGAAGGTAAATCAATCAAAGAATACCTGTCGCCTGATAGTTGGGATAATTTATATAAAGGACTGGCCCTGCTTAAAACACCTGATAAAGTAATAGTTACGCCGGATAGATACAGAATGCAGTATTATAAAATTGTTCGTTCACCGGTTGCCGATGACCGGAACCGCTTGCAAGGCTTTGTCTTATGTTTTCACGATGAAACCCAGCGCAAACGCAATGAAAATCTGAAAGAAGAATTTTTAGGTATGGTTTCGCATGAAATTCGTACCCCGCTGACCGCTATCACCGGTTTAGCGCCGTTTTTGGAGGAATCACTAGGCGAACGTGCAACCGATGATGATCGGGAATATCTATCCATGATGCAAGAATCCAGTGATCGCCTGATTAAAACAATCGGTGAATTGTTTGACGCGGCTTCTTTTTCCAATCGGATGGATTTCAAGTCAGATGTCACGGATTTGCATGATGTCCTGGATGAAGCGCTCGCACAGGCGCACTCATCTCTGGCTCAGGCTGATATCAGCGTTAAAAAAAATATGGGGCAATTCACACCTGAATTTTATGGTGATCGCGAACAAATGATAAAAGCGATCGGTTATATCATAGACAACGCAATTCAATATAGCGATACAGGAACGACGGTGACGGTTACGACATCGTTGGACAAAGATATGTGGAAAGTTGCCATTCACGACCAGGGGGTGGGGATTCCTTCAGCTCAGATTGATTATGTTTTCGAAAATTTTTATCAGGCCGAGGAACTCAATTCACGGACGCATGAAGGGATCGGGTTGGGGTTGTCCATTGTAAAAAAAATCGTACAGGCGCATAAAGGCAATGTTGAGCTGCAAAGCGAACCGGGGCAGGGGGCATGCGTGATTATCCGTTTGCCTAAATATAAAAAAGTTGAAACACCGGCACAGCATAGCGAAATTAAGAAATTAAAAACCGAACTCGCTTTTCATAAAGAGCAAACGCAACAGTACGCCAATGATCTTGCCCAAATTTATAAAAATGAAAGACAGGCCGTATCAACGCTTCAAAAAACGAAAAATCAACTCATTCGTTCAGATAAATTGTTCACAATGGGACAACTGACCGCCGGCATCGCTAACGAAATCCATAATACAATTTTTCCCCTGATTTTCAGCATGGAAATACTGTTAAAACCGAATGACTACCCGGATGTCGATTCTGCCCAAATTTTGCAAAGAATGCACACCCAATTGTGGCAAGCTGTCAATATGCTTAAACAGTTGCTTGATTTCACAAAAAAAGAAGATCAATCTCTTACTAGAATCGAAGTGGTTGGGCACTTAAAGCGGTCGGTTCAATTGCTTCAATTTCAGTTGCGTAAAGCCAAAATTAAGGTTATAGAAACTTTTGACACCGAAACCGCTTACGTTTCGGCCAATGCGGGACAACTGAATCAGGCCTTCACCAACATTATCAACAATGCTATTGATGCGATGCCTGCCGGGGGCAAGCTGATTCTCAGCGTTCAGATCGATAAAGTGTCTGCCGAAAATGATGCCGCTTCCTTTGTTGAAATCGCCTTTCACGATACCGGGCGCGGGATCGCTCACAAACAATTTGATCGGATATTTGAACCGTTTTTTACCACCAAACCTGATGAACATGGTTCAGGTTTAGGGTTATTTATCGCTCACCAAATAATAGAAAATCATGGCGGCGCGATTGATCTTCAAAGTGAATTAGGGCGAGGCTCGGCCTTTACTATCAGGTTACAATTAATTCCATGACAGAGAAAGAGCAATCAGACAGCAGCGCTCAGGCTCAAATCTACGCCCGTGAGCTGGCGCTTATTTACAAGCAGGAGAAAGCCAAACGGAAAGAGTTGGAAGAAGCCTACCGTCTTTTGGCTGAAGAAAAAAAAGCATTGCATCATGAGAAAAAGCAATTGCTGGCGTATGCCAAAGATTTCCGGGAATTGTATCAAGAGCAGCAGCAAACCCTTTTAAAGCTCAAAGCGGCTAACCTGGAAACAATTTACTGTTTGTCAAATGCCGCCGAGCATAGAGATAGCGACACAGGCGACCATCTTCAACGCATGAGCCACTATTCAATGCTGATCGCCAAAACTATGGGATGGTCTGATGAACAGGCCGAACGCCTTAAACATGCCAGCCCCATGCACGATATTGGTAAAATCGGCATTAACGACGCGATCTTGTTTAAACCCGGACCTTATACTGACGATGAATTTGAAATAATGAAGCGTCACACCACGATCGGCTACCAAATATTAAAAGATTCTGAATCAGACTTGCTTCAATTGGGGGCTGTCATCGCTTGGACGCATCACGAAAAATATGACGGCTCCGGCTATCCGCGCATGCTCAAAGGCGATGCTATCCCCATAGAAGGACGTATCGTCGCTATTGCGGATGTTTACGATGCACTTAGAACGGTAAGAGTTTATAAACCGGCTTTCACTCGTACAAAAGCATTGGCTATAATGGCAAAAGGCGATGGCTCCCATTTTGATCCGGTTATTTTTGACGCTTTTATGTCATCGCTTGAACAGATTGAAACATTTCGGGCAACCCTTGAGAAAGAATCGGATGCAAACACACACATCAAAACCCGCTAGCACTTACGCTGCGCCAAGAGGTTTATTAATTACGCTGGTGGTGATATTTTTGATTGTATTTTTAATCGGCGGCTATTACTATCATAATCGTAAGAAGCAGATTAAGAATGAAAAATTTGATGAGCTGGCGGCGATTACCCAATCTAAAATCAAACGCATCGTCAATTGGCGTCAAAAAATAATCAATGTAGCGGATGCTTTGGCTTCCAATCCGTTAATTATGGATGAACTTGAACTTTTTATTAACAATCGTGGTAAGGACAATCGCAGAAGATACATTGATTTTTGGCTTCAAGAGCAGCAAAATAAACATTATAAAACAATTCATCTGTTGGATCGTAACGGCCGAATTTGTTCACACGGCAGTCTTGACAAACAGGATGAGCCACTGCCTCCCGTTATAAACGAACTCTTCGCTAATTCCTTGCATAAAGACAAAATCACCTTTTCCGACCTTTATAAAAAACCTTCACAAGAGATTGTGCTCTCAATTTTTATCCCTTTGCTCAAAGACGACACTGTTTTTGGGGCCTTTTTTGCTGAAATTGATCCGCATAACTTCTTATTTCCTCTAATTGCCAAATGGCCTGTTCCCAGCCAGACCGCTGAAACCCTTATGGTGCGTCGTGAAGGTGATACATTGGTGTTTTTAAATGAATTGCGCCATCGTAAAAATACAGCTTTGACCCTGAGTTTGCCGATTACACGTCCCAAAGGGGAAATTTTACCGGCGGCTTATGTTGCCACAGGGGGGCGAGATCGTGTGGAAGGCACAGATTACCGTGGAGCCGCTGTCATTGCCAGTGTCGGCAAAATCCCTGACACTGCTTGGTTTATTATCTCCAAAGTGGATAAAGATGAAATATTCGAGCATTTGAAAACAACAATGGCTCAAATGCTCTTTTTTACCATTGCATTGATCATGATTGTCGTCTGGGTGATTGTTGTATTGATTCATCAGCAGCGCATGCAATTTATGAGGAACAAAGTACTCGCTCGCTCGCTCAAAGAAGTGGAAGAAGCCCATAACCGGACAGAGGGAATTTTAGCCTCAATTGCAGACGGATTGATTGTAACGGATTTAAAAAATCGTATTGTTTTAATGAATCGTGTGGCTCAAAAATTGTTTAAAGTTCGTCTTCCCGATGTTATAAATCAATCCTGGGATACGCTTCTATCCCAGGAACTCCTCCAAAATGGCTTCAAAGCAATCCCCAAACAGCAACAGGCTGATGTTATTTTCGATTTTGAAGTCACCAGTTCGGATAGTGGAGCGATAAAGACGTTTAATGCACGAACATCTGTCTTTAAAAACCAAAACGGAACAGTATCTGGAAAAATAACGCTATTTCGCGATATCAGCCAAATGCGTGAAGCTGAACGGATGAAAAACGAGTTTATTTCCACAACGGCGCATGAAATGCGAACTCCCCTGACCTCTATCCAGGGCTTTTCGGAACTCTTGATGCTACGCAAGAATATCAGTGATAATGAAAAGCATAAATATTTAAAATACATCAACCAAAAAGCGGTCAACCTGTCGGAAGTTATCAACGATTTTATAGACATCGAACACATTGAATCCGGACGCAGCTTCCAGCTTAAAAAAATACTCTGCCCGATTGATAACATGATCAAAAATATCGTTGAACTTTTTTCCACATCAAATGAAAAGCATCGTTTTGAAACGCGCTTTGCGGAACAAGACGTTCAACTCAAGATTGATAAAACCAAAATTAGCCAGATGCTTAAAAATCTGATCGATAATGCGGTCAAATACGCTCCTGATGGCGGACCGATTCGTATTACAGGCAAAAAGCGGCATGAACATTATGAAATTACCGTAGAAGATCAAGGAATCGGCATGACACCGGAAGATGCCGCCAAAATTTTCGATAAATTTTTCAGGGCTGATGCCACAACAACGTCCATTGAAGGGACCGGATTAGGTATGAGTCTTGCTAAATATATTGTCGAAGCCCATAAGGGCGATATAACAGTTAAAAGTAAATATGGAGAAGGGACGCGGGTAGTTGTTACTCTCCCCATGCCCCAGTAATGCCTCTTAAGGGCTGAGGGTAAAATAACTTACCCATTTTCAGAGGAGGAGTGCAAACTTCAGTTTGCGTCGGGGAAATTATTTCGTCCCCGTTTCTAAGGATTTCCAAAAAAATAATATACCTATATCAAAAGAGGAAAATGATGAAAAAAATTCTTGTTGTTGATGATCAAATAGAGATTCGTGAATTGATTGAAGCCACATTGCGTATCGGCGATTATCTGATATTTCAGGCTGGAACAGGCCCTGAAGCAATTGAAATTGCCGAGCGTGAAAAACCGGATTTGATGTTTTTGGACGTGATGATGCCTGAAGGCGGCATGGATGGTTTTGATGTATGCACCCAATTGAAGAATAACCCGGAAACAGCCGGTATTACGATTATCATGCTGACAGCTCTGGGTCAGGACGAAGATAAGGAACGCGGAAGTGCCGCTGGTGCCGACGACTATTTTACAAAGCCGTTTAGTCCGCTAAAGTTGATGAACAAAGTAGATGAAATCATGAGTAAGTAAATTATTGTGAAACGTAAAACTTAAAATTGCCAAGTTTCACGTTTCACTTTAGAAAAACTTAAATGCTATGTCATCGTTCGAACCGTCCGCAATCAAAACCTTTCGTTTTGTCTCTTACAGCTTTAATGATGAAACAAATCAGGCTGAATTTTGCTACGCATTCGATAACGGCCATCGCTTTATTGAACGCTTGACTTTTCACAACGCTCGCCCACCACAAAATCGAAAGGCGCGTCGGGCGTTGTTTACAGCTTTGCGTTATTTGCACCTTGTGCTTGGCGTCAGCTATTATAAAGCCGCGGTTCCTGAGTCGATTCGTATTGAAACAGCCCCTGTCACCGAACAATGCGCGTATTTTTTTGATAAATTATATCTTCATGGACTGGCTGAATTTGCCTATCGCAACCAGTTAGATTTACGTAAGCGCATTCGTTTTCCTTTTTCAAAATACAGTGCCGCCAAACCGGAATCTTTGCAATTACCAAAACGCACAGCCATCCCTGTAGGCGGCGGCAAAGATGCTGTTGTAACAATTGATGCGTTTCAACGCGCCGGGCAAGCGCCCGTGCTGTTTGCTCTGGGTGATTTCCAACCCATTAAAGAAATCGCCAAAATTTCCAAATTGCCCCTTATCAATGTTACCCGCCAAATTTCACCTGCTCTGATTAAGCTGAACGAACAAGGCGCTTATAACGGCCATGTTCCCATTTCCGCAATCATTGCCTTTGTTTTACCGGTATGCGCTATCCTGTATGGTTTTGACACGGCTGCCCTGTCCAACGAACGCTCCGCTGACAGCGGCAATCTGATTCATAACGGTTTCAGTGTGAATCACCAATATAGCAAAAGCATGGAATTTGAAAAGGATGCGGCGCATTTTTTTAAAAAATATATCCTGTCCGATTTTAATTACTGCTCTTTTCTCCGCCCTCTGTCAGATTTACACATTGCCAGATTGTTCAGCAAACTTGATGCCTATCATCCGGTCTTTATGAGCTGTAACCGCGCTTTCAAACTGGACCGTCAAAAACGCCTTCAACGTTGGTGTCTTGATTGCCCCAAGTGCCGTTTTACATTTCTGGTGCTGGCGCCTTTTATAGCTAAAACTAAATTGATCGCTTTGTTTGGCACCAACCTTTTGGATGATATGGAACAACGCCAGGGATTCGACCAATTATTGGGTGTCAGTGGATTCAAGCCATTTGAATGCGTGGGTGAAATAGAAGAATCGGCCGCCGCGTTTATACTCTTAACCCAAAATCTGCAATGGCGTGATGATTGTCTGGTGCGACGGTTCAAAACAAAAATTCTTCCCGGGCTGGATAATCCTGAACAGATGGTAAAAACCGCTCTGGCTTTTTCAGATTCGCACCAATTAACCTGCCAATATGAAGAGATATTGCGTGCGTATTTGTGAATTTGAAGATGGCAAAGCATTTGCCATATTGGCGCTTTAATACAAAAAGTATTGACCTTTTGAAAGATTTCAGGTTAATCGGAAAACAATATCAAATAACCGTTAAAACTGGGAGGTGAGTATGATGCAAAATGACACACACAAAAAATCAATTGGTTACATCCTCTGGATTTTCGGATTTCTGGGCGCCCACCGCTTTTACTATGGAAAGCCGATTTCAGGAACGATCTATTTCTTCACATTCGGTTTATTTTTTATCGGCTGGATTGTTGATCTGTTTCTGATTCCCGGGATGGAACGTGAAGCCGGACTGCGTTTTAGTGAAGGCTCCGTGGATTATAACATTGCCTGGATATTACTGACATTTCTCGGCGCGTTAGGCATACACCGTTTCTATATAGGAAAATGGGGAACCGGAATTATCTATCTCATAACCGTCGGTCTTTTGGGGATTGGCGTTATTTATGACTTCTGGACGTTGAATGAACAAATTCATATAGCCAATGTCAGCTAAAAACGTGAAACGTGATGCGTGAATTCACGTTTCACGTTCATGTTTTTTTGAGGTGTTGCGTGCGTATTCAGGAACTTGGAGGGCGTAAAGTCGCTCTATGGGGTTTTGGGCGGGAGGGACGCGCCACATTACGATGGCTGCATAAACGTTTGCCTGAACTTCCCTTGACCGTACTGAATGACAACCCTCTGCCGGCGAACACGGAAACTGTTGAAAATAAAAACGTTCGCTTTTTAACGGGTGCCGATGCGATCAAGGCAATAGCTTCTTATGATATTATTATCAAATCACCAGGCATATCAAGCTATCGCCCTGAAATATCAGATGCGCAATCCCAAGGCGTGCGTTTTACCTCGGCAACGCAATTATGGTTTGATGAACATCCTCAAGTAAAAACGGTCTGCGTTACCGGTACCAAGGGGAAAAGCACCACATCCGGTCTGATTGCCGCGATGCTCCGTAAATCCGGCGTCAATGCGATTCTGGGCGGCAATATCGGTGTTCCTCTGCTGAGTCTGACCGACCTTCCTGAACCGCCTGAAATAATGGTGATTGAGCTTTCTTCCTACCAGACGAGCGATTTACACGCATCCCCCTCTGTCGGCTTGCTGTTGAATCTGTTCCCCGAACATCTGGATTGGCACGGCAACACCGCGAACTATTTCAGAGATAAAATTCGCCTTTTCAATAACATGCCCGATAAAAGCGTCATTATCAATCATACGGACCCGCATACGCAACAATTCCGCCATCGCTGGCCCGATGCCCGCTGTTTTAATCATCCTGACGGTTTTCACATTGCGGCCCCCGGTAGGATTGTTCATATCTGTCGGGGATCGCAACGCTTGTTTGATATTAACCATGTTCGGTTACCCGGACGGCATAATCTTTCCAATATTTGCGCCGCCCTGACCGTATTAGAAATATTAGGAATAGATGCGGCCGAAGCTGTTGAAACCGCAGCCGCTTTTGGAGGTTTGCCACATCGCTTGCAAATTATCGGGGAAAAAAACAGGGTGCTTTATGTGGATGACAGCATCTCCACAGCACCGGAAGCGACGATTGCCGCCGTACAATCATTTCAGGGGCGCAAAATCACATTGCTCGCCGGCGGATTTGATCGGGGCTTGCCGCTGGAACAACTCGCCGCTTTTTTAGTCAATCAATCAGGGCCAGGTCATAACCTTTGGGCGGTCGTGACCATGCCGGAAAGCGGTGTTCGTCTGGCCGATGCGATTCGAAAAATTTTGGCGTGTCAACCCGATAATGCTTTCCAACTGCACGAGGCGTCAGACCTTGAACAGGCCGTATCAATCGCCCATGAAATAACACCGCCGCAAGGTGTTATCCTGTTATCACCGGCAGCACCGAGCTATGGCGCGTTTAAAAATTTTGAACAGCGCGGCAAAGCGTTTGCCGCATTCGTGCATCAATAATAACCAATTATTTACACGGCGGGACGTAATTTTGTATCCACCCGCCTGATTCGGAATTTGGAATAAGGATGTTCATAATCTTAAAGACAGAAGGAGACCATTATGGCGGTAATCGTTAAATATATCGTCGTCAGGAACGGAGTCGAAAAAATGACCTTTACTACTAAAAAAGAAGCGGATGCTTATGATAAAATGCTTGATATTGCAGATAATTTGTATGATTTTATCGAAACAGCTGATATTGATCTGGAAGAAAAACAGATAGAAGATATCGCTTTCTTTTTAGCCGATAACAGAGCCAAGGCGCTTTCCATCCTCAAGGGAGTCAAACCCAAAGCACCCCAGCCCGCTAAAAAAAATGCTGCTGAAGAAAAAAAGAAGGTGCATTCAAAACCCGCGAATTCGTCAAAATGATGAAGCACCAAAAATGGGTAAGTTATTTAATTTATAATCCAAAGTCAAAATCATTGATTATGGCCTTGCTAAATGTAAGCGCTTAATGCTAAGAATTTCGACAGGAATTGAAGATATTGATAACATTATTGATGACATGAAACGAGGTTTTAACGCTTTATGGTTGACTTTACTGAAAAACAGTTTGAACGTTACAACAGGCACATCATTATAAAAGATTTCGGTGCGGAAGGACAAGCCAAAATCATGAACGGCAAAGTTCTGATTATAGGCGCCGGCGGTCTTGGATCGCCTGCTGCTTTGTATTTGACAGCCGCGGGTGTGGGAACGATTGGCATTGCGGATTCCGATACGGTTGAGCTTTCCAATTTACAACGACAGATCATTCACTTTACCGATGATTTGGGCACCCCTAAAGCGACATCGGCTGCCACAAAGATGAAGGCGCTCAATCCCGAAGTGACTGTCAAAACCTATCATGTGTTTGTCAAAGCTGACAACATACAAGGAATTATCCAGGATTATGATTTTGTCATTGACTGCACCGATAATTTTGCCGCGAAATTTTTAGTCAACGATGCCTGCATGATGGAAGGTATCCCCTTTTCCCATGGCGGAGTCCTTCAATTCAACGGCCAGACTATGACGATCATGCCGGAAAAGTCCGCTTGTTTGCGTTGTGTGTTTGAAAAACCTCCTCCCCGGGGTGCCGTGCCGAACAGCACGCAGGTCGGCATACTCGGCTCCGTTGCCGGTTTGCTGGGAACTGTGCAAGCATCCGAGGCTTTGAAATTTCTGACCGGTGCGGGCGAGTTGTTGACCGATTCAATGTTCTTTTTTGATATCCTGACCATGGAATTTATCAAATTTAAACTGGAAAAAAACAGTGAATGCGGATTATGCGGGGAAGCGCCGACAATTCGGGAACTCATTGATGAAAAACAGCCTGACTGTGATTAATATTCCTCAAACTCGTCGTTTTAGTCTGCCGATACGCGGACTCCGAATTTTTAATCAACGGATTTGGCCCACTATCCAATCCTTATTGAACAGTCTTTCTAAATTCAAGCGGCGTCATTCCATACATTCTCTTAAAAGAGTTTGAGAAATGAGATTGATCCGAAAAATTTAACATATACGTAATATCAGTTAACGACAGGCTATCTTCTTTGAGAAAATTTTTACTTCGCTCAAGCTTTTTCTTAAATTTTCACGGAGACGACTACAAAAACGGTGCCATATACCTTTCTGCGGGAGATGGCAAAGTCGCTTGGGTCGATGTAAGGGATATTGCCGCTGTCAATGCGGAAGTTCTTTTGAACCCTGAAAAATATCGCAATCAGGTCTTGACTGTTTCTGATACAAAAGCGTTATCATATACTGAGGCCGTGGCAGTTTTGAACAATTTATTCGGGACAATAAGGAGGCGTGGCTATAAATGAAAATTCGTATTTTTTCAGACTACATTTGACCATTTTGCTGGATCGGCAAGGGTCTTGTCGACGAATTTAGAGATGAATTCAATATCAAGGATGAGTGGCTGCCCTACGAGCTGCAACCTGAAACTCCGCCCCAAGGCAGACTTCTGACGGACAAATTCAGGCCTCACGAAATAACCGCCATGTTTGAAAATCTCCGACAGCGTGGCGAGCGCTACGGTATGGTGTTTAACGATCGCGAGCGGTCATCCAATTCCCATCTGGCGCTTTCAGCCGGGGAGTTCGCACGGGAGGCAGGTCGTTTTGAAGAGTTCCACGAAAACGTCTTTCGGGCTTTCTTCACCGACCTTAAAGATATCGGCCGGCCAGATGTGATCCTCGAAATCGCGTCTGACTCCGGGCTGGACCCGGAAAAACTGAAACCGGCGTTAAGCGAGAGCCGCTGCCAAGATCGTCTAAACACCGCCATGATTGAAGCTCGTCGATTGGGTATTCGAGCCATCCCGGCTGTTGTTTTCGAGAATGACCGGATCATCGTCGGAGCGTTACCGCCAGAAACTTTCCGTAAAGCCCTTGAGGGCATCCAAAACGGAACCTATGTTAATCCGCTCATATAAGAGCAAAAATGGTGGCCCACAATAGCATGGTAGGATGGGTAAAATGCCGACTACAACGCCCGTATTTGTACAGCCTTCGTCGGTATTTTGCCCACCGGTTTTAACCACAGGATATTGTTTTCAAGCAATTTTTCGTTGTAAAGATATGGTGTGGATCTTAAATGGTGGGCAAAGGTCAATTATTTTAACTACATTTGGGGTTGTCGTCTTGTCAGGCAATAAACATCAATTGAATCAGGAATTTGCCCACCCTACCAACTGACTGATTAAACGTTATAAAGTCAGATAGTAATGAAAGTAAAAAAGAGCCGTTCCCCTTCATTCATTATTCTTTATGTTATTTTTGGAGCATGGAATTGCCAATTCCCGACCATGCGTCAATAATAAATTTCGGCTTTTGATCAGATATTCGTTAGCAGAGTATATATCATCATGTTCATTAGCATCTCCGTACAACTTTTTGGCAATGAGGGTGAGACTATCTCCTTTTTTAACTATATATTTATCAGTATAAGATATTGGTATTATTAATTTCCAACCAGTCCGCAAAATATTTTTATCTTTAATCCGTGCAGCATTTTTACCACGAATATATTTCGACATAGTAGAATCGCCATAATATTTTTTCGCAAGCTTTTCAAGAGTATCTCCACCTTTAACTAAATGCACTTTATGCAATCCATCACCAACGTATGGAATTTCTAATTTCCAACCAGGCATCAAATTCTTTTCGTCTTTGATCAAATTTTTATTAGTTTTATATATAAGTTCCCACTTGCTAGCATCTTGGCAATATGTACTCGCAATTTTCTTGAGATTATCACCAGCCTTTACTACATGAACCGCATTTTTTTTAACGTATAGGTCTGGTTTGGGCTTCGGGACTTCGCTTGGGCTTGGAGTGGGTTCCGGGACTTCGCTTGGGCTTGGAGTGGGTTCCGGGACTTCGCTTGGGATTGGAGTGGGCTTCGGGGCTTCGCTTGGACTTGGGTCGGGTTTCGGGGCTTCGCTTGGACTTGGAGTGGGCTTCGGGGCTTCGCTTGGACTTGGAGTGGGCTTCGGGGCTTCGCTTGGGGCTAGTTGTGACAGCAATGTTTTAACTGGGTCTGTTTTGGAAATCAGAGTTTTTTTACTTCTTTTTTTGAGTATTTTTTTGAGTATTTCATTGGGGTTGTCGGGCAATTGTATTCGTACTTTAACGTTAACAATGTATTCATAAGTCGTTTTTATGTTAAGGTCATAATCACCTATAACTTCTCCAATTTCGCCTTTAATATATGGATGCAAATTTTCTTTTGTTAACTCTAAATTCTTCAAGCTATCTTCACTCAAAGTTTCAAGAAAATCGTCAATTGCATTCTTTATTGCATTTTCTTTGGCTTTATTAATCGCCTTTTTTAAACAACTATTGTGCCATTTGAGTTCTCGATCTTTCCGTGGTTTTTCGCAATCTACTTCACCAGAATTTGCTGTTATTTCCATTTCTTTTTCTAACGCATCTAACTGTTTTACTAACGCATCTAATTGTGAAATACTCTGAGCATAGATAGGCGGTGTTAAGAAAAAAACATGGATTAAAAAAATTAAAATTGTTAACCTTTGTAAGATTATAATAGTGCTGAAAATCATATAACGCTCCTACATTTTATCATAATTAACTTCATGTTATGAGTCAATATTTTGGACATTCAACTCGCTTTAAATCACTTTTATATTCGTATGTCATCTCCATAGATCGTGGGAAACCAATAAGGAAAGTATCTTTTTCAGTACCATAATTGTTTATTCTGCCTACATTATCTCCTGCTTTTATTTGTACGCAATCGCCGATTTTAAGTGTTTGCGGGGGGCATTCAACTCGCTCTAAATCACTTTTATGTTCGTATGTCATCTCCATAGATGGTGGGAAACCAATAAGGAAAGTATCTTTTTCAGTACCATAATTGTTTATTCTGCCTACATTATCTCCCGCTTTTATTTGTACGCAATCGCCGATTTTTAATTCAATGGGATATAACAACCATATACAAATTGCTAATAGTATGATGCCTACTATAGTTACTAATATTGATTTTATTTTACTTGGAGGTTCAGGAACAATTTCATTCCTCAATATTGCACTGACACGTTGTATCTCAAATTGAACATCTATATTGAGTTTTTCCTGAAAAAAACATTCCCATGTCTCCCTAATTTTGATGAGTTGTTCATCTGATAGTTGTAAGTTTTTATCATTAAAAAAGTCCTTCTTTTCCTTGTCATGAATTTTTTCAAGCGATTTGATAACTTTATCGTTAAATTCCCTAGAATAAACATAAATCACTGCCCAATCAGCACCAAAAAAAGTGGGAATGTCTTTTAATTCTTTTTCCAAATTACTAGCCTGAATTATTCATAAACGCATTATGAGATCAATTTTCAACCCGCTGCCGTTAAAAAATCTAACTGATCGCAACTCTGCGGTGGTTATCGGGAGAGTGCCCGGCACTTCCTGTCGGTATCGCTG
>JAUCGF010000028.1 GCA_030378005.1 Desulfococcaceae bacterium HSG9 | reverse complement strand
TATATTCATAGGACATCCAAGCGAATTCATCCCTTCCCGGGATTTTCAGTTTTTTCGTCAGGTTTCCTTTGGTCAATTCGTTTAACGCCTCAACAACCAGCTCGGCTTTCTTTCCCGCACAGGTTCCCAAATAACCCGCAAACAAAAGGGAAAAAAAACCGATAACGAAATAACCTGATATGACGTTCTGTAAATTGTCACTTTCAGTTAGCAGAATCATCCCGATAATCAGTGTATTGCCCAGTAAAGTCGCACCTGCCAATAGCATCATCTGGTTTCTGAGGCTTAATTTATCAATAAATATATTAATCAGCCTGATTCTGCCCTGAAAGAATATTGTATCTGTTATTTTTCTGATATTTTCGGTTATTTCATCAGACATAATCATTTCCTCCGCTTTTTTCTAAGGTAAGCATTTTAAATTATGAAGTAAAGGGTAGGGTCAGACTTTTCGATTGCGGTACTAAGGCGTAAAATAAGGTTTGGTGGAAGGGGGCGGTGTGAATTGTCCGCAATCACATTACCGGAACACTCACTTGAGCGCACAGAACATTTTCCGTTTCCTATTTGATTCTGCCATGGTGCTGAGATGTTTGCCCATCACAGCCGTCTTGAAGTTATGCTGCCAGAGCATTGTCAATGGCTTTCGCGATGGCAAAATGATGGTTTTCAATCCAGCGCATCAAGCGCACATTGTGCTTCAGATAAACTAAGTATTCGTTGTTATCCGCTTCTTCCACATCATGAAAATCCGCAATTTCCCAGTGAACAAGATAAATATTGGCGATGGCCAGCATTGTCGGCAGCAACTGTTGTTCGTCATCACTTAGCGAATCGAATCCTTGCTTGCTTCGGAGTCGATTGTGGTAGCTGCTTAAAAAAAGCGCTGATTTATCCAAACGCAACTCTCCGTCCGTCCGTCCACCCCATCGACTGCAAAAATAGACGATAGCCATGCACACGTCGAACAGGCGTAAATCCATTTTCGACCAGTCGAAATCGAAAAGTCCCGCCACCGCTTCATCATCCCATTTGAGGTTCCCGGGATGAAAATCATAATGAGCCGGAATCACCGGCAAGCCCTTGATTTTCTGGGAGGTAAGCGGGTTGCGCTCAATAACGCCGAGAATAATTTTCAGATTTTCCTGAAAATAAGATTGAAACCGGCTATCCCTCATTTTTTGTGCTATATCTACAAAATTACGTGCGATTATAGGCAAAAGCTCTGTAATCGGCGGCTCTTCCCTTTTAAGCCGACCCGGATCGAAATCGCAGACCGCATTATGAAATTCGGCCAGTGCGCTTGCCGCATTCCGGAATTCGGCGTCCGTCAATTCTGTATTGTCCCAGGTATATTTATCCTCTCCGCCGAGGTATTCGTAAACAGCAAACACATTGTCGCTGCCCGCCGACTGAACCAGGGTTTCTCCATTTCGGGACAGTGCCACGCCTGCACAGATGCTCAAGCCATTTTTAATGGCATGGTCAATCAGCGCATGTTCAAACAGAATTCCTTCAAGGGTGGCCCCGCTTTTATACCGGCGGACAAAGTAAGTTTTGCTATCACTATCTTTACATGTGCAAATGCCGAAGCTCCTGTTGTTGAATCCGCCAAAAATTTCGTGTACGTCATTCACAGTGCCAAGATCATAATGTTCTTCTATGATTTCAGAAATTTGCTTGTCCAACAAAGCTCCTTTTTTTGTGGATCGGGTTAGGTACTGTGACTAAACAACTCATGGAAGTCCGTCAAAGTCACTATGCCAGTTCCCATGACAAAGCATAGAAACCGGTAATATACAAGCATCATAAAAAATCAGTAGGTTTTCTTGGCATCAATAATATCATAAGCTTCTTCTTTGTAAGAATTCATAACATAAGGAATCCCTGTCACCTTACCAGCCTCTTTCGTCAGAGCGAACAAATCATCTCTGGACATCAGATTGACCTGCCATTTCCTGGCTCCGGCCATCAACTGTTGCAATCCCACCTTAATTTTTTCGCCCACGCTGTAAATTGCAACAGCACCCAACGGGAACGTATCAATTTCTTTGCCATACTTCTCTTTCAGGTCTTCATAACTGACGAAAATTTCTTCTTTAGTGGTTCCGAATTTGGAAATTGTAGCGGGAAGTCCGCCGTTATTGCCTTTTAGCCATTCGCCGATATTTTTACCCACCATTCCGGGAATCATTAAGGCGCGTCCCATACATACCGCTCTGCAATAGGGTGCGCCGAGCGATAAGGCCTTAAAAATATGGTCTTCTGCCGAAAAACCGCCGGCAAAAGCGATATGGGGGACCCATTTTCCGTTTGCAGCCAGACGCCTGCACAAGTTATACGTCATTGAATGAAGATATATGGCCGGAACTCCCCATTCCTGCATCATTCGCCAGGGGCTCATTCCGGTTCCACCAGGTGCGCCATCAATCGTAAGCAAATCAATTTTGGCATCCGAGGCCCAGCGGATGGACATCGCCAGTTCACGCATGGGATAAGCACCTGTTTTCAGGGTTACACGTTTGGCGCCTAAGCTTCGAAGCCGTTCGACTTCTTTGATAAAGCCCTCTTCATCAATAAAACCCAAACGCGAATGCCGCTCAAACTCCTTGATAGCCCCGGCTTTAAAACTGCTTTGATTGAAAGGTACTTCGGGGTCCGGTGTAACAATATAGCCGCGCTTTTTAAGTTCGATGGCGCGTTCCAATGATCCGACTTTGATCTCTCCGCCGATACATTTGGCACCTTGTCCCCATTTTAACTCAATCGTTTCAACGCCCAATTTATCAATCACATATTCGGCCACACCCAAGCGGGTGTCTTCGACGTTCATTTGCACCATAATATCACCGTAACCTTCATGATATTTTCGGTACGATTCCACCCTTCGGCGCATATCAGGCGCTTCGATCACTTTTCCATGTTTGTCCAATTCAAGTTTCGGATCGATACCGCAGACATTTTCACCGCATACAAGACTGATTCCTGTTATTGCCGCACCCACCGCAAAATGATCCCAGTTCACACGGGCAATGCGTGTGCTGCCAAGCGCGCCGGTAAACATCGGAATTTTCATTTTGACGGTATCCGAAATGCCGTAACGGGTTTCGGTACTGACAGCCGGAAAGATAGCAAAATCGGAATCGGACAGAATGCCTTCAGCTCCGAAGGCGTATCCGTTAATATTTAAATGAGAGTAATCGACCGGGTAATCTTTGTCAGCGCCGGCTGTGATCTCGCCAAAAGGTGATGGATAAAGCAATTCTCTTCCGCGAAAAGAGGCTTTGAACAGATCACAGTTACCCTTGCATCCATCAATACAGCGACTGCAAATTCCAGATTGAGGCGCAACATTGCGTGACCGGTTTTTGGTTTGGAGAGATTCATTAGCGTTTGGTTGACATAAGTTCATACATTTTTCCTTCATGTTTAATGTTTATAATACGAGTTAAGGATTGAATCGGCTGTGTAAATTCAATCGGGTTATACCAAATTTATGATCTGTCATGTCTGCTCTGCTGCTCCGAAGGCGGTTAAGCGATTTTTTTCAGGAAGAAAGCCCTGAGCTATAATCGTTTCGGCCCAGTCGTCAAAAGCGCTCAAATTGGCCGTGGTGTGGTAGTCCGTATGGTAGTCGCAACTGGCCACGCGCTGGATGACATCGAACGCCTGATTATCATCAGGGAGATACAAAGGTTTTAATTGCATGGCGTCTTTGCGCTGATCTTCCGGGCAAGATGCCAGGTATTCGCGTTGGGCCTGGCAGTCACTCAGAAAAACCTCTTCACTGAAAAAATTGAGGTTATCAAGTACGCCGAAACAGTGTCTGGCATTGTGAACACCGAACTCGCACAATACACGACGGCCGCGTTTTCCATCTGACAGCGCCTGTGCATCAGGTTTTTTTTCACCTGTGCTGCCACCGGATTGGACTGAAGGAAGTCCAGTCACCCATAAGTTAAGCCGGGCCACGGCCGCATTCAAAAGATTCATGGCATCATGGGAATAATCCAAATCGCCATCGGGCCGAGTCGTGCAGGGCATACCGCCGAACATGCACAGCATTCCGGGATTGACGGTCTGAGCCACAGCCAGCATGAACATAACTTCGGCATGGGTAATCACGATACAGGCTTCCGGAGTTTGCGGCGCGGTTCGCCCTGCAAGGGGCATGGTGGTCAGACGCAAATTATTGCCCACCCGTGCGCTCCGAACAAGCGCATCCATCATGTTGTCCATGCAGATGAGGGGAGATTTGACGCCACAGATTGAGTCATGCCAGTCATCCCGGCCGGCAAACCGTTTTACGGCTTCTTCACCATCCATATAGGCACTACAGGTGACCTTGATGCAATCGTTCAACCGATCCATGATTTGGTTGCATTTCAGCGGGTCTCCCTTATGAACTTTCACCGGCTGGCTTAAAAATCTGACCACATCAAGATTTTCGCCGACAAGATTGATCAGATGTTCGAGTTCCTCATAAGTGGCGGGCAGGGGGTATTCATCGGATTCCCTGTACAAAAACGGCGGGATTCCGCCGATGCCCAAAGTGTTCATCCCCGGGTCGCCTGAAAATGTTTTAGCTGCTGATTCAATGCTTTGCTCGATCAGTTCAGGAAGCAGATAAATGCGGCCTGTTGAAGCGTCATAACCGGCAAGGCCCGTGGCTTCCAAAATAGAGATCATCGTTTCATTGCGAGTTTCGATTCCAACTTCGGCCAACACAGCTTTGGTCGTTTCGTGAATTCGTTTATAACTCTCTTTTTCCGCTGTAAGAGCATCACGAAATTCAATAGGTACCTGCTTAATTATCTTATCAATATCCATTAATTTGTTATCTCCGATCAGGTGGGTTTCGCCCACCCTGTTATGAAAATTTTAACCGCACAGAAAATTTTTTATTATGTTGTTTCTCTGATCAAGTCAAGTTCATTTTTAGGGTAGGATAATTGCATGAAAAAACAGGTAACCACCGTGTTTGATTCACGGTGGCCGATTAGGATGGGAGCCATTTTGCAGGGCCTGAATCAAAGCCGTCTTTGTCTTAGGCTATGTTGAAATTTGATAAAATCATCATAATTTTCAATTGATTATCAAGCATAGTGCATTTAATCTGTTTTCGCCGTAACTCCTGGCGAATACTGATTTCTAACGAAAGTCGAATTTGAAATGTCAACAGAGCCTACAACCGTAGTGGAACCGGATGCAAAAAGTCGCTGCGCTTAACTTTTGCACTCCCGGTTGTATTTTAAGGCATTTTCCATCTACTGATTCCTGATAAAATCAAATAGTATTATGTCGAACTCACGTTATTTAATATAAATCCGTACGGGAATAAAAAGTTGAAAGCGGATGGTAATATGATTCAGACAATGATTCGCCCATTAACGCGTCTGAAACGAAGCGTCAAAAGAACGCCTGAGTTTATCGGCGATTTTGGCGTGCAGTCGATTTATGGTTTCGTCATCAAGGGTTTTCTCGGCGGATCGATAGATGATGCGGAATGAGACGCTTTTTTGGTCATTCGGTATGGAATCACCTGTGAAAATATCCAGCAACTGCACATTTTCCACCAGATTTTCACCCGTATCCGCAACTGTTTTTAACAAATCGCCGGCTTCTTTTTCACGTCCTACAATCAAAGTTACATCTCGTGCAATGGCCGGGAATTTGGTAATGGGCTGGAATTCGACCGTTTCAGGCAGATGCGGCGTCAACCGCTGAATGTCAATTTCAAAAATAAACGCGGTTTGTTTCAAGTCATAATTACGAAGCACGTCAGGATGCACCTCGCCTGCCTGGCCAATCACCTCATCTTTTATAAGAATGCGAGCGGTATGCCCCGGCCGCACATAATGGCACAGTTCGGAAGGCTGGCTCGTGAATTTGACATTAGCGACGCCTAAATGATTAAATAAAGCTTCAAGCGCCCCTTTAATATCATAAAAATCAGAGTCTTGTGCCGATGTCTGCCAATTGCGAGCAGTCCGAAGACCTGTTTGCAGACCTGCCAATATTTCAATCTCATCAGGCAAACCGTCATTGTTATCAGCATGCATAAAAACAGATCCGATCTCAAACAGCTTCAGATTTTTATTTTGCTGTAACAAGTTGTGTTGCATGGCACCCAGCAGGCCCGGAATCAAAGTGGTGCGCATGACATTCTGCTCTTCTGAAATCGGATTCAAAACACCCACAGCTTTGCGTCTTGGATCATTCGGTTCCAGACGCAGGCTATCATAAGAGGAACCTCCGATAAAACTATAGGTAATCGCTTCACTGAATCCAAAACCGTTAAGCAGGTCTTTGATCCGGTTGCGTAAAACAATTGCCGGATTCAGCGACCGCGCTTCTCCCGGAATCAATGGAAACGTTGTTGCAATTGTATTATAGCCACACAAACGGGCGATCTCTTCAGTCAGGTCTTCAAACCGGCTGATATCCACGCGAAAGGATGGCGGCATGACTTTAAGGCTGTTCGTATCAACCTCTTTTACCTTAAATTCAATTGATTCCAGATATTCAGTAATTTGGGCGGTGCTAAGATGAACACCCAAACGTCGATTAGCGGCTTCCGTATTCAAACGAATCAGCTTGGATGTTACCGGTGCAGGATATTCATCCACAATGCCTTTAATCAATTGGCCTTTGCCTATTTCGGCTATCAGTTGGGCGGCCCGGTTAGCGGCGAAAACTTGGCCATTCGGATCAACGCCGCGTTCAAATCGATGCGACGCATCTGTATTCATACCCAATGTTTTAGAGGTTTTACGAATAGACACCGGATTAAAACAGGCGCTTTCGATCAATACACGAGTGGTGTTAGCTTCGATTTCAGAATTTAACCCGCCCATAACGCCGCCAATGGCAACCGCTTTTTCACCATCGCAGATTAGCAACATGTCATCAGTCAGCACATGTTCTTTGTTATCCAGCGTGGTAAAGGTCTCATTTTGTTCGGCGCGACGCACAACAATGCGGTTTTCGGCCAGGCGGTCATGGTCAAACGCATGCAAGGGTTGGCCGGTTTCCAGCATAACGAAATTGGTGATATCAACAATATTATTGATCGGGTTTAAGCCCACAGAACGCAAATGGTCCTGAAGCCAAAAGGGGGAAGGTGCCACCTGAATATCAAAAACAAGCCGGGCAACATAGCGAGGACAGAGATCAGGGTCTTCAATTGTTACGGAAGTCAATTCTTTAATCGCTCCCGGCAGCAGAGTTGCTTTAGGCAGCTTTATTACCGGTAGTTTGACACGGCCTTGATGCAAAGCAGCAATTTCCCGCGCCACGCCGATCATGCTCAGGCAATCCGGCCGATTGGGCGTCAGGTCGATTTCAAAGACGGGGTCCGCCAGGTCGAGCGCCTCTTTCAAGGACACGCCCACAGTAAGACCGGAGTTTAACTCCCATACACCTTTATGATCATCACCCAAGCCCAGTTCGCTTTGGCTGCACAACATTGCCTCAGAACGTTCCCCCCGAATAACGCCTTCTTTTACAACGGTTTTGTCAGGCAACATTGTTCCGGGTAAAACGCACGCACATAACATCCCCTCCGCCACATTGGGTGCGCCGCATACAACGGACAGCACTTGATCGCCAATGTCTGCCAGGCAGAGTTTGAGACGATCTGCGTTGGGATGAGGTGTAACGGAATTAACACGGCTTACAATCACGGTGTTTAAAAAATCGTAACGGTCGCTGACGGCTTCGACTTCCAGGCCGAGCATTGTTAATGCTTCCGCCAATTCGTCTGCATTTTGATCAATATCAGTGTATTTTTTTAACCAGCTTGAACTTGCTTTCATAATCTTTGACTATTCATAAATCTTTTTCTTGTTCCAACGCTCCAGCATCGGAACAAGACGAATGATTAACATAAATAAATTTAAAATTGGCTCAAAAATCGCAAATCGTTTTCAAAAAATTTGCGGATGTCATTAATTCCGAATTTCAGCATGGCGATGCGTTCGACGCCCATACCAAAAGCAAACCCCGAATATTTATCCGGATCGTAATCGACATTTTCAAATACGGCCGGATGCACCATGCCAGATCCAAGCACTTCAAGCCATCCGGTGTGAGAACACACCCGACACCCGGTGCCACGGCATATAACACAGCGAATATCAACTTCGGCACTGGGTTCGGTGAAAGGGAAAAAACTGGGCCGGAAACGGAGACTGGTTTCTTCATCAAACATTTGATGAACAAAGGTTGTCAGTACACCTTTAAGATCGCCAAAAGAAACCCCTTCATCCACTAAAAGCCCTTCCACCTGATGAAACATGGGCGTATGGGTTAAATCGGAATCACACCTGAAAACCTTGCCCGGCGCAATAATACGAACCGGTGGCGGCTGTTTTTCCATCACCCGCGGCTGGGTCGGCGATGTATGTGTACGCAGAACGATGTCGGATGATACATAAAAAGTGTCCTGCATATCACGGGCGGGATGATTACGGGGAATATTAAGGGCCTCAAAATTATAGTAATCGGTTTCAACTTCCGGCCCCTCGACAACATCAAACCCCAATTTAGAAAAAATAGCGCATATTTCACGGTTAATCTGGGTGATCGGATGAAGTGCGCCTCGTGCAACAGATCGACCGGGCAAGGAAACATCCAAAGCATCTGTCTGACTGGCAAGGGCATCCTGTGTTTTTTGAAGCGCGTTCTTAATTATCGTATCAAGCTCTTTTTTTACCGCATTGGCTTTTTTACCCGCCAGAGGCCGCTCCTTAGGAGGGAGTTGGGCAATCGTTTTTAAAAATCCGGTAATAGCTCCTTTACGTCCAAGATACGCTATTTTAAGCTCTTTGAGCGTTTCTATATCAGAAGCTGTTTCAATTGCGGTGAGCGCTTCCGCATGAATTTGTTCTATTGTTTTCACTATAATTTTATCTTATGAGTTTTAAGTTTTAAGTTTTAAGTTTAAGTTCAAGCTCAATAAATCAAAAAAACAACTCGCAACTTTGCACTTAAAACTTATCACTTCATAGTCTATAATTGCTGGGCCGCCAAGTTGACAATACTCGTGAAACCCCGCGGATCCGATATGGCTAATTCAGCGAGAACTTTACGGTCGAGTTCCACGTTGGCCAACTTTAAACCGCGTATGAATTTGCTATAAGACAAATTGTTCATCCTGGTGCCAGCATTGATTCGGACAATCCACAAACGCCTGAAATCACGTTTACGCACCCGACGGTCACGATAAGCATACATTAACGCTTTGTCCACGGAATGAGCGGCGGTGCGGAACAGTTTGCTTCGTCCGCCGCGATACCCTTTGGCCAGTTTTAATACCTTTTTTCGCCGTCTTCGGGCTTTATAACCTCTTTTAACACGCATTTTTTATAACTCCTGTAATTTTGGGATTGCCGTTCAGTTTTACGATGTTGTCGTAAAGTCAAACCGGCGTTTTAATTATTTACACTGCGAACAGAGAGCGTCAGGCACCCCGTTCCTATCCATTGGGCAGTAAAAGTCTGACCTCTCTCACATTAGTCTTGTCAATAATATGGCCTTTTCTTAATCGGCGCTTACGTTTGGTGGATTTGTGAGTCAAAATGTGATTGGCATGTGATTTTGAAAAGACAAATTTGCCGCTGGCGGTTTTTTTAAACCGTTTGGCAGCCGCTCGGTTGGTTTTAATTTTAGGCATAATCATTCTCCGTTAAAACTTTATTTTACAGTAGGGTATTCAAAAAATAGAAGGCGTGAGCAGACCGTCATTTTATGCTCACGCCATAATTTATTCTGAAAAATTAATAATATTCAACAGTCGTAAATTCTTGTAACTTACTTAAATCATTGGTATTAAAAACATGGCTGGATTTTTGCCAGTTTAAATAGCCGATCAGATTTAAGCAGTGTGTTACGGAATAACTTTAAACTTTTCACTGACGAGGCCGCTTTAAATTTTCATTAATACTACCTCAAGCGTTGCAAAAGGGTAAAACCCGTCATTTGAAACAGAACCACGCCGATAATTAATGTTTAGGCGCTAGTAACATCACCATTGTTCGGCCCTCAAATTTCGGATATTGTTCGACCACAACAATATCTTCAACCTCGTCAAGCACCTTTTTAAGCACTTCCCGCCCCATTTGAGCCAAGGTTATTTCACGACCACGGAAGATAACAGTCACTTTGACCTTATCTTTTTTACCGATAAACTTGCGGATATGGCCTATTTTGGTTTGCAAATCATGGTCGCCCGTTTTGGGGCGCACTTTAATTTCTTTGACCTGGAAGATGCTTTGTTTTTTCTTGGCTTCCTGTTTTTTTTTGGTCATTTCATATTTATAACGACCATAATCCATGATTTTGCATACCGGCGGTTTGGCGTTGGGAGATATTTCGACAAGATCAAGCCCAAAATCATCAGAAATGGCCAACGCCTTGTAGGTCGGAACGATTCCAATCTGTGTGCCATCCGGGTCTATTAACCTTACTTCCCTTACTTTGATATTATGATTGATTCTAGTCATATCAGATCGTTTAGGTCTGATATTTCGTTTCTTTAGTGCTATGCTTCCACCTCCGTTAAATCTATGAAGTTATAATTAACCAGTCTGAATCAAAAATGAGTTACCAATCTGTTTATAAAAAGTATTTAATAATTATTTAATCTGTGACATATAAAACAAGGTTACAAAATGCAAGAAAAAAATGCAAGAAAAGAAAAAAGAGTCTTAGTGTTGTCCATTTTTCACCATTTTTGTCGGGAGATAAAAATCATTTATGAAAAAATTCAGCCCGGATCAGTTGCTTTTTGCTTTGATATTGGCCGTCATTATATTGATCGTGATCGGGTACAGGACTTATGGGGCGATTTAGTAATTGCAGCCAAATAACCACCCTATCCGAAGTGCAAGCTTCAGCTTGTTATGGCAGTTGACGCAAGCTGAAGCTTGCACTCCTAAAAACCCGGGACATTTTAAAGCACTTGAGCGATTTCTTCCGCAATGCGCAGGGCCGCTTCAGACGGATTCGCGGCATCTCTGATGGGACGCCCGACAACGATATAGTCAGAACCGTTTTTGACAGCTTGAGCCGGTGTCATAATGCGCTTTTGATCATCTTGTTTAACCGTTTGCCATGTTGGTCGGATACCCGGTGTTACCGCGACAAAATCAGGGCCTGCTTGCGCTTTAATCTGACGGACTTCACGGGCCGAGCAAACAACGCCGAGGCATCCGGCTTTTTGAGCCATAAGGGCGCGCTTTAATACAAGTTTGGAAAGATCGGAAGCCAATTCCGGTTTAAATCCGGCGTTGCGTAGATGATCTCCAGACACACTGGTTAAAATTGTAACTCCGAGTACGCCTGTTTTTCCATGACTGCCTGTTACTGCCGCTTGCAACATCTCTTGGGATTCGCCGCAATGCACGGTTGCCAGGGCCGGCCCCAATTCGGCGATACGTTCCATAGCCCTGCCCACTGTGGCCGGAATATCGTGAAGTTTAAGATCAAGAAACACTTTCGCCGATGTTGATGATTGAATATAATGCACAATTGAAGGGCCGCAATGGATGAAAAGTTCCAATCCCACTTTAAACACCCCGACATGTTCTGACAAAAGATCAATATATTCTTTTGCGAGAGCGTATGTCGGCAGGTCTAACGGAAAAATAATATAATCCTTGGCTTGTCGCATTCAAGTTTCCTATGAAAATAATGTTATTTAGTTACCGTTAATAAATGAAAGTTTTAATTGTAAAAATATTTATATTAGGGTATTGTCTGATGTGTATAGGAAAAATACATGACATTTTCTTATTAATCAATGAAAATATAAGTAATCTTCCAGATAAACTGGTTTCAATCCAAATTTTACCAATATCAGGATTCATTCCAAACAGCTAAATCGAAACAGGAGGGAACATGGCAATCAAAGAAAACAAAACACTCCGGTATCATTTGAATGCGGTGAAAGAAGATGAACGCCGTTTTGAAAACGCTTTTCAGGGGGTCAGCCGCATGATATTGGAAAAAGATATTGAAAAAGTGGTTGTCAAAGGTAAAACCACTTACAGTTTCAATATTTTTGGCAGAGGCGCTAAACATATTATCGGCATGTACGATGAAATCAACAGTTTTGTTTCGTTCGTTAAAGATGCGGCCGAGGGCGGATCTTCCAAAGAGATGGCTTTTGTTTTGGTGGGTGAACCGGGCAACGGCAAAACGTTTTTTGTAGAGTTCCTTTGTGATCGGTATCGCAATTTTTTAAGCCAGGCTCAAAACCGCAAATACACCTTCAAATTTATCAACATGAACAAACTGGGTGAATATGGCAGAATTAATACGATTGAATCCCAGACTTATGAAGACCCCATGATTCTGGCCATGAGCCTGTTTGAAACTCCGGAAGAATCCAAAGAGTATTTAGCCAGCCAGATCGGTTTTAGCGATCCACAGGTTGATGACGTTTATGCCAATTACCGTCCTTTAGGCGCTTGCAGCGGCTATATCTGGAATGACATTCGCAATTATGCGGACGGCAATTTGGAAAAGATGCTGGAATTTGTTGAAATCACACCCGTACCTCTGATCGAAAGTCTGGGCAGTATCACGGGTAAATATCCGGCCAAAGACAAGATAACATCATCCGCTGTGGACCTTTTAGGGGAAGAATCGATCCAACGGCTACTTCATATTATCGACACCAACAATCCGTATCGTTTCGATCTCAGACGAGGCGCGCTGGCACGGGTCGCCGGCGGTGGCATCCATTTCAGCGATGAAATTTTCAAAAACAAAAAAGACTTGGTGCAAGTTTACCTCGGCGTTATCCAAAATCGCACCATTGAAATCGATGGTTTCAAATGGCCTATTGATACACTGATTATCGCTACCAGCAATAATTCTGAATTTAACCGCTTTTTAGCGGAAAAAGAGGAAGCCCCGATTGTTGACCGTTGCCGCATCACTTATGTTTCACATAACACAGACTATAAGCTTCAGGAAACGCTAACCGATTATGCCATCGGCAATGAAGCCAAAACCACACTCACCCACGAAACGCTGCACCAGGACCCCAACCTTAATTACGCCGTCTCGGTTGCCATCGTATTAAGCCGCCTGCCTCGTTCTGAAAAACTCACTTCGGTCGAAACGATGAAATTGGCAGCTGGTGAAGTGGCCGGTGAAAAAAGTATCAAAACATTAGCCGAAGTGATTGACACACTGAATCAGGAGCCGGATATCACCAAGCGGTTCGGCCAAAAAGGGTTGGGGCAGCGCAATCTGGGACGTTCTGTGCAACTGTTGCTGGAAAGTTCGGAAACCAATGAAGGCCGATGTATGTTCGCTTATGACATTTTCACCGCTGTGGAGCGCGTGATTCTGGACTATGTTTCCGAAGCCAATGACCGCACCAAATTTTTAGAAGATTTAAAAACCGCCAAAGGGCTTTACCGCGAACGCATTATGACTGAAATGTTTAATGCGTATATGGATGAACCGCTGGCAATTCGTCGGGATGTGATGAACTATGTCAACATGATCATCGGTATTGATGCCGAAAATCTCGGCCCTGATAAAATGTGGAAATATAAGGATCCGCAAACCGGCGAGCTGAAAGCCATGAAAATCGATAAACGCTATATCGGCAGTGTGGAAGAACGCTTGGGTTTGAAAACACAAGAACAGCGGGAAACGTTCCGCACCTCTATCCGCAAGATTTACGGCCAAAAGCTATCGGTCGATCCGAATTATGATTTCATGGACAATCTTGAATTGGTGAAGGCTGTCACCGATGTGCGCCTGAAATCAGATATTGCCGGTGCTGGCAGTCTGATTGGTGCGCTGGCCAATCGCACCAATGAAGAAAATCAAAAACTTTACGACCGCATGATCGACACCATGCTGAAAAAACTTAATTATTGCAGAACGTGCGCTCAAAAAACCATTGAGTATTTTTGCACACAAGAGGATGAAAAGTAGGTTTGGGAATTTACCCAAAATAAACTGCCCGTATTTACCGTAAATGAAATGAGGGAAAGCCAAAATGGACCCTGAACGATTAAAATATTACGAAGAGATCGCTCTGACAGGGCTTGAACCCGAACGCAAAAAGCGCATTCTTAAAGAACTGCATGATGAAGGCGATCATGCTATTCCTGAACGGACATCAGGTTCGCAAGATTCCAAAGAATCGTTTCAACCGGCATCGGACAGCCCATATACCTATAATGATTTGGCAGTACTTCAATCATTTCCGTCGCCGCAAGGCTCATACACTACCTGTTTAAGCTCTGTGGATGAACTGTTGGAAAGAGATAAAAGACGGGAAAAGGATGGCTTTCCGCGTAAAATACAGGTGGGGCGGTTAATTAAACCCGGCAAAGGCGGTAAGGGCAAAATAGTCGTGGTGCCTACAACAGTGGAGGAAAAATTAATCCACGACAATAAGCCGCCTGAGGAGGAAGAAGAATCAGCTTCGGGCGGTTCCGGCGAAGGCGAAGAGGGTGAAGTGATTGGTGAACAACCGGTGCGCCAGCCGGATGGTGCCGGCAGCGGGCCTGGTGAAGGTGAAGAAGGCCCTCATGAAATGGAGTCCAGCGCGTATGATTTGGGTAAAATCCTTTCCGAGCAGTTTGAACTCCCCAATTTGAAAGATAAAGGTAAAAAGCGTTCGCTCACCCGTTACACATACGATATGACTGACCGGAATCGCGGTTTCGGACAAATTTTAGACAAAAAAGCCACGCTGCGCAAAATTGTGGAAACTAATATCAGCTTGGGAAATCTGCCCACGGATAAACCGATTGACCCTGGCAGTTTTCTGATAGCACCCAGAGACAAAATATATCGCATCCTGTCCCGCGAAAAGGATTATGAATCCCAGGCCATGGTTTTTTTTCTAAGGGATTATTCAGGCTCGATGAGCGGCAAGCCTACGCAACTCGTGGTTTCCCAACATGTCATGATTTATAGCTGGCTTTTATACCAATATGACAAGCAGGTGGAATCCCGCTTTATCCTGCACGACACATCGGCCAAAGAAGTGGATGACTTTTACACCTACTATAACTCAAAAGTGGCCGGCGGTACCAAAGTCGCATCGGCCTATCGCCTGGTGAATGAAATTGTGAATGAAGAAAGCCTTGATACTGACTACAATATTTATATATTTCACGGCACCGACGGCGATGACTGGGATACGGAAGGCAAAGAGACGATTCCCGAATTGAAAAAAATGCTGAAGTATGCCAACCGTGTGGGCATAACGGTGGCGCGCCGTGCCTTTGGCTCGCGTAGTCCCAGTGAAATTGAAAAATATATCAACAATTCAAAACTGTTAGATGACAAATCAGAACTTTTACGTATGGATGTGATGAAAGAAGATGCCGATGAACCGCGTCTGATTGAAGGGATTAAAAAGCTTATTTCTTAAACTCGACTTTGACAATTTTCAATAATTGAATAAGGCCACTATAAGATTAGCAAGTAATGTATCCTTTGCGTCATCAATTTTATTTTCCGAATCGCTAGTAAAAACTATGGACTTTAGTCCAAGGCTTTCAGCATTTATATAAAAATGACCAGCGAAGCGGTTCCTTTAAAACGACTTTCAGTCGTAAAAAATTCTATGCACTTTCAGTGCATAGTTGTTTAATTTCATGAAATAGTGATACAGCATTAACTAAATGGTCACGCAAATCGCTTTCTATCTTGGCATGTTCAATAACACTAAGCGGGTCAAGAGAATCAATGAACAATTTAATCTCAAAAAAAATATTCCTTAAAGTGTAAAGATATATTATTTTAGCAGAAGAGCAAGTTGAATATTGAAATAATTCGGAGAACTTTGTTTCTAATTTTGACAAGCTGTCATATGTAAATTTTGTATTCAAATCATCTATTAAATCTTGAAATTTTTTTGAGCTATAATACATCTTCAGCCACTTCATTTTTCTATGAGTACGCTATGGTAAAATTGGTCAACCAATATAAACTATGCTACAATACCCACAATATCGTTAATATTATCTATGCTTTTATCACTCAAGAATGCCTTTACTTCATTAAGAATATTCATGGTGGCAGCCGGGTTCAGCAGGTTAGCAGTGCCAACGGCAACCGCACTGGCACCGGCCATCATAAATTCTATTACGTCCTCTCCTGTCATAATCCCACCCATGCCGATAACAGGCAATTTAACAGCATTTGCTACTTGATAAACCATCCGGACAGCAACCGGTTTAACAGCCGGACCTGAGAGTCCGCCTTGTTTTGTTGACAGAATAAATTTTTGCCGATGAATATCTATTTTTGTACCTATTAGTGTATTGATTAGAGATAAAGCGTCAGCCCCGCCATTTTCAGCGGCTCTGGCAATTTCGGTAATATCAGTTACATTTGGGCTAAGCTTAACAATCAATGGCTGATTGGCTACTTTTTTAACTGCTTTGGTTATTTTTTCAGCCATGGATGGGTTTACACCGAATGCAACGCCGCCTTCTTTGACGTTGGGACATGAAATATTCAACTCTAAAAGATCAATATCTTCAGAAACCAGACGCTGGGCAACTTCCACATAATCTTCAATCGATTTGCCGGCAATATTAACAGCAATTTTTGTATCATATTGTTTAAGAAAAGGGATATCTTCTTTACAAAATGCATCAATACCTGGATTTTGGAGTCCCACCGCATTAATCATACCGCCATATGTCTCAACAATACGTGGGGGAGGGTTACCAGGCCATGCTTTATTGGCAACACCTTTTACAACTACGCATCCCAGTTTGTTAAGATCCACATAGGATGTAAAATCCCTGCCAGATCCAAATGTGCCAGAGGCTGTCATTATTGGATTCTTAAATTCAATACCAGCAATATTTACATTTAATTGCATGAGAACAAAACCTCCTTAGCATTAAAAACCGGACCATCTTTACAAACTTTTTTGTAGATAAAGCCCGCGTCATTATTTGAAGCAATTTTTGTAACACATCCCACACAGGCACCAAAACCGCACCCCATTCGCTCTTCCAGTGACAGGCTGGCATCTAAGTTGTATTTGTCAGCATAGGCTTGAACACCGATAAGCATGGGTGTCGGACCACAGGCATATATACTTCCTTTTAAACTTTTTTTCTCCAGAAATTCAACAACGTTGCCCTTAAAGCCTGCAGAACCATCGTCAGTTGTCACATAGACTTCTCCGTATTCTTTTAGACGGTTTACCAGGTAGGGGTTATCTCTGAATCCTACCACAATGATTTTTCTGCCTTTCAATTGCTTGCAAAGTTCAACCATGGGCGGCGTTCCAACACCTCCGCCAACGATCAGATGGATATCACTGACAGTGTCGGTATTATATCCATTACCAAGGGGCCCCATGACATCAATGGTTTCACCGGCATTGTACGTTGAAAATTCTTTTGTGCCATTACCCATGATGGCATAAATTAAATGCAAATGACCTTTATCCTTGTTTAATTCACAAACAGAAATCGGTCTGGGGAGCAGACGTCCGAGGTGGCGGCAATATAAATTTACAAATTGCCCGGGTTTGGCTTCATTAACAATTTCAGGGCACTCAAGTATCATTTCAAATATCTGGTCTGTTAATAATTCGTTGCTTATAATTTTACAAACTGTCCTACTTTTGTTCATTGTTTCACACATAAAAGCCTCCTTTTTGTTTCATAGTTTTTGTCAAAAATTTTTCTTTATTTCACTACGAAAGGCCTATGTTTAAAGAGTTTTCGTATTAAACTTCTTTTTCCCTCCATTTCTTCCAATAGTTGATATATTTTTGTGATAAATCCTTCATTAGAATCGGTTTATATAAAAAAGCCTTAATACTAATACCTATCGATACAGCTTTTTCTTCTGAAAAGATTTCATTGCCTCCTGTCCAAAGTATTATGGAAATATCAGAACGTATTTTGATCAATTCAGTTGACAGTTTATCTCCTGTAATATCTGGCATTGTCAGGTCTGTGATAACCAAATCAAACTTATCCGGGTATTTTCGAAATGCTTCAAGACTTATGCCATAGTGAGCAGCCCTTTCAAGGTCATTCTCCTACTTTTTTCTCATAGCGATCAGTTCAGCCGTCGATACATGAGGAGTTTCAGGGTCACTTTTTCGTTTTTTCAGTTTCGTTTTCGGCCCCCTCGGATGCTTACGAAACGTTGATAGCTTAATATTTTCAGACAATCGCAATATCCTTTTATCGTTTCATACTATCGGAAAATATCAATGAACTTGATATTCTTAATTAATTACAGGTTTTAGATTTCAGAGAACAAAATTATCATCAATTCATATTTTCGATAGCAAGGATGTTAAGCATTTATTAATCAAGTCGTTATAGTCATCTTTCAAAATGAGTCCGTCTTTAATAGCCACATCACCTATTGTTTGCCCTGTGGATAATGCTTTTTTAGCCACTTGGGATGCATTTTCATAACCGATTATAGGAACAAGTGTAGTGGCGACCACAAGACTGTTGTTAAATAATTCACTGCACCTGGCCTCGTTTGCTTTAATTCCCTTAATACATTTTTCACGAAGAATCCGTATGGCATTTGTCATAATACGGAAAGAGTCCAAAAGATTATAAGCCACGACGGGCTCCATTGCGTTGAGCTGCAATTGTCCACTTTCAGCAGCCATAGTAATCGTCACGTCATTACCAACAACTTCATAGGCAACCTGGTTTACAACTTCTGGAATCACAGGGTTAACCTTGCCGGGCATAATTGAAGAGCCAGCTTGCACAGCAGGTAATATAATTTCTCCAATGCCGGCACGTGGGCCACAGCTAAGTAAACGAAGATCATTACAAATTTTTGAAACTCTAATCGCAACTCGCCGCAGTAATCCCGAAAAAGATACCAGTGCTCCCATATCTGATGAAGCGTCTATTAAATCTTGAGCACTGGAAAGTTCGTAGCCGGATATCTTTGAAAGATGACAAGTTACGGTCTTTGAGTAGTTTGCGGGTGTGTTTATACCTGTTCCAACTGCAGTACCTCCAAGATTGATGACCTTCAGAACTTTAGTAAGATCAAGCAAACGGTTTATTTCTTCATTCGTTGACGATGCAAAAGATAAAAACTCATGACCAAGAGTAATAGGTACTGCATCTTGTAGCTGGGTACGTCCAACTTTTATAATACCCTTAAACTCTGCTGCTTTTTCTCTGAAAATTTCTGAAAGTTGTTTTTGTTCTTTTATAAATCCTTGACACTTTTTAAGAACTGCTAAGCGAATAGCCGTTGGGTATACATCATTGGTCGATTGACATTTATTCACATGATCATTAGGATGAATATAATGATATGATCCTTTTGTCCTACCCGCATGTTCATTAGCGATGTTAGCAATGACTTCATTCATATTCATATTCGTAGAAGTCCCTGCTCCACCCTGGATCATATCGATTAAAAATTGATCCATATACTTATTTTTTAAAATCTCATTGCAGGCATATGCAATATGCTCTGAACGATCTATGTCTATCTCACCAAGTTCTTGATTAGTTTTCACTGCAGCTAACTTAACACATTTTAACGATTTCCTTTTAACGTATTGAAAATCATGCAATTATTTGCAATTTCATTCGTTCGGTTTTACAGAGCAGTCGCCGCAGATGCCATGTATACTTATTTCTGCGGCGAGCCTGA
>JAUCGF010000027.1 GCA_030378005.1 Desulfococcaceae bacterium HSG9 | reverse complement strand
AATCAGCGATACCGACAGGAAGTGCCGGGCACTCTCCCGATAACCACCGCAGAGTTGCGATCAGTTAGATTTTTTAACGGCAGCGGGTTGAAAATTGATCTCATAATGCGTTTATGAATAATTCAGGGTAGGGACGAGATATAAAAAGTGTAAATTACTTTTGTGCTTATATGAAAGGTGCCGATAATCCTATAATATATCTCGTCCCTACGGGACTTGCCATATCAGGCAGGCTTTTTTCTATAGATATTATGTCCCTAACGGAACAATCGGCATCTGGAAAATCACAGAACTTTACTAAACTTCCAAAGTTTAGTAAAGTTTAGCGGGTATCATTCATTGACATTCGGTGTTTGGCAGGTTTCGCTGCTCTGCACTCACCCTGCAATTCAAGTTATTTTTTATCTTCACGCGCCTGAATCATCAACTTCAGATAGCTTTTAGGTTCGCGGTAGCTTTCCGGAATTTCCATCAATCCCGCCAATTCCCTGAGCAATTTTTTATATGGGTCATGATCTTTTTCGGAAACCGCTTGCGTATCAGGTGCGCCGGAGAGATGCATATTCAATTGGATAAAACTGCCCAGATGTTCAACCTCATCAAAGTTAAGCATAAATTCGCTTCTTTTCGGAGTCAGCTTGTTTTGATCCGGTTTCCAAAGAACGTTGATTCGTACTATTTCGCGTTTTTTATTTATTTCCAAGGCATTATCATCAATGTCAAATCCAAGCCGTCGCAAAATATCAAGCAGTTCTTTATGGTTACGAAATTCGACCTCGTAATTGTCGCGTATATGGGTGTGCAGACCTTCAGGCTTGGTGACTTTCAACGTCAGAAAGGTGTCGGCGCCGCGTTGGCGTATTCGCAAATATTCGTATTTTTGGGTCAAAGGCAGCTTAATCTTGGGCAGGTAAAGATCATTTTCTTCAACTGTCCGGCTTTCAATGACATAAATCCGATCATCGGAAAAGCTGTCAAGGCGGTAGCGGATAGCGTTGTATGAATCCTCGGTGAGACGATATTTGGCGCTGATTTCGCGTCTTTGGCCCGACGCCGGCGCTCCGCTTTGAACATCTCTTTTTTCGTATGGCTTGTATCCGCCGAGGTCATATATAAAGTTAAAATTATCAATAATATTATGGTAAACGGACGGCAATTCAGGATGTTCGGTGATTGTCAAATCATCGCAATAGTCATTTTTAAAAGCGTCCGTATCAATGGCTATCTTATCTTCGTAAGATTTTATTTTATTAGGATTCAGCGCAATACAGGTATGCGCTTTAAGGCCCTTTGGGCGCACCACTTGATTAAAGTTCAACATATTGACAGGGTTACGAATTTTTAAAACGCCGGACACGGATTCATAATATTTCCGGTCATCTTCATAATTCAGCACCGTGATTCGTCCTTGCCGCTCCCACCGGACTTCATAACGGATATGGCTGACAGACAGACAACCGGCCAGCATTTTATCAGCGGCAATCGTTTGGCCATGAATAATCAGGTTTTGCATAATCAATTTAAAACAATCATCAAACGCTTCCCTTTGCAGCTCGGTGTCCCTGTCAAAAAGCACCAAACCGGACAGATCACCGTCAGCTTTAAAACGTTGCAATAGGCGCCCCTTGCATTTTGTTGCAAACGCGGCGCCATACCGACTTTTACAGTTTACGGAAAGATAACCAGGGCATAGCGGGGTGTTTTCAGCGGATCAAGATATTTATCAAAAGTCTTCAGTTGGTTTTCATCCCGCCATTTTCTGAAAAATTCGGTTAATTTGACCAAGCCGGTGCCACCCGTGCCGCCGCCAGCATTGGCAACGAATAAAATGCCGTCAGGCTTTTTTTGGTTGTTTACAAAATGATCGTTAAACTCACGTCTGAGGTGATCACATTCTTTGTCAAAAGCTTCTGTCACCGTAACCCAGTTTTGAGGCGCATCGGTTTCATCCAGTTGTTTTCTTTCCTGAAGGATATAAGAACAATCGGGAAGGCCGGTTAGATACCGATCTTTTTGACTTCATTAAGCGCCTGACGTTTGCGATCTGCCAAATTGAACCGCTGGATTATCTTTGCAAGAACATCGTCCGCACCGTTTTTCACAAACCCTTTGACGGTGATGCGGTCGCATGAGGATTTTATTTCGGCAGTCAAACGGCCAGCCTGCTGTCTGGCATCATCAGCCAGATCGATGATCTGCCGGGGTGTACGCGGCGTGAAGCGATTTTTGAATATGTGAAAAACCCACATCAGCACGCATATTACGGTACGCAGATATCCAGTCTGATTTATAGAAAACCGGAAAACTTTTGTCCAAGTACTTACGTTTTAACAAGTTGTTAAAAAAAGGAGGGGCATAGCGGATGATGGATCATATTCAGTTGCACTTGCCGCCTGATTATGATATATTATTACACAATAACAGAAGGGGGAACGTGATAATGGCGATGATAATTTGTATAGTGGCTGACAAAAATTTATAATGACTTACAAGAAAAAACTTAAAAGCGGATTTACCACAGGAACAGCGGCGGCGGCGGCGACCAAAGGAGCATTGCTGTTGCTTTTGGATGGCCGGGCGGCGGATGATGTTAGGGTGCGATTGCTCACCGGCGATCATATCCGAATCCCGGTGCATACCTGCACGCGAATTGATCAGGAAACAGCGCGCTGTTCGGTTATCAAGGATGCCGGTGATGATCCGGATATCACCCATAAGGCTGAAATCGGCGCTACCGTTCGATTGGGAGATTGCCTGATTTCATCAGGCGGTTCATCGGAAGTGATAATTTCAGGTGGTCACGGCGTTGGGAGAGTCACTAAGCCGGGATTGGATATTCCACCGGGGGAACCGGCTATCAATCCGGGACCGCGTGAAATGATCACTCAGGCCGTTGAAGATGTGCTTCAGCAGCATGGAATTCACAGGACTGTTTTTTCCGAAGTGTCAGTCACTGATGGCGAAATTTTGGCTAAAAAAACGCTGAATGCGCGTTTAGGCATTCTCGGAGGCATTTCCATTTTGGGAACCACCGGCATTGTGCGGCCCCTTTCCCATGATGCTTATATCGCCACCATCAGAGCCGCTCTTTCCGTTGCCAAAGCCGCCGGTGCTGACACGGCGATTTTGACCACCGGACGCCGCAGCGAACGTTTTTCCCAAATGCGCTGGAAAAATCATCCACAGGAGGCCTTTGTTCAAATTGGCGATTTTTTTAAGCTCTCTTTGGAAACCGTTTCCCAACATCGTTTTCAGCGAGCTGTTATTGCCGTATTTTTTGGCAAAGCGGTCAAAATGGCGTTAGGCATTCCCCACACACATGCGGCGAAATCCCCAATGACCCTGAAACGGCTTGCCCAGTGGGCGCGGGATGTCACCGCTGAGAATGCTTTGGCTGAAAAGATTGCAGCCGCCAACACAGCTCGTCATGCTTTGGATTATATCCTGCCGGATTATCCCCAGGTTGTTACCCGTGTCGGAAATAATATAGTGCGCTCCGCCAGCGCCTTTGCCGGCCCGCATGTTCATATTCGTGCAGTGATATATGCTTTTGACGGGCAGATTATTTTCGATTCAGGAGGACGTGATTAAAACAGTAAATATTATCGGAATGGGGCTTACCCCTCATGATCTCACGGATATATACAAAGAGATCATTGAAAAAGCGGATATTCTCATCGGCGGAGAACGCCATCTTTCCTATTTTACCGCTTCCGCGACAGTCAAAAAAACGATTACAAAGGATTTAAAAGGCCTTATAACCTATATTCGCACCAATATGACAACTCGCCGTATCGTGATATTGGCCTCCGGAGATCCCTTGTTTTTCGGTATCGGTGAACTGATTATCAATGCAGTCGGGCCGGAACATGTATGTGTGCATCCCAATATATCATCTGTGGCCGCCGCGTTTGCCAGAGCGAAAATGTCATGGAGCAACGTCGGAGTGGTCAGTCTGCATGGACGAAATCATAAGGCTGAATTTCTTCAAATGCTGAAAATTTATGAGACGGTGGCTGTGTTTACGGATCCGCAAAACAATCCGGCCTGGCTATCTGGTTTGCTTATCTCTAAGGGCCTGAACAATTATCTGATCGGTGTGTTTGAAAAGCTTGGAACATCTGACGAAAAAATCGGATGGTATGAAGCAGCCCTGGCCGCGGACATGACATTTGGTGAACCCAATGTAGTGATTATCAAGCCAAAACCAGATACCGGCCCGAAATTTCCGCGCCTCTGTTTGGGGATGCCGGATGATGCATTTGAACATGAACGGGGCTTGGTGACCAAAAAAGAAATTCGTGCAGTCTCTTTGGCAAAGCTGAAACTTTTACCTGAACACACCTTATGGGATCTTGGTGCCGGCAGCGGTGCGGTCTCTATCGAAGCATCGGTTTTGCTTCACCGCGGAATGATTGTCGCGGTGGAGCAAAAAACCGAACGGGTGGCGCATATTCATTCAAATATCCGGCACTTCGGAGTGACGAACATGGATGTGGTGCAGGCCGTTTTGCCGGATGGCTTAGACAAGCTTCCTCATCCTGACCGTGTTTTTATCGGTGGAGGCGGGCGTCACCTTGATCTGATTATAAATACCGCCGCATCCTTTATGTCACCTGGCGGAATCATGGTGGTCAACACGGTGCTGCTATCCAATCTGGAAAGAACCCTGAAAATTATGCGCGCACAGGGATTTGACGCTGAAGCTGTGCAGGTTCAGGTTTGTATGACCAAACCCATGCCCTGGAATGAACGTTTTGAGTCTGGCAATCCCGTATGGATTATATCCGGGATAATACCATTTGCGAAAATCAAACTCCCAAATACTTACTCTTAATTCAGGATATATTATATTCGTTATCGCATCCCTCCGCTTTTAAAAGTTCAGCGTACCATTGGGAAAATTCAAACATGGAGATAAAACGGTCATCATTGTTGATAATGCCATGGCATATATCAAAAACGCCCTGACCATAAGCATTGCTATATTTGTCCGCCGGACATCGCCTGAGAAACATCCGCACCAAATCCTGGGTGGTTCGCTGGGTTTTATCTGTGCGGATGTCAATCGGGTCTTTGGGGGCCATGAAAGGATCCCAATCTTCATAACCCCTTTTCAAAATTTGCTTCTGACCTCTTTCAGACATGCTGTCAAAAATCGCCTTTTTACGCTCTTCTATTTCAGAAGCGCTAAATTCGCAGTCGTTTTTTAAATATGAATTATCCATCTGTTCCCTCTGCCGCTTTGGCCTTTTTTTCAACTTCTTCCAGTGTTCTGAAACCAAAATATTCGGCGTTATAATCGTTTAATAAGGCCATTGATAACGGTACAAGCATTTCAGCTATTTTAGAAAATTTTGAGCGTACCGCAATAGCCAACTCAAGTGATATTGCATAGAGCCGTTGATGAATCACATCCATTTTGGCAGACGGATACTTAACCCCTTCTTCAAAAGCCGATAAATTGCAAGTGTGACTCATATTGCCGATTTGGATCGGAATGCCGTATAAACGGCATGTGATCGGCCGGAAGTCATACATATCGCACCGGTCATTCAAATTGAGTAAAGGACAGCGCGCCCGTTTAAACGACATGTCCATCATAATATCAATTTCCTTTTTTCCGGCTTCAAAATCTTTATGCGCCTGGCGTTTAATTTTGTGTATTTTCCTGTCAACGTTGTTGGCTCTGTTGATAAGCTGATGTTTTTCCTGCCCATCGAAGCATTGGCCGAATTGGTGGTTGATATAAAACGCTTCGATTAAACTAAGATCAAACAAAGCATGACAACAATCCGAACATCCGCTATCGCATTTGATGCAATCAGGATGCTCTTTTTTAACGCGGTCAAATGTTTCATCCGCTAATTTGGCTAATGCTTCATATTTTTTGAAAAATGGTGTGAAATCAATATCCATCAGGTAGTTCCTCAGTTACAAGTTTTAAGGGAAGTTACAGAAAATAAACTACGCATATTGCGCGGGATTTTGATCCGTATTCAAGGCGCGATGAAGCGTGCATATCGGGATATGTGCGCTTTATCGCAACAAAGAAGACGGGCCAAAAGACAAGTAAGATGCGTGGTTTATTTATTGTGACTTCCCTAAGTTAAGATCAGGGACAAAATAACCACAATCACGGATAGTCAGAAAATTTATTTTGTCTTCATTATTATACTGCTTTTTTATTATACTGCAAGGTTGACATGCCGGGTTAACTAACAATATTACGAGGCATGTTGAAAATGATTGGCAAAAAAAAGCCGCAAAAGCAAAAAGAAACGCTGACAGGCGTTTTGAATGCCATAGGCGCTTTTCTGATTTGGGGGTTAAGTCCGATCTACTTTAAAATCTTAGCCCATGTCTCAACGTTTGAAATTTTATTGCATCGTATGGTCTGGTCTTTTTTTTTCCTTTTTCCGATTGTCATATTAACAGGACGCTGGAAAGAATTCAGCGCCGCTATTGCAAACCGCAGGACATTGCTGATTTTAATCGGAACAACGTTATTGGTATCCGGCAACTGGTTCGTGTTTATTTGGGCGATAAACAGTGGCAAAATTCTGCAAACCAGTCTGGGTTATTTTATTAATCCCCTGATTAACGTATTGTTGGGAATGCTTTTCCTTAAAGAACGATTACGGCCTGCGCAAACCGCTTCGGTGATTCTCGCGGCGGCCGGCGTATTTTATATGACAATCGAAAGTGGCACATTCCCCTGGATAGCTCTTTTTTTGGCAATTTCTTTCAGTTTCTACGGCCTGGTACGCAAAATCGCAGCGGTTAACGCTCTGGTTGGTGTGACGGTGGAAACAATGTTGCTTTTTTTCCCGGCAAGCACCTATCTATACTACCTAAACACTCTTGGAACCGGAGCCTTTCAATCCATAAACGCCAGCACAGATATATTGCTGATGGGAACCGCATTGGTTACAGCATTGCCGCTTCTTTTATTTACAGCCGGAGCCAGGTGTATAAATTTTGCGACACTCGGAATGTTGCAGTATATAGCGCCCAGTGGTACATTCATTCTGGCAGTATATGTCTATAATGAACCATTTCAAACTGTCCAGCTAATAGCGTTTATTTTAATTTGGATATCGCTGATTATTTATTCAGCCGATTCGGTGATAGCTTCCGGATCAGGGAGTAGAAAAAATAAATGAAAAGCTCTGCAAATTATTTATCTTGTAATTTACTGTTACATTCTTTCAGACACAGACGGCATGTTTCATGATCATCCCCTTGTGTACGACAATACTTGTTGAATTGCTGAATCCATTCCTGGCCAGTGCGCGGACAAGTATAAATATAATCGATAAAGCGAACTAATTTCTCCATCGTCACAGCGTCAATCGCATGCTCCATACGGCAAGCGGTGGCATCAGCCGTTTCCGCATCAACTTGCAACACGTTTGAAAAAAAATCACTGAGGATATGATGACGCCGGCTGATTTCCTGAGCGATTGAGGCACCCTTTGGCGTTAAAGTGATAAAACTGTAAGGTTCGTAGTTAATCAGTCCTTTTATTTTAAGACTTTTTAATCCCCCGGTTACAGACCCGCGTTGGATATCCAGTTTTTCGGCAATATCCTTGGCCCGAGCTACTTTTTGAGTGTTTTCCAAATCCAGTATAACTTCAAGGTAGTCTTCCAAATTTTCAGAAAGTTCGCCATCTTTTTTCATTATACCTCCGTAATATTTTTTATAAACCTATTACGGCTTTGATTTCAAGTCAACTCATAAAATCATGTGTAATTCAAAACCGTCGGTTAGCACAAACTCAGTAGGTCGGGTTAGCGATAGAGTAACCCGACAATATTGCCGGTTGATGTCGGGTTACGCTATCGCTAACCCGACCTACTTTATCTGCTGATTTTATGATCCTCACAATTTTTATCCAAACCAAGCTAAAATAAGGATAATGACACACGCCGCCACACTGCCGATTTGAATAGATTTATCTTGAAGATGATGTCGTAACAGAGTGTAAATAAGTCCGAGACCGATACCCGCTATAAATCCGAATAAGTGCGCTGTGAGATCAGCGCGTTTTCCTGTGCCCAAAAATCCGAGCAGCGCCAAGCCGCCTGCCAGGGGAAGCCACGCTTGCATACGCTGTTTGCCCATTTTAATCTTAGTGTAAAATTGATACGCCGCGGAAATTCCGACAGATCCGAACACGGCTGTCGATGCGCCGATAGATATATGACCATATTCAAACAAGACCGCATTGGCATAGTTGCCAAGAATACCCGAAGCGAGAATCATCAGGCTGCCAACGCCTGCACCGGCAATACTGCTGACGGCAGTGCCGAAAATAAAAATTCCGGCGACATTGCCGGCCAGATGTACATAATCTGAATGCAACATTAAAGCGGTAACTGTTCGATAGATTTCGCCATCCAAAATAGCTGAGGCCGAAGCACCGTATTCTCTGACAATCTGATTGAATTGACCGTACATATCAGAGCGAAAGTGACACCCAATCAATAGCATCGATATCCATGCCCCGATAAAGCTATGATGATATTCTGAGGCTTTCTGTATTTCGGAATCCGGAGAATATTGATTTTCCGCAATATATTTGGCTATCAAATCACAGGCATGATCACAAACCGATTCTTCAACCCATACTTCCCAGCCTCTGGCGTCTTTTTTTATAACATAGGGGACACCTTCCGAACTCAACACTAATCCATATATATTCGCTTGGTTTTGGGTGAGATATTTGTATAATTGTTTCAGCATATAGGATTGTGACTTCTTCGGTCTGATGCGTCATTATTAAGATGCTTGCGTGGATAGCGGCCTGGCTCCTTTGCTAAAAAGAATCATATAAAGGATAAATACATAGCCGATCAAGGCGGCGACAGCGAAAAGGCGGTAATAGGTTCCCAGCGGGGCGAGAAAAATTGCCGTAATCCAATGGGCAGCGATAATCGTTCCGGAATGCAATTGAATGGGGAAATCGTGTTGCCGGCAGATGACCGCCAGTCCGCTGAGATTCCATCCGTAAAGCGATGCAAATGAGTGCATACGCAGCAAAAATTTAGAGTCAGTCGTAGGGTAATCAGGTGAAAATTCGAGTGCAATGTAAATAATACCGGTAATCGCCGTGTAGAGCAGGAAAAATATTCCAGATGTCAAAAAGTTTTTTTGCTGTGTTTTTATTCCGAGTCTGGCGTACAGATATAATATCATAACAACGCAGAGAAACAGAAGACTTGTGACCCAAAGCTGGGCCGTCAATTTTTCGCACAAAATAAACCCAAAAAAGATAATCACACCGAGATTGACAATCCAAAAACCCGCGTTTTTCAATATTGGCGTCAGTTTGCTGAAATCACCCGGCATGAATAAAAATATCACGGACATGGTGATGAGTGAGAGGGGAAAAGAAAAACCGAGAAAAAAGGTGTCGAGTTTTAGTTTGGGAAAGGAAACAAGCATCAGATACTCATTGTTCAGAATCACCAAGCCGGAAATCACAAGCCCGCAAGAGAGACACAGCAGTGACGCCTGATGAAATTTTTCCGCAACGGGTGTCTGCGCCTTGAAAAAATCGGAAGGGAAAACGGAAAATTTGCGTATCCTCACGGAATCGACGATGACAGCCAGAATAAAGGCTGTGAACATCGCCGGCAAATAATATTTTAAAAAGGCCAAAAGCGCATAAATTAACGATAAAGTCAGATAGCATAGCGCTTTTTTCGATATTCCCCTGCGATTTTCCGTGTAAAAAATTAATATTGTGCCGCCGCTGCACAGATTGAACAGAAAAATATGGAGTCGTTCATAATTTTGGAGCGTGCCATCAGCAACGAAAAGATGAAGAAATCCGAAAAACAGCGCGCCGGCCATAATTCCCATTAACAGTAGTCTAAGTCTGATACTCATTATTTTTCCAGCCCCAATAAATGTCTCAATATACTTTCCAAATCGGGATTTCGGAACTTGTAGCCGGTTTCCAGAAGTTTTTGTGGGTAAACACGCGCGCTGGCCAGCAGAAGTTCACGCCCCATCTCACCAAACATAATTTTTATAGCGGTTTCCGGCATTGAAAAGAACGTAGGGCGTTTCAACACTCGGCCCAGAGTTTGGACAAATTCCAGATTTGTTACCGAATCAGGCGCGACCACGTTCACCGGCCCTTGCAAACGATCTTCATTGATTGCATGAAAAATAGCTCCAATGACATCATCAATTCCGATGGGGCTCATAAATTGACCGCCTGATCCGAATTTTCCACCGACACCTGATTTAAAAGGAAGCAACATTCTTGCAAGCGCCGCACCCAAGGGGCTTAGAACAATCCCTATCCGTAGAAGCACCACACGAATGCCATTGGCTGCCGCCGGAGCCGCCTCGTTTTCCCATTGACGGCACACATCGGAAATAAACGCATCTCCGCTGCTGTCTTCTTCGGTGAGCGATTGCTCTCCCCTGTCTCCGTAATATCCGATAGCCGATGCGTTAATCAACACTTTAGGCGGCTGTTTTAATTGAGCGATTGTTTTCACAAGCAAAGCCGTGCTTTGGGTGCGGCTTTCGATAATTGTGCGTTTCTTGGCTGTGGTCCACCGGCCTTGACCGATATGTTCACCACAAAGGTTGATGACAACGTCCGGGTTCTTGAGTTCAGACGGTTCCAATCGACCGTCTAACGGGTCCCAAAATACCTCATTCGCTCCCGGTAAAGGTGTCTTGCGAACCAAGCGTGTTACCTGATGTCCTCCGGTTGTAAGAAACGGAATCAGAGCTGAACCGATCAGTCCGCTGGCACCTGCAATCACGATATGCAGCGGTTTTTTAGCGCGCCTTAAATTATGAAGGGACAGATCATGAGCCAGAGTGGCATGGCGGTAATGAAAGATACGTTCAAGTTTTTGCCGTATAACAGGAATAAACGGCCGGTTCAACGGATTAAAGAGAAGCGCATATTCGATCTGATCTTCCATGAAACAGCTTTCGTCAGTGTCCGGTTCGAACCGATGGGAGTGCCGCCAAAAGGCAAAGGGGCCTTTTTTTTGGCAATCCCTGAAAAGCCGGTTTTCTTCATAATCCGTGTGTTCGGCAATCCATTTCAAGTGTAAAGGCCCGGCTTTTATTTTCAACGTCGCGGTCGCACCTTTGCGTATGCCGCCACGCCGATCAACAACCCAAATCGGGTCATAAGGCGGTGCAAGTCTCTCAAGAGCGCCCGGCCTTGCATGCCATTGGAAAACGTCCTCTGCCGAAGCGTTAATACGCGATTTTTTAATAAAAATTTCTTTTTTCATTTTTCTTTATGAGTTTGCGTTTTGATAAGATGGGCTACAAGCTTCAGTTTGCATTGCCGGCGAACCCTGGTGTGAACAGGTCGGTCGGTATCTGCATATAATATATACTGTCGCGCCGTAGAAATCAACAATAACGTATGTTCTGTTGATATTTAGGTAGTGCTACACATGTAATGCCGGCAATTTAATTGTGTTTACAGAGCCTTATCGGTTTCTTACGACTTTAAGCATTACCCTTCCGACTTCTTGGTATCAACGCTGATTATAGGATTGCCGGCTGCCAGGTATAGCGATCTTAATTGAGCTATTATTTCAAACTGTTCGTTGCGATCTTTATTTTCTCCGATACTGAGAGTTTTTCAGGTACCACGTTTTACGAATCCATGTTTTTTGAAAAGTTTTTTTTACAATTTTACGGCTTGTTTCAATCTCTACGCATTCTTTAAAGCGCAATAAATTTAACCTAAAAACTGCAATTGATATAATGGTGCGGCAAAAATACGCTAGCATGGGCTAAAAGTACTTGGACATGCGGAAAGAAAATTCCTGGTCTTCTGTGGAGGCTGTGGAAAAACGGGTGTCATATCCGCCGGTGTAAGAAATTCACGGCGTCTGAACGCGGCGGAATAAGTGTCAATGAAATCAATATACTGATGTCTGGCGAGAACATCATATTTTTCTTCATATTCAATCTGCACAAAGCGGGCAATCAGCTCTTTCTGATTTGTCAGGTAAGCGCCTTTGGCGCCTATAATCTCCGGATCATCAAAAGGTGCAAGCATACGCTCTAACCAGTCCGGTGTGGCGATGCAGTCATCATCAATGAACAACTTCAGCGGTGTTATCCGTTGACCCGTCATCCACCACAATGATTTCGTATTCGCGTGCGGTTTTCTGGGCAAGAAGGGAATTCAGGCATGCGGGTATTCTGTTCGCGGCATTATAAGCCGGTATGATAATTGACGCTTGAATCATTTAACCGTCGCTTGGGGATGCCTCTAAAGATCATTGATTCTACTGCCATACTTTATCCGTATAAAATCTATCTTATAAAAGCAACTTTTTGCAAGATATAAATCACATCTTCCATCATGATCTTCCCATCACCGTTGACATCCGCCGTTTTATAATTATTCTGATTTATGTTATTCGATTTTATCGCGACCAATTTTTCCGCCTGATTCGTATTGATCTGGGTCCAATCCGAACCGTTGACATTGTACCAGACACCGTTTGAAAAGGCGGCGGTCACCTCTTTCTGTGCATCGCCATTGATATCCGTAACTGCCATACTGTCAGGATCGTTAGAATTCATCTGAAACCAGTCAGTATCATAAGACCAGATTCCCAGGCCTGCTCCGAAATCGCCCACAAGCTTAGAGTCCTGCCACACAATTGCGTCAGGCCGGTTCGGATTGATATTGTCCCACCCTGTTCCGCTCCATTTATAAAGACCGAGGATAGGAAACCAAAATGCCACGCTGTCCGCTCCCGCAACCATCATACTGGGGTCATTCATATTCACGAATACCCATCCTTCAGTTGAGCTATATGTCCACACTCCCAGCGAACTGCCGAAATCAGCCACCAATCTGTTGTTCCATCCGATCAAGATATCCGGTGTGTTGATATTAATGTTCGTCCATGTGCTTCCATCCCAGGTGTAAAGACCCAAGCCGGAAAAATATACGATCAGTTCATCATTCCCGGCACCGTTCACATTAGCCACAGCCATTATATCTGGATCATTCACACTCAGATTGACCCATCCGTCGGTTGTATTATATGTCCAAATGCCCCGTGAATCGAAATCGACTGCCAATTTATGGTCCCACGCAATCATTCCTCCGGGTATCTCAGTGCTGATTTGAGTCCATGTCCAACCATTCCAGACATAAAGTCCGAAATCGGCAAAAGCGGCAATTAACTCATCATCATCGTCTCCGTTAATGTCCATGGCAGTTATTTCCGACGGGTCATTGCCATTTAGCAATAGCCATGCATTGTTAGCGTATCCGGATAGCCCTGCACCGCCAAAATCCGCAATAAGTACGGAATCGAAACGGTCGTAAATATAAGCCGCACCGGAATTACTTCCATTGTGATCATCTCCAAAAACGCCTGCAATCGCATAACCATCCGATATAGCAACCGAATTGCCAAACATATCATCCGTCGCGCCGTCGCTGGCCATCAACTTGGCCTGTTGTGCCCATGCGGTGCCGGAACGGTAAAATATGTAGGCCGCTCCGGAAGCGCTTCCGTTGTCATCATCTCCGTCAGCCCCCACCAGAACATTATCGTCAGAGATGGCCACTGAAACGCCAAAGTGTCCATCTGATGCGGCATCATTCGCAGTCAGCTTGGCTTGCTGCTGCCATGTATGGCCGTAATGATGAAAGATGTAAGCCGAACCGGCATCAGTTTCGTTGTCATCATCATACACAGCCCCTATCACCGCATAAGCGCCAGAGATGGCTACCGAATGGCCAAAATTATCATCTGCTGCAGCATCGCCCGCAGTGAGTTTGGCCTGCTGTGTCCATGAGGTTCCGGAACGATAAAAAATATAGGCCGAACCGGAATCGTTCCCGTTGTCATCATCTCCGTCAGCCCCCACCACGGCATAATCACCCGAGATGGCTGCCGCATAGCCAAACCGGTCATTGGCCAGGGCGTTGCTTGCAGTGAGCTTGGCCTGCTGTGTCCATGTGGCTCCGGAACGATAAAAGATGTAAACCGCTCCAGAATTGTCCCCCTTGGCATCATCCCCATAAGCTCCTGCAATGGCGTAATCGTCGGAAACAGACACCGCAAAGCCAAACCGCTTTTCGGTTGCACCGTCACTGGCAGTGAGCTTGGCCTGCTGCACCCATAATGTTCCTGAACGATAAAAAATATAGGCCGCTCCGGAATTGTTCCCACCGGTATTATCCCCGTAAGCCCCTACAATGGCATAATCACCGGAGATAGCCACCGCACAGCCAAACCGCTTTTCGGCCGCGCCGTCACTGGCCGTGAGCTTGGCTTGTTGCGTCCATAATGTTCCGGAACGATAAAAAATATAAGCCGACCCGGAAGCAGTCCCATTATCATCATCACCGTCTGCTCCCACGATGGCATAATTGCCGGAAATAGCTGCCGATGCGCCAAATCGGTTATCCTCCGCGCCGTCATCTGCGCTTATTCTGGTTTCAGCCGCTCCGGCCGTCATCGTAAAAGCGAACAAACCAGTCAAAAATGTAATGACAATACAGATAATAAGGTTTGCTGATCTTGTTTTCATTTTCCTCCTTTATGAATACAAAAATAGTTGAGACTGTATAGTATTCCAATTTTAGTTTTTACGTGGTGGCACACGCAAGCTGAAGCCGGCACTCCTCTAATTTGGAAAAACCAAAATTGAATTAGTATCAGTAAATCGAAAAGTTCCTTAAAAGTTCCGTAGGAACGGCATGTCAGTAGCAGATGTCAGAACCGTCCCCCTGGGACGCATGTCCGCATCGGAATATGTCGTCCATATATGGGACTCAGCGGACACGGGGGATTCGGATTCTACAAATATGCCGCTCCTACGGAGCTGAAAACAGACGCGCGTTCGTCATCTTTCAAAAACTTTTCGTTCTACTGAGTATATGTTAGAATTAACCATATTTCATCAGTCTTGATTATTGCATGGCAAAGGCAAATGAGCAAGCTATTTTAGCGCCATCCCTGAAACAAAATATAAAACGAAAACACCCCGGCTTATGTTGATGACCTTTGAGTTCTGCATGGCACAGAATTTGTTCCACCGCCTTAAATATATTGTACTTAATCTGATTTTATGATATTAAACAAGTGTGTCCGTAAAAGCTGAATTGGTTGAACAAAATGAATATACCAAAGGCCTTGATATTGAAAAAACTATCAGTGATATTATGTTTTTATTGCTTAATCGGATTTGTCGATTCCCCTGAGTTATGGGCATCTCAAAATAATTTGAAAGGCGATTCTGTCCAACCCGCCGCCAAAATCCTGAAACTCGATCCTGCATTTGCCATTACCGCAACCGCGCTCACCCGTAAACTGAAAAGCAAGCCGCCAATCCTGATTGTCGATGTACGCCTCCGAACTGATTTTGAAAAATTTCATATCCCCGGTTCCATCCATATTCCCCTGTTTGCCATCAAAACCAAAACCTTTCTTAAATCCGGTCACATCGTGCTTGTCAATCAAGGCTGTTCCTACGGCCAATTGGAACATGCTTGTCGGAATTTAAACAAAGCCGGTTTCAAAGCAGCGTATCTGTACGGCGGTCTGAACAGTTGGAAACGCAGCGGACAGCCGCTCAAAGGTGATGTTTTTGCACAAAAACCGCGGCGCTCTCTACGCCCTGAAACAAAAAAAGGCGACTGCACCGAAATGGCCTATCTTTTCACCGCCTTATGCCGCGCAAATAGAATTCCGGCCCGCACTGTCGGCGGCTACGTCTGTAACCGAAATTGCATTTTAAAACCGGAGCGCTATCACAATTGGGCGGAGTTTTATGACGACGGCGTGTGGAAAATCGCTGATCCTACAAACAAAGTGTTTACAACCGGTGCGGCGCAATATATAACTATGAATATAATCGGCGAGATGCTGGAAAGCGATATACGGGGTTTTCATCGTTTTCGGATTGACGAAAAAGGGGTTGCTGTGAAAATGAACCGGTGATGTTTTGAAATATTGCTGGTTAACTACAAGGATTTTTAATAACAATGCTTCGGACAGTTTTTGTAACATGCTGTTATTATTGGATTTGATGGTTTTTAGCTTGAAAATTAAAATCGTTTAATTTCAATAAGTTAGCTTTTTCATCATTCTTGGTTTTCAAAAACTGTCCGAAGTATTGTTAATAAGAAAGGATTGACAAAATTGAGCATCCTTCATTTATCCGTTTACACTCAGTCCCGTTAGGGACAGAATATCTATAGAAAAAAGCCTATCAGTATGGCAAGTCCCGTAGGGACGAAATAGAAAAGTGTAAACTACTTTTAGCCTGATATGAAGGATGCCAATAATTTTTTTTTTTGATAAAAGTTTATGCTTCATCCTTTAAGAGAATCAAGGAGATATCAATAATGGCGCAATTGACGCTTAACCTGCCGGACAGCCTGGTTGAACATGTAAGCTATTTGGGTCAGGCCACACACAGAGATGCTGAAGCGATGTTGGTCGATACGCTTGAAATGATGTGGCCCGCATGGAAAGGCATGTTGAACCGTGATATTTTCCCGCCAATGAAGAGCCTTTCCGAAGCGGAAGTTCTTGAATTGGCAAGTTTGAAAATGGATCCGCTTCAAAACGAACGACTGGGCGACCTTCAGGCACGGGGTAAAATAACGGAGCTGACCGCAAAAGAACAATTTGAACTTTTGATGCTTATCCATATTTATCAAATCGGCCTGCTTCGGAAATCTGAAAGCCTTGCTGAAGCCGTGCGCCGCGATTTGCGGAAACCGCTATCATAATGACGGTCAGCGTTTGCACTTACCCAGTTTATACCTGATGAAAACAAGCCGAATAAAAAAACTAAAAAATTTCGATTATGAATGCCTGAAATCCTTGTAGTTTATTAATGTTAATTGTGATAAAATCATTCCAAGACAATAAAACTGAAAAAATATATTCTGGCGAGCGAGTTAAAGGAATTTCTATAAATATCGTTAAAAAAGCGCGTAGAAGGCTATCAATATTAAATCGTGCAATTCAAATGGAAAATTTGTATTTTACTTTCGTATGGGATAAAGGTGACGCTTATAATGTTTTGTTTGAAGACTATCATTAGGAGGTCATCATGATTTTTCTCAAAAAACGTCCGACTCCGATTGGAGAATTTATCCGGGAAGATATACTGAAAGAATTTAATATGAGTCAAGGCGATTTGGCTCTGGCTCTGAAGCTATCACGAAAAACAATCAATGATTTAGTTAATAACAAAAAGTCGTTATCGGCAGACATGGCTCTGAGATTAGGAAAATTTACAAAGACTTCCCCTCAGTTATGGTTAGGGCTCCAACAAGATCTGGATTTATGGGATGCCTTACATTCAGAACAGGCAAAGGAGATAAAAAATATCCTTTCATTTGCAGTGTAATAGAAATGCGGGCGAAATTATTTCCCCCATTTGAAAAATTGTGACCGTCATCTTGAAGCTCCTGGCAACAACCAAAATATTTTATAGAAATTATGCAAAACTTCCGAATAAAGTGCCATTGTTGAGTATAACTAAAATCTATAAAAGAGACAGATACAATTTAACGAAAAGGTGTTGTAATGATTAATAGAAAAATTCAAAGCCCGCTTTTGCTGATAATACTGTTCTTTCTACTTGGTTCAAATACTTTATATGCAGGATTAAGTAAAGAAGTAGATGTCGCTATTGTGGCGATAAAATTTTCTGAAGATACTTCTCAATCTTATGGTTATGATGATTTTACCAATAATAATATTCCGTATAAATCTGTAAAAATTGGTGGTACAGACAATGTTAAGGCTGAAATAAAACCGACTTCTGCATCAAATGATATTTTTTTTCAAAGCACAAATACAGGGAATGTAACTGTAACGCCTGAACATGCAAATTCGGCTAACCTGTCACTTACTCTTAAAGGTATTGCTAAGGGAGCGTCGGATGTAGATTCAAAAGCGGGTAGTAAAACGGGGACTACAATTTCTACGTTAAAAGTAGCTTCATATAATGAAAGAAGTAAAACCCTTGCTGTCAGACTTGTACATGAAGACAATGATGATCTTCAGAAAACACCTGTTGGGACAGCTTCAAATTCATGCGTAGAATCGGGTACAAATAATAGACGGGATACAAATCCGTCAGGAGATGATACGGTTTCTGGAGAAGATATAACTAGTGGTCCAGATGGGGTCTGTGATACTACTGCGAATAATACAGATATACTTAGTACGGATATTAATCTTACATCCCTAACAAATTCTCTTAATACCAAATTCTATAATCAGTCAGTGGTTAAGTGGACAGTAAAACGCCTTCCGACAATGACTGTTAATTTTGATCTTAACAGAGATGGAATGATTGATGTAAGTAGCTGGATGGCAGCGGAGATGCAGGTAATAAGAGATAATTGTAGTGATAACGGATATGATCATAATATCTTTCTCGTTAATAATCCAAATGATGGCTCTTGTGGTTTTATGGATTATAATCAAAGATACGGCTATGTTCATTTGGATAATAGTATAGATTATAATAACACGATTGCTCATGAACTCGGTCATGGTGGATTTGGTCTGTTGCATACAACTCCTGACAGGGATAATATAATGTATGATTACAATTCAGCCACCGCATGGCGATTAAGAAAAGATCAGTGGGATAAATGCAATCCATAAAAAAAGGAGTATAACGATTATGATACGTTACCTTGTTTCCATAATAGTACTTTTATTATCAATGCAAAATGCAATTGCATCAGAAGAATTTCAAATTTCAAATATCTTAAAAAGAACGGCCGACTATATCCGAAATAGAGAAGTTGTAATGACAAATGATATGGAAAGTATTATTCGTCAAAATCCGAGGAAAGCATTAACTTCTTTAGAAGTATATCAAAAAGATACATCACCGGAAGTCAGACATTTTGCAAATACAATGAACAGAAAGATTGCAGAAACAAATACTGACCCTGAGATTCGACAAACTGCAATAAACCGTTTGGTAACAGCATTAAATGACCCTGAACCGATAGTTTGGCAACATGCGGGGAAAGATTTATTATCTTTTACTTCCAAAGATTTTACGAACGATACTAAAGCTGTTCTTCATAGACTTCTGATGGATGAAAGTCCGCGGCGCACGACTGTTTTGGCTTCAGGTGTTGCAGACATGAAGAATGAACTATCAAGGCTGGAAACATTATTAATCAATGAATCTAAGTATGATCCAGAATTAACTGTGGGAAGATGGTACGGTACACTGGGATGGGCTGCACGTCTTGCAAGGGCACGTATGGGCAGTCAAACAGATATATTCCGTTGTATTGAACTTACAGAAGCTGAATCTGATCCTGTTATCCGTATAACGCATCTTTTAAAAGATATTGCATATATCCGGCACCCTGAAGCAATTCATCTTTTAAGAAATTATTTGGAAAGTGATAACAGACTGCCATCTGTTAAAGAAACTACTCCAGGCACTGGATACTCTCAGTATGCAATTCATTTTTTAGCAGAGAGTATTGCTAATTTTCCCTTTAAAAAAAAATATGTTGGAGGATATTCCTACTCAGAGATAGAGCAGGCTCGCCAATGGATGAGCAGAACAGAGAACTGGTCAGATTTTATTAAAAAATAACATACCTCAATTTTTGAGAAATTCGGATTTAAGCAGAATTATCTTTTTAATTTCTTATTTAGGATAATGATATGAAATCGAAAAAATCAAATTTACTTAATATATGGATATTTATTATAAATATAATTTTACTCAGCTTGCCCCTATCCATCAAGGTACAAGCAGCGGATATAAAAGCGCCTTCTCAAGATAGCATATATACACTTACGGTGAGAAATAATGGTATTGAAGATTTAGCCTGAATTATTCATAAACGCATTATGAGATCAATTTTCAACCCGCTGCCGTTAAAAAATCTAACTGATCGCAACTCTGCGGTGGTTATCGGGAGAGTGCCCGGCACTTCCTGTCGGTATCGC
>JAUCGF010000164.1 GCA_030378005.1 Desulfococcaceae bacterium HSG9 | reverse complement strand
ACTATCCTCCTTGCAATATTATCTTGTTTGAGGATAATTATAATACATAATATCAATTAATTAAAGTACCTGATAAAAAGTTTAAATCAGTTCCTTATCTGTTTTCCATGTAGTTTTTAAGCAGTTCGTACATCACATCTACCGGAAAAGCGAATAAGCCAAAGAAGAGCATACTGTTTTTTTCCTTTTCTTATCCACTTGCCATGTAGTTTTTTTAAATCTCTCATCAATAAAAAGGGTAAAAGTGTAAAAGCACAAAGGCTAATTTTTAGTCCTGACGCAACGCAACCCCCCGTCGATGTCCCCGATGAACGGGTTGTTCCTGCCTCGGTTAGCGCGACTAGCATAAGCCCTATTGTAGCTCCAGGAGCCGCCCCGTATCACCGGAATTTGCCTATCTTTTTTTCTTGATTGTGAAAAATATTCAGAAAATTTTTCATCTTCATATATTTTTTGTAATTCCTTGTCAAACTTGAAATCATCTATTGTTTTTTTGAATAATAATCGGAACAAGTCCATTCCCAGACATTACCGGAAAGTTCGGCCACGCCTTGGGGCGTTTCACCTTGTGTAAATATTCCGACCGATGTTGTTTTCCCTATTTTGTTTTCTTCAGTGTTGCATTTGGCGCTATCCCACTCTTTACACCAGGGATACTGCCGCTGTTCAAAGCCAGCGGCGGCCGCTTCCCACTCATTTTCGTCAGGCAAGCGGTAGGTATAGCCATCGTTTTGGTTCGAGGTAAGCCAGCGCATATAAGCATCGGCTTCCAACCAACAAACCCCCACGACCGGAGCGTTGGGGCAGGTCGATTTGCGGTCGCGCCAGTAACGGGGTTCTTTCGCTTGCGTATGTTGCAGCCATTTCAGACCCTCCGGACTCCAATAGGCGGTGTCAGAATAGCCGCCGGCCGCGACAAATTTTTTAAACTGCTGATTGGTCACCGGATATTTACCGATTTCAAAAGGTCGAATTTTTATGCGGCCGTTTTCCAACGGATAGACGCCCCCTTCAATCTCAACAAACCGATCCAAAGCTCTTAAATCACCGAGCCATCCCAGGATTTCACCGGCATCCGCGCGATCTTTCACCTCAGCTTGGGAAACGATAATTTTACGCAATTTTTCAGCAGCCAGATCGTTGACATCAATATCTCTTTTGTCCGGGTGGATATCCAACAAAGAGCGGGCCGCCAGTCGCCAGCGATAAAAGGGCGTCTGATCTTCGCCATCAAGAACATTTTTCACAATGTTCAGCGCCTGATTGCGGTTTTCGATGCTTAAATAGCCAATATAAAGCTCCGCCATCTCTTTGTACCATGGATCGCCCCAATACTCTTCAATTGCCTTTTGATAATCCAATTCGCGGTCAATCAACGCCGTTGCTGCTAAAAACTCCTGAAATGTCAGATGGTGAAAACCGTGCCGCCCATGCTCGCTTTGATGTTGCATCAGGCCGCAGCGCGGTTCGATATGGTCAAATTTCGCTTCAGCGCGCTGTTTACCAAGGGGTGCACGGCCTGGTTCCCATTGGGCGTACACATTTTGTAAAATTTTAACCGCATCCGCACGATCCATACCTTTATCGTGTTTTGTGTGCATTTCAAGCGCCAATGCCATCAAAAAACGATGCACCTTTTCCGGGTCGTCAAACCGCCGGCAGAGCAGGTTATTGACAAATTTTTTATATAATTCGGCGCGTTGGCCGGGCAGTTCGCCGCCATCGTGATAGAGAATACATATCGCGGTGAGCATCAGCGGGTTGTCAATTAAACGTTCCACCCCCGGATGGTCGTTGATTTCCCCAATCATATCCAGGGCGGTGCGGTGTCCGATTTTAGAACGGCTGCCGTAAACATTGCCAAACCATCGCGTGATAAAGGTTTCTACCTGCTGGCGGTCAAGCGGTTCGATTTTGATATGACGGTCGCCGAAGTAATTCACAACCGTGCTGTCAACGCCGTGCGGCCGGCCCGATAAAATCATTGGGCAGCCCTTGTGCATGCGTCGGAAGGCGGCCAGTGATTTCACCAAGGGTTTCCGAATGGCGCTGCTGATTTCATCCAGCCCATCGAACAGAAAAACGGCTTTTTCGGTGTCACAGAAGCTTTTCACAATATCTGAACTGAGGCCGTTTTGCACATCTTCAAAATAGCGATTCAACAGCTTTTCGGCAGTTGCGGCGTTAGGCGGCGCGTCTTTGACAAACAGCCTTTTGATATCTTTTAAAAAAATCAGCACCGGCAGATAACCGTCACAATTTTTCCATCCGGGTTCATGCGCCATTGTGTAACAAAAATGCTTCAGCAGGGTGGTTTTGCCCGAACCGGCATCGCCTTGGATAAGCAGATATTTATGTTTGACCATCAGATCTTCGATATCCGCAAGTTTTTCCCGCGCTTCGATTATTTGGGCGTCTATTTCCGTTTCTTCGGATTCTGAAAAAGGCGGATGAGCGTACAGCGGAATAAACATCTTGGGCAGTTTCACCACGATCACCCGTCCTTTTTCCATCAAATTGTCCAAATCCATGCGCCCGCAGGTATCGACAATCCAATCTTTGTATTCTTCCGGAATCACCGCCGGCAGCGTCTTTACCGGAGTCGGCGATGCAACCGAAAGGCGCTTTGAAACGATCCAATCGCGCATATTTTTATCAAATTTGGCAGCAAACGCATCTTCGGAATCAAACTCGGTATAGAGCAGCAAACGGTCTTGTTCGATTCTGTTTTTCAATTCAAACACTTTTTGCAGTTGGTTGATATCTTCGAGATTACGAGGCTGGGGGGCTTTGAAATAAAACATGATGTGCGGCTTTTGCGTTGTTTTCCAGTCATCATAAGCCAAAAGAAATTCTTCCAGGGCTCCGGCAGGGGCTTTGTCGGTGGGAGAGCCAAAACGTACATGCAAAATACAAACAAAGATGTCTCATTCGGCGACCAGGCGATTGATGATCGACTGGGGACGTTCCGGTGATGGAAACACATCTTCCCATCCGACCACACGAAGAGCAAGACCGAATTTTTTAACCATCGGGTCAGCGTTCAAATCTTCACAAATTTGCCTCACCCGGTCGAGCTCTTCCTGAACGTCTCCGGGCGAGGCTGTGAAAACGGTTATTTCTTTTATGTTTTTCATTTTTAGCAATCCTCGTGAGGAATTTGGAAATTACACATAAAAATGGCGGGCGCATAATGCGAACTGTAAGTTCAGCGTTCCATTGGCCGTTTATGTTTGGTGGAAAATAAAGGGTGCTTAGATAGCATTATGCGTTTCGAACTTCAAGGTCAACATCATCTAAGTGAATAGAAAAATGCTTTAAAAACATATTGTTGGCTTTACAAAATTGTTTGGCTGTTTCAATTTGGCTGGATTCACGTTCTTCAAAAGAGATAAGCAGGCCATTTACTTTAAATTTAGCAAAATTATCCTGAAAATGATTAAAGTCACCGATAATCGAATAGCCCTGCAATTTTTTGCCCGCCTTTAATATATCATCGTCAATAAAACCAGTCGGTTTTATACGGATTTTGGGGTTATTTATAATTTCTCGCAGCAGAATTTCGCCTCCCCGGCCGGCCCCATATATCAGAACGGTTTGGCCGGCAAGTTTTTTACGTTTCATGGAATCAAGAAAAATCCGAAAGGAGCCGCGCGTGCCTAATAAAAACCCGGTGGTCAGAAACAGATCAATAAAAAAAATGCCCTTTGAAAAATCCTTGAAGCGGTAGATAAAAGTTACTGTGGCAATTGTCAGGATAGTGGCTAAAAAAGATGATTTCAAATATACGAACACATCGTTGGTACTCATATAGCCCCATATTCCCCGGTAAACGCCGGTGGCGAAAAAAACGACAAATTTGCACGCGATTACGGCTGGCAGCGATCTCAGAAATACGTTAAAATAAATAGCGAACTCATACGCACCAAAACGCAGACGGTAAGCCAGATAATAGGAAAAGGCGATTAAACACAAGTCGAGAATAACTAACATCATCTGGCGTTTATAAGTCAGTTCAACTAAAACCGGTGTGTAGGAACGATCCCTCAGCAATGAAAATTCTTTTTCCGGATACACGCGTAACTGCGCCAAATAAACGCCCATCAATATAATCGCCAGCACCATGGGAATTATCACCGCCGGCGAAGTCAGGGTATCGCTTTGGCTGATAAACAGTGCGGAAAGACCGGATATCAGACCGATGCCATAAATAAAAAGAACGGCGTTTTTTTCGCTAAAACCCATCAGAACCAAACGGTGGGACGTATGATCTTTGCCGCCAACCGAAGCTTTACGTCCGCTTAAAAGTCGCACCAACGTTACCAAAACAGTATCTGAAATAGGTGCCATCAGGATCATTATAGGCACCGCATACGTCGAAACGGAATTAAAACCGCTCGCTTCGGGGTAATGCAGCGTCAGCATCGCCAGAATAAAACCGATTATCAAACTGCCGCAGTCTCCCATAAATATGGATGCCGGATTAAAATTGTAAAGCAGAAAGGCGGCCAATGAAGCGGCCAGAATCATTGCCGTAAGGGCGGCTTGGGGTGCGATTCCGGTAAACAAAACGGCCAAAAAAAGGGCGCAGATCATACCTACGCCGGTGCAGAGGCCATCCATATTATCAAGCAAATTAAACGCATTGGTTATTCCCACAATCCAAACAAGCGTAATCATGGTATCCAATGTCAGGGATACAACCCAATGAAGTCTGAATCCGAGAAATGTTACCAGTGACGCAACCAAAATTTGGCCGACCAGTTTAGTGTGAGGCTTAATCCGGATAATATCATCAATTAACCCCAGAATAAATAAAAGGCTCATACCGATCCACACCACCGCGCCAAAAGAGGCGGCACGCATGGACTCCGGTTGGTCTTTTAAATGAAATGTAAGTTGATGAAAATCGGCAACACTTAAAAGGGGTAAAGCGATACCGATATATATGGCGATGCCGCCAAACAGGGCGGTCGGTTTTTTATGCCATCGATTTTGGGATGGATGCGCCATCCAGCCGTTTTTTATAGTAATATGCCGGATAAGCGGTGTGATAATAAGTGTGGCTGTAAATGCCAGTGCGGTGTGGATATATATCATTGTGTTTCATCAAAGAAACCATACGTCTGAATCGCCAGACTCTGTTTTTTCAATAACTTCGCCGATAAGAAAGGCTTTCAGATTCATTGCGGACAAACGTTGCAAAACATCATAAGAGGCATCCTGCGGCACAACCGCTACCATACCGATTCCATTATTAAAAGTACGCATCATCTCTTTATCTGAAATGTTGCCGGCTTTTTGAAGAAACGTAAAAACAGGCGGTGTTTCCCAACTGTCTTTATATATCTTTAGATCACATGCACGGGGAATAATGCGTTTTAAGTTATCATAAAGGCCGCCGCCGGTGATATGCGCCAAGCCATGAATCGGCAGGTCTTTTAATAAATTTCGCACGGCAGAGGCATATATGATCGTCGGCGTTAAAAGTGCTTGGCCCAAAGGTTTGTCAAGTTCGGGAATATGCGCATCAATATCCAAATCAAGAATATCGAAACAGATTTTACGCACCAGTGAAAAACCGTTGCTGTGAAGGCCCGAAGATGCCATTCCGATGAGTTTATGTCCGACACGAATTCCGGTGCCGTCAACTATTTTATGGTTATCTGCAATGCCAACTGCAAAACCGGCCAGATCGTATTCATTTTTCTGATATAGCCCGGGCATTTCGGCGGTTTCACCTCCGATCAAGGCGCAATCGGCCTGGCGGCAACCTTCGGCGATGCCTTTAATTACGGATGTAGCCACCTCGGTGTCGAGACATCCCATAGACAGGTAATCAAGGAAAAAAAGAGGGCGCGCTCCTTGAACAATAATATCATTGACGCACATCGCAATCAGATCAATACCGATAGTGTCATGCGTACCTGTCATAAACGCGATCTTCAATTTTGTACCGACACCATCAGTTGAACTGACCAATACGGGTCTCTCATAATGCTCCGTATTGAGTGAAAAAAGACCTCCGAAACCGCCAATTTCACCCATCACACCGGTTCGGGGCGTTTGTTTGACGATTTTTTTAATTGATTGGATAAAATCATCAGCTTTGTCGATATCAACTCCGGCATCAGCATAAGTTAAAGTATCGTTCATAGTTTTATTTCTCGTTTAGAAATTGAAACTGATTTCCTTGGAATCTTTACCTTTTGCGCCCTTACCGTAAGTTTTTATTTTATACACATAATTATAATTCCTTTCCAAGACTTCCAGATATTGCATCGGATACCATTCTTTGTCACCCGAGGCAACAACCATATCTTCCGAGATAGTAACCATATCTAAGGCGATATCTTCCACCAATTCAAAACGAAGCGGGCAATCTTGACAATCTGTGAGTGGTAGTTTTGACCGATATATCTTAAATCCATCCAATCCGGGAAGAAATAATCCGTTTTTAATCTGAATATACCAAGACAATTTCAGCGTTTTTTCATCTATTATTTCGTATTCAAGAGTTTGTGCCGCAGGCAGTGGTATGAAATAGGGTGCTACTGGTGGTGCTTTTTTACCGCATCCCATAATTAAGGAAGCCGAAAAGGTCATTAAAACTGCAATAAAAAAAATAAATTTAACTTTTTGTATCATCTTTTGATGAATCCGTTTTGGGGATAATATTAACATATCTGATTTCAACCTGTCTAATTTAGATGTTATAATTAAAAATTTGCTCCGAATTCACCCAATCCGTATAAATTCACCATAAAAGTAAATATACTGTCTTCAGGCTGATCAATATGGCCAAATGACACAGACCAACATTGAGAACGATATATCATGCCCAAACGCGTTTCAATATCTTCTTCGTCTTCCAGCTCGGCTTCATAATCGACATATACGGAAAGTGCATTCGTAATATTCACAAGTAATTCCAAATTTATATATTGATCATCTACAACATCCTCTCCATCTCCATTATCTGTAAAGCGATATTCGAATTCAAGCCGGTCATTACGCTTATCAGAAAGTTTGGTCAAAAAATTATAGCTCTCAAATTTTGAATCATATACAGACCATCCGGCATCAGTCTCAAAAGCAAGGTAGTCGTTTGGTTCAAATTCAACTTCAAAGGAAATCGGACCGAACGGTTCGCCGTCATCCTTATTAGCCTCATTGAAATCATATTCTTGTTCAATTAGAAAACGCAAGAACTGATGATAAGTATAAATGGGGATATCATCGTCTTCTACCGCAGGCCCGCCGCCACCCAAATCAGCTTTTGATTTGGATATAAAGGTGTTGGTAATCGAATAGGTGATTTCGCTCTCTTTATCTATACGATCGATATCATCAAAGTTAGGATAATCCTCCTGATTTTCTTCTTCCGGTGTAAATTCGTAGTAAATATTTGGCCGGATAATGTGCTTTATTTTTTCAATATTGAATTTTTTAAAATCAATAACCCTGTAAAGTTCTGATGAAATATCCAGACCAACATCATACAAGCCCCTGCTGAAAAAATCATCTCGCTCAACTATTTCTTTTACATCTTCATCTTCATCTTCATTTACATCTTCATCTTCTTCATCCCATTCTCCAACCTGCCAGAATGTTCCTCGCACCGCTACCGATGGTTCGATCGTTACAAAGCGTTTAATTTTAAAGGGCAATGATACACGGGGATAAATATCAGCGCGTTGTCCGGTTGTTCCTTTTTCGCGATAAAAATTATTATATGTCGATTCAAGCTCCCAAAAAAAGGCCGATTTCATCAGTCTCTGCTTTGACGCTTCAAAACCGAGCAAAGGCAAGCTCTGAAGTGTATCATTACTATCTTTCCAACGGCGTTGAATAATATCGTCATACCATTTCGCTTTACCATAAAGGCTATAGTCAGACCAAGTTTTATTGATTGTTAGCATATTTTTGCGAGTGGTGTCGTCATATTCATCCAAGTCCCGGCCAAACTCATCATAATAATACCCATTATGTTTTTTGAATCCCATAAAGCCGTCGCGAAATTCATAGAGATAATCCTGATCGCTGACAATATCAAGATCCAGCTTGGCAGTAAAGTCGTACGGGAGTTCCTGATCCGCTTTGGCAGTCAACCAGTAGCGCTCCGAATTGGGACGCAGTTCTTCATCTTCTGTATATCCCCAATCATGGTTTGAATTTTCAGTTTCATCATCAACCTTATCATCATTGAGAAAATTAAACGTCATCATTCCTTTGGAATCTTCCGTTGCCAGATAACGATATTCGGTACCACCCATTAAACCGCGCTCTGCCATATACCTGCTGTAAAAAGTGGCATCCGACCAGTCGTTGATAGCCCAAAAAAACGGCTGTATATATTCAAGCCCTTTACGATCCGAATAGCCGAATCCGGGTGTCAGAAAACCGGTTTGGCGTTTTCGTTTAACCGGAAAAACAAGATAGGGGGAGTATAAAACCGGCATTTTTTTGGCCCATAAAGCCGCGTGGGAGGCTTTTCCATACCCTTCAATAGTCACTTCCAAATGTTGAGCGGTAACTTTCCAATCAGGTGATTCACCATCACAGGTCGTAATACTGACATTATCACCGGAATAGGAATTTTTACCAATTTTTTTAATTTTATCGCCTTTGATATAAAAATGATTTTCCTTAAAAAATATTGTTCCGCTATAAACAACACCCGTTTCTGTTTCCAAGTTGATTTCCATACGATCGCCTGTAAGTACGTCGTCACCGACAATCATCATCACCTTGCCGATAGCAACCGCATCATTGGTTTTTTGATCAAGCCGCACAAAATCAGCCGTAAGCTTTTTATTTTTTTTACTGATGACCACATTCCCCTTGGCAATGTATTGGTTCGTTTTCTGGTCAAAATTCATCTCATCGGCTTTAAAATGCCACGGTATATCCGTGTCTTTATCAAGCAAATTATCTTGTAAATCCGTCGCATACAACGTACCTGAGATTAACGGAAAAAAGGTCAAGGTTATTACCATGAGCGGCAATAGAGTGAAAATATGACAGATAGAATGAACCTGCCGAAAGCAGGGCCTGAAAAATTTAACAAATTGTTTCTTTTTATTCATCTATTTTTTTTCTTTTCGTTAAAAGTGTTAAAAAAATGTCCGATATTAATTTAGATACTTATTAGATTAAATTTCGCCCAAAAGTCAAGTCTTCCTATCAGATAATCACAATAATCGCAAGAAAAACTTTACCATACCACTTGACACATAAGCCCTATCGTCTATATTGAAAAATAATTTGGATGTAGCCGATTTATAATCTGTCAGATTCAATCTTTGTTAATTTAGGAGTTATACGAAATGAAAAAAATTTATATAGGAATGTTAGGATGCGGCACGGTCGGAACAGGCGTGGCCAAACTCCTTATCCGGCAGAAAGCCTTGATTGAATCCCGCTTGGGAGCGTCTTTGATATTAAAGCATGTTGCCGATATTGACATCGCAAGGGACAGAGGGATATTTTTTGACGAGGGTGTTTTAATAACCGACGCCTCAAAAGTGGTAAACGATCCTCAGATTGATATTGTTGTTGAAATGATCGGAGGACAAGGCATCGCCAAAGAACTTATTTTAAAAGCGATTAAAAATGGCAAACAAATTATCACCGCCAATAAAGCCCTTTTAGCGATGCATGGTTCTGAGTTGTTCAAAGCGTCTGAAGCGAATCATACGGATTTGGCGTATGAAGCCAGTGTGGGCGGATGTATGCCTATCATCAAATCTTTGCGTGAATCATTAATCGCCAATCAAATTCAGGCGATGACCGGCATACTCAATGGAACCTGCAATTTCATTTTATCCAAAATCACTGTAGAACACTGTACTTTTCATGAAGCGCTTGCTATAGCTCAGGCTAAAGGCTTTGCCGAAACGGATCCCACTTTGGATGTCGAAGGATATGACACCGCCCATAAACTGGCCCTTTTAAATGCCATTGCTTATGGTATGAAGGTAAATTATAATGATATCTATATAGAAGGAATTACCCGGATTACGCCCTTAGACATTGAATTTGCACGCCAGTTCGGTTATAAAATCAAACTTCTGGCTATCAGCAAAAACAGAGGCGGCACAGTGGAGGCCAGAGTTCATCCCGCCATGATTCCCTTTGACAATCTCCTGTCCGAAATCAATGGCTCTCTTAATGCAATCACCGTGGTCGGTGACGCGGTTGGCGATATAATCCTTTATGGCCACGGCGCTGGTATGATGCCGACCGCCAGCGCTGTTGTCAGTGATATTGTCGATCTCGCCCGTAATCTGTTAAATGGTGCTGTCGGAAGAGTTCCAGCGCTCTCTTTTCAGACGGATGCGATTAAAAATATTCCGGTGCTGCCCATTGATGAACTCCGTACGCATTATTATTTCCGGTTCGCCGCAATTGACCATCCCGGTGTTTTATCCAAAATTGCCGGCGTTTTAGGCGACCATAACATCAGTATCAAATCAGTTCATCAAAAAGGCCGTAAATCTGACGGTGCCGTCCCGGTCGTAATGATGACTCATATCGCTCAGGAAGCATCGGTAAAAAAAGCGCTGGCCGAAATCAGCGCATTAGAAATTGTAACCGGCAAACCCGTGCTTATTCGGATTGAAGATAAAAATGGAGAAGATGGCAATTAGGCACGGAAGCCTGCTTTTATTATAATTATTATAATCAGTAGATGGAAAGTTCAGGAGCGCAAAAATTAAGTGCAACGATTTTTTGCATCAGGTTCCACCAGGATGCCAGCGGATTTATATGCCGGCAAAAAACCGCTTCGCTTAATTTTTGCGATCCTTGCCGTATTTTCAGGCATTTTCTATCTACTGATAATGGGAAACCGCTTTAAAAATGTCGGATAACAATAAAACCCAAGTTGAAACTATCAAAGGCCTGAGAGATAAATATCTGGCAGTTGAAAAAAAGAAGAATAAGCTGGAGAAACAGATATTTTGGCTCAATGCCAATTTGAGAACCAAAAAACAAACGGAATTTAAAAAAACGCTTTCGCATCTTGATAGTGCAGGCATTGAGCCGGAAACTGAAACCCTGCAAAGCGTTCTTTTGGTAGAAAGCGAAAAACTGGCCGCCAATTTGAATGAAGTAAAAAAAGAACTGGCCTTAAAAGATGCTAAAATTCAAGTTTTGGAAGCTAAAATTGTATCGCTTGAAAAGAGGGGGGCTGAAAAACCGGAAAAACCTGTGAAAAGCATAGGTAAAGCCCAAAACAGCCAGCATTTTAACGAAACATCCAAAGAAATGATTGTAACAGATGATACAATTGAGAAACAAGAGGCCCAAATTCAAGCTTTGGAAACAAAGATAAAAGCGCTTGAAAAGGGCAGGACCGATAGACAAAAAATTCAATTGATGGGAACAACTGAGGAAGAAAGAGATATCGCCCGACAAAATGAAGAATTGGCGAGACGACTAAGAAAAATGGGGGTCGAAAAAAGAAAATTACTACATCAGATTAATGATTTAATGCAAGGAGAGGAAAAAGGGGAAGAGGAAAGGGAAGATAAGGTTAAAAAGAAAAGGTTGCGTTCTTTTGACCTGCCGGACGAGGTTATAAGAATGAACCGTTCACTAAAACGAAGCAAGTTTTAAACAATTCTGAAAGAAAGGATTAGAACATTGAGTATTTTTGTAAACCAAGAAACACGGCTATTGGTGCAAGGTATCACCGGTCGTGAAGGACAATTCCATACGCGACAATGTATCGACTATGGCACAAATGTTGTAGCAGGCGTCACACCGGGAAAAGCCGGCCAAAAAATGGACGACGTGCCGGTGTATAACACTGTAAAAGAAGCAATTGACGCCAGCGGGGCGAATTGCAGCATGATTTTCGTACCGCCACCGTTTGCGGCTGATGCTATTATGGAAGCCGCTGACGCCGGTATCGAATTGATTGTCACTATCACCGAAGGTATCCCGGTCATGGATATGATGAAAGTTAAAAATTTTCTGGCAACGAGACAGTCGCGTCTGATCGGCCCGAATTGCCCGGGAATTATCACGCCGGGTGAATGTAAAATCGGCATCATGCCAGGCCCTATCCATAAACCCGGCGGCCCCATTGGCGTGGTTTCACGCTCCGGCACCCTGACTTACGAGGTCGTACATCAATTAACGCTCCAAGGTTTGGGGCAAACTACCTGCATCGGCATCGGCGGCGATCCTGTCAACGGAACCGATTTTATTGATTGCCTGAACGCCTTTCAAAAAGATACCGCCACTCGCGGTGTCGTTATGGTCGGCGAAATTGGAGGAAGTGCTGAAGAAGAAGCCGCCGAGTTTATTGCTGATAAAATGACTAAACCCGTGGTTGGATTTATCGCCGGCCTGACAGCGCCTCCGGGACGACGCATGGGACACGCCGGCGCCATTGTCAGCGGCGGCAGTGGTACGGCTCAAGGAAAAATTGAAACCATGGAAGCTAACGGCGTTTATATGTGCAAAAATCTGGGTGATTTGGGAGACGTTTGCGCCGAGGTGTTCAAAAAAGTTTAAAGCTACAAGTGATGTAGCGTAATCGAACTTTCTTTATGTTACAGAACAACTTAAAACTTGTAACTTAAAATTTTTTACGAGGGTGTGTTATAATGCATGAAATGGGCATCGCCGCTCAAGTGGTCGAAATTGCGGAAGCTTCTATCCCAGAAGATATACAAAACGCCAAGGTTGAATGCGTCAACCTCAATATCGGTCGATTGGCGGCGGTTGTGCCCGAAAGCCTCCGTTTTTGTTTTAATATTATGATTGAAAATACGCGGCTTGCCGGTGCTGAACTGCATATCAGCGAAATTCCGGTACAAGCGTTGTGCAAAGATTGCAGGCATGAATGGATCATTGACGCTCCGGTCTTTACCTGTCCTCAATGCGACAGTGGTGCCTTAGAAATTTTATCCGGCCGCGAGTTGGATATCAGTTCGATTGAGATTGCAGATTAAAGGAAATATATATGGAAATCAAAGTTGTTCGTAAAGTGTTGGATGTCAATTCAACCATGGCAGAGCAAAATCGTAAGCTCTTTGCCGAAAAAGGTGTTTTTGTACTCAATGTGATGAGTTCACCCGGCGCCGGTAAAACCGAAACCCTGATCAAAACATTGGCGCGTATTATGCCGGACATTAAAAGTGCTGTTATTGTCGGCGATATTTGCACTTCACACGACGCAGACCGTCTGTCGCAGTCAGGAGCGCCGGTCGTACAGATCAACACCGAACCTTTCGGAGGAGACTGTCACCTGGCGGCACATGTTATTGAAAAAGCGGCTTTAAGCCTGGACTTAGATGCCACCGACCTCCTTATTGTGGAAAATGTGGGCAACCTGGTGTGTCCGGCTGAATTTGATATCGGTGAAGATTCCCGTATTGTTGTTCTCAGCATCCCCGAAGGTGAAGACAAACCGGCGAAATATCCGCTTATGTTTCGGGAATGCGATGCAACACTGTTAAATAAAACTGATTTGCTTCCCCATCTGGATTACGATCTGGAAGCGGCGCTTAAATATATCCGTCAGGTACATCCCGATATGCCTGTTTTTCAAATTTCAGCCCGCACCGAACAAGGTTTTGAGCCCTGGATCGAATGGCTACGGAATCTGATTGATAAAAAAACAGGTCGCTAACTTGACGCAGATGCTGACAGCCTGACTGTAAGTTCAGCACTACGAGGTGTTCCTGTAAGGGAATTCTCAATAAATAAACTACCCATTTTAGCTGTGATGTAGGGTGGGTGAAGAGAAACGAAACCCACCATTAATCATCATTCGGTGGGTTTCGTTTCTCTTCATCCACCCTACATGATTTTCCTAAGATGGAAAGTTCAGGAGCGCAAAAATTAAGCGAAGCGATTTTTTGCATCCGGCACTGGACAAAGCTTGCGGATTCAGGCTCCGGCAAAAAACCGCTTCGCTTAATTTTTGCGCTCCATGTCGTATTTTCAGGCATTTTCCATCTACTGATAATATTTTAAGACGATGAACAAGCTATCCTATAAGTAATATACACTTGCCCTTAACCTGATTTTATAGTATGATCGACAAGTTCAAACAGTTATCCATTTAGAAACTAATGTTGTGTCAAGTTTAAGGTGACAAGAAAATCAGGAGTGCAAACTTTAGTTTGCCGCTTTTAGAGTGTTTTGGCAAACTGAAGTTTGCACTCCTGCCCATCAGCTATATGTTGATACAAAACTAAGGTAAAAAACTATGACCGCTTCGTATTTTGACTTCACTGCTATCACACCGGCTGATACACTGGAAGAGGTGTGGAAAAATTTTGACCCGACACTGATACTTGATCCCGAATCCGAACAATACGTTCCCCGCGCCACGCCGGAGCTTGAAAAACTGGCCTTCCAATTGAAACATGCGTCCCGGCCGGTTCATGCTTTTCTGTGTGGACATCGGGGCAGCGGCAAAACTACGGAACTGAATCGGCTTTGCATGGATGATGCGATTCAGGCCAAATTTTTCCCGCTTTACCTGACCGCGCGGGAATTCGGCAGTGAAGGGACTCATCTTTCGCATGATGCGGTGATGGTGGGGATCGGACGTGAGCTGGTGCGGAAAAATGCAGTCGCTCCCGAATTTGCCAAGGAGATTGATCAATGGGGCCTTCAAATCGTTGAAACCTTTCTTAAAAATGAAAACGCCAAGGCCGAGGCGGGCGCAAAAGCCAATGCCTGGTTTGCCTTTTTCAAGGCCCAACTCAGCACGCGCCGGGAGTGGAAATATGAACAAAAACAGATTCTGGCTCCCAAAGTTCAGGATTTGATTGCCATTTTAAACCGCATGGCCCAGGATTTGAAAAACCGCACCAAAAAAGAATTGCTGGTGGTTGTGGATGATCTGGAAAAAGGCGACTCCGATGCTCACAAAGATATGCACGGACGCCTGTTTCAGGAAAACTATGACACCTTAGTGCAGCCGAACTTTTCCTTAGTTTACACGTTACCGATCTATTTTCGGGCAATGGCCGGCCGGCGCATTCCGTCGGATGAACTGTATGCTTTTTCAGCAGTGCGTCTATATGATAAAAAATACCGCACCCTGGCGCGCCCGCCGTTAGATGACCAGAGTGAAGGCTACAAACTCATGCGCGCTTTTGTGGATAAACGCATTACAAACACAGCGCAAATTTTTCCTCAGGATGAACTCTTAGACGAGCTTCTCAGAATCGGCGGCGGCTTGTTTCGGGAGACCGCCCGCGCTATCATGGAAGCCGCTTATCTCGCTATCATGCGAGGGGCTGATCATATTGAAGAGCAAGATGTAACCCAGGTGTTCAATCAGGTCAAAAAAGAATATCAGCCCATGATTCGAGGTGACGCTATTGCGGTGTTTGATAAGGTTGACAAAACGGGACGATGGGAAGACGGCGTTGAACCGTTTCTTCAATCCCGCGCTGTGGTGGAATATGAAAACGGCGACTTATGGATAGATTTGCGTTATATTCTCAAAGCATATATCCGTTCAATCAGCAAACAGCATGAATCCGGCATCAGCGGAGGTGATTAAACGTAAATGAACGGCCAGGGCGCAAATTCCCATGAGCAGAACGACCGCAGAACTCCGGCGGATCAAATCGCACAGGATATTTCAGCGAAATATTTTCGCGTTTTAAAAGCCGATCTGCCATTTTTTGTGATTGTGTATTATGACCATGAGGCTGACAAACTTGCCCTGTTACAAGCTATTAAACAGAAACTGACAGAGAAAAACCTAAGCACGCGCCCCTTTGATCCGGCGAACAATTCCGCAGATGGTGTCGGCAAACTTTACACCCTGCTGGCGTCCGCATCGGCCGAACCAAGTCTCAGCCTGATTTCCGGTCTTCCAATAGACGCCCAAAAAATCCGTGCGGATAATGATTTTATCCATTATCTGAATATTCACCGGGACCGGATTCCGAAAGAGCGTATCCGTATGATTCTGTTTCTGCATACCTCTTATGCCGAACAATTTATCTTTGCCGCCGGAGACCTGTGGGATTTCCGTCATGGCACTTATTGGTTGGAACGCGAACCGGCCGAATCCCGCCCCGGTTTGTGGGCCGAGCTGAAACGCGACACCGCACACCTTGATTTAACAGCAGAAGAAAAACAGGCCATTGAAAACCATCTAACCAGCGTTCGTCCCCTGATTGAAGAAACCGAAGAACCGCGCGCCAAAGCACAACTGCTTTTAGATCTCACTAAATGGTTGCACCGCCGCTATGCCTGGCTGCCCGCTGCCCAGACCGCATATCAAGGCATTCGCCATATTGAAAATGAGCGCACCCAACTGCGGGCTGCTTTGGAATATGAATTAGGATATGCCCTTCGTAATAAATCTGATTTATCAGAAGCGCTGCTACATTATGAAATAAGCCTGAAAATTTCGAGAGAAATCGGCGACAAAGCCGGCCAAGGCACAACGCTCAATAATATTTCACAGATTTATGATTCGCGCGGCGACTACGACACCGCTCTAAAATACCTCAAACAATCACTGACCATCAAACAAGAAATCGGCGACAAATCCGGCGAAGGCACAACGCTCAATAATATTTCACAGATTTTCAAAGCGCGCGGCGACTACGACACCGCTCTCAAATACCTCAAACAAGACCTGGCAATAACACAAGAAATGAGCGACAAATCCGGCCAAGGCACAACACTAAATAATATTTCACAGATTTTCAAAGCGCGCGGCGACTACGACACCGCTCTCAAATACCTCAAACAATCTCTAACCATCAGACTGGAAATCGGCGACAAATCCGGCGAAGGCACAGCTCTCAATAATATTTCACTGATTTTCAAGGCGCGCGGCGACTACGATACCGCTCTCAAATACCTCAAACAATCTCTAACTATCAGACAAGAAACTGGTGACAAAGCCGGTGAAGGTGCGACACTCAATAATATTTCACAGATTTTCAAGGCGCGCGGCGACTACGACACCGCTCTCAAATACCTCAAACAATCACTGACCATCATACAAGAAATCGGCGACAAATCCGGCGAAGGCACAACGCTCAATAATATTTCACAGATTTATGATGCACGCGGCGACTACGACACCGCTCTCAAATACATCAAACAATCACTAACTATCAGACAAGAAATCGGCGACAAAGCCGGCGAAAGTCAGTCTCTCAATAATATTTCACAGATTTATGATGCACGCGGCGACTACGACACCGCTCTCAAATACCTCAAACAATCTCTAACCATCAGACGGGAAATCGGCGACAAAGCCGGTGAAGCGGTCACATGCAATAATTTGGCAAGAGAGTGGGAACGTCGCGGAGATATAGCCAAAGCCATAGAATATATGACCCAAACGGTGGCGATTGATGAAATTACCGATCATCCTGATTTAGAGCAGGATAAACAATATCTCAAACGGTTAAGGCGGCAGACGCAAAAAGCGCGGCTATCCGGGCTTTTTCAAACTTTGAAAAAATTTGTAAGGAAACTTTTTTAGGAGTGCAAACTTCAGTTGTAGGGTGGGTTTCGTTTCTCTTAACCCACCCTACGATACTCAAGCGGAGGGAAAAATGGAAAAAAGCAAGACTGTTCAAAAGAAAAACGGTGCCAAGCCGGAAGCAAAGGTTGAATCACTCCATAACAAACCGGCAAGGTTTATTAATCGTGAACTGTCCTGGCTTCAGTTTAACAACCGGGTTTTGGAAGAGGCTTTCAATACGTCCCATCCACTTTTGGAGCGTATTCGGTTTCTTTCCATATCAGCCAGCAATTTGGATGAGTTTTACATGGTGCGTGTGGCCGGGTTGAAAGCTCAGGTGGCTACCCGTGTCAGAAGTAACAATCCTGACCGGATGACGCCGGCGCAGCAGCTCAAGGCTATCGGTCTCAAAGCTACCGAGTTGATGACCGAACAGCGCCGATGTCTTCAAGAACTGCTGACCGAACTGCGCAAAGAGTCGATTCAGTTAGTCAACCCTGCCGATATTACCGAGCAGGAACGCGAATGGCTGTACAATTATTATTCTCACAATATTTTCCCCATTCTCAGTCCCATTGCCGTTGACCCGGCGCATCCTTTTCCATTTATCCCCAATTTCGGTTTCGGTTTGGCCATGGAGCTTGAAAAAGAAACTGAGAGTGAAAACATGGTTGCTTTGGTTATTTTACCGAACCAATTATGCCGGTTTATCCGTCTGCAAGGGAAAACAAACCGGCTTATTACATTAGAGCATCTGGTCATGATGTTCACGGAAACCCTTTTCCCTTCATTCAAAATGATTAACGGAGGCGCGTTTCGACTGATTCGGGACAGTGAGATGGAAATTGATGAAAAAGCCGAAGATTTGGTTTTCACCTTTGAATCCGCGCTTAAACGCCGACGCCGGGGAAGTGTGGTGCGTCTGACAGCCGATGAAGATATGGCCGATGACTTGTTGGAATTCATCCGCGAACAATTGGACGTTAATCGGCATGATGTGTTCCGTTTCCCAGGCATGATCGGCTTGTCCAATTTGTCAGAACTGGTGTTCAATGATCGTCCCAAATTGTTATTTCCTGTTTATCGCGGACGGTTTCCCGAACGTATTCGTGATTTTGGAGGGGATTGCTTTGCCGCCATTCATTCCAAAGATATTCTGGTGCATCATCCTTATGAAAGCTTTAAAGTCGTGGTTCAGTTTGTGCAACAGGCCAGTGAAGATAAAAATGTGGTGTCGATCAAGCAGACCTTGTATCGCACCAACAAAGATTCACCCATTGTACAAGCGCTGATTGAGGCGGCCGAAGCGGGCAAAAGCGTTACCGCAATGATCGAACTTCGTGCCCGTTTTGATGAAGAAGCCAATATCGATATCGCCCGCAAATTGGAACGCAGCGGCGCTCAGGTGGTTTTCGGTTTTATCGATCTGAAAACCCATGCCAAGCTCTCTTTGGTCGTGCGCCGTGAAGGCACGCGCCTTCAACCTTATGCCCATCTTGGAACCGGCAACTATCATCCGGTAACGGCCAAAATTTACACCGACCTGGCCTATTTTACCTGTGACCCGGACGTTTGCTCCGATGTGATGCAGATTTTCAACTATATGACAGGCTATGCCCAACCGGCCAATCTCAAAAAACTTGGCATAGCGCCGCTTACTCTGCGGGAACGCTTGATGAAAAATATTGAGGCTGAGATCGCCTTTGCCAAGGCGGGCAAACCGGCGCAAATCTGGGGCAAGATGAATTCATTGGTGGACCCCGATATTATTGACGCTTTTTATAACGCATCCCAAGCCGGGGTTCAAATTGATTTGGTGGTCAGAGGAATATGCAGTTTGCGCCCCGGTATCCCGGAATTTTCTGAAAACATCCGGGTCAAATCTATTATCGGCCGTTTTTTGGAACACTCCCGGATTTTTTGTTTTGGCAATGGCTATAAGTTGCCCTCCAGACATGCCAAATTGTATTTCTCTTCAGCCGATTTGATGCCGCGCAATATTAACCGTCGTATCGAATCTTTGGTTCCGATTTACAATGCCACAGCTCACCAGCAGGTATTAGACCAAATTATGGTAGCCAATATGCGTGATAATGAACAAAGCTGGGATCTCCAATCGGATGGCTCCTATCTGCGTTGCGACTCCACAAAGGATCCGTTTAACGCCCACAAATTTTTTATGACCAACCCCAGTTTGTCCGGCATGGGGTCAGCCCTGACGCCTCAACGTAAGAGGATGAAACGGCTTGTTAAGGTGAAGCGGCATCGGAATAAGAAAAAAAAGGGGAGCTGAATATTGCGTCTGAATTGTGATTTTTTTCTCGTTCCAACGCTCCGGCGTTAGAACGAGACCAACCTTCTGTCAACCATTGTCTGAATTAGGATTTTTAGGATTAAATGATTTCAGGATTATTTTATAATCTTTATTGTCCGCTAATTCGCTAATCCATTAATCCATTAATCTTACAAATCCTAATTCAGATTTGGGAGGTGGTGCATAGCGAGTGATGAATTTTGTTCATTAGGTGAATGCAACTCATATTTTTAGATTTTACTTGTAAAATTATGAAAATAAATAAACAGTATCGGCATTCGCAGCTTAATACGAGGTTT
>JAUCGF010000026.1 GCA_030378005.1 Desulfococcaceae bacterium HSG9 | reverse complement strand
ATAACCGGTTCTTGCGAAAGTTGCGATAAAATAAAACGGATGGCGGTGAATTTCTTGCCGGTTCCCTGAAAATATTTTGGCAATCCGCCCTAAGTTACAATTTTGCCTTGATATTTGATGTCAAGTTCCATAAGCTATGTATAGCATATGGATTTAAGTAGTGTAAGCTCTATTTTTTGCATAGGGCTGAACTATTACGAAATTTCAAATTGGGCAAGTTATTTAGTCACGGTTACTAACCAAACCGCGTACCGCGATAAACGAGCTTCCATTCATATTTTTAAGGTATATGCGGAACCGTGAATTTAAACGCACTGCCGCCCTTTTTAACGCTTTCCACTCGGATATTACCACCGTTTTTTTCCACAAATTCTTTGCAAAGAAGTAATCCCAAGCCAGTGCCTTTTTCATTTTGGGTTCCATAAGTTGTAAAATGATTTCCCGGATCAAACAATTTTTTCCTATTTTCGGTGGCAATACCTACGCCATTATCAACGACAGTTATTTCGACGAACTCTTTTTTAGCAATGGCTGTTACCTTGACTTCACCTGATTGAGGTGTAAATTTTAACGCATTGGAAATAAGATTGCGCAAAACAACTGTCAGCATGTTTTTATCCGCATAAATGGATAATGCTTCATCAATATCGAAATTGAGTTGGATGGCTTTTTCATGAGCGAAATCTGAAAACAACTGGATATTGTCATCGACAATCGCTTTTAATTTCAGGTTTTCAGGTTGATAAATAATATCTCCGCTTTGGCTGCGCGCCCAACATAACGTGTTTTCCAGCAAATTGAAGGTTCGTTTGGCACCGTTATGAAGTTCTGCCAACATATCCAAACGTTTTTGTTTGTTGAGTTGGCCATCAAATTTAATTAGCATATCCAACGCCTGCATTAATGAACCTAGCGGGCCGCGTAGATCATGCCCTATAACCGCCATAAGTTTGTCTTTAGCGGCATTGGCATTGGTCAGTTCTTCCCGTGAGCGTTTTAAGTTTAAATGAACATCAACGCGGGCAATAACTTCTTCACGCTGGATTGGCTTGGTAATATAATCAACCCCGCCTATCTGGAACCCTTTGACTTTTTCAGATAATTCGTGAATGGCACTGATAAAAATGACCGGTATATCTTTGGTTACAGGGTTTTGTTTTAAGCGTTTACAGACTTCAAACCCATTCATACCGGGCATCATAATATCTAAAAGAATTAAGTCGGGTAATTCTTCCAGAGCTAATTCTAATCCCTTAAATCCGTCAGAAGCTAAGATAGTTTCATATTTTTCTGGTCGTAAAATTTTTTCCAAAACATGTAAGTTTGTCAGGCCATCATCAATGATAAGAATTGATGACTTTTTTATTGCGCTCATATTTAAGCTCCGTTTTTTATACCTTGATAAGAAAATGAATCGCTTCTGATGATTCGTAGGTGACAACCCCGCCCAAACCGATGATGCCGCTGTTACTGAGCAGCAATGTTTTTTGCTTGACAAAAATGCCTTTACGACCCTTAATAAGGACATACGTACCGTTCTTACTTTTGTCGGTCAGGACATACTTTCCGCTTTCATATTTGATCGTCGTGTGTAAACGGGAAACATGGTTTTTTATGATAGCGATATCATTTTTTTTTAAGCGCCCCATGCTGATTTTCTTGCGTTCTTCATTAATGTGAATCATAATATTATGATATTTCACCATCATGCGCGATTTAAAAACCTGCATTTGGTCAGATTTATCATCCGTGTGCGACTTTGGGGAACCGTCGATTTTTATATTTTCACGGCAGCGGCAACATTTAATATGGATTCGCATTGAGCCAAACATTTCAGGGTCAAAGCTGTTTTTTGCTCCGCAGTCTTCACAAAAGACAATCATTTATCTATCTCTCAGTTACACATTAACATTACACTTGTTATAAGATATTTGGAATCCATTGCAAGGCAACTGTTCACACGCTCTGAATGGAACAGTTTTCCATCCTGATGGCAGATTTAACGGGTCACGAGTTTCAATTCATGCTGACAGTTGCGAATGTACGGCATATTTATCTTTTTTTCAACTGCAAACTTTGGGGCATTCATTAGTCGGTTTACGTATTTCCCACTATAATCACTTTTTAAAATCGTATGAAGTACAACAATACAACAATTCGACCTGTATGATTACTATGAAATGTAGATTAAATGAAAATGGAAAGCAAATGAAAAAAATTAGTGGTGTGGTAAGAATAATAAAGCATGTCGCTAAAGAGGAAAGAGGAAAGAGGAATGGAATTGTTTTCCGTTTTACTGATAATGGTGATCCCAACGGGAATCGAACCCGTGTTTTCGGCGTGAGAGGCCGATGTCCTGACCGCTAGACGATGGGACCCTTCAGTAACGCTAGAAAGTCTGATTTATATAGACAAAAATCGCTTCTGTCAAATACTATTTCAGCATAGCGGCGATTTAATTCAAGGCTGTCGGTTAATGCAAATTAGACGCTGTTCGATTCTATTCAATATCAAGACTAAACAGTCGGCGCGTAATATTAAGCTGCATGGCTTTGTCGTGATAGCGGCTGTTTTGTTTCAGACATATAATTGTATCATGCAGCATTTTACTTATTAAAGCATCGCCCATGCGATGAATCGCCTGACAATCTGTATCTGACAAATGACTTAATGATTTTAAAGTCTTATCAATTTCTGTTTTGGCGATTCTGTCCATTTTTTTACGCATGGCAACGATGGTGGGAACCACCGCCAAACTTTCATACCATTTGTGGAAATGAATCACCGCTTCATCAATTATACGTTCAGCTTTAATCGCTTCTTTTTTGCGATCTTCGATATTTTCGTCAACCACGCCTTTCAAATCATCAATATCATATACATACACATTGGAAAGATGGTTGATTTGCGGATCAATATCGCGCGGAATCGCAATGTCAATGAAAAATAGCGGACGATTTTTGCGGATACGCATAATTTTTTTCATCTGATCACGCCGAATAATAAAATCTGGTGAACCGGTGGAACTGATGATAATATCTGCTATTTCAAGACAATCTGAAAGCTCTTCAAAACGCATGGCCTGGGCGTTAAAGCGAACGGCAAGGTTGACGCCGCGTTCGAACGTACGGTTGACCACATAAAGTTCGCCGATTTTATGGCGCAACAGATGTTCCACAGCCAGTTCGGCCATTTCACCCGCACCGATCAAAAGTGCTTTTTTGCCTTCCAGATTGCCGAAGATTTTACGAGCCAGTTCGATGGCGGCATAACTCACCGAGACCGCATGATCACCGATACCGGTTTCTGTGCGCACACGTTTGGCAATGAAAAAGGTGCGGTGCAACAGGCGGTTTAAAATCACACCACCGGTTTTCTTTTCAATCGCCATGTGATAGGCTTCTTTGATTTGCCCTAAAATCTGAGGTTCGCCCACAACCATAGAGTCAAGGCTGGATGCGACTCTGAAAACATGACGTACCGCATCATCCCCTTTGAAAATGTACAGCGTTTGATCGAATTTAACTATTGGTATCTTTTTAAGGTGCGCCATCAGTGTTTTAGCGGTTTCAACCGCTTTTACACTGTTTTTGGCGGCCATGATCACTTCCACACGGTTGCAAGTGGATAATAAAGCAATTTCACGGATATTGGCTTCCTTGTGAAGCATTTCCAAAGCATGTGCAGTTTCTTCATTGGAAAAAGCCAATTGTTCACGAATTTCCACAGGTGCGGTTTTATGATTAAGTCCGATCACAAGAATATCAAATTCACTTGGATCTTCAGCGGGTTGTAAACGCACAGGACACATATCTTGCGAATGATTGGAATAACGGCTGTTTGTTTTCATATCCGTATTAATATTTGGTAAATTCGCCATGATGACCGTCAAAAAAGAAATTCACTCCTAAAAACGTAAATAAAAGAACGCCAAAACCGATAATCGCCAAAAGCGCCGCGTTGCGACCGTGCCACCCCACGGCAAAGCGCACATGCAATAGCCCCGCATACAATAACCAGGAGATTCCCGACCAAACTTCTTTAGGATCCCAGCTCCAGAAGCGTCCCCACACCACATGAGCATAGATAAAACCAGTGATCAGTCCGATGGTGAGCAGCGTGAATCCGGTAACAATGCACGCATGTCCGGTAGCATCTAACAGTTCCAAAGAGGGCAGGCGTTTAAAGAAAAAACCGGGACGCTTTGTTTTGATAGAGCGCTCCTGAAGCAAGTATAATATGCCGATACCACAGGCCAGGGCGAACGAGGCTTCACCGGTAAAAATGGCGATAATATGAAACACCAGCCAGAAATGATTGAAAATTTCACGCGGCTGGCCGGGTTCATTTTGCAACAAACAGGCGCTGACCACGATCAAAGCGGCCAACGGAGCGGCATACACCCCTAAAATTTTAAGGTTATATTTGTAACGAAAAATTAAAAAAACACCGACCAAGGCCCATCCGGCGATAAAAAGCGTTTCGTGCAAATTATTGACCGGAATATAGCCTGTACGAACCACTTTATATATAAGGCTGATACAATGCAGCCCGAAACCGGCGATCAGAAGATAATAACCGATTTTTTGAAAATGATCTTTTTGTAAAAAAAGATATATCAAATAACCGGCGGCTCCCATAACATACAGGGAGCTGATAATAATTTCAAAAATTTCCATTCAGTGCGCCTAATGGTTGACATTATATAAGGCGTAAAAGTTTAAAAACAGATAGTCAGAGAATTTATTTCATCCTCATTCCTAAATAAATACAAAAATATAATCCGATTTGAAAACCATGAATTCAGGTAAAAGTCAAGCAAATTAAGGATAACCAGGGCAATTGCATGAAAATCAGGCATGAATTTCGATTGACAATAAATTTCATGGGTATCCAGGGAAAAAGGTTAATCTATATAATTATATACGGCCCATGAAATAATGCAGTGAAACACATCGCAATTTTAACGCAAAAAAAACCACTATGTTTTTTTCTTTTTTTTTGCTACATATAATTCACAGGTTGACTCTATTCAGGCCGTTAACCTGGATATTGTGAGTTTACCATTTTTTAGTTAAACATTTAATTTAAGGAGGGCTTATGTTGACAAAAAGAATCTTGGCGAGCGTACTGATTATCGGACTGATTGGCGGCTTCGGCATTGCCGAAGCTCAGGAAATGAAATTTTTTCGTATTGGCACCGGTGGTACCGGTGGCACGTACTATCCTATCGGCGGGTTGATTGCCCATTGCATTTCCAGCCCGCCCGGTTCACGTCCCTGTGACAAAGGCGGCAGTTGCGGTGTGCCGGGTCTGGTCGCCATAGCACAATCGGCCAACGGTTCCGTGGCCAACATCAACGCCATCAAATCCGGGGTTCTGGAATCGGGTTTTTCTCAGTCGGACGTTGCCTACTGGGCGTACACCGGCACCGGCATTTATGAAGGCAAAGGCAAAGTGGATATTCTGCGCGCTCTGGCTAACCTGTACCCGGAGACAATCCATTTGGTTGCCCGCAAAGGTGCCGGAATCAAATCTGTGAAAGACCTCAAGGGTAAACGCCTTTCCATGGACGAGCCAGGTTCCGGCACTTTGGTTGATGCCCGAATTATCTTGGAGGCTTACGGTTTGTCAGAAAAAGATATGGATGTTGACTATATCAAACCGGGACCGGCTATTGATAAAATCAAAGACAACCAACTGGATGCGTTTTTTATCGTAGCCGGTTTTCCGACCGGTTCGGTAGTTGAGCTGGCTTCAAGTGTCGGAGCGGAATTGGTTCCTATCAACGGCCCGGAAGCGGAAGGGATTATCAAGAAATACGGTTTTTTCGCAAAAGATATGATTCCTGAGGGAACTTATGAAGGCATTGGTGAGACTGAATCGATCTCGGTCGGAGCCCAATGGGTGGTTTCATCCAAAGTGGATGCCGATCTGGTTTATAATATCACCAAGGCAATTTGGAATAAACAATCACGTAAACTGTTGGATAAAGGTCATGCCAAAGCCAAAACGATCACAGCCGAAACTGCGTTGGATGGTGTTGGAATTCCTTTGCATCCCGGTGCTGAACGCTATTATCAAGAGGCCGGGCTTTTGAAATAATCAGATAACGTTTCAGGCTTAACCGGAGAATTGCTTGTCGCTCTTCGGCCGAGTCTTATTCAATAACAGATAAGATAATATGCCCAAAATAAATCAAGATCAAGTCCGAAGGCTCGAAGAGGAATACGATCCTGAAATGCAGATGCGGCCCATGACGGCTCCGGCTGTCCAGATCGTGGGCGGCCATCTTTTTATCCTGTCGTGCTTTCACTATTATACCGCCGGTTTCGGGCTTCTTAGAGAAGCCACTCACCGCGGGATACATCTGGCTTTTGTTTTGGGTCTCATTTTCCTTGTTTACGGTTTCCGCAAAAAATCCGGGAAATCCAGCTTCCTGGCAATCGGCGGTATTCCAGCCCATGACTGGCTCTTGGCGATTACGGCCGGCGTCACCTGTATGTATGTGCCGTATGTATTTAATGAATTGGCCTTCCGGGTGGGAGACCCATTGCCCATTGACGTCTTTTTTGGAAGTCTGATGATCTTTTTTACGCTTGAGGCAACCCGAAGATCCATGGGAATAGCACTGCCTTTAATCGCCATCGGCTTTATATTATATGCGCTTTTCGGGCGGTATGCACCTGGCGTTTTGGTACACCCCGGGGCCAGTTGGAAAGGTTTGGTCAATCATCTCTATCTGACCAGCCAGGGAATCTACGGTATTGCGGTCGGTGTTGTCGCCACTTATGTGTTCCATTTTGTACTGTTCGGAGTGATAGCCAACCGGGTGGGTGCCGGTCAGTTTTTCATTGATTTGGCGTCTTGTATTGCCGGGCGCTACGCCGGCGGCCCCGCCAAAGTCAGCGTTTTTTCTTCAGCCTTGTTTGGGATGATTTCCGGCTCTTCCATCGCCAACACGGTGACCACTGGGGCACTTACCATTCCGGCCATGAAAAAAACCGGATACAAGCCCCATTTTGCGGCTGCTGTAGAAGCCACATCAAGCACCGGCGGACAGATTACACCTCCGATTATGGGGGCGGCCGCCTTTATTATGGTTGAATTTCTGGAAATGCCTTACCGTACGATCCTGCTGGCGGCTGCGGTTCCGGCCGCGATGCACTATCTCGGTATTTTCACTATGGTGCATTTGGAGGCCAAACGGCTCAACCTGCGAGGCTTGCGACAGGACGAGATGCCTCGTTTTTTTAATGTGATACGCAATGGTTGGGCCGCATTGATCCCTCTGACCCTTTTGATTGCTATCATCGCTTCCGGGCGGACGCCTTACATGGCCGCTTTTTGGGGAATTACGGCCTGTATTGTTGTGGGATTTATCAATCCCCACAATCGCCTGACGATTCCTGACCTGTTTGAATGTTTTAAGATGGGAGCCAAGTATGCCTTGGCAGTCGGCGCTTCTGCGGCTTCAGTGGGTATCATCGTCGGAGTGGTGAGCCTGACCGGAATGGGTTTTAAAGTTTCATTTATGGTAACCAACTCCTCCCGGCAGTTAGCCGAAACATTTGTCGCCTTCGCACCTTTCAACATGATCGCTCTGCCGGAAACCACGCTGTTTTTTACACTCATCTTTACAGCGGTCGCCTGTATCCTTCTTGGTGCCGGCATTCCCACAACGGCCACCTATATCGTGCTGGTTTCCATTGCCGCTCCGGCCCTGGGAATTTTAGGCGTCGCCCCCATTGTGGCCCACTTTTTTGTATTCTACTACGGTGTGCTGGCCGATATAACGCCACCAGTGGCTCTGGCCGCTTATGCCGGAGCCGGAATCGCCGGCGCGAATCCTTTTAAAGCCGGAAATACAGCGTTTCGGTTGGCATCGGCAAAAGCGATGGTGCCTTTCGTATTCGTTTATTCGCCGGCAATGTTGATTGTCACCGACGGCTTCACTTGGCAACAATTTATTTTGACAGTGGCCGGTTGCTCGATTGGCATTATTTTTCTCGGTGCGGCGCTGACAGGTTATTTTATTACAAATATGGGACGGATCGAACGGACCGTGACAGCCATTGCGGCTTTGTTACTGGTGGCACCTGGAATTCAGAGCGGTCTGATTGGCTTGACGATGATGGTTCCCATAATAATCAGCCAAATTGTCAAAAAACGAAGCAAAGCACTGCCAGGAAAAGCTGCGGCCGAAAGCTGAAATTATCGGTTTGCGTGTTTTCAGGCCATTTTCAAATTATACCAATAGACGGCAGGGGGTGCAAAAATTAAGCACAGCAGTTTTTTGCCGGCCTCTGAATCCGTAAGCATATCCGGGTGTCGGATGCAAAAAATCGCTGTGCTTAATTTTTGCGCTCCTGAACTTTCCATCTACTGAGTATAACCCATCAATTATAATTTGATAAGCCACTATAAGTCACGCTTTTTCAACATGTCACGAAACTGTCACCAAATAAAAAAAGCATTTACGATAAAATTTCGTAAATGCTTTTTTTTATTGGTACGCCCGGCAGGATTCGAACCTGCGACCTACGGATTCGTAGTCCGGCACTCTATCCGCTGAGCTACGGGCGCATAATCACCGAATGATGAATGCCTAATAATCTAAAAAATGCTATCTGTCAATCATAACTTACATTTAATACTGAATCAGGAATGGTCAGTTTTTCTATTGACAGGAAGATTATTTTTTTGTTTAATAAAAAATTTATGTTTTTATTAAGCAAAAATCTTACAGAAATGATGAGGAAATTGGCAGGATAGCTTGATTATTATGAATACACCGTTCAAACCTAAAATTACACTGTTTCATTGCATAAACGCTTTGAGCGATAAAGATGCGTTGAATGAAATGGGAAGCGACACATTGGAATTGAAAGTCGTAAAATTGCCATGTTCGGCCATGGTCAAGGACATATTTTTATTACGCGCCTTTGAAACCGGAGCGGATGGAGTGGCTGTTATGGTGTGCCCTGAAGGAACGTGCCGTTATGTGGAAGGTAATATCCGGGCCCAAAAAAGAGTGGCTTGGGTAAAAAAACTGCTGGATGAAATCGGTGTGGGCGGTGACCGACTTGCGCTTCATAACATTCCCCATGGTGATATTGCGGAGGCCGTTAGAATTATCAATCAAACTGTGGAGCAACTGATAGAGTCAGGCCCAAATCCGGCGTTCTGATTTAATTAGAAATCCGAAAAATTTTGCCCGGATGCATAAATTTCTTGTGAGTTACAAGTTTTAAGTTGTTCTATAATTGATTGAAATCATTATGCTATGAAATAACTTGCAACTTAAAACTTAAAACTTGCAACTAAAAATGGAGTTATTCGATGATTGTTGGAGAACAAAAACCGATTGCCGAAATTAAAGCTATGGTCGCACCTTATAATAAAGTACTCATTTTGGGTTGCGGAACCTGTGTCAAAACATGCTTTGCCGGTGGCGAAGACGAGGCGGCCGTGTTGACTTCGGCATTGCGCCTGGCATTTAAAAAAGATGGTAAAAATATTGAAATCGAAACTCAGACCATCGAACGACAGTGCGAAGATGGGTTCATCAAGGAATCAGCCGCGGCGGTCAGTCGCAATGAAGCCGTGCTGTCATTAGCCTGTGGCGCCGGAGTGCAGGACATGGCCCGGCGGTTTCCGGTCACACCTGTTTTACCGGGCGTGAACACAACTTTTATCGGAGTGTTGGAAAAGCAGGGCCTTTTTACCGAAGAGTGTCTGGGTTGCGGTCATTGTGAGTTAGCTGTTTTCGGCGGTGTCTGCCCTGTCACGCGCTGTTCCAAAAAATTGCTAAACGGCCCTTGCGGCGGTTCACGCGACGGCAAATGCGAAATCAGCCCTGACACCGACTGCGCCTGGCAACTCATCATCGCAAGGCTTACGGCTTTAGGGCAGATGGATAATTTGCGAACCTATATTCCACCCAAGGATTGGCGCACCAGTCACGCGGGCGGCCCTAGAAAACTGGTAAGAGAGGATCACATTATATGAACAGCACGTCAATCAGCGGATTACAGCAAGTTTTAGAGGGAGGCGACTTTGCGGTCACGGCGGAATGCGGCCCTCCCCGTGGTGCCAACACCCAAGTTGTGCAAAAAAAAGGTGAATTGTTAAGGGGAAATGTGGACGCCGTGAACGTTACCGACAATCAGACCGCCATCGTGAGGATGTCTTCTATTGCCGCGTCCGCCAGTCTCTTGCAGATGGGGTTGGAACCTGTCATGCAGATGGTGTGTCGTGACCGAAACCGGATTGCCCTGCAATCGGACATACTGGGGGCTTATGCTTTAGGGCTTCGCAATATTTTATGTCTTTCCGGAGACCACCAATCTTTCGGCAGCCAGCCGGACAGCATGAACGTTTTCGATATCGATTCAATGAATTTGATCCGCATGGTGCGTACCATGCGCGATGATGGCCTTGATATGAGCGGATTCAAATTGGACCAAGCGCCGCGCATGTTTATCGGTGCCGCGGCCAATCCTTTTGCCGACCCCTTTGAGTATCGTGTGATTCGGCTGGCAAAGAAAATCGAGGCGGGTGCGGATTTTATCCAAACCCAGTGCATCTATAACATGGACCGCTTTAAAGAATGGATGCACATGGCTCGTGAAGAGGGGCTGACGGAAAAAGTTTATATTCTGGCCGGAGTCACGCCGCTAAAATCTGTAGGCATGGCCCGCTTTATGGATAGCAAAGTGGCGGGAATGGATATTCCCGAGGAGACGATCCAGCGTATGGCGTCTGTTCCCAAAGAAAACGCCGCGGCCGAAGGCATCAAAATTTGTCTGGAAACTATTGCTGAACTGCGTGATATCCAAGGTGTTTCCGGCATTCATCTCATGGCCATCGAATGGGAAGAAAAAGTTGCTGAAATCATTGAAGCGGCCAATCTTTTGCCTCGTCCGGCATTTTAGAAATCAGGTTTTTTGAAGAATCAGATGTTCGCTATTTCGTAATGAATCGTATAAAAATTGGGAGGCTGCATGCCCAAAAAGTACCATATTGCATCAAAAACGGCCCCGCCGCGCGAAAATCCCATTGGCAAATATGCCACGGTTGAATTTAGGGAAAATTGCGCCGGCAGTTGCCGTGAATGTGTTAAAAAAAAATGTGTTTCCCGGGTCTTTGAAGAAAATTATCAACACGTTATTTTCATGGAAGAACCCGAATACCGCTACACCTGCCAAAGTTGCTTTCGCTGCGTCCAGGAATGCACCAACGCCATTTTCTCAAGAGTGATCGATCCCGCTTACCGAACTCTGGGGGATGACTACTGGCGCGCGGATATCTTAAATCGCACTTGGTATCAGGCCCACACCGGCAATGTTCCGGTTTCCGGTTCCGGCTATCGCGGCCCTTTTTCTGGCCACGGTTTTGATTCTATGTGGACGGATATGTCAGAAATTATTCGCCCGACTAGAGACGGCATCCACGGACGAGAATATATCAATACGTGCATTGAACTCTCTCGCCGACCTGAACGGCTTGAATTTGATGAGAATATGAATCTCGTCACAGATGTCCCTCCCCTTCTGGAAATACCGCTTCCCGCGCTGATGCAACAACCCGATTTCGGCGTATTAAGCCCTGATGTTCTTTTGAGCATGGTGCGTGCGACTCATGAATTGGGGACAATGATGTTCATTCAAGCCGAGGATTTTACCGAAGCGCTTAAACCCTTTGCCAAGCATCTGATTCCCTGTCTGACGCAAGAAAACGCCATTGAATTTATAAAAAATAACCCCGCATTCCGAATGATCGAACTGGCCTATACGCCCGGTATTGAAGACCTTATTAAACAACTGCGCGATGTTAATTCCGCTCTTTTTATCGCGGTTGGAATTCCTCTCAGGAAAAACGCATCTTTGATCGCTTTGGAAATGACGCACGCGGGCGCAGACACCCTCCATTTTTACGCAGATCATCACGGTAATGAACTAAACACCGCAAAGCCACGTTTTTTAAAAGAAATGATCCGGGAAATCCATTTGTTTCTGGTTGAAAAGCATGTACGCCATATAATTAACTTAGTCTTTTCCGGAGGCATCGCTATGCCGGAACATTGGGCCAAGGCGATTATTTGCGGAGCTGATGGTGTGACGGTTGATGATGCCCTTTTAATTGCTATGGAATGCAATTTGTGTCACCGATGCCAGGAAAATCTGCCTTGCCCGGTAAAACTTGAAACCGTGAATCCTGATTGGGGCAGTCAAAGAATTATAAATCTCATGGGTGCCTGGCGCAACCAGCTATTAGAGGTCATGGGCGCTATGGGTATTTGTGAAGCCCGAAGATTGCGCGGAGAGGTAGGGCGTTCCTTATGGTTCGAGGATTTGGAAAGAGAAAGCTTCGGCCCCATATTCGGTGAAAGAAAAGTATAGATGTAGTGTGAGTGTAGAGTAACTAAAACCACCAAATATAATTATGCCCAATTGTTGTTAAGCATGAAATTTGAATGGGATACAAACAAAGAAAAAATCAACATACAAAAACGTGGGATAACATTTGAACAAGCTTCATATGTTTTTGCGGATCCCTTTGCTTTAAACAAATATGATGATGACCACTCGGAAGACGAAGACAGGTGGATATTACTGGGAAAATCGTTAAACGAAATTGTTCTTGTTGTTGTGCATACTTTCAGAAATAGTGACGGAACAGAATCCGTCAGAATTATCAGCGCCAGAAGAGCGACAAAAAGAGAGAAACAAGCATATCATAAAAGGTGTCCGAAATGAAAAAAGAATATGATTTCACAAATGCGGAGCAGGGCAAATTTTACAGACCGATTGAGGAATTGGACATTCCGATCTACCTGGACAGAGAAGTCAGAGCATTTTTCTTTAAAAACATCAAAGGCAGGGATGACAATTTTTCTTTGAACGAAATTATCAATTCGCTGATCAAGCAGGATATAGAAATTTCCAAAAAGCTGTTGCCCGGACAAACGGCATAACCACAAAATAAAGCGGATGGCGAGGTATGTCTTCAGGTTAAGTTGCCTGGCAAATCACCGCCGCCGCTTATTTTGGGCGATTTAAAAACGATAGCAGGATTATATATGGATACTGACCAAATATTTCAGTTGCCGGAAACGCAGGAGACGCCATCCCGTTTCCGCAACACCATCGGTAAATACATCATCAGAAGAAATGCCCGCTGCATTTCATGCGGCTTATGTGCGGAGCTTTGCCCTTACGGGGTTCATCCTCGCTATGCTTCTTTCTCGGAAGCACTACGCCCAATCGAACATAAATGTATCGGCTTCAAATGCCAAAAAAATGATTTTTTCTGTGTGAATCGCTGCCCTGAGCAGGCGTTGACACTGCGTAAAAACCCGCTTCTGGAAACATTAGGAGATTATCGCTGGACTCCTGAAATGCTTATCGGGCATTGGGAAATGGCGGAAACCGGCAACCTGCCCATTGTCGATCTGGAATACAATCTGGGAAATTCCGGCGGCGGTTTTGATAAAATCCGTTTTAAACATCCGGAACCTGATTCTCGTCTTGATATTCAGGATGAAGCCATCGACACCAGTATCGTCTTAAACAAACGTGATGACGGCCGGCCGGAGCGAGTTATTTCCATGCCGTGCTATGGGGGGGGCATGTCTTATGGTTCCACAGCGCTATCGGTGATGGTTGGCCGGGCCAGGGCCGCTCAGAAACTCAACACCCTGACATGCACCGGAGAGGGCGGCTATCCTTTGGAATTGCTTCCATTCAAAAACCATGTCATCACTCAGGTGGCTACCGGTTTGTTCGGCGTGCGCGAAGAAACCATCCGTTTTGCCCCGGTGGTTGAGTTTAAATACGCCCAGGGAGCTAAACCCGGATTGGGTGGGCATCTTCTGGGTGATAAAGTGACGCCCGAAGTCGCCGCCATGCGTGAAACCGTAGTGGGTAACGCCCTTTTTTCACCTTTTCCTTTTCATAGCGTTTATTCGGTGGAAGACCATAAAAAACACGTTGATTGGGTGAAAGCGATCAATCCTCAGGTGCTGGTTTCCGTCAAAGTGTCCACACCTACGGACGTGGATATGGTTGCAGTGGGAAGCTTTCATGCCGGGGCGCATATCATTCATATTGATGGCAGTTACGGAGGTACGGGGGCGGCGCCGGACATTGCCAAGAAAAATATCGCCATGCCCATTGAATACGCCATCCCTAAAGTACATGGGTTTCTCACGGATGAAGGAGCCAGGGATAAAATCTGCCTGATTGCCAGCGGTGGCATCAGAAATGCTATGGACGTGGCCAAGGCTATTGCTTTGGGAGCGGACGGCGTCGTAATCGGCACGGCGGATATTGTCGCGGTTGAATGCGTTCGTTGCGGCAATTGTGAAAGCGGCCGCGGATGCGCTCGCGGCATCGCCTCCACGGATCCCGAATTGAGCCTGATGACTACCGAAGAGTGGTGCGAACAGCGTGTTATAAATATGTACACCGCCTGGCGCAAGCAGTGGTGTGATATTTTGCGAAGTTTTGGCATGCGCAGCATCCGAGAATTGAGAGGTCGCTCCGATCTTCTGGTTCACTTGGATTACTTAGATGAGGCGGAGAGAAAACAATATCAGCCGGCCCCCTCGGCCAAGATGATTATTTAATTTTGATGGTGCAAGTATTTCATTAAAATAATGAGAACCAAAGGAAAATAATGTTGAACCAGCACGAAGCCATTGTAAAACGCATTCTTGATTCCAGGGCGAAACTGCCCCATGACAACCTGTCGCTGAAAAAAGCGGCGGAAGAAGGCGGATGTGGGGTCACGGGGTTTATCTCTTCCGTACCTGTAAGCGGCCGCCATATTTATGAACCATCTGTCCAAATGCACAACCGCGGCAACGGCAAAGGCGGCGGCATCGCGGCTGTTGGGTTATCCGCAAGTGATTTGGGTGTCACCCAAGAGATTTTAGACACCCATTACCTTTTACAAATCGCACTTTTAAAGCCCGAAGTCCGCTGCAAGGTGGAAGCCTCTCACATTGAACCGTTTTTCAATATCCACAAGGCGGAACAACTTCCTTGTGTTGACGATTACCGCGAAATCCCAGGGCTTGAAATCAAACCGCCGGATGTGTGGCGTTATTTTGTGCGAGTTAAGAAAGATGTACTGGACAGTTTCACCACCGAGCATAAACTTCAAAATATGGATTCCTTTGAAGCGGAAGACGAATTTGTTTATCAAAACTCATTCGGCCTTAACCAGAAATACTATGCTTCCTTAGATGAAAAACAAGCGTTTGTTCTCTCTCATGGCCGCAATATCATGATTTTGAAGATCGTCGGTTACGCCGAGCAAGTTACCCAATACTATCTTTTGGACGACTTCAAGGCGCATGGCTGGATTGCCCATCAGCGCTACCCCACCAAAGGACGGCTCTGGCATCCCGGCGGGGCGCATCCTTTTTCCGGTCTGGATGAAGCCCTGGTGCACAACGGCGACTTTGCCAACTACCATGCCGTTAGCGAATATCTGAAACTGCACAATATTTTCCCCCAATTTTTGACCGACACCGAAGTTTCTGTCCTGTTGCTCGATCTCTTGAATCGTACTTTCAAATATCCCATGGAATATATTGTGGAAGCCATGGCACCCACCACAGAATATGATTTCGACTTGCTTTCCCCTGAAAAACAAAAGATTTACCGGTACATTCAGTCATCTCATATTCAGTGTTCGCCGGACGGACCGTGGTTTTTTATTATTGCCCGAAATGATCCCCGAAACAAGCGCTTTCAGCTTATTGGCATCACCGACACCGCAATGCTGCGTCCTCAAGTTTTTGCCCTTCAAGAAGGGGAAGTCCAAATCGGTTTGATCTGTTCTGAAAAACAGGCCATTGACGCAACCCTGCACAACCTGGCAGCGGAAGACAGTCGTTTTTCTCCCATTGCCGATAAATACTGGAATTCAAGAGGCGGGAGCGCCACCGATGGCGGGGCATTTCTTTTCACCGTATCAGATGGAGACAACGGCACCAAACAATTGGTTTGCACCAATAAATTTGGTGATGTTGTGCGTACACCGGCAGGGAAAAAACAATACCGGCCTGAGACAATCGGTGCGTTGCCTGCTGATATTGCTCAGATTAAGCGAGATGTTGAGAAAGGACTTGCCGCAAACGACTTGTCCGCATTTATAACTGATTGCCAAAACCGGATTGTTAATCGGGAATATGATGATTTCAAACAACTTTGTGATGTTTTGGCGGCCAAATCCGCAGCCAGTGACTCTGATCGTAAAAAAGCAATTGAAATTCTAACCTATTTGAATGATCGTCGTTTTCCCACAGGTGATAAAAAGCGCGGTTCGATGTTGCAAATTATCCGGGAAAGCCTGACTGCTATTTTCAACAATTGCCCCAGGTTGAATGAGAACTCCACCAGCGCCTATCGCCATATTGACTTTGATGACCGTGATAGCTTGCGAGCGCCTGAAGAACATGAGAAAACCCTGGTCATAAACGCCTATGATTTCCCCCCCGAAGGAGATGATTGCGATGCTCGTCTTATCTGCGCGGCTTATGAAATAGGATGGAAACAATTCATCTGCTACGGCTATAAAGGGCAACGCTTTTGCGGTTGCGGGTTGTCTGAAAAATCGGATGGAGTCAGAATTGACGTGTATGACAGTTCTGGAGACTACTTGGCTTCTGGAATTGATGGCCTTGAAATGTATGTCCATGATAACGCTCAAGATCAATTAGGCCAAATCATGAAGCGCGGCAAGCTCGTAGTCTATGGCGATGTGGGACAGACCTTCATGTACGGTGCCAAAGGCGGAACGGTTTTTGTGATGGGAAACGCCGCCGGGCGTCCGCTAATCAACGCTGTGGGAAGGCCCCGTGTCGTAATCAACGGCGTTTGCCTGGATTATCTGGCGGAATCTTTCATGGCCGGCGACCCCTTAGACGGAGGCGGGTTTGTCATTTTGAACGGCATTGAGTTTAATGAAAATGGCCAGGCAGTCAGCCAGGCCACCCCCTATCCCGGCTCCAACCTGTTTTCCTTGGCATCCGGCGGTGCCATTTATATGCGTGATCCAAAACGAAAAGTGGCTGAAGACCAGCTCAACGGCGGTGAATTTGTCGATCTCAGTTCCGAAGACTGGGCACTGATCCTTCCTTTTCTTGAAGAAAATGAAAAACTGTTTGGAATCTCGATTGAAAACGATCTTTTGACCGTTGACGGCCAAAAGAAAAGCTATAACGATGTTTATCGCAAAGTACAAGCCGTTCAACTGGATGTTTTGGCGCAGGCATCCCGCGTTTCCGAAGAGTATGATGAAGATTGGCAAGAAGAAATTCACGACGCATAATTAGTGCTTTGCCAATTTATAATTTTAGGGTATAGGGACTTCAATCTGTGTCGTGCATCATCATCTGTGTCGTGCATCATCAATGGTGAATTGCCAGTCCGCTCCTCTTTGCCTGTCGTTGCCGGACATCGCCCATGCATCGGTTTCCTCTCGAAGCATCTCAATGTCAGGAATGCGGCGACAAGACAGGCATCAGCGGGTCATCAAACTTGATTCGTTCCTGCGATATTTAACCGACCGCCGTATAACGTGTCCGAAGAAATTCTTCCATTTCAAAAGCCAGATCGTCTTTCGTTCGATGTGGCCGAACGCTCACCTTACGCCATCCGATTGTCCGTCGAGCGGTTTTTGTCGCGGTGACGTATCTCGTTTTTCCCGTTCCGTGCGATCTTGAAACCATCCGTCACTGACCGCCAGCGTATATTTTCCACGGTTTTCGTTCGACAGGAAAACGCATCGGCAATTTTGTTGTCGGTCCGGTTCGGTCCATCGACGTTCACTTTCAGCAGCACTTGTGCCCGGCGCACTTTTTGTGATGTCCCCTTGAGTTTTTCACCACCTCACAGAGTGCATTGCGCTCTTCATCCGTGAGACGAACGATATACTTTTTCTCCATAGCGATTCCTCCATGTTTTGCAGTATCATATAGGAATGCACATGATAACTCAATCCTAATTTCTAAGTTTGACAAAGCACTGGCACTCGAATAAAAAAATCAGATATTCTCCGTATTGTTGAAATTACCGGAATTTTATGATAATGATGAAAACCATGAAATCGCAATATGATTTCAGGTTGCAGCTTTTAAAGGATAATATTTCAAAAGAGCCTGTTTCTGCATCGGTTTCATGTTTTTTGTCGTGTTTGCTTGGGTTCCGATGAAGGCGGGACAGCTAAAAAAATCAGGTTTCTTGGTAATAACTCACATAGCTTTTCCTCTGCTGATAATTGTGTAAAACACGAATTGAATAGCTGATCGCTTGAATTGTTAAATAAAAATAGGATGTTAATATGCTTCTGGAATGGTTTAATATCAAAAACAGCTCCGACCTAATCGGCAAATTATGGGCCAAACTTGTCCGCGGGCGCAAAAACTTAGAGCAGGAATTGAACGCAATCAACGATATGATGTATCAAGACCCTCTTGAACTCGCCCGTTACTACATTGAGCCTGATTGTCAAGATTATAATCCCGCGGATTACGAATCTGAAATGGAGTTGGTAACTCAACGTCCGATCATAGAACTGATTGAAAAATTTTTTAATAAGGACAACATGCATCCCGGCGACGATCAGCTTTTTGTTTTATCCGACGCCGGCATGGGCAAAACCACTTTGTTAACCATGCTGAAACTGGCTCACTTAACCTCTTTCTGGCCCAAACAGACCGATTGCGTCTTAAAAAAACTTGGGGAAAAAACCCTGGAAGCGCTTAAAGAAATCCCCTCCCCAAGAAAAACCGTGCTATTGCTGGACTCTTTAGACGAAGATTCCACGGCATACGGACGAATAACCGAGCGTTTACAGGAAATTTTAAACGCCACGATGAATTTTAAAAAGGTGATTATCACCTGCCGCACCCAGTATTTTCCCAAAGGTGATGACAACTCTTTTAAACGTCCGGATCTGATTGACATCGGCGGGTTTTTATGCCCGGTTAAATACCTTGCCTTTTTTGATGACCATAAGGTCGAGACCTATCTTGCCAAGCGCTTTCCCAAAAAATTCGGCTTTCTAAAGGATCCTAAAAAAGAGGAAGCCTAAAAAAGAGGAAGCCTAAAAAAGAGGAAGCCTAAAAAAGAGGAAGCCTAAAAAAGAGGAAGCCTAAAAAAGAGGAAGCCCAAAAAATTATCACCAAAATGGGCTATTTGCGCTGTCGCCCCATGCTCTTATCATACATTGACATGTTAATGGAATCTCCCATATTGAGTGAAAAAAAGAGCGATTATTACATCTATGACGCGCTGGTTGAAAGCTGGTTAAACCGTGAGAAACTAAAGGAAAAAAATGTAAACACCAAAGGATTGTCAGACGCCTGTATTATCCTGGCAACCGTATTAAACACACGCGGCGTTCGCAAAATTAAAGATCAAGACCTGAACCGTTTGATAGAGCAAATTGAAAATGTGAAGCTGATTAAAAAAGTTAATATCAAGGGGCGCTCGTTGATCAATCGTGATTCCGAAGGCAACTGGCGCTTTTCCCATTTCAGCATCCAGGAATTCTGTGTGACCAAACTCTTGCTGGAAAAAAAAGTGTTTACACCCAAGAAGTCAATCCATGTATCCGATTTAATCTTTAAATGGATTGCTGAATTCAAAAAAGAGCCGCATTTTTGCAGACTTCTTGATTTTAATGACGTGCAACTGGAAAACGCTAAGTTGTCGGGCATTTGTCTTCCTGGTGCGAATTTAGCGGGGCTTAATTTCAAAGGTGCAGATTTAAGCGGTGCGGATTTAAGCGAAACAAATCTGCTCGGAGCTGATTTAAAAGGTGCGAAGACCGAAGGAGCCAATTTTGAGGGGGCAAAACCGAAACTATTGCGGAGTAAACCGCTTACGGTTTATGATGGTGATTCAAAAAAAACGTTCAGATTGACTGATAAAAGACGTCCATTAGAATACATTGTACCTAAAAACTGCAATCGCTATTCATTTTTTGCTTGATAACATGATGAATTTATAATATATTTCTGTTAAAAATTATCCGGAAAGGAGCCACGAAAATCATGAAAAAAGTGAATGCTGAATTTACAGAAAAAATTTAACCGGTAATGCCGGGCCGGTTCATTTCGGCAGATTTATTGACAAGCTTAACTTACCGGGAATATCAGCGGCCCACCTCACTGTTATCAGAGGTGCCGGCGCTGATTACCAGGCATGTGATGCTGTTCTTATGCTTCTTTTCGGTGTTATTGCAGGAGCGAAGCATGTGAGTCATTTGGCGATACTGAAAACAGACAGGGTTCTGCGTATAATTTCAGATTGGGATAAATTCCCTGTCGGCACAACTTTTGGAAGACTCTTCAGGTTGTTTTCATTCAGAAACCGCAATGAACTTTCAGAAGTCGAAGACAAGGTCAGGCGGAAAGTGTGGAAAAAGAAACAGTTCGGACGTGTGACAATGGATTCAGATTCCAGTGTGATAGGGGTGTTCGGTTCTCAGGAAGGTGCTGAAAAAGGATACAATCCTTTCAAAAAAGGACAGAAAAGCTATCATCCGATTTTCCGCTTC
>JAUCGF010000025.1 GCA_030378005.1 Desulfococcaceae bacterium HSG9 | reverse complement strand
AAACTCGGAAAAGATCGAAAACGGCTTTTTATGATATTGTCCGCTTCTTTCATGGCTTCAGCTAATTCATGAAATGCTGAAAACCTCTGATTTTTCAGGGGTTGACAAAAAGTTTTCGATCTACTGAATGTGACCAAATAATTTTTTCATATCAATTAACAGACTTCATATAAAAAATCAAAAGTTTTATAAGGAACTACAGGGCAATTGCATGAAAAAGTACTTAACACCCTCCTTTATGATAATTTATAACAGGTTTTATTTTAAACCTGAACAATCATAAAGGAGTTATAATATGAACACAATAGGCAATGCTGCAATCAGGCCTGATTTCGCAACACTGACAGACCCACGACAAAAATGTAAAATAGAACATAAGCTGCTGGATATTGTTATAATTGCTATATGTGCTGTTATTTCAGGATCTGACACATGGCCTGACATTTATGAATACGGGCTGAACAAGCCAGGCTGCTGACAATTTTACAATCGCCTGACGGAATTCCTTCAGCAGACACCTTCCGTCGTGTATTTATGTCAATTGATAAAGATGAATCAGAAAACAGTTTTATCAGATGGGTGACTTCCATGTGAAAACAACTTATGGCAATGCGATTCCAGAGCGCGTTCCTGATGCTGTTTTTTGAAAATCAATTACGATAAGTGGTAGATATTATGGGTAGTTTATTTACGAGAAAGTCGCTTACAGAGTGCCAAACTTACAGTTTAGCACTCCTTCTATTTTACAACGTTGTCAGGTTGCGAACTTGAGACCATAAGTTTTCATTTCATCTTTCATTTTATAATATAGCTCACGATACTCATTTCCAGGCTCCAGCGTTTCCATGTCGAAAAGTTCTTGGAAGCGTTTCCCAATAGGAGCCTCCGGAATTTTCGATTCATATTTACTCAGGAGTTCTTTGACGATTTCATTGGCATCCTGGCGTTTCATTCCAAGCGTTGAGAGTGCTATTTCAACTGAAAACTTCGGATCCCATGGCGTCAGATGGTCAGTTTGGACATTTTTGGCGAGCCCTAACGCCAGGATTCCACCACCGGATACACATGTTGTGATGGTTCTGGCGGCGTTTTCGTAAAAACTCATCTCCGTACCCGGGCCTGAAGCCAAAATTCCGGAAGTGAGAAGCGGAAATTTACTGTTTCGAGATATTCCCTGGTTACTTATACTGGTTGACCATAAGGTGTTTCGGGATGTATTGGAAGAGAATTTAAAGTGGATCGGGAACGTAAAATGGACAGTTCCACGCTGTACCAAAATTGATTGTAAATGATACGCAACATTCGCTACGGCAAGTCCTTCCGGGCCGCCACAATAACCTCCCAACAAAGGCCCGGATTCTGCCACAATATTACTTCCGCAATGTAATGCGTAAGCGACTTCGTTTAATCGTTGAAAATCCATCTTCAGCTCAGACATTGACCCCACCATGATTCCGTCCGCCGGATTCAGACCGAACTGACTTCCGGCAATCTTGGCGGCGTCGGAAGTTGCTGTTGAAATGGCATTCATGATCGGCATTCCCGCTCTTCCCGCTTTTCTCAAAGCGGCCTTGGAAACCTCTACGGTTCGTATTGATCCTAATACCTCTAAAGGTGTTTTTGCGATAATAGGCCGACCGTTAATTTTTGTAATTGACGGCGTCGTGATAGAATTTCCATAAGGTACTTGGCCATATCCTTCCACAATGGCGGCCAATACCCGCTCATCAGTAACGGCCGCTCCTGCCGCTCCAATGAAAAACCAGGGCGGCAGGTCGCTTTCGGGAGGCCGGGCGATCAGTTTTTTAGCATCTTTATCTGTGCCAAACACCGGCTCGCTGGGAGCCTCAGCAAGGGCTTCAAGAATTTCTCTCTTTGTAAACGTGGCTACACGTAAAGTATCTATACAGTAAGTACCTATCTTTTCATAGAACTCTAAACCGGCCGCAAACACGTTATCTGCCATCTGATCATCTTGGGGAATCGGATTTTGCGGGTCATATTTAATACCATATTTAGTGACCGTATCTCTTAGTTTTTGGTCAAAATCCAGATCGTAATCCATTTCAGAAATGTGCGGGCCTTCCAGAAATCTGTAAAAAACCTCATAAAAATTAAGCATGCATTCACCTCTTTGCTTTTCAAAATGTGTTTCTATTTTGTATCCATCAGTTTCATGGCCAATCGAACGGCCTCCTCAGCGGTTTCTGCATAACCGTCTGCACCTATTTCATCCGCCCATTTCTGGTTGACGGGTCCGCCACCGATCATAACACGGAAATTATCGCGTATCCCTTTTTCTTTTAAAAATTCGATCACTTCTTTCTGGGCAGGCATGGTGGTCGTCAATAATGCCGACATTCCGATAATATCCGCATTTAATTCCTCAGCTTTGCTCACAAATGTTGACAGAGAAACATCTTCACCAAGATCATGCACTACAAATCCCCGTGTTTTTAACAACATCGCCAATATTTCTTTACCAATTTTGTGAACATCTCCTGTAACGGTTCCCAAAACGAAAACACCTGTCTGACTTTGCTTTGCCCCGCTCTTCGCAATCTCAGGTTCCAGTACTTTTATACCAGCGTTGAAGGTGTTGCCGGCGCGTATCAATTCCGGCAAAAAACATTCGCCTATGTTGAATTTATCGCCTATGGCCGTCATTCCGGCAGACAGTCCTTTTTCTATGGCGACTAAAGGGTCTATACCCTGATCAATCAGATTTTTGGCAGCTTCGACAACTTTTACCTCGTCCAACTCTATAATCGCTTCCTTTAAATTTTCAATTATTTTTGCTTCACTCATGAATGCCTCCGATTGTGGCTTTATTATATTTCTTGGCATCTTTCATTTTCCAGTTTTAACAAAATGTAGATTTCTGAATCAGAATTGGCAAAATTAAAGAATGAACAGGATTCTGAATATTCTAAAATCCTGTAAATTCTGATTCAAACAATTAAAGTAGTGTACACTACTTTCAGGACAAAATGAAGGATGCCTATTTCTTTTTTATGAAATAATTTGTAACTTTCGAGTCCTAATTAAACAACCAATAAATCACGAGGTGATTTAGTCAACGCTCGATAGCCATCTGCTGTCACCAAAATAGTATCTTCCAACTGAATTCCCCCCAACCCCATTTCATAATAAGGTGTTTCCACATTCACAACCATTCCTTCCTCAAGAATATCCTCGGATGTTGCGGATAAAAAGGGTTGTTCATAAGGCTCAATACCGATTCCATGACCGACATGATGTCTGCGATAGTGCGGAATACCCGCATCTCTGACACCTTCGACAGCTTCTTTGAATATTTCGGAAGCGCGTACACCGGGCCGAACAATTCCTAACGCTTTTTCCAGGCCGGTTTGAACGGCATGATGATAGGAGCGCTGTTTTTCATTGGTTTCTCCCAAAACAACGGTGCGTGCACAATCCGAATTATAATATTTATAAAGGCAACCGACATCAAAACGGATAAGGTCTCCTTTTTTTATCGGATGCGGAGCAGAGATTACATTAGAGAGGCCGCCTCGTGTACCTACACCGACACATGGCCAGGATGGTAAAGCGCCTTCTTCAAGGACTTTTTTAAAAAGCGTCTGCCATATTTCAAATTCGGTAACTCCTTCCTGAATGGCCGATAACGCATGTTTGATTCCTGATTCTATGATTTCGGACGAGCGTTCTAATCTGTTCACTTCAGTTTGTGTTTTAATGAGACGTATTTCTCTTAAGATTTGATAGCCTTGAATAAATTCAATATCACTCAAGTTTCCTGTAATCGTATTGTATGCATAAGGTGTGATATTGCCTTCGTCAAAGGCGATTTTGCCCTTGGTCACGCCAAGCTCTGACAGGCATTCTATCAATGCAGTGACCGCATCTTTTTTGGGTTTTGATGAAGTCAGAAGACTTTGATAGCGCTTTTCTGTATTATTGAGAGCAACATCCGCAGGACATTCCACATAAAATGTCCCATAAGTTAAGAAATTGTCTGTCTGACATTCTTCCTGGTCGGCCGCCAAATCCATATCACCAATAGATGTAATGATAAAAGGAGATACATCCTTTTTTCGGGTGATGACCGCAAAATTCTGAGTCGCCTTTATAAGACGATGGGTAAGACTCCAAAAATCGGTTAAGTAGGTAACATTTTCCGGCATCGTGGCAACGATAGCTTCAATGTCGTATTTTTCCATCACATCGTAGGCTCGATCCTTATTGAGCAGCATAACACCTCCTTATTTTTTAAATAAATTATGTCGTAAAATGTTCGGAGAAAAGATAGCGGTATCTGTTGTCAGCTAAAACCGTAACGATATTTTTATCTGGTCCGAGTTCTTTTGCGACCTCCATACACACATGAACATTTGCGCCCGCTGACATGCCGCAAAACAGCCCTTCTTCTTCACACAAACGGTGAGCCATGGAGATGGCATCTTCATCTTTTATCAGGAATGCTTTTTCGATAAATCCTTTTTCCTCAATTTCGTTGATAATCAAGCCGGCCACTCCGGGAACACCATATTTTTCCATATAAAATTTTATTTCCGGAGCCATTTGAAGCAAGGACGAACTGGCGGGTTCGACAGCATAAATTTTCACATCGGGATTGACTTCCAGCAATGCCTCACTGATTCCCAATAATGTTCCTCCGGTTCCCACGGCACCGACAAAAGCATCAATTTTTCCATCGGTTTGCTCAATTATTTCTTTGCCGGTGGTTTCTTTATGGGCTAAATAATTATTCGGGTTCATGGCCTGTCGCGCCCACCAGACATTTTCATTATTTTCTTCCAATTCAAGCGCTTTTTTGCGGGGGATAATCTCCACGACTCCCCCATGAACGCTTTTCCCTTCCAATTCATCGTGAATTTCCTGGCCCGGATCAACTTCGACAACTTCGGCACCATAAGATGAGATCATTTTACGCTTATCTTCCGGCAGCCACCCTTGAGGCATGTGCATGACCGATTTGTAACCTTTGGCCGCGCTTACAAAAGATAGCGCCGTGGCCGTATTGCCCGTGCTTGACTCTGTCACAACGCCGCCTTCTTTCAACTTGCCCTCTTTTTCGGCCCCCTCAATCATTTTTAATGCGATCCGATCTTTCATGCTCCCGCTTGGATTGAGAAATTCACATTTGACCATTATGTTCGCGGATACGCCTTTTGCTATTCGATTAAGGCGCACCATCGGTGTATTGCCAATGCATTCTAAAATACTTTCATGAACGTTCATAGAAGTCTCCTTTATTTATTAAATGTATCATTCATCAATATTCACCATAAGCAATAAATATGCCACTCTGTCAATCAGACTGACAAACATATTGTATTTTTGATCCGATGTATATGATAACATATTGTATTTAAATAGAAAAAACTATTTACGCGCGCATAAAGAAATTATTCGTTTATAAAGAAATTACGTATGGCACAAGAGACAAACCAGAAATAAGCGAAAAAAGTGTTGCTATTTTACAACACGTTGTATTGTTGCAATTGTGTTTTGATTATATTGTCAAATCACTTAAATTGTGAAATTTTTATAGATTGATTGTTGACGGCGAACAATGCTGTAAGCATAAACTGTTGCATGTTTACAACACCAATTATCAATCAATAAACTGAGGCTTTCACCGGCACACATTCATATCGGGCTGTAAAGCACCGTGATGAAAAAATCAATTATGTTGATGAAATTTTATGGAAACCGAGCGGGGGCGCTCAACCGGCTACAGGTGACAGCCGATTCTATCGCGGTATTTTTGGTAGTCCCTGCAAAACAGTGCAGGTTAAATAGAATCACCTATTCACGAGGTATCGGGGCTGTTATAAACCGTCTTTCGTGATTTTGTTTTCATAAGACCGGTAACATACACAACCTTCCCGCGGACTGAAAAGTGGTAAATCAGTATTTACCGGATTGTTTTGCATGGCTAATCTTCTTAAATTCAGTTTCAGCCATGCTATTGACTGATATTTGTTACTGCGTCTACAAAAATTGAATTTCAGGTGATCTTATTCTCAGATTAACGCTCGCTGAATAGATTTTGAGTCACCTGCACTGTTTTGTAGGGACTACCGGCCAATTTACTACGTGATATTGGCGATAAAATTGGTGCTGCGGTTTTAATGGAGGATATGGATAATGTTCTTGAAGATATTCCTGAGTTGATTGTTCGCAAACTCAATTATTCAAAATGCGCCCTGTTTTTAGCGGATAAAAGCCGACGTAAATTGTTAAACAGAGCAAGCTATGGTTTCGAGTCTGATAATATGAGAGCTATTCATCGTTATAGCATCAAATTGCGTCAAAACAATTTTCTATCGGATGTTTTTAAGTATCAGCACCCCCAAGTTGTCAACCATTTGGATGAGATCAGGCAAAGTATCTCGGAGCAAGAATTAAGTTTTTTGAGGCAAGTAAATGCAGAAAAATTTGCTGTTTGCCCGATTGTTTTTAAGCAGAACGGCGTGGGGCTTTTATTGGCAGACACCCCTGTTCCTCCAAGAGAGCTTCACCAATCAGATATTAATATGCTCATGGCGGTCGTCCCGCAAATCGGCATCGTTATTGATCAATATTTCGAAAAAATTGATGAAATGCACATTCGAATTGAAAAACGTTTAAAAGGGATACCGGTTGCGAGTCGCTATAAAGATATGCGATCTACCGCTGATAAAATAACACAGACGCCCATTGATTCGCTTGTTACGTTTTTTAATGTTCTAAAATACAGTTTTGGAGTTGACCCTAATATTTCGAAGTATTTGGAAAAATAAATTGATGAATTAACCCATCGCGAAATGCTAATTAAAGAACAAACAATCAAAGCTGTTGTACGCCGCGCTCATCACAGCATTCAAAACCCTGCATGGAATTTGCTCAATTCAATTGTATGGATGCGATATGAAATTTCTTCTACTGATTTGACAGAGGAATTGAACAGCATGGAACAAAATGTGGAGCGGATTCGCGGGATAGCCGAAGACTTTTCCCGTTTTCTGAAACCCCTATCCCAGCGTATGGAAAGCTTTGACCTTTTAGAAATTATCAACTCGGTTATATTCAGAAATCAAACCAAAGATCGGGATATACAAAAATCGTTTCCAGATACAGTTGTAAATATCAAGGGCGACAAAGCCGATATTGAATGGGTGATCGAAGAATTGATCCAGAATGCCTTTAAGTATGATGCCATGTATATTTCCATATCAGTAACACTTAGCAGTGAATTGGCAACCATTTTATTTAAAGACAATGGTTCCGGTATAAAAGTAGAAAATATAGAAAACCTGTTTGTGCCTTTTAAAGTGGCTAGCGGCCAAGGTACAGGATTAGGCTTGGCAAATGCCAAAAGGATAATAAATGCACATCGTGGCGAACTTTTATATATCGGACCAAATGACAAACCCCCGAAAAACCCGGTGCAATCTTTGAGATAACAGTACCGGTACGACAAAGGAGATAAAGATGGATAGACCCAAATTGCTATTTATTGACGACTTTATTCGGAGTGCAAGCTTTAGCTTGCGGCTGTTAGTGACGCAAACTGAAGTTTGCACTCCGCGGATGAGGCAGATTTTCGACCTATGCGTTTACAATTAGCGGTAGGGCGGAGGCAACGGATAAAAATGGGACGGTACACTGAATTCGGGCAGCCATTCAGCTCCGCCGATGAATAATGGCGCGACGATGCGGCCGGGGCAATCACCGATGGCTCAACTCTTTCCCGCGCCGGTGCGCTGAACATTTCCGCCCATCAACATCTTGCCTAAAATAACGCCTTTCCGATTTTTCAATCCTTAGATGGTCTTCTGATCACAGGCTCTACCCGCATCAATGTAATGGATTTACAGATAGTGCTGATTAGCTGTTGAGCGCAGTTCGGTGAAAAAAATATTTGTCACTGCATATATGGCCGCTAGTGGTGGCAGGGCAATTGCCGGTCCTGCCACCATCGGTGCCTTATCCTCCACCCAACATAACTCTTGGCAGCCAGAGCACGAGTTCAGGAAATATCATAATCAGAGCAAGGGCCAATCCTTGTATGATTACAAATGGAATGACGGATCGGTAAATATCCCCCATAGTTATTTCAGGCGGTACCACTCCCTTTATCAACATCAGGCAGTATCCGAAAGGAGGCGTCATGTAAGCCATCTGCATATTGATAATGTAAAGAACGCCAAACCATGTCGGGTTGAATCCCAGCTCATTGATAATAGGGATATATATCGGCATGGTAATGAACAGAATCGCCGTATCATCCATAAACATCCCCAGGACGAAGAAGGTCATTTGTATCATAATGAGAACGCCCCATGGCCCAAGTGGGAGGGCAGTCGTAACTGTATGGATGATCTCCTTGGCTCCCAGCGCATCATAAATCTGACCAAATGTCATCGCTCCCATGAATATCCACATCATAATCGCCGTAAGCTTTGAACTGTCCATGAGCGCGTCTTTTATAAGCTTCAGGCTGAGCTTCCCTTTAATCGCAACCGCTATGGTGGCGCCCAGGGCACCTATCGCAGCGGACTCAACAGGCGTGGTCAATCCCAGCATAATCGTCCCGATAACCGAAAATATGATGGCACTCGGCATGATAAGGTGTCTGAGACTTTTTATTTTTTCACTCTGTGACGGTCTTTCATCCTTTGGTATGGAGGGGGCTATATGTGGCTGGAGATAGCATCGTATTGTGATGTAAATGATGTACATCACAGCCAGCATCAATCCGGGTATAGCGCCGCCAAGGAAGAGCCTTCCTATGGATTCCTTTGCGATAACGGCATAAAGAATTGCGATGCAGCTTGGCGGGACAAGAAATCCGAGAGCGGCTCCTGCCTGGATGCATCCGGTCGCAATCTCTTTTTGATACCCTCGCTTGAGCATCAGGGGCAGAGCGATTCTCCCCATAGTGAGCGTGCCGGCGGCTTCAGAGCTCACCAGGGCTGCAATCATGGTGCAGACACCCACTGTAGCCGATGCCAGACCACCCGGTATTGGTGCCAGCCAATACTGAAAGGTTGTATAAAGATCATCAGCTATCCCGGAATAATACAACATCATGCCCATAAACACGAACATGGGAATACAAACCAGAACCGTATAATTCACCGTACTCACTGCTGCCAAATAGGCCATGAAAAGGGATTGCGGTCCCCATAACCACAGAGAGAACACCATGGCGATAGCGCCCAGTCCGTAGCTTATAGGGAAACCTGTCAGCAACAACAGCAGCATACTGCCAAACAATAATAGTGTTATCCATTCAATTCCCATTCCAATTCCTCCCGGTAATCGCCACATACAGGTCGCGAATATACTTGGCTATCCCTGCAATCAGCAGTAAAGTGACACCCACAGGTATGGCGAGTTTGAATGGCCACATCACAGGCCTCCAAACTGATCTGGAGTGTTCGTTATTAATCAGGCAGCTCCACCAGTCCTGCCACCCGTAAAATACTATCGTTCCGAAGTAAAAGAAAAAAAGTGTGAATGTAATCAAATCGAAAACAGCTTTTTTCCTGGTGCTGAAACGGTGGAACACCAGATCCATTCGTACCTGCTCATCTGTTATTAAAAGGTAGGCGCCGGTCAGCATCCACATGGGGCCAAACAGCAGTGCAACCAACTCACGGGCCCACAGGGTCGGAGATTGGAAGAAATATCTTAACCCCACATCAAAAAGAGTGATAATCACAAAACAGAGGATAAACCACTTGACACATTTCGCAGCTACACTGCCCAAGCTGTCCATAAACCATACCGCTTTTCTCAGTTTGTCCATTTTGTTCCCGCCTTGATATATAAAAATTATACAGCCGTAACCGTTCACTCCCCCACACGACCTCGTTCCCATGCTTCGCGTGGGAACGCACTACGTCAGGTCTAACGGTAATCGGCACCATAAAGGTTCCCACGCAAAGCATGGGAACCAGAGGGGTGTGAACGGTTACACACAGCCTCTATCGGATAAAAGAGGAATAAAAAGTCGGGTTTTTTGGGAAAACCCGACTTTTGCTTTCACGTCTATCGGATAAAAGTTTACAGGTGATATATCATCACCTGCAAACCGGCCTTCCTTTACTCGAGTCGCCCGAAGTCTTTCATAGCTTTCAAAACCGCATCAGCCGCTTTTTTACAGAACGGCCCTCTCTTTGCAAAGTCATTCTTAATCCATTCGGCAGACTTCTTGGTAATGGTCTTTACATCCTCTTCCGGCAGGTGGGTGACCTTAATGCCATGTTTATCCGCCATGGTTTTCAGCGCTTCTTGCTCTTTCTCAGCATAAAAGGCTGCCATGTAAACCGTATTCGCTTGAACAGCGTTCACAAGAATTGCCTGCTGATTTGCCGGCAGCTTATCCCATATTCTTTTATTAATGAAATAAAAAGGGAAGTAGGCAACTTGGTGTCTTGGAAGCAGGAAACTCTTTGTCACCTCGTGCAGCGACATATCATACATGGCCTTTGCTCCTCCGTATTCAACCCCTTGGATTACGTTTCGGGAAAGGGCTGTGTAGAGTTCCTCAGGCCCCATATAGACTGAGGAAGCGCCTGTCAACTTATGCAAAAATGTGGCATAAGGGTCCAGAATGTTTATATTCATCCCTTTCATGTCTTTGAGGCTGTTCACTTCTTTGGTAAACATCAACGCACCACAATCATCTGCCTGAAATCCCAGAACCTTGATTTTGTACCTTTTTTCAAAAGCCTCCTTGTAGATGTCGCCTAAGCCATACCTGTAAATGGCAGCCATTTCTTCTTTCAGATTTTTAAATAAATAGGGAGCGCTTTCCAGCTCACCGACAGGGACTGAGCCCATCTGATAATCGGGATGGGTATGTCCCATCTCAAGCGTACCAGCCGCAACTGCGTCGCAAAGCTTTTCCACGTTCGCCAGTTCGCCATCTGCAAACACCTTGATTTCAATTTTGCCACCAGACATTTCTTTAACGATTTTAGTATAGTGCTCAAAAAAGTGATTTTCAGCTGCACCCCATGAATGCTGCAACCTCCATTTTGTTCCAGCCGCACTCGCCTGAAAAGAAAACGCCAGTACCATAAAAATTGCAAATGCCAACTTTACCAACCATTTTTCAGATTTCATTTCTTTCTCTCCTATTTTTTTATAATGTTATTTTCTAAGGCTGTTTACGAAAGTCATCTATCCCTTTTGGTATATCAGTAACACATAAGCATCACCTCCTTACATTATTTTTGTAACATCTATCAAAGTGTCACGCAGCCTGTCAAGGATTTCATCGATTTCTTCTTTGGCTACAACTGACGGAGGCTCAAAACGGATCGCCTTTGCATTGATCAGAATTCCTGCAACGAGAACTTTATGTCTGAACAGACCGGCGGCCACAATTATAACACCGAAGAAACCCGATTTTTCAGGCTACAGGGTTTATTTGCGATACAAGTCGGCGGTGACGGCTTGGTGAAATTTTTAAATAACCAAAAATTTAAGCCGCACAATTTTACCTGAACAAACCGCTCCCCTCTGATTTTTCCAAAATAAAGGAGTGCTGACTTCAGTTTGCGAGTATCACCAATTCTTTTCACCAATCCTTTCTTACAAAAAAATCCTTTACAAAAAATATCTTTTGGCATTAAACTGATAATAGTATCAATGATACACGAAGATTCATGAAATGTACGTATTTCTTGTACACCGACACAACTTTCACGGGTAATGCAGATGATGAACAATATCGTATGGCCTTATGAAGATTATCGACTCACATAAAATGCGCTTGAAGGCGTGGTATTATAATCTTGATATCTTTTGAGGCGTCGCTATCCGTTATTAGAAAGTTGCCAACTTAATGTGAAGCAAAAAATCGGGTTTCTAAAGTGATGAAAAACGATGGGAATTATAATGCCCAAAAAATCCGATTTCTCAGGCTGTTCGGCCTTATGCCGGCAGCCGAAATTCAGTCAATTCAAATTAATCAGTTAATTCAAATTAATAGGAGGAGAATATGTTTAGATTTGGAAAACTTATCATTTGTTTGGGAATTCTTGTCGCATTGTTTATGATCACAGGGTGCGCTCAAACGTTTCATGTTAAAAATCCCACACCATCATCTGTTGTCTATGACCAAGCGTTACAAGAAAGCATTGCCTTGAAAATAAATGACCAACGCGCCGGCGAAGACCTGAAAATATCGTCGGGTACATTAACGGTCAACTTAAAAAATCTCGAAGATGAAATTTTATTTTTAGGCAGCAATCTTGAAAAAGCGTTTAATTCGCGAGGCATAAACGTAAAGTATTCAACCGAAGATGAATCGGGTTTAAAGCTAATCGTCAACAAATACAGTATTCGAAATATCCGTGTTTCCGGTTTTTCCCCTTATTGGACATATACAACGTTTAGCGGGGACATGCAAAAAGACGGTAAGGTTCATAAAATCACGTTCTATTTCGAAAGCGGTAAAACGCCGATATGGTCGTTTAACGAGGTGGAAGACCCGTGTTATAATGTGCCGGTTTCTTTGATGGTCAAAGAGATCGCATCAAAAATCAATCGCCTCTATTTTGGTTTGAAAGCGCCGGATGCCAAAGTCGCGTCCTTGACTGAGGCTATCAATGGAAAGCTGGATGAATCAACTTTTTTAAAAGTGTTGGAATTGGGTTATACCAACAATCCCGAAGCTGTCGAACCGTTGGTTAAATTGGCTGGTCATGAGGATAGCATGGTGCGCATGTCGGCGATCTGTTCTTTAGGCATGTTGGGAGCTGTTGAAAAATTTGATTTCTTGAAAAATTTGTATAATTCAGCCGAAGGAGGCGAGAAATCCATGGTTTTAAAATCAATTGGCGATTTGGGTTCGCCGGAAGCCGTTGAATTTCTTAAATCTGTCAAAAGTTCATCCGCTTATCAAGATGAAATGATTCAGGAAGCGGTTGATCTTTATCTTTAACACGCCTTGAACCGCTCGACCTGAATCTGAGCGGCATGGCTATTGTTTTTCGTCGATGCCATGAAATTGTTTCGCGGCATCGACGTTATCGGGAAAAATCATTTCTTAGTAGCAAAGGTATTGAAAAGCTCCCTAAAAAGGAGAAGGAGGAAAAAATGAAACATCTTAAAATTATGTGCGTATGGTTCTGTATGGCAGCAATGGCTTTTACGTTTCCGGCAACCGGAGGCGCGGTGGACTGGAAATGGCAAAATCCCCTGCCTTTTGGGCATACCTTTAACGACGTGTGGGGCAGTTCCGGCTCCGATGTATTTGCCGTGGGTGATTATGGTACAATCATTCATTATGACGGAAGCGAATGGTCACAAATGACTTCCGGGACGACAATGCCTCTCAATGGCGTGTGGGGCAGTTCCGGCTCGAATGTATTTGCCGTGGGAGGAGGCGGAATTCTTCACTATGACGGGAGCGCATGGTCGGAAATGGCTTCTGGGACGATAGGGGGATTCAAAGGCGTGTGGGGTAGTTCCGGCTCCGATGTCTTTGCTGTGGGTTATTTTGGTAAAATCCTTCACTATGACGGAGGCGCATGGTCGGATATGCCTTCTGGAACTACAAGTTCGCTTGAAGGCGTATGGGGCAGTTCCGGATCGGATGTCTTTGCTGTTGGTGAAGACGGCATAATTCTTCACTATAACGGGGGTGCATGGTTGGAAATGACTTCAGGGACGACCAAGCAGCTCACTGGCGTGTGGGGTGGTTCCGGCTCGGACGTTTTTGCCGTGAGTTATTTCCGCCTTGATGTGAGTAGTTATGCCAGCTTCCCTACAATTCTTCACTATGACGGGAGCGCATGGTCGGAAATGGCTACTGATAAGTCAGGTATTTTGTTCGGCGTATGGGGCAGCTCTGGCTCGGATGTCTTTGCCGTGGGAGGAGGCGGCACAATCTTTCACTATGACGGGAGCGTATGGTCGGATATGTCTTCCGGGACGTCAAGTTGGTTCAATAGCGTGTGGGGCAGTTCCGGTTCTGATGTCTTTGCCGTGGGAGCGAGCGGCACAATCTTTCACTATGACGGGAGTGTATGGTCGGATATGGAAATTACTTCCGGGCTCACTTCTTTTAGCACTCTCAATAACGTGTGGGGTAGCTCCTGCTCGAATGTCTTTGCCGTGGGATGGGGCGGAATTCTTCACTATAACGGGAGCGCATGGTCGGAAATGGCTTCCGGGACGACAGAGTTGTCTCTCAAAGACGTGTCGTTCAAAGACGTATGGGGCAGTTCCTGTTCGGACGTCTTTGCCGTGGGAATATCCCGAATCCTTCATTATGACGGGTGCACATGGTCGAAAATGGCTTCCGGAGAGGGAGTGTTCCTTGGCGTGTGGGGCAGTTCCGGCTCGGATGTTTTTGCCGTGGGATGGGACGGTACAATCCTTCACTATGACGGAAGCACATGGTCGGAAATGGATTCCGGAACGACAAATAGACTCTATGGCGTGTGGGGTGGTTCCAGCTCTGACGTTTTTGCCGTGGGTGAAGGCGGCACAATCCTTCACTATAACGGGAGCGCATGGTCGGACATGTCTTCTGGGGTGCCAAGTTGGTTCAGTTTCAATAGCGTGTGGGGCAGTTCCGGCTCGGATGTCTTTGCCGTGGGTAAAGATGGCAGGATCGTTCACTATGACGGGAGCGCATGGTCGGAAATGACTTCCGGGACGACTAATATGCTTGACGGCGTGTGGGGTAATTCCAGTTCTGATGTCTTTGCCGTGGGAGGGAGCCAAATTCTTCACTACGACGGGAGCGCATGGTCGGAAATGACTTCCGGGACGTCAAATGGACTCCATGGCGTGTGGGGATGTTCCGGATCGGGTGTCTTTGCCGTGGGGTCTCACGGCGCAATCCTTGGCACCCAAAGTGTTGGCACGGTTGCTCCAAGTCCGTGTCCCGTTTCATGTTTGGTGACTGCACCCGCTCCCGTTCCGACCGTGGCTAATGTGACTTTTCCAACAACATCCGGTCCATACACCGTCGGCTCTGTCATTACGATCACTTTTAGTTTTGACTATTTAGTCTGGGTTAAAGGCATACCGTCGTTGGCACTGAATACCGGCGGGCCTGTCCCCCAATATGCCTATTACAGCGGCGGCAGCGGAACGAAAATTATCACTTTTAAATATACGGTTGCCGCCGGTGATGACATCACTGAACTGGATTACTGGAGTCCATGGGCGCTGGAATTAAACGGAGGCCAAATTTACAGTAATCAAGGAATAGACGTTGACTTGGATTTGCCTGCTCCCGGCGAACCGGGATCTCTGGGATATAATAACGTGCAGGGCGTTCTTAGCGCCGCTTATTCGGTGTACCGGTTTTACAGCCCGGGCTTGTTTAAGTATCTCTTGACGACGGATGAAAACGAAAAAGAGTATCTGCTCGCTAACGCGGCTGATGTCTGGCAATTGGAGAACGCTCCTTATAGTGTCTTTCTCCCGTGGCAATATGATGCGGCGACTCAGGAGCAGAAAGGCACCCTTATGGCGGTTCATCGTTTTTACAATGCCACGTTACAGACGCATCATTACACTGTCGATACAAATGAAATAGCGTATCTGATATCCGAAGCCGCGGAATCCTGGCAGTCTGAAGGCCCTGTGTTCTATGTTCCGATCGGGAATCCGGAGGGTGCCATACCGGTCTATCGCTTTTACAGCGAAGATTTGAAGGTGCATCTTTTCACCGCAGATGAAAATGAAATGAATCATCTCAAAGAAACGGCCGGCGATGTCTGGACTTTTGAGGGAGTTGCGTATTACGCCTATCCCTAAACCGGTTGCCTGAACTGTTATGTCCGATTATAGCGATAAAACCCGGTGAATCTTTTTGTCGGGTTTTATCGTGTTAAGTGTCTGAAAATATGTTTTAAAGGAGTGCTGAACTTATAGTTTAGCATTTTGCGCCTGGATGTGTTAAGCTGTAAGTTCAGTAGTAGGCTGGATTGAGGAACGAAACCCAGCTTATTCAAAAAACATGAATAAAAATGCTGGGTTTCGTTCCTCTGCCCAGCCTACATCAATGTAACCTGAAATCAGGTAAATTTATATGAAAATCGTTCTTGTGCATCCGGCCGGCTCAAACTGGGTTCCCGGAAAAAAAGATATTACGGCTACCGCCAACCGTCTATGGATATCAGCTACAACGATATCTTTGACAATGCCGGTGACGACAGCGCCAAGAAGCCTAAAGCCTGCGCCCAGGGTACGGAAACGCTGACCGATGATCCGCTGTTTGCTGACGCGGATGATTATCACCTGGCGGATGATTCGCCTTGCATCGACGTCGGCGATCCGGAGCTTGAAGATGAAGACGGTTCGCGTTCCGATATGGGTGCTTACGGCGGCCCATGGCGAGGTGAGTATTCTTCATGCGATATGCCGCCTTGCGAGGTTAAAGACGATGATGATGATTCAGATGACGATAACGATTCAGATGATAATGATTCAGATGATAATGATTCGGACGATAATGATTCGGACGGCGATGATGCGGATTATACGCCGCTGCCCATAGAGCCGGACCCGTCGCCGGTGCCTGTGCCGGTTTATCGCTTTTTCAGCAAAGCATTTAACGCGCATCATTTCTGCGGTGAATTTGAGAAAAATCACATTCTGGCCACCTATCCGGAAGAGATTTGGAAACCGTGGCTTTTCAGGTTTATCGGAATGCGGAAAAAGGTACCGCGCCGGTTCACCGTTTTTACAGTGAACTGTTAAAACGTCACTTGTTCACCATTACGGTATGGAGCGTAAAAATTAAACGAAGCGGTTTTTTGCCGGCCCCTGAATCGGCAAGTCTCCGGGTGGAACCGGATGCAAAAAATCGCTGCGCTTAATTTTTGCGCTCCTAAACTTTCCATCTACTGATAATACCTGCATCCAAACCATCCGGCCTTTTTTACCAGCAATTCTAATTGCTGAATTCCCATTGTTTTTTTATTGACAGCCCTTGCCGTTTAGATATAGAGTGATTATATAGATGGCTACATGTTTATACAGGTTGTGATTTATAGGGTGAGTGCTTCATATAATATTAAGGAGGATGATGAATATGCAGGAAAAAAATCTTTTTGAAAAATTGGCTGAAATAAGTCCGGGGATGGAAATCTGGTGGGACTCCTCGCCGGTTATTTTTGATAACTGGTGCGATAAATTGATCGCCAAGGCCGAAGGAGATGATGCCGAAACGCTGAAGCGGCAATTTGCCCGTATGTACGATACCGATGCGCCTATGGGGCAGCTTTTTCGGGGTGTCACCACCAATCCGGCATTGTCATTGCAGGCAATTGAAGACGATATACCGTATTGGCAAGATGTGACCAAAAGCATTGTCAAGGAAAATCCGGGATTGGACAAAGAAGCCCTGTTCTGGCGTCTGTACAAAGTGGTCGTCAAACGCGGTTCGGATATGTATCTCCCGCTTTTTGAAGCGAGCGGATATAAAGAAGGCCATCTTTCCGGCCAGGTTGACCCGCGCAGCGCTTTTGACAGCGATGCCATGTTAGAGCAAGCTCTTGATCTTGCCACTCTGAATCCCAACATTATGATCAAAGTTCCGGGCACCAAGCAGGGCTATGAAGTCATTGAGGCATTGACCGCTAAAGGTATATCCACCAATAACACCCTGACTTTTGTTTTCCCCCAATTGGCGGATTGCGCCAAAACGGTGCGCAAAGGTCTGGAAACCGCAAAAAGAAATAATGTTGATCTTTCCAAATGGCGTTCGGTCATCACACACATGGAATCGCGTTATGGCGATTTGGGCGGACTCCGCGATTTTGCAAAAGAAAAAGGTATTGAATTGACTGAAGCCGAAGTCCGATGGGCCGAATTGGCGATTTTCAAAAAAGCGTATAAATATTTAAAAGATAACAATTTGCCTAGCAAAATGCTTTCTTGTTCACTGCGACTTGGTCCGATAGTTGACGGAGAGACTCGTATTTGGCATCTTGAAGAAAAAACCGGTGCTGACATTGTTGTGACATGTCCGCCAAGCTATATTGACCAAGTGATCAATTTTCCTGCTGAGGAAAAGATCGTTTTTGAAAAAGATAAAATCTTGGAAGATATTCCACAAGAAGTGATGGATAAGCTGATGCGTATTCCTTATTTTGAACGCGCTTATGCCGAAGATGGCTACACGCGCGATGAATATAACACCCATCCGGCGTTGCAGCAAACCGCCGAGCAATTTTCCAAAGCGACCGAAAAAATGGTCGATTTTGCAAGCCAGTGTCTATAAGAGTCTGTTTGAAAAGTTTTAAATCGGCTCTAAGCTTAATTATTTTCACAAGGAGGATAGTATGTTAGTCGGTATTTTAAAAGAGATTAAGGTAAAAGAAAATCGTGTATCAATGACCCCTGCCGGCGTAGAGCAAATGATCGCCGCAGGACACACGCTTCATGTGGAAACTACCGCGGGTGAAGGCTCCGGATTTTCCGACCAGGATTATGTCAATGTCGGTGCGACGATTATTCCGACAGCCGCTGAAATTTATCAAAAATGCGATATGGTGATGAAAGTCAAAGAACCTCTGCCGGTCGAGTTTCCGATGATTCGCAAAGGGCAGATTGTATTCACCTATTTTCACTTTGCCGCTGACGAAAAATTGACTCGGGCGATTGCGGATTCAGGTTGTATCGCCATTGCTTATGAAACCGTTGAAAAAGACAACGGTACTCTCCCATTGCTTACCCCCATGAGCGAAGTCGCCGGACGTATGGCGGTTCATGAAGGCTGCAAGTACCTTGAAAAAACTTTCGGAGGCAAAGGTATTTTGCTGGGCGGCGTTCCGGGCGTTGAACCGGGCCTTGTCGTGGTTATCGGCGGTGGTGTTGTGGGAACCAATGCGGCCAAGATGGCGTGCGGACTCGGTGCCAGGGTTTACATGCTTGACACTAATTTGGAACGATTGCGCTATCTTGCAGATGTCATGCCGAGTAATTGTTTTCCGCTGATGTCCAGTCCGGCAACTTTGCGTAAACTGTTAAAAAAGGCCGATCTGGTGGTTGGAGCGGTTCTGGTTGCCGGCGCAATGGCTCCGAAACTGATTACCCGGGAAATGCTGGGGATTATGAAAAAAGGTACTGTAGTCGTTGATGTCGCCATTGATCAGGGCGGATGTATCGAAACAGCCAAACCCACCACCCACGACGATCCGATCTATGTAGTGGATGGCATCATTCATTATTGTGTGGCTAACATGCCGGGTGCGGTTTCAATGACATCAACAGTGGCCTTGACCAATGCCACGTTTCCTTACGCATTGGAAATCGCTAACAAGGGATATAAAAAGGCAATCCTTGAAAATAAAGAAATCGCTCTGGGATTGAATATTATTGACGGTAAAGTGGTTTATGCCGGCGTGGCAGAGGCATTTGGCCTTGAATGCCATTCCATTGATGATTTACTGGGTTAAATTGAACGTTTATATGACAAACGGTGGGTTTCACTTTGCTGCGCCCACCCTACGTTAATATAGGAGATAACGATGAAAAAAGAATTAAAAGATTGGTTTGTACCCTGGTTATCGACTGCCAGAGAATATAATGTCGGAATTTTAGATAAGGCTTGGGCCAACCCGGATCATGGCCGGCTCATGTTAAACGAAAACCCGATGCCGCCGTCTGACAAAGTGATTGAGGCAGTTGTTGAGACGATGAAAAACGGCAATCGCTACCCGGACAGCTATAAGCGGCTGCGCACCAAAATCGGGGAAATGTATGATTTAGGTCCCGATAACGTAGCGCTTTGCAACGGTTCTTCGGACACTATTGATGCCATGATGCGTGTTTTTCTTCAACCCGGCGATGAGTTTATTTTGTCAACGCCGACATTCGAGCTGTTTCCTCCTCGCGCGGAACTCTGCAACGCTAAAGTCATTCAGATTCCGGTTCGTAAAGACGATTTGCAGTACGATGTGGATGCGATGCTGAATGCGATTACCGACCGTACCAAACTGATTTTGATCATCAATCCTAACAATCCCACGGGCGTGTTTATTGACGATGCCGATCTGAAACGCTTCTGTGATACCGGCATCCCGATTTGCGTGGATGAGGCGTATCGGGATTACAATCCGGATGTTCCTACGAGTGCGCCGCTGATTCACAAATATCCCCAGGTGTTTTTATCCGTAACATTTTCCAAAGCGCATGGTTTTGCAGGCATCCGCTTCGGTTTTGTTCTTGGAACCGAAGAGATGATCAAGGCATTTAACACCATGTTTCTGCCCTGGAATGTCAGTCTGATGTCGGCCGCCGCTGCTGAAGCGATTATTGACAATCCCGAAGAAATAACCGCCAAAGTTGAGCATAACAACCGCTGGATGAAGATTTTTGAGGACGAACTCACTAAACTTGGATTAAAACCTTATACGGCGCATGGCAATTATATGCTTGTTGATGCGACAATGTCAGGAAAAACCACTGCCGAGATCCTTGAGGCCGCTTTAGACATGGAGAAAGTTTATTTGAAGAAAATCGGCGAAATCCATGGCAAAACCGGTTTTTTCCGAGTGACACCCGGATTGGATGAAGAAAATGAGCGTTTTTTGAAGTTCATCAGAGCCTATTTTGCATAGAGAATTAATAATTAAAATGTAATGTAGTGTTGTGTCAACATCTCGC
>JAUCGF010000163.1 GCA_030378005.1 Desulfococcaceae bacterium HSG9 | reverse complement strand
TTTAAATTCAAAATCAGAGGAGCCTATGGTATCTCAACTGACAGCTTTGACGGCCTTAATGAGTTTTGGAATAGTGATGTTTATCATCGGAGCCGTAAGGCGGCATCCCGATAGTCTCAATATATTTTTAGTGGCAAATCGCAATATCGGAACATGGGTCGGCGCTTTAAGTGTGGCATCCACTTGGATATGGGCGCCGGCCCTTTTCATTGCAGCTCAGAAAGCGTTTCAACAAGGTTTGCCCGGATTGATGTGGTTTACCGTACCTAATGTGGGATGTTTGGTGATGTTCGCCTTTATCGCCCCACGCATCCGTAATGCCTTCCCCAAAGGATATACACTGCCCCAGTACATCGCGCACCGGTTTGACACGAAAACACATGCGGTCTATCTTTTTGCGTTTCTCTGCCTGCAAATATGCTCTTTGGCAGTGCAATTGATTGCCGGAGCCGCCCTTTTCAACATAATAAGCGGCTTTCCTTATATGATAGGAGTTATCCTGCTGGCAGTCACTTTTACTTCCTATTCGTTAATTGACGGGCTGCGCGCCTCAATACGCACAGATTTGTTTCAGATGATCATCATCCTGGCCGGCATGGTCATACTCGTTCCATGGGCAATAATCAAAGGCGGCGGATGGATGGCGGTGGCATCCGGGTTTGGCGGTTTTAGCGGGGAATTCACAAGCATCTTCGACCCTTATGTGGCGTATTCTTTCGGAATCACCGTTACCATCGGCCTTATGAGCGGACCTGTGGGCGACCAGCAACACTGGCAGCGGGCTTTTTCTTTCAAACAAAGCCATGTCCGTAAAGGATACCTTGTGGGCGCGCTTATTTTCGCTGTTGTCCCTCTTGGCATGAGTCTTTTGGGATTCATCGCGGCTGGAAACCCAGATGCCGCGCCAGCGGTTTATGCCAGTGCGGTCCCGGCCCAACAGGTTGGCCCCGAAGTGATCCGCACGCTTTTACCGTCCTGGTGCTTGCTTGTTTTCATGGTGATGATCCTTTGCGGTCTGGCATCCACCGGAGACTCCGCTCTTTGCGCCGGAGGCTCACTCATAGCGGTGGACATCTATCGGAAATACATTCGACCCGAAGCTTCGGACAAGGAAACGCTCCGAATTTCACGAATAGCGGTGTTCGGGATAGCCCTCGTTGCGGTGAGTATCGCTCTGATTCCGGGGATCACCATCCTGAGCCTCTTTCTTTTCTACGGAACCCTCCGCTCATCAACCCTTATGCCAACGCTGGTCATGATTTTCAAGAAAGACATGCCCGCTTCAGGGATGTTCTGGGGAGTTCTGCTGGCCATTATTTTCGGCCTTCCCATGTATATATACGGCGTGTTAAGCAATAACATAGACATCAAAGTCGGTGCCAATATCGGCATTATTTTTATTTCACTATTACTGCCTCTCTTGGTTGCGGCCATTCAAAAAACGAAGAAGGAAAAAAAGGAGGAAAACAGCTTATGAAGTGTCCCAAATGTCTTAATAACCAAAAGTATAAGGATGGTATGACGTGCCATCGTTGTCACAGGCGGTTTGTGCTAAACCCGAAGACAACCATATTTTCAGATATAGCGATTCATAAATCCATAAGACAGGTTTCAGGGGCCGGTCATTACTATTTCACCTATAATCAGCTTTTTTCTCAGATTTTCCGGCTTGCAAGAAAAAAAATGCGCACATTCCGCATAGCTCTCTTTAGCGTGTTGTTTTTTTTCGTAATTTGGGGTTTATTTCTTGTCTCTTTTCCTGTAGGGCCATTATTTGCTTTAACTCTATTCTTTATAATCGTTCCGATTAAAATTGGCATTGGAACTGGCAAAATAGCGAATGTAGCAGGCTATTTAGATCACAGACATGGTAAAATAGGAAACATTATCAATACATATCATCGTGTTCATCCCATAGAAAAAATGGTGGATGGCAAACGGTTTAAAAGCTCTGAATTGCATACGCCAGACGATGAAACAAAGGAATATGCGCCGGAGAGAATCTTAATCGTGGAACACAATGACCTTGCGGATATGCTGATCATGAATCGCTTTCATTTGGAGAATAAAACGTTAGTGGTGAGTGCTGAAAAATATCCCCGTAATATTTTTGATGCCTGCCAGACCTTTCTGCACAACCACCCCGATCTTCCTGTATGCCTGCTGCATGACGCTTCCAAAAAAGGAGGACAAATGCGCGAAAAGTTGTTGGCGGACTCAACTTGGAATCTCAAATCTGCTAAGATTAAGGACATTGGATTGTTCCCTCATGATACGGATCGCCTTAAACCCCCTATGTGGTTGCCGTCCGGTTCCAAAGGAGATAAAATCCTGTTGACGAAAAAGTCTGATGAACATATCCGGAATGGCTACAGGATGCCCGTCGATATTGCACAGCCGAAACCTTTGATGGGCGCGTTGGGGTTGGCCGCCGTTAGCGGAATGGCGTTATTGAGCAGTGAGCTTCTCGCTGAATTGCAGCAGGATGCAACTGGGGCAGGCGGAATGGGTGGCTGGGGAGGCGGCTTCGGTTAATGGCAAAAGTGGGAAACTCAAAATCGTAAACTCCAAATTGGAAATTGGGAAATTGTTATGGGTTGCATCTTCGGATACTGCGGCCGGCCGGCTGACGGTTTATTGAACAGGATGGCCGGCTTATTGAGTCACCGATGTAAAAAAGGCGCCGAAAAGGTTCGGCTGATGCTGAACCAAGACCATGTTGTTGAAATCGGACATGGCATCGCTCCCTGGGTAAATGATGCTCAAGTGGCGGATATATCTGAAAGGCTTATGGCATTCGGATATTCAGGGGTTTTATTCAATAAATTCTCAGATACCGAAGAATACAAAACCCGAGCAGAACGAATCCTCTCTCGAATCGGTGAATCCCCTGATGAACGGCTACGGAATCTTGAAGGTGCCTTTGTGGCGGCACTTGCCGCAGGTAATGATTTTTTTCTTATCCGTGACCCATCTGGAGTAAAAACCCTTTACTGGACACAACACCGCGAACGCCTTGTATTTGCCAGCGAGATCAAGGCGCTTTTGGCCGACCCTTGGGTTCCTCGCCGGATGCGCATTGGCGCTTTGCCGGAATATCTGACTTTCAGCTTTGTTCCCGGAGAGCGCACCATGTTAGAAGATGTCCATGAACTGCAACCGGGGTCATTGCTAAGATACCGGAATGGCGATGTTTCGATCCGCCGGCATTTCATGTTTGAAAACTTGGAGGAGGCTGCCTGTGATCGCAAATCCGATATGGAATACGCTCAACGCGTTCGAGCTGACCTGGAACAGTCGGTCGATGATTGCTGTGTTACGAATAACGGAAATCCACCGGCCATATTCCTATCCGGCGGCATTGATTCTTCCGCCGTACTTGCGGTTACTGCAAACCGGTTTCCCGATGCGCGCATAAAGACGTTTTCAGTGCATTTCGGACCTAAGTACGCCAATGAGAACGAATTTATTTCCATGATGATCGACCGCTACCGGACAGACCATACATGGCTTGAAATTCGCCCGAAAAGTTTTGTGAAACGCCTGCGTCAAATTATCTGGTGTCTGGATGATCCCATTGGCGACCCCATTACAGTGCCTAATTTTTTATTGGCCGAAGCCGCCTCTGAAGTAACTGGCGTGGTGCTTAACGGCGAGGGCGGCGACCCGTGTTTGGGAGGCCCCAAAAATATTCCAATGATACTGTCTCGATTGTACGGCCCGATGCCGGGTGAACCGGAAAACGCCTGGATGGAACGGAATTACCTCATTTCTTACAAAAAATGCTTCAGTGATCTCAAACAATTGCTCAATCAAGATGTGCTTACAGAATCAGGAGGCGAAGATGCTCTCACCGCTATCATATCCCCTTTTCTGAATTCTCAGACACCCAAGAGTTTTTTAAACAAGCTGATGACTATCAATATCCGTCTGAAAGGGGCGAACCTGATTCTTGTGAAAGTTGACAAGATGAGTTCGGCAAATGGATTGCTGGCTTTGCCGCCTCTTTTTTCCAAGCGAATCATCGAAACCAGTATGATTTGCCCCCCGGATTTGAAACTGGCAGGAAACATTGAAAAAAATGTATTAAAAAGAGCTGTTGAGGATATCGTTCCGACGCCTATTGTGCTGCGCCCAAAATCAGGCATGATGGTTCCCGTGCGGTTCTGGTTTCAAGGCGAGATGAAACGGTATGCCCGCAAAGTCCTTTCAAGGAAAAATGTGAATCGCCTTGGATTTTTTAATCCGGCTTATGTGCGCAATTTGCTGAAGTATGATAAAGAAGAACTCCAAAGCGGTCGCTACGGACTGAAACTGTGGATGTTAATTACCTTCATGTTTTGGTATGAACAGATGATCGAAGGCCATCCGACGCGTACCGGTTCATACCCTGATGTCTCGGAAATAAAAAGAACATCCGAAACAGCATCAGATCACCCTGTCTGGCTAAAGATGTAAATCGTAGCTTTCAACTCCGGATTTATTTTCCTAAAAATACTATGACATGAGTAAAAGGACCACGACAATTGTAGTAACTGTGTTATTGATCAATATGATTATCGGCGTATTAGTGTTTCATTTGGTCATGTCGATCAAATTGATTGATTCCCTATATTTTGTCGTTACAATTGTAACCACAAAAGGTGGGGCAAAAAGTTTTAGGAACCCTTGTCAGATTAAATGATTCTGTGCTTATCATTGAACAAACTGACTCGCCTGCGATGAGTGTGGCGCGTACGCGTAAAATTCCCTACATCATCGGTGATGTCAGAGATTTTGAGACGCTAAAAAAGGCGGGAATAGAAAATGCAAAGGAATAATACTTTGTACGGACGACGACCTGGCAAACCTGGAAGGCGCTTTAAGTGTACGTGAGATTTGTCCGGAATCAAGAATTATACTAATCCAAGCCCTAAGCCAGCAATGATACAGTGGTAAACCGAATTTTCACCACCGCACCATTATTGTTACAAAGCGTTATTTCTCCGCGCAGCGAATGGCGTACGGTATTTTCAACGAGATATAACCCTACATTACGAATTTCTGAATTCAACACCGCTTCCGGAAAACCGGGGCCGTTGTCTCTGAATTCTAACAAAACAGCCTTTGAAAGCGGCTCAGGTTTAATGTGGACAGTAAGTTGGGAAGTTCTCTTGGCAATTGCGACGTGCTTAATCACGTTGGCAACCAGCTCATTAATCACAATAGCTATATGGTGAGCCTCTTCCGGTGACATGACTACCGAAGTGTCCGTAACAATATCGACGGATACCTGTCTTTCCGGTGGCAGCTCATGCAATGCTTCATCAATCAACTGTCGGGCCAACACGCTCAGGGGCAAGGGAATCCAATTATAATCAGACAGCATTTGATATACCACTGACAGCCCCTTGATTCGGCAGGCCAGATTATCCAATATCGCCGCATCCGTGCGCTCCGGCGATTTTGCGGCAAAACGCTGCTCGATATAAAGCATTCCGGTAATAGCTATCAAGTTGTTCTTGACCCGGTGGTTCACCTCTTGCAACAGGATCGTTTTGGTTTCGGCATCCTGTTGCGTTTGACGATACAAGTTGGCATTTTCAATAGCGATGGCGGCCATCGCAGCGAGTGACTCCGCCAGATGTTCATCATTTGTGCCAAAACGATTTTCCGCTTCATCCAGCAATTGAAGCACACCAAAAGTTCCATTTTTAGTTTGTAGCGGCACGCTGAGGATAGAGCGCAATTTCAGTCCGGTCTGCTTATCCACTCCCTTGAAATGGCGCTTGTCTGTTCGGGTGTCCGCAATGTTCAGGATTTCTCCATGCTGAAGTACCCACCCGACCAGGCCCTGGCCCGCAGCCATCCGCCAACCGCGCACAATATCATCTTTGGGCGGGATCGCTTCCCGGCACACCAAGTCGCCGAAATCCGGGTCAACGAGCCATATAGAACAAGTCAGTATCCCAATTATCCGGCCTACCTCATCCAATACAGTGGCGAATACCTGCTCCAACTCCAGGCTGGAAACAAATGACCGGGCTGCGCTGTTAAGCAGGGCCAGTTCGCGGGTGCGGATTTTAAGCGCCTCCTCCGCCTTTTCTTTCTCCTTACGACTATTTTGCAGGTTATAAATCTTGTCGATCATGTCCGGCAAATTGCTAAAATACTTCCCGGTTTTGGGCAAAAAGTCCAGAGCACCCGCTTTCATTGCTTTGACCGCGATCTCGACAGTGTTGTCAATCGTAAGAAATAGAAAAGCGTAATCTTTTCCTCTTTCATTCGTTTTTCTGATGATTTCCAATCCATCCATCAAAGGCAGGTGATAATCCAAAAGAACAACGTCCGGTTCAACATCCGGTTGTAAAAGATATTGAAACCCAAGCTCGCCGTTTATTATTCTTTTTACATGATATTTTTGTTTGTCCAGCGCAGACTCAATAAAATGCGCATCATCATCGTTGTCTTCGATCAATAGAATTTCCAACATTTGCGCCTCCTTTGTCATTCTTGTTCTCCCTTTTTGGAATCACTGACAAAAACCCAATAATAGCCCAGCGATTGCACTTTTCTAGTAAAATCGGAGAATTTGACAGGTTTTACGATGTAATCGTTGGCCCCCAATTCCATTGCTTTGTTAATATCCTCCGAAAGTGAAGTCGTTGTTAATATGACAACCGGAACAGTTTTATATTTGTCGTTCGTTTTAATTTTCTTTAAAACTTCAAAACCGTTCATCAGCGGCATTTTTATGTCTAACAAAACCAGGGCTGGCGTCGGCGGCTTTTCCTGTTCGTATTGACCTGTTTTAGTAATATACTCCATAGCTTCGACGCCGTTTCTGACCCACGTTATGGGATTGAGGACATTGGCTTTTTTCAGAGATTGCTTAATAAGCCGGGCGTGGTCTTCCTCGTCTTCCACCAATAGTATGGTCTCATAGTTATTAATTTTAATTATAGACATGATTGATTATCCTTTATCTTGTTTTTCAGGTTTCAACATGAAGTAAAATGTCGCGCCTTTATTCATTCCTTCCGATTCAGCCCAAATTTCTCCGCCGTGTTGTCTGATCACTTTTTTGCAAAATGCCAGCCCCATGCCAACCCCCTCGACGTCAACCATTTTAAGCCGCTCTGTGGGTGAGAATATTTTTTCGAGCTGATTTTTCGGGATACCGATGCCATTGTCTTGTATATAGAAATTTTTATCTTGATAACCAATAGTAATTTTATCTCCGCCATAAATAATAGCATTTGTTATCAAATTCCTGAAAACCGTTATGATTCTCAGCTTATCACCGAAAATCCGCGGCACATTTTTAAGTTCGATTTTTGTTTTTGACTTTTGGATTAACAACTCTGAATCCCAGATAGCATGATCGATTACTTCCCTTGCCTCAAATACCGTAGGGGGATTTATTTTAGTGTTCAGACGTGACATATCCAACAAGCTCAACACAAGCGTATGCATTCTTTGAGCATTTGCCTGTAACCGGGTCAAACAATAAACCCCCTCCTCATCCAGGAATTCTTTGTAACTGTCCAAAAGTTCCGAAGTATAACCTTCCATCGATATGAGCGGCACCTGCAAATCATGGGAAGTCACATACACCATTTCCTCCAGGCTTTGATTGAGTTCTTGTATTTTCTCCTCTGCCTGCTTATTTTCGGTGATGTCTCGGTTACTGGCGCGTTTACCCAGGAAACTTCCGTCATCACTGTAAATTGATTGGCAAACATGACCGATCCAGCGTTCCGCGCCGTCGCGGGTGACAATGCGAAAGTTGATTGGAAGTATCGTACCAGCCTTTGTCGTTTTGTGCTCGTGGCCGTCGAACATCCTCCAGTCATCGGGGTGCATAATGCTCTTTAACAAATCAGGATTACGGATGAATTCGTCAGCTCGATATCCGGTGATCCGCTCACACGATGGCGAAACATAGACAAAATTTCTATCGGGATCAACCCAGTATTCCCAGTCGTAGGTAAAATCGGCCACAGTGCGGAATCGTTCCTCACTTTCCCGCAGCATTAATTCCGCCTTTTCGCTCTCGGTGACATCCTTCAAGGTAAAGAGGAACAACTCAATTTCTCCTTCTTTATCCAGGATGGGCACTAATCCCAAATCCCAATAGGTTGTCCCCCATTCCGGATGATCGGGGAATATAAATGGCCGCGCGGATTTTTGATAGATGTATTTCCCCTTTTTAGCTTGATCGGCTTCATCTTTGAAGTTTGATGGATAAAACTCAAAATGATTGTGCCCGGGAAACTCGGACGAATCTCTTTGACAGGCTTTGGCGTATGTTTCGCTGACTCGAATGAAATTGTAATCTTTGTCGAGCAGAACAATACTGTCAAGTGAATGTTGAAAAATCAAATTCAATAGCGTTGCCTGCCTTTTGATATGTTCCTCCGCCTGCTTGCGCTCGGTGATGTCCGTTATAATACCAACCCATTCACGCAATGAGCCATCCGGCTTCATAAGCGGAACCGCATTTACTTCAAAATCTCGCCACTCTTTTAAATTTGTTTTCCAAACGCGCCCCCAGGTTTCATAATTCGACATTTCCCTACAAGCCTTATCCCAGGCTTTCAGTACGTGGTCGATGTCGTCAGGGTGAATTTTTTTTGCCCATCCGAAATCTTTATGCTCGCTCCATGGCTGTCCCGTAAATTTTTCCCACGATGGCTGGGGAACCACAAATCTACCGGATTCATCCGTCGTCCAGATTATCGATGTTGTGGCCTCAATTAAAGAACGATACCTTTCCTCGCTGCTTTCTAATGCTATTTCCGCCATTCTACGTTCAGTGATGTCGTGGAAAATTTCAAACTTGGAGATACTTCCGTCCAAATTCTTGATGGGTGTGTCAAAGAGGTCATAGTACTTTTCGTTCTTGGGTGAGTACCACTCCCACCGAACGGATTTCCCCTCAAACACTTCCTTATTCTTGCACCATGGGCAGACTTCAGTTCGGTCATGAAAATATTTAAAGCACTTTTGACCTTCAACCTGGCCAAACTCCTTCCTGATGACAGGATTAATGTACTCGATATTATATTGTTGATCAACAATATAGATTCCCGCGGGGTTAGTCTCCATAATGATTCTGAGACGGTTAAACTCAACCTGGCGTGCCATCTCTGCCCGTTTGCGCTCGGTGATATCCTGTCCAATACCATAAAGAATCGTTCCTTGCCTCGTCTCGACGGGAATGATGTTGAGCAACAATGTTTTACGCTTTCCGCTAATCTGATACTCAGTATCCAGTGTTCGAGGCTTTAAAAACTGCGCATGTTCCTGCTCTTGCTTTTCCAACACGTCATCGGGTGTGTATTCCCAAACGGATTTCCCAAGCAGTTGGTCTCGACTCGTTTCCAGGAAACAAAGAGCCGCATTGTTAGCATCTATGTATTCTTCCTTATCATTCGCAACCAAGATAGGATTTAAGGTATCCTCGAAAAGGGTTCGATATCGTTTATCGCTCTCCCGCAGCGCTTCTTCCACCTGCTTGCGTTCGGTGATGTCTATGGAAATTCCGCATATACCATAAACTTCACCGTTCTGGTTTATCAGAGGGGCCTTTAAAGATGAAAAGATATGCATTTCACCATGCACCGGGCCGAACTCCTCCAGTTCCATAGGCAACAAATTTTTAATTACTCGCTTGTCATTTATAGTGGTCAGTTCGCCTGATTCCGGAAACAGTTCTAAATCCGTTCGTCCCAGCACTTTGCTGGCTGTCAATTCGGAAAGTTCTTCGAATTGCTTATTAATCATTGTATAATTGCCTTGCAAATCCTTGGCATAGATTACCGAGGGAACGTAATCCAAAATCCTGCGATAATATCTTTCACTCTTCCGAAACGCCTCCTCCACCTGTTTACGTTCGGCGATCTCAGAACGCAATTTCTCGTTGGCTTTGTCAAGCTCGGCCGTTCGTTTCTCGACCCGTATTTCCAACTCATCACGAGCCTTTTGCAGAGCTTCCTCAGCTTGTTTTTTTTCTTCAATGAGACGCTGGCGCTCAAGCAGCCGTTCGATGATCCCTGGCAATGTTTCAAAGTATTTGCCTTCAACATCTTTCACGATGTAATCGCCGGCTCCGAGTTTCATGGCTTCGACAGCTATCAGTTCATTGCCCTGCCCCGTAATCATAACGATCGGCGGCAACGGCCCACGTGACGCCAGAACCCTGATAACCTCAAGACCGCTTTTGCCCGGCATATTTTGGTCCACGGCAATGACGTCATAATTCCCATCTTGATACATTTCCAAACCGGTTTTGCCGTCACTGGCGATATCTGTATGATAGCCAGCCCGCTGCAATTGTTTCTGAACAAGACGCGCCAATCCGGGATCGTCTTCCATATAGAGAATATGAACAGGTTTGGATTTTTTTTCCATGATATTCACCTCCTTTTTTATTCAGTCGGCAGTCTTCAGTCTTCAGTCGGCAGTCTCCAGTCGGCAGTCTCCAGTCGGCAGTCTTCAGTCGGCAGTCTTCAGTCGGCAGTCTCCAGACCGCTGCTGACTGTTTACTGAAGACTGCCTACTGAAGACTGCCTACTGAAAACTGCTTACTGAAAACTGCTTACTGAAAACTGCTTACTGAAAACCGCTTACTGAAAACTGTTTACTGAAAACCGCTTACTGAAAACCGCTTACTGAAAACCGCTTACTGAAAACTGCCTACTGAAAACTGCCTACTGAAAACTGCCTACTGAAAACTGCTTACTGAAAACTGCCTACTGAAAACTGCCTACTGAAAACTGAATTGTCACCACCGCGCCATTATCATTATGAAGTGTTATTTCACCGCGCAGCGAATAGCGCACGGTGTTTTCAAGGATATACATCCCCACATTGCGCTTTTTTGCATTAAGCACTGATGAGGGGAACCCGGGGCCGTTATCTCTGAATTCAAATACAACAGTCTTTTCATCCGGATTTAGTTTAATGCGAACACTAATTTGGCTGGTTTTCTTTGCGGACACAGCGTACTTGACTACATTGGTAGTCATTTCATTAATGACAATCGTCAGTTGGTGCGCCACTTTGGGTGATACGACCACCGGGGAATCAGCATAAACATCGACCGATACCTTTTTATCCGAAGGCAGCGCATGCAAGGCCGCGTCGATTATCATCCGGGTCAGCTCGCCCAAAGGCTGGGGAGACCAATCAGAATCGGACAGCATATTGTGTATCGTTGCCAACCCATCAATCCGGTTGGCCAGATCACTCAATATGTCCGCCACATCCCTGTGCTGTTCTTGCGATTTTTCGGCGTGGCGTTGCTCAATAAAAAGCATTCCGGAAATAGTCCCCAGATTGTTCTTGACCCGGTGGTTCACCTCTTTCAGAAGTGTTGCTTTAGTTTGGGCATCCTTTTGTGTTTGCCGGTGCAGACGGGCATTATCAATAGCGATGGCGGCCAGCGCAGCCAGCGATACTGCCAAACGCTCATCATTTGCATCAAAACGATTTTCGGTTTCATCCAGCAACTGTAGCACACCGAAAATTCCATTTTTCGTTTGCAGCGGCACGCCAAGAACCGAGCGCAATTGCAAGCCGGTGCGCTTATCCACATCTTTATAATGGCGTTTATCTGTATAGGTATCCGGAATATTCAGGGCTTTTCCATGTTTAACGACCTGCCCGGCCAACCCCTGGCCCGAAGCCAATCGCCAGCCGCGCACAATATCATTTTGGAGCTGGGTTGCTTCCCGGCAAACCAAATCACCGCTTTGGGGGTCTGTCAGCCATATCGAACAGGCTGTTATTTCAATTATCCGGCGCACCTGTTCCAGCACAGTGGCGAGTACCTGATCCAGTTCCAGACTGGACGCAAAGATCCGGCCGGCATCGTTGAGCAGAGACAGTTCACGGGTGCGGGCTTGCAGTGCATCCTCGGCCAGTTTGCGGTCGGTGACATCTTCAAAAATACAGGCAAATTGTCCTTTTTGGGGAGAGAAGGCGGTTACATAGTAATATTGATCAAATTCCTTGGCAAAGTTCTCGAAATGTATTGGTTCACCGGTGAGAGCGACACGTCCGTATTTTTCAATCCAGTAGGATTCCGTGTCTGGAAGCACTTCAAGAACAGTTTTATTTAGCAAAGTATCGCGTTTTAAACCGGTTAATTTCTCAAATGCCGGGTTAACATCAATAAACCGATAATCAACCGGATTTCCTTCATCATCAAGGATAATGTCATGCAAGGCAAACCCGTCCAACATTTCATTGAACAGGCTGAAATATTTTTCCATGCTTTCCCGCAGCGCTGATTCCGTTTGTTTGCGCTTGGTGATGTCCCGGTTGCTGGAACGAAAACCCATAAATGTGCCCTGTTCGTCGATTACCGGGCGACAAACGTGTTCAATCCAGGCCGTCTTGCCATCTTGCCTGCGGATGCGGAACCGGATTTCTTGATGCCTCGGATTTTCGATCATACTGTGGTTATGTTTGTCCCATATCTCCCGATCTTCCGGCAACATGATAGTATTAAACAAAGCGGGGTCGTCCATAAATTGTTTGACCGTATAGCCGGTAATCCGCTTGCAGGCTGGAGAAATGTAGCGGAAAGTCCCGTCAGGAATTTCCCAGCTCTCCCAGTCGTAAGTGAAATTCGCTGCCGTTCGATAACAAAATTCAGCTTCCTTGAGTTTTTCTTGTGCCAGCTTACGATCAGTAATGTCAATTGCCGTGGTAAAATTGTATATCCTATTATTCAACTCAATGAGTCGGGCGGATAGCAATATCGTAATGGGTGTTCCGTCTTGGCGGGTAATGACCGCCTCTTCATTTTGTATAAAGCCCTGTTCTTGGAGCCTCTTAACAGCAATTTCCTTGAATTTAAGGTCCAGTTTCAATACATCCGTGGCTTTTTTCCCGATGACTTGTTCGGGTGTGAACCCTAGCTTATCATAGAACGTTTGATTGACTTCAACATATTCTCCGGTTTCGAGAACGCTCATACCCATCAAGGCGGGACTGGAATTAAAAGCGGCAGCGAATTTCTCTTCAGATTGTTTCAGAGCCGAAATGTCTTTGCTTACACTCAAAATGGCCTGTTTCCCATTCCACACACCTATATTCACATGAGTTTCTACGGCAATCAATTTGCCTTTTTTAGTGAGCAAGGGTATGGAGCATACTTTTCTTTTTTTTTGCAGTACCTCAGTTATGAGCTGTTTGGCTTCGTCCTGCCGGTTTTCGGGATGTAGTGACAGGATCGACCGGTTTTTGAGTTCATCTATCGTATATCCCAGACGGTTGGTAACGGTTTGATTGACCTCCAATATGCATCCCTGCTCATCAATGATGAAAAGAAAATTATCGATGGTATTGAAAAAGGTACGAAAATTGGTTTCGCTTGAGTGCAGTTCTTGTTCGATCTGCTTTTCCCGAGTCATAACTCGCCCGCAACCGACTGTGCCGATCATCTTGCCATTCAAGTCCAATATCGGAGCTTTATATACGTCCATGTACAAAAACTCACCTTGAACGTTGCCAAACTCTTCGAATTTTTGAGGTTTGCTGTTGTTCATTACAACTTCATCAGAATTGACACATTCCTTTCCAAAGGTGTGCCAATCAGGATTATCGGGATGCGCCAGGCGAGTCTTATTGATGAAAAATATATCGTCTTTGCCAATCGGTTCACTGGTGTTGCGAGCCAGCAACAGTTTATCGCAGATTGCCTGATTGGCAAAGAGAAAGCGTTTGTCCATATCTTTGGCCCACAGCATGTCGGGCATATTATCGGCCATCAGGCGGAACATTCCGTATATGGATTGGTAGGACGCCTCGCTCTTGCGTAGCGCGTTTTCCATCCGCTTGCGCTCAGTAATATCTGTGACAGTCCCTTCAATGGCAATCGGCCTTCCGCTATCATCGCTGATCAACACATTGCGCTGGTGCAACCATCTTGTTTCCCCCGATTTGTGAATAATCTGGTACTCATAAGCGGAAGCAATATCTCCGCTTTTTACTTTTTCCCATTGCTCCTCCATCCAATCCGCCCAATCTGGATGAATCGTTTTCCTAATGTGCATCGGCTCATTGCAAATTTCTTCCGGCGAGTAGCCGATAAGTTCAATAGAAGCTGGGCTGACATATTCATACCGTCCATCTGACAATGACTGAAGATAGATCATATCCCTAGAGTTTTCAGCCAATAAACGGTAACGCTGCTCACTCTCGCGCAGCGCGTTTTCTGTCCGCTTGCGTTTGGCGATTTCCAGTTGCAATTCATCGTTTAAACGGCGCAATTTCATCAAATCAGCGTGTCTTGCCAGGGCTACGATAATGGCGCGTTCCATTTCAACCGCTTGCGGCGGTTTGACAAGATAGGCGGAAGCTCCCATTGCGCCCGCCTGATTAACCAGTTCCACGGATTCATGCGCGCTCAAAATCACCACAGGAGTGGGGCAGGTTTGTTGTATTTTTTGGGTTGCCTCCAATCCGTCTGTCTCAGGCATTTTTATGTCCATAAGAACAACATCCGGTTTCAGTGAACAGGTCAATTCGATTGCCTGGTTACCGTCAGACGCGGTACCAATCACCTCATAGCCACCTTTTTTCAAAATACGCCGTATGTCATCACTCACCAGATAATCATCTTCGGCTATGAGAACCTTAATGTTTTTTTGACTATTCATATTTTTCCAGTCTCCGGGTTTCAGTTTTCAGTCGGCAGTCGGCAGTCAGCAGGCAGCAGTCAACAGTCAACAGTCAACAGTCTTCAGTCTTCAGTTATCAGTCAGCAGTCGGCAGTCGGCAGCCCACAGTTACTGCTACTGTTTACTGAAAACTGCCGACTGAAAACTGCCGACTGAATACTGACGACTGATAACTGCTATCTAAACTTATCGGGGTTGTTCATCATATAATTCAAAAGTTTTCCAACTTCTTCCGATTGTAATAAGAAACTGTCATATTTTTCTCTTGGAATATATTTACATGATAAAGAGAAATCTAACCAGACTTGCGTTTCTGTGTTTTCTGCATCAGAATCACTTAACTTGCTGATGAAATGTTTTACGTATCTTCTTTTTCTGTACGCTTCCCCAATATTTGCACATACAGACCGTGAAGCTCTTCTTATTTGATCTGTTAAGGCATACTTCTCTTCTATTGGAAACGTTTTTGTTATTTCATAAATTTCCATAGCTAACCTGAACGCTTTGCGATACACGAATAATTCTCTAAAGCCCATTACACTCTCCTGTCTTCAGCCTACAGTCAGCAGTGGCAGTCAACAGTCGGCAGTCTTCAGTCCACAGTCAACAGTGGCAGTAGACGAACTGTAGGCTGTTGACTGCCGACTGCCGACTGAAGACTGCCGACTGAAGACTGCCGACTGAATACTGATAACCGTCTTAGCCCCATTATCATTTTCGATTCGTACATTTCCACTTAGACTATGCCGGACAATACCTTGTATTAACTCGAAACCGACACCTGAATTGATGAAATCACCATCCGTCATTTCCTGCGGATAGCCGGGGCCGTCATCACAAAAACAAATTCGCACATCGTTTTTGCGTTGTTTGATGTCAACGTTTATTTGGACTGTTTCACGATTGGCAAGGGCGTGTTTTATTGTATTTGTCGCCAATTCATTTAAAACCAGGGCCAGATGATGGGCCTGGCCACTGTTTACCCGCACTGTCGATGCATTAACATTCAAGTTCGCGTTCCAAGATAAAGGTAAATTATATAGCGCTCCGCTAATAATCAACTTGCAGAGTTCGTCCAGTTTTATCGGCCGCCATCTGCTTTCGGAAAGCAGGCTGTGAACGGACGCGAGACACCGGATACGTTTTTCCAACGCATCAAGAACGGGTAAGGATGACAGTTCCTGCGCTTCGGCGCGGTCTTGTTCCTTGTGCAGCATACTGATAATAGCGGAGAGATTATTTTTCACACGGTGGTTCACTTCGCGTGTCAGCGTTTCCTGAGTTTTAGCATATTTTTGCAGTTTCAGTTCAGTTACTTTCCTCTCTGTAATATCTTTTACGGCAGTAATCCTTACATTTTTCCCTTTATATTCAAACATTCGTCCGAGAATTTCGACATTAAATTTTGAGCCATCTTTGCGTTGAGCAATTGCATCGTAAGGTTTTTCATAGCCTGCAAGCATATTTTTTTTAACCAGTTCTTTACTTTCGCCGGCAATAACATCTGTTCCGAATATACCGATCAATTCATTATAAGAATATCCGAACATTTTGCTTGCAGCTTGGTTTGCTTCAATACAAATACCCTTGTCGGAAATTAATATAGATTCGTAAGTCGCTTCGGATAAGGCCTTAAAACGATTTTTGCTTTCTTTGAGAGCGAGTATGGCTTTCTTTTGAATAGTAATATCATCAAAGATAGCCACAAACTCATCTTTTTCAGAATAGTAAGCAAAAATCGAATAATATTTTTTGCTATTTTCATGATACATTTCAAAACTGGCCGAATTTCCGGTTTTTAGCACTTCATCAAATGTAGAAAACCATTCAAGCCCGATTCCGCGCAGCATTTCTGAAACTTTGCGACCAATTGCGGTTTCTTTTTTCAAATTGGCAAGTTTTTCATACACCGGGTTCATATCCTTCAATATGCTATCTGTCATATTCCCGTTTTCGTCATATACAGCCTTACAGAATACAACACCTGCGGACATTCCGGTAAACAAACCTCTGAATTTTCGTTCGCTTTTTTTCAATGCTTGCTCTGCTTTTTTACGGTCGGTAATATCAGTCCCAATTTCAATTCTTACAAGTTTTCCGTCAGGCCAATAAATAGCTTGATCTCTCAATTGATACCATTGTTTTGTAATTGTATTCTGAAATTCCCACACATACGGCTCTTTGGGATTTCCGTTTTTATCAAGCAATAAATGATTTGTGCAAAAATTACACGGTTTTGTTTGTCCTTTCTGCATGACAAAATAACATTTTTCGCCAATTTTGTTGCCAAACAAATTCTTAAAGATTTTATTTGAAAATATAAGCTTGTAAGTTTGCATATCCGCCACATAAACAATTGCATCCATAGCATCCATTGCTGTTTGAAAACGGATGTGTTCCGTTTTTAATTGTTTTTTCGATCTGTTTCTTTCAATGAACACTGCCAGGTCATGTGCGGCGGCCTGTAGGAATTCCTGTTCGACCGAATCCCATTCTCTTTCGGAAACACAATTATCAAAACCGATAAAACCGATGAAATCGTTTTCTGAAATTATCGGAATCATAAGAATTGCTTTTATTCCCTGAACTTCAAGAAATTCTTTTTCATCTTGCGGAAAATTGTTAACGATTCCGCTATAATTATTTCCTGAGGATAATATTTTATTCATTTTTTCGAAAGAATTATAACTAAGATTTTGAAGATCTGGATTATCAATTTCAGGTTTGATTACCTCTGCGCAATATTCCGCTTTTTGGCTCATCAGAGCCTCGCCTTTTGCATTTGTATGATTGATAAAAATATAAGTCCGGCTGGCATTTGATGCGGGACCGAGAATATCTATAAATTGTTGATAAGCGTTTTCCGATTCGGATGAAAGCAGAACAGATTTGGCGCGGTTAAGCGCGGAAAGATAATTTTCGCGTTGCAATAATTTATTTTCTATTTTTTTACGCTCGGTGATCTCCTCAGCAAACCAAGCCACCTGTTTTACATTTCCATTATCATCAAAAATTGGATAAGCTGAGGTTTTAAAATATCTTCCTGCACGGCAGTCTTCCCACAGTAAGGGCTTTTTAGAGGTCACTATTTTTTGTAAACTCGCCTTTCTTTTTTCGGCGGCCTCCGAAGCGACAAATTCAAACATTGAATGGTCGATAAGTTCATCTTTTTTTCGGCCAAGGCTTTTTGCAAGAGCATTGTTGGCTGCAAGAATAGTTCCATCTTTATCGGCAAGCCCTGCTATACCGGTGATGGCATTTAACAGAGTGGTTAATTGTTTTTTACTTTCACGCTGCTCCATTTCTGATGCTTTGTGATCCTTTTGCAGTGCCTCCTCGGCCTGCTTGCACTCATATAATGAAGATTCCAGGCGGGCCGCCTCCTGCCGCAATGCTTGCAACTCGGATATCAGTTGAGATTTTGTTTTTTGTTCATCTTGCATTTATTTAGCCTCTGTTGTTCGGTTTTCAGTAGGCAGTCAGCAGTCTTCAGTCTTCAGTCAGCAGTAGGCACTATAAAAAGCTGTTTTAAAAATATTTCGGAACTTCAATATCCAACAATTCGGGGCATGATTTTGTCGAATTTAAACTAAAATCGCCAAATTTCAGATCTGCTCCCGTCTTGAAAACGGGGTTTGAATATTTTTAAAACAGCTTCTAAGACTGTAAACTGAGTACTGAAGACTGCTAACTGAAGACTGCTAACCGGCCAAAGCCTTTGCCAAAGCATCTTTCAAGGCTTCCATCCTATACGGCTTTTGCAAAAAAACCTGGGGCTGCTCGGCATGTTTTCCGCTCATCACCTGAGCCTCGTTGTATCCACTGGACAAAATCACCGGAATATCAGGACGGATACGCCTCAAAGCCGCCATAGTTTCCCAGCCGTCCATGAACGGCATGGACAGATCGGAAAGCACCAGACAGAAATCAGCATGTTTTTCGCGGAATATTTCCACAGCCTCGGCTCCACCTTTGGCGCTAACCGCTTCAAAACCGGCTATCTCCAGCATAGCCTCGGCAACTTCGCGCACACTATCAGTATCGTCAACTATCAGAACGAGGCCTCCGCCCTTAATCGCCGGTGTTTTTGCGCTATCTTCCGGCTGAATGACAACTTTTGATGATAGCGGCAGAAAAACCCGGAAAACGCTTCCTCGCCTCGGTTCGCTTGTTACTGTGATACATCCTTCGCTGGATTTGACAAGACCCAACGCTACGGCCAAACCCAATCCGCGGCCAGTGAATTTGTCGGTGTAAAACGGGTCGAAAATTTTGCCGACGGTCTCTGCATCCATGCCGCGGCCGGTATCCGTAACCGACAGGCAAACATAATCTTTTGCAGATGGCGTCCATTCCACTGGAGCGCGGCCGTCGTCTTGAATTTCAGTCGCCTTCACCGCACTGACCGACACTTGCACCTTGCCGGTAAAACCGTCGTCCATGGCCTCTGCGGCATTGGTGATCAGAGCGGTCATCACTTGACGTATTTGGGCCGAATCAGCCTCGACGACCGGGCCGGGAGAGGGGAGAGCGGTTTCCAGACTTACATCTCCAGGCAAGCCAATTTGTAGCTGCGGAAGGTGACTGCGGCATATCATCGCAAGATCGAACGATTCCGATTTTCCCGGTGCCTGACCCAGATAGGTCAACATCAGCCCGCTCATTTCCGCCGCGCGCAAGGCCGCCTTGTGGGCTGAGGTAATGCTTTTGGTGATGTCCGTGTTCGGCTCCAGATCATTCAGCGCCATTTCCAGATTGCCCGTCACCACATAAAGCATGTTGTTAAAATTATGGGCCACCGCTCCGCCCATACGGGAGAGGCTTGCGGCCTTTTCGATAAGATGCTTCCGCTTTTCGTGCAGACGGCGTTCTTTTTCAATTGCCTTGCGTTCGGTGATATCATGGAAAATTTCGATGACGGCGGAAGGGCGGCCCGCTCCGTCGCGAAGAGCTACGCTGGCGATGCTGACAAAGTCGGCCGTTTTGCCGTCAGGCATTTGAACCTGTATTTCATGTTTATGAATTTGGCCGTCCTCAAAGGCTTTGAGCGCAAGACAGGAGGAAGGTTTATATGGGCTGTTCTTGCCATGATAAATTTCATAACATTTACGGCCGACAATTTCATTCCCAAATACCTTTTTCGACACATCATTGGTCCATAGAATATTTAGGTCATTATCCATCATAACCATGTGAGCGCCTATAGAGCCTAGCATGGCGTTCAGTTTCCCCTCCGACTTACGCAATGCCTCATTACTATTTTGCAGTTCGGTGTTGAGCCTTCGTAGCGCTGTCATATCATCAAAACGGGCGGTGGCGATGGCAACGGCGCGCTCAATTTCTTTAGCCTTGGGCATTTTCACAAGATAGGCTCCGGCTCCGGCCTCGCCGGCCTGTTTCACCAGTTCCGGTGTTTCATAAGCGGTTAGAATCACTACCGGTGTGGGACAGGTTTGACTGATTTGCCGAGTGGCCTCCAGACCGTCCATATCGGGCATTTCAATATCCATCAGTACCACGTCGGGTTGCAGCGCCAGGGTCATCTCCACGGCCTGCTGGCCATCCGGGGCTTTACCTGCCACGGTGTATCCCAAATCTTCAATCTCTTTTTGGATTGCTTCAGACACGATAAAGTCATCTTCAGCAATTAAAACTTTTACTTTTTTTTGCATTTTTTCTCCTTTTTCAGTTGCAGGGTGGGTGAAACGAAACCGCCCAGATATTAATTCATGGTTGGTCTAACTTGGATAAAGCCCTTAATCAGTGATTTAGATAAAAAATATGAAGAGTGTCGGACAGAAATATTAGTATCCTAAAGTTTTCCATTTTAATAACTAACCTGAGTTCGACGAGTTTTAATTGAAAAAATTAATTATTTAGTGTACAAATTTATCCTGAATTATTCATAAACGCATTATGAGATCAATTTTCAACCCGCTGCCGTTAAAAAATCTAACTGATCGCAACTCTGCGGTGGTTATCGGGAGAGTGCCCGGCACTTCCTGTCGGTATCGC
>JAUCGF010000082.1 GCA_030378005.1 Desulfococcaceae bacterium HSG9 | reverse complement strand
CTCTCCTTTATCAGCGGGGAAAATGATGCAATTTTTAAAAACTCTGTTTTTTGGATGAGCTTACCTAACTATTTGATATATCAAAAATTACGTAAAATTAAAAGAAGTTTATGAATAATTCAGGCTATATATTCGCCAAACAATATGTCAAAAATATAAGTCTTCCGGTTCTGGGAGAAGAAGGCCGGGCATTTGATATCTGGATAGATAAATAGCGTTTTCAGACATTTATCCCCCTGCTGAACGCCTATTTGTAGGGGAAATCAACATAAATGATAGGAGATGGCATAAGAAACAAGGAGGAAAACATGGATAACAAGATACTTAACCGCAGAGATTTTTTAAAGTTGCAACTCAAGGCGGCCGCCTGGATGACGGTCGGTGCATCGGGACTTCTGATTCCCAAGTCCCTCATTGCAGCTGGAACTCCTGATCTCGGTATTGCCAAAGGCTCTCCGGGAGCGGCCACACGGGCCGCTGTCGGTCTTCTTGGCGGCATGAAAGCCTTTGTAAAACCCGGCAATAAAGTGGTGATCAAGCCCAACATAAGTTTTGCCAATGGCCTCAAAATGGGCACCACCACGCATCCCGAGGTCGTCATGGAACTTGTCTCCATGTGCAAGGAAGCCGGGGCTTCGAAAGTGCAAGTCCTGGATCATACCCTGAACAACGCAAAAGCCTGTATTAAGGAGACCAAGGCGGCTTGTGCGGTTTTCAACGAGGATATTGTGAAGGCTATCAATGACGGCCAGTTCTACCAGCAAACGAAGCTTTCGGACTCATGGTTTGGTTTCAACGAAACTGATATCATTAAGGATGTTCTGGCCGCTGATGTCCTCATTGCCGCCCCAGTGGCCAAGCACCATCATGCATCGGATGTGAGCCTTTCCATGAAGGGAATGATGGGGCTTATATACGACCGCATGGTCATGCATCAAACCGGACTTAACAAGGCCATCGTTACTTTAGCCGCATTCCTGCGTCCGAAACTCGTGGTCATCGACGCCAGCCGGGTGTTGAGCACCAACGGTCCCAGGGGGCCGGGAAAGGTGTTACCCATGAATATGGTCATCGCATCCAGGGACATGGTGGCAGCGGATGCTCAAGCCGTCAAGATGTTTGAGTGGGGCGGCAAACGTAAGAACCCCAAACAAGTGAAGCACATCCGCCTTGCCCATGAACAAGGACTTGGCCGTATGGATGTTGAGAATCTTAATGTGAAGCGGGTTGAGGTCTGATCTTCAGGCAATGAATGATAGGAGATAACAAATGCAAACCATGAAAGATCAGTCTTTTGACGCCTTGGTCGAGCAGTTCCTGGGAATGCGTTTACCGCAACAGATGGCAGGAGCCGTTTCCTTGTCCGAACTGCCGCCGTACGCACAGGGATTTACCATGCGTATGCTGAAGCTTATGAAACGCTCCGGTTATTCTGTAACCGAGTTCAATCCCGCTCTCATCCGGTGGTTGTCCGCATCTATTCCAAGTATGTTGCCAGACGCATGGGGAGGACGGATTCCTCCCATTACATTACCGAACCGCCACAGCAAACTCGATGCTTATGTTTCCAACCGAAACATGGCTGTCGGAAATGATCCGCACATTTTTGTGGATATGGGGTGTGGTTTTCCACCTGTGACAACGGCCGATACAGCCCGCAAATTTCCGGACTGGCAAATCTACGGTGTTGACCGTTCTTTTGCCGATTTTGTTTTATATGATAAAGACGGGCATTACGCCTGCTTTGACCAAAAGGGCGTGTTTCAATATTTCCAGGCGTTGATGAACCTTAGTGGACGAGCTTTATACGCTGATCCGGAGGCTACCGGGAAGCGCTTCAACAAACTTTTTGCGGATCTTTTTCCCTTACTGCGGGATACTGACGGTACAGCGAGCGAAACTGTCGAAAAGGATGGGAACAAGCTCATACATAATCATATTCGGGATTTCGAGACCGACAATCTGACTCTCATTAAATCGGATATCATGGAACTTGAGCTCGAACCCGCAAAGGTTATCCGGTGCATGAACGTTCTTGTCTATTTCAAACCCGAAATCAGAAAAACGATACTGTCACAGGTCGGAGAGCTTCTTGATGAAGACGGCATTCTGATCGCCGGACTCAACGGACTTGGCTTACAATCCCGCTATGCTGTTTATCAGAAAGGTGCGGATGGCATATTTCCGACAGAGTTCGCTTTCAGCCTGGACAATCTCGGTCATCTCGTCTTTATGCCCTGGTTCACGATCCATGAAGACGATCCTGAAGGGATGCTGTTGGCCGAGTTATCCGGGGCAATCCGCGCAACCCGGTCTTTCTGGCCGGAGTTTGGCAACCGTATAGACGAGTTACTGCAAGACCAAGACATTTGCCGACGCGGCACTGACGGGTTTCTGCATTTTCCGGAGAATGATATGCCATTTGACGAATACATGAAAAAAAATGCCCTGCTGTGGCGGCAAATGGAGGATGAAGGTTATGCTGACAGGGTGGTGGATGTCCTTGGACGGGCTGGCTACGACGCATGGAAAAATCCGGTAGGAGATATTGCCGTCCGACCGCCCGCTAATTCTTTGCCCTTATGCAAAAGGAATTAAATTTTCTGATCTTGGCGGATTTTGTTGTTATCATCTAAGGAGGGTTGTATGAAAAAATTATTCATTCTGACAGCTATCGCTTTATCAATTCTCACAATTTGTTCCTGCAAAAATGGAAACCGGAACGTAGCTGAAATCGAAGTTGATTTTGATTGGCAATTGATTGATGATGGCTCCCAGAAAAATCCGGAAATACGATTATCAGGAATGCCGGAAGGGACAACGCGTTTTTTTGTCGGCCTGGTCGATCTCAATAACAAAGGATTCGATCATGGGGGAGGTTTTATAGACAATGACGGAACTGGTGTCATCGGTCGTGGAGCCACGAAGGGAAATTATAATGGTCCAAACCCGCCGTTTCCCAATATGATTCACAACTATGAAATCACTGTGAAAGCTTTTGATAAAAAAGAAACCGTTATCGGTATTGGGAGAAAGGCAAAAAAATTTCCTCCCCAAAAGCCTTAATGAATTGCAATGCCAAAAAGATACTTTGAAGACTTGGTTGAAGGTGAAAAACTTGACTGTGATAATGTGATTTTTGCCCGAAACGGTATTATCGAATTTGCCTGGCAATTCGACCCGCAACCCTTTCATACGGATGAAGATGCTGCAAAAAAATCGGCCTTTGCGGCCTGATAGCGTCTTCTCTTCATACGCTGGCTGCCTGCACCCGAGTGGTGGTGGAAGCTCAAGGCAATATGGCAATTTTAAGCGGCATCGGAATGCATGAGGTGAAAATGTTCAGCCCCGTAAGACCGGGCGATGTTCTCAGTGTTAACGCCCGGTGGTGCGAACTCAAACCGTCCGCAAGCAAACCGAGCAAAGGTTTGGCTTCGATTAAATGCAAAGTCGCGAATCAAAACGGAGAAGCGGTGATAGCTTATGGCTACCGTTATTTATTGGCTTGCCGAGGGGAAAAATGCTGTAAGAATGTTCAAATATAAAGGCATGATATTTTTAATCTTTTTTATCATAACATCCTGTTCCGATGTTTCACTTAAAGAATATATATCGAAAAATCAGGAAGAAAAAGAAATTATTGCGCTTTTAATTCAATATCAAGAAGCCAAAAACAGATCAAATATCGAGCAATTCCTATCCTTATTACACGAACAGGGACGTTATTCGTTTTTCGATTTGAAGGTCTCCAAAGGTGCATTAAAAAAAATGCTCCCCGAGAGTTGGGCAAAGTTAGAATCCGGCGAAGCTCTAAACGATCTTATTAACCATGAAGGAGTTACAGGCGATTATTTCCGTACTTGGTGTCTTTATAATCCAAAAATCAAACTCAGCAAAAATACTGCCATAGTTACGGTTATGGTCAAATTCAACTGGTGGTGGGGCTTGAGACATCATATTCGCTTACTTCGGGACAATAATGGCCGGTGGGTGATAAACTGTTTAAATTGGCAAACGGTTTAGAGATTTTACATAAGAAGCTATTCCAGCGGATCGCAAAAAGATTGCGGAATTTGAGACAGTTGAAAAGGTGAAAGATAAAATCATGCTTAAACATCTTGTAATAGCAGTAGCGCTGACGGCATTATTATCTTGCGGGCAAAATACACCCCTTGCCGAATATGAACCGAAATCTCCTCAGGAGCTGGCTCTGAAAAATGTTTTGTCAGATTTTCAGGATGGAGTGAATGCTCGAAATTCTAAGAAAGTTGCAAACCTTATCCACGCAAAAGCTTCGATAATGCTCGGAAGGGATCGGAAAAAATTTTCCAAGGAGGAGTATGCAAAAATTCTTCCCCAAAGGCTTGCTGAAAACCCTTCTATCGCATTGGGAAAGCCCAAAATGACAGTTTCCGACGATAATGCTGAAGTGAAAATTTATATGGCCCGCGGAGATAACAATACTCTTATAATTTTCAATATGCGGTTGGAAAATGATAAATGGCGCATTCAAAGCTGGGAGTATTAATATTTTCAGTTTTTGCAAATGAATGCTTGAATCGACGGTCTTCAGCTTGTCCCTTTCATTTCATAAATAGGAAATTATTATGCCTACTGCCATCACCCATTCTGTAATCGGCGTTTCCGCGGCATGCGGTTTCATCTCCGAAAAAAAGACCCTGAAATTCTGGATATTGAGCATCTTATGTCCAATTCTTCCCGATGCGGACGTCATCGGCTACCTCTGGTTCTACATACCGACCTATCATTTCTTTGGTCACAGAGGCTTCTTCCACTCCCTCTTTTTCGCAGCACTGCTCAGTATATTCATTGTTTCTGTTTTCTATCGCAAAGAAGCGGTTTTTTCAAAAAAGCGGTGGAAATATGCGCTTTATTTTTTTCTTATCACAGCAAGTCATGGGCTGACAGATGCCTTGACCAACGGCGGTCGCGGTGTCGCTTTGCTGGCACCTTTTACCAATGACAGGTACTTTTTCCCGTGGACGCCTATTGAAGTCTCTCCGCTGGGTATCAAAGCATTTTTAAGTCAACGCGGCTTAACGGTTTTGATAAATGAGCTTATATGGATTTGGACGCCTTCCTTTTTAATCGTCATTTTATTGAAAATAAAACGAAAAAAACAAAGTATCCGGCCCCTGATCGTAAGGATGTTAGCGACCATAAATAACTGGAATAAAAGGAGTGTGATATGACAGATTGAATCGACGCTGTTTATTTTAAGGACTTGGCTGAACTGAACTCGAAAGATGTCAGCACACGGGCGTTATGCCGATATGATGATATACAAAAGTGTTATACCCTATCCGTATGAGGTGATGAATACGCTGTCTATACATATAAACAAAGGGTTGAGCGTATCAGTATAAATTTGCAAAGTCCTCATGAGTATTTAGATTCCTTCATTATCCATTATTTCCTGAAATCATCGGAATATAGCGGACTAATGTTGTAAGAAAGTTCAAAATAAAGTTGAAAAAGGTGAAAATATATGAAATACGTTCTTAATCTGCTTATCATCGGACTTATTTTATCTGTTTACGGATGTGAAAATGTTAGTCCGGATGCTGTCGAACTGTCGGTTGATTTCTCGTGGAAAGGCATGAAACCATGCGGTTGGGGAAATCCGAAAATACATGTCAGCAGAGTACCTGATAAGACGAAATTTCTTGAAGTCAGTATGTATGATCATGCTTACAGCCATGACCATGGCACGGTAATGATGCCTTATACCGGCAACGGAATTATCGTCAGGGATAGATTTAAAGAAATACAGGGCCCATGCCCGATGTATACCCCCGGTCGATATGAAATTAAAATCAAAGCGATTGATGCAAATAAAGTTGTTATAGGCATTGGGAGCAAAACAAGATTCTTCCCGGAAAAAAAATGAAGCCTGTAAGGCATCTTTAAATGCAAAGTTTGTTGAACGAATTTGCAATTCGTTTATGAATGATTTACAAAATCGTTTTGCAATAAATCAGACGGTCAATGAAATCTATCAGAAATAAACTGCTGCGATTCATTTTCGTAGTGCTAACGGTTACAGCGCTCACTTTTCTGATGATGACTATTCTTCCGGGCGACGTCGCTTATACAATCGGCGGTGCGGAAGCCTCCCTGGAGGATATTCAGGCCATCCGAAAAGATTTGGGGCTTGACCGCAACATCGTTATTCGTTATTTCGTATGGCTGGGTCATGTTGTCCAAGGCGATTTCGGGAAATCCTATATTACCCATGAGCCGGTACTGGAAGCGATTATCAACCGTCTGCCGGTTACTATTGAATTGATGTTTTTGACTCAATTTTTAGCGCTGCTTTTTGCGATTCCCATCGGAATTTTTGGCGCTTATAAACCGCATTCAGTCAGTGATAAAGTTCTAAGTTCGACGGCGTTCGCCACGATGTCAGTCCCGGTTTTTGTGATGGCCCTGCTCTTGATCTATCTGTTTGCGTTAAAATTGCGATGGCTGCCTGCTACCGGATATATTCCCTTGTCCGAGGGCCTTTGGCCGAATATCCGTTCTTTTATCCTCCCGGCCATGAGCATTGCTATGGTGGAATGGGTGTCTTTGATGCGGGTATTGCGCAACGACATGATCGCGACGCTTCAGGAAGATTATATCTTGATGGCAAGGTCCAAAGGCCTGCCGGCATCCCATATTTTAATCCGACATGCTCTGCGGGGCCTTCTTTATTTACGCTGATTACGATTTTGGGTATGCAGATCGGCCATCTGATCGGGGGCGCTTTGATCGCGGAGATCATTTTTGCGCTTCCGGGAATCGGCCGATTGCTGGTGGGAGCAATCTACGGGCGGGATTTTATTATGGTTCAGGGCTGTATTCTGTTTATCACCGTAGCCTACGTCAGCGTTAATGCGCTTGTGGATTTCTGCTATGTTATTCTGGATCCGCGAATTCGAAGGGAGCGATCTGTTGGCTGATAACAGACAAAAAACTGACCTCTTTGCCGGTGACGCGAAAAATAAAGAGGACAGCGAAAAGAAGGACGAAATCACTATCCGGGAAACTTGCGAAACGGATTCCGTTCGAAACGACAGTACTCCTGTTCACAGACCGAAATCCTTATCCGAAGCAATGGGAGAATCGTTCTGGCTCGCTCTTTTGTGGCTCTTTATCGTCGTTTTCTTTGCGTTCACGGCGGAACTATGGCCCCTGCCTGAATACGATTATATGGATTGGGATCATCCGGCGGCCGAGCCGGGAATTGAAAGTCGTGCGCCCATGAAACAGATCAACGGAGAGAGGGCCGAAGATGTGGTCATATATCTGTTGGGTACGGATACCATGGGGCGGGATATCGTAACGAGACTTATTTTCGGAGCGCGGGTATCACTCATGGTAGGGCTGATAACACCCTGTTTCGGATTGGCAATCGGAGGAATTCTGGGTATGCTGGCCGGATTTTACCGGGGACGTATCGAGTGGTCTATCATGGTGTTTATGGATGCTATTCTAGCGTTTCCCGGACTGGTGCTGCTCCTGGTGATCACTTTTTACCTGGGGCCAAGTTTGCGAAACATCATTTTCGCCCTGGGCTTTTTGACAATACCCCATTTCGCACGGGTGGCCAGGGCCAACACACTGACATTCGCCGAACGTGAATTTGTGCAGAGCGCGCGTATGCTGGGTATGACCGACATCAATATTATGCTGCGTGAGATATTGCCCAATATCATTATGCCGTTGATCGTTTACGCGCTCCTGGTAGTGTCATATATGATCGTTGCCGAAGGTGCCTTGAGCTTTCTGGGTCTGGGTGTGCCTGCGCCAACGCCGAGTTGGGGCGGCATGATCGCGGAAGGCAAAGAAGTGCTTGACGAAGCGCCCCATGTCAGCCTGTTTCCCGCGCTGGTTCTGTTTTTAACGGTTTTATCGTTCAATCTCATCGGAGATTCCCTGAAAAGAGTTCTTGATTCCAAGGAAGGGCAATTATGAGTACTTCCGCCATACGCCCGGACATCCCCTTATTGAAAGTTTTGAACCTGCGTACGCACTTGCCAACCGAGCGCGGTATCGTTCATGCCGCAGACGGCGTCACTTTTGAACTTAAAAGCGGAAAAACCTTGGCTGTCGTGGGAGAATCCGGATGCGGCAAGAGCGTGCTATGCCGCGCTTTATTGGGATTGCTGCCCAAAACGGCGATTATCGGAGAGGGGTCGGGAATTTTTTACAACGGAACGAATCTTGTCGAACTTTCGGAAAAGGCCTACAATAAAATTCGCGCTCAGGAAATCGCCATGATCTTTCAGGACCCGCTGTCATCGCTCAATCCGGTTATGACGATTGGCAGGCAGATTGCCGAAACACTGATTTATCATAAGAAAATGAAACCGGGAGCCGCCCGCCGCCTGGCGATAGATTTGCTGCAATCAGCAGGCGTGCCCGGCCCGAAACAGCGTATCGATCAGTATCCTCATCAACTGTCCGGCGGCATGCGCCAGCGTGCGGCTATCGCTATCGCCCTGGCCTGTGAGCCGAAATTGCTGATCGCCGACGAACCCACCACCGCGCTTGATGTGACGGTTCAAGAGGGAATCCTGGATTTGCTTGGACAGTTGCAGGCCAAGAGACAAATGGCCATGATTTTGGTAACCCATGATTTAAATATCGCTGCCGCACGGGCGCATGATATCGCGGTGATGTATGCCGGAAGAATCGTCGAACAGGCATCTGCGGCAACGCTCTTCTCTGATTCGTGCATGCCCTATACACGGGCATTGAAAAATTCGATCCCGCGTATCGACAGCCCGCCGCACACACCGCTGAATTCCATCAACGGTCGGCCTCCGAATCTCCTCCGCCCGATACAAGGATGCGCGTTTGCCCCGCGATGCTCTCGGACAAGAGAGCTATGCCATACAGATCGCCCCCTTTTGCTGCCTGAACCGGAGAATCGACGACATCTGGTGGCATGCCGGTATCCGCTCAGAGGCGCCGCATTATGAAAAACGGCGAAGTTCTACTTGATATCCGCAATCTCACAGTCGAATTCAATGCCGGCAAGGGCCGCAAAGTCTGTGCTGTTTCGGATGTCAGTTTTCAAATGGCAAAGGGGGAAACCCTGGGACTGGTCGGTGAATCCGGTTGCGGCAAGTCATCTTTGGCACGGGCGATCATTCAGCTTCCCCGACCTGCATCCGGGCAAGTCAATTTTAACGGCGAAGACCTGACTGCGGTCTGTGGAAAACGCCTGCGCCGGCTCAGACCGCGGTTGCAAATGATCTTTCAGGATTCGATTGCGGCTTTAAACCCCAGGCGCAAGGTCGGGCAGACCATCGCCATGCCGCTGAACATCATCCGCAAAGGACGACGTGAAGACCGGATTGCCATGGCCCGTGAAATGATGAAAGCGGTCGGCCTTGATCCCCAATCGTCAGACCGCCGTCCGTTTGAATTCTCCGGCGGGCAGTGCCAGCGCATTCAGATCGCCAGAGCCTTGATGGCCGAGCCCGAACTTTTGATCTGCGATGAACCGGTTTCTTCCTTGGATGTTTCCATTCAGGCTCAGATTATCAATCTTCTGGAAAATCAGCGAACGCGCCGCGGGCTTACCATGTTGTTTATTTCCCATGATATGGCGGTGGTGAAAAACGTATGCGACCGGGTCGCGGTCATGTATCTGGGAAAACTGTGCGAAATCGCCCCTGCCCAAGACCTCTACCAAACGCCGGCCCACCCTTACACAGCAGCGCTTATCAGCGCCATTCCGTCACCGGATGCCGGCCTTTCGCAAAGCCGGACACATCTTAAAAACGCCGAAATCCCCTCACCCCTAAACCCGCCTTCAGGATGCCGGTTTCATACGCGCTGTCCCCGCACCCGACCGCTTTGTTACGAATCCGAACCGGTCTTGCGGGATAACGGACAAGGGAAACAGGTTGCTTGCCATTTTCCGTTGCGCATTGATTTGAACCCCAAAATAAAAAAACTGATCAGTCGTGCGGGTTATCGCTTGGGCAATTCAACTCTTTTGCTTGGATTGCTATCGTATTGTTTTTCATCATAGGCAACCAAAACCGGAGTCGGCAGGCAGGGACTTTGATTGTCCGCTGGATTGATGGGGCCTGTTTACTTAAAGCTGATTTTTAATCCCATTTCTTTTTTCATGTGAATCAATGCTTCGGCATTTCCCATCGCATCATCAACCGGATTATGAGTATGAGTTGTTTTCCTTAGATGCTTAAAGTTTTGAAACATGTCTTTAACCATACCTTTATACAAAGAACCCAAATTGGTCGAACTGAATCCAAAAGGATTTTTATCAAGAAAATGAATAAAATACCAATTGATAAATTGCCAATCAAATCCATTGTTGTCACTGAAAAACATAGGGCGTGATTTGCAATTGTCATTCAACCAATTTTGGAAAGCAGCCATTACTTTTCGGGGTTCTGCAAATTTTAAAACTTCTTCTCTGCTGAATCCAGACACTTTTAAAGCTTCGGGCTCCCACTTGTCACTTATCGGTTTTAATTTTCCATAAAATGTTTTGTCTAATTTTTCATCAACAATAACGGATCCAAAAGAGATCATTGAATAATCTCCAGGAATCGGACCATCGCTTTCAATATCGACCATAACAATCGTCATTTAATACTCCTCATCACTATTATTGTAAACATAACAAGTGATTATATGATTTTCGCCTAAGATGCCGCTAATCCTTAATTTGTTGAAACATACAAATATAATACTAAATTGTAAATCTATTTTTAACCGATTCTTCTTTATCAATTATCTGATTTTTTCATGGCCGATTGAAGTCGGTAACATAAGAAGTGACTCTGACGAAAAGAAATACACAATAAATACAATATTATGCGTTCTCTTAGGTGCAGGATATAGACAGGATTGAGATGGAGGATGTCAAAAAATCATCAGTTATAATCTTCGGCGGTATAATTAAAATGCGGGGCTTGGTTCTGAAGCCTTGGGGAAGAGATAAAGGCAATTAATGGTCGCTTGCCGGTCAAAATTCTCGGAAAAGGAAGCCAGGCATGCTTGAGATTGGCCTGAAACTGTCGTATTTGATATTCTTAAACTTCCGGCACAGCCTGATTCATTTGTTTGTAAAGCTGCTCGCCGACAGATAAATCCGGGCAAAAAAATGTCTTGACAGAAATAGAAACATCAGTTACATAACGAACGTAACATAACGACAGTTACCATTCATTTTCGAATCAAGGAGATTATTCAATGCCGCCGAAACAACGCTTCAATGCGGACGATATTATTGATGCAGCCTTTAATGTGGTGCGCCAAAATGGTTGGGAAGGGTTATCCGCCCGTTCTATTGCCAAAGAGCTTGGTTCATCCACACGCCCCATCTATTCCTATATGAATTCCATGAAAAATCTTGAAGAAAAAGTGGTTAAAAAAGCCATGGATCTGTTTTATGAATACCTCACTGCCGACATCACCGGAGATAAATGGTTGGACCAGGCTGTCGGGTATGTCAAATTTGCCATTGAGGAAAAGCAACTGTTTCGCTGCATTAACGACGCAAAGCATGTACAGATTCAGCGACGGCATACCCGTCAGATGTGGGAATCCCTAGGTTCCGATCTCTCTGATTATGAACTGTTTAAAAACATGACCGACTCGCAGGTCACCCGCGCCCGCGAGATGCGCTGGTTTTTTATTCACGGACTTTCATCATTGGTCTGCAATGGGTGGTTCAGTTTGAAGGAAGTCACTTCCCACACTGTTTTGGAGGAAAGGAACATTCGTTTGACGGATGTGCTGAAATTGGTGAACCAGGTTCTGTATGAAGGTTTTAAAGACGATAAAATCTTAAAAATGATAGGAATAGAGACAAATGAAAGCGAAAAAGCCGAATCAGACAAAAGCGGTTAAAGATCAATAATCATTAACAATTAAAAAGGAGGAAACGTACATGAGGCAAAATTGGAAAAGAGCGAATGTGACAAAAACAGTTAAGTTTACCGCGCTTTTATTGGTAATGAGCACCCTGGCGGTCGTGCCGGGAATTCTTGCGGCGCAAGAGGCGCAGCCGAAATACGGCGGAGCATTGCGCTTAGTCGGTGAGCTGGGCGCCATGGGATTTGACGCCATCAAGGCCCGATCCTCTTATGGTGCCGGAAGGGCGATAGGCAGTCTGGTTATGGAGAGGCTTTTCAATCGGGGAAAGGACGATACGCTCATTCCTGTTCTGGGTTTGTCGATAGAATCATCCGAAGATGGGAAGACATGGACTGTCAAACTCCGCCAAGGTGTGAAATTCCATGACAGAACGCCTTTTAACGCGGATGCCGTGGTCAAACACTGGCAGCGTCTCCTGAATCCCAAAAATCGCTACCGCCAGAGAATTTATTTTCGGCCGATAGCGGCGGTTGAAAAGGCGGGCGAGTATGAAGTGCGGTTCCTTTTGAAACACGCCTGGATTCCTTTTATCTCCGTCCTGACAGACCCGTCTGGATTCACCGCCCCGATTCCGTCACCCAAGGCCGTGGCAGAGGATGTCCATAACCGCGCGCCCGTAGGCACAGGCCCGTTCATTTTCAAGGAATGGAAGAGCGGCGACCGCATTACAGTGACGAAAAACCCTGATTACTGGCAGAAAGGCAAACCGTATTTAGATGAAATCAGCTATAGCGCCATACCGGACCATCAATCACGCTATGCGGCCCTGGTTTCGGGACAGGCCGATATGATGGTAACCGATCGGCAGGTGCATGTGAAAAAGCTTACCGCTAACCCCGATTTTACTAAATATGTTATTAACTTTCGGGGTGCGATAGTCCTTGTTATGAATTGCTCCAAACCGCCCTTGGATGACGTGCGTGTGCGCCGGGCCATCGCTCACGCCTGGGATCAGAAAAAATATATCAAAGCAAGCCTTAAAGACATCGCACCCAGTGCGGAACACTGGTTCGGAGATGCGCTGAACTGCGCTGAAACCGGCTATCTTGGCCATGATTTGAAAAAAGCTGAATCCCTTATCGCCGAATATGGAAAACCCGTGGAGTTGGAATATGTTCATAGCGCTACAAGCCGGGGACGTGAAACGGCTGTCATATTACAGCAGATGATGAAAAAAATCGGCGTGAAAATCAATCCGGTTCCTTCTGATTTTCCCGGGATTATAAAGAAAATGTTCAGTAAAAAGTTTGACATGTCCTCGTGGTCAATCAGGGGGTTCTACGATATGGGCCCTGTGACAATGGCTCAGTTGAACTCTAAAAGCCCGTGGAATGTGAGCCGGTACGCCAATGAAGAGGTTGACCGACTTTTGGTCAAGCAACGTATGAGCACTGATCCTGAAGTCAGAGCGGATGCTATGTGTATGATTGCCCGAAAGGTCAATGCGGACACACCTTTCTTATACCTCTTTGGCCGAAGGTACTATATGTTTGCGAAAAACAATATCAAAAACATTACGCCGCCGGTGCTGGGAGAAGAAGGCACACTGCTTGCCGATATCTGGATAGATAAGGATCAGTGATTAAATAACCTCCCCATTTCATCCGGCACTCAATTCAGGGCTGATACGTGAAAATTGCGTTAAAAAATATTAAAATTGAGTGCCGGACTAAATTCTTGCTCTTAATCGAACGACACGAGCAAGATTAGGATTAAGAGTAAGACCTGGAAAAATGGGTGAGTTTATTAAGTCACTGTTATTTAATAGCGTTTTGAAACCTTTATACCCACCCTGCTGAACGATTGCCGGCAGGGTGAAATCAATATGAATGACAGGAGGTGACAAATGCAAACAATGCTGGAAAAATCTTTTGACGATCTGGTTGAGCGATTTCTGGGAATGCGCTTGCCCCAGCAGATGGCGAACGCTGTTTCTTTGTCCGCATAGCGTCACGATAGAAATCGGTTGATAAATGAGACGGCAGCCTATTAATTTTAACAAACTGATTTTATTGAACAAGTTTTTTATGGATGTTAATGATTTCAGACGATTAGCTTATTTTTGCAAGAGGCTCAGTCTTGAATAATTTTTTTCAGAGATATTATGATACCTCCGAGGTTTCCAAAAGATCGGGGGGCTTATATGGTTTTTAAAGCAGTTAAAGATCAATAATCATTAACAATTAAAAAGGAGGAAACGTACATGAGGCAAAATTGGAAAAGAGCAAATGTGATAAAAACAGTTAAGTTTACCGCGCTTTTATTGGTAATGAATGCCATGACGGTCGTGCCGGGAATCGTTTCGGCGCAAGAAGCGCAACCGCAATACGGCGGCACATTGCGCTTTGTCGGTGAGCTGGATGCCATGGGATTTGACGCCATCAAGGCTCGATCCGCAATGGGTGCCGGAAGGATGATCGGAAATATGGTTATGGAGAAACTGTTCGAGCGGGGAAAAGATGGCAAACTCATCCCAGCCTTGGGTTTGTCGGCTGCGTCATCCGAAGATGGGAAGACATGGACTGTCAAACTCCGCCAAGGCGTAAAATTCCATAACGGGACGCCTTTTAACGCGGAAGCCGTGGTCAAACACTGGCAGCGTCTCCTGGATCCGAAGAACCGCTACCGCTATAGGATTCTTTTTCGGCCGATTGTGGCGGTCGAAAAAACAGGCGATTATGAGGTGCAATTCCTTTTAAAACACGCGTGGATGCCTTTTACCGCCGTCCTGACAAACCCGAGCTGGTTCACCTCCCTGATTCCGTCCCCCAAGGCTGTGGGTTCAGAACCGAGCACCTGTAGGCACTGGTCCGTTTGTTTTCAAGGAATGGAAGAGCGGTGACCGTATCGTAGTGACGAAAAACCCCGGTTACTGGCGGAAAGGCAAACCGTATCTGGATGAAATCATCATTCGTCCCATGTCGGACCATGAATCACGCTATGCTGCCCTGATTTCGGGACAGGCCGACATGATATTTACCGATCGGCCGACGCATGTAAAGAAATTGACCGGCAATCCTGACTTTAATACCTTTGTCTTTAACTTCAGAGGCGCCGGAATTCTGGTTCTGAACAACTCCAAACCGCCACTGGATGACGTGCGGGTGCGCCGGGCCCTGGCCCACGCATGGGATCAGAAAAAGTACATCAAAGCCAGCTATAAAAACATCACTCCTTACACAGAGTATTGGTTCGGAGACGCGCTGAACTGAGACGACACCGGCTATCTGCGCCATGATTTGAAGAAAGCCAGGTCTCTGATCGCCGAGTACGGAAAACCCGTGGAGTTGGAATATATTCACAGTGCCACGCCTCGAGGCCGTGAAGCCGGTGTCATTGTGCAGCAGATGATGAAAGAAATCGGTGTGAAAGTGAATCCGATCCCTTTGGATTTTCCCGGAATTATGAAGCAATTGTTCAGTAAAAAATTCGATATCACATCTTGGGTGATCCCGGGTGCCTCCGATATGGGACCGCTATCTATGGCGCAGATGTATTCCAAAAGCCCGTGGAATGTGAGTCGATACGTTAATGAAGAGGTGGACAAACTCCTGCTTAAACAGCGCTTGAGCATTGATCCGCAAGTCAGAGAAGAAACCTTGTGTACGATTGCCCGCAAAGTCAATGCCGATGCACCGTTTCTGTATCTCTTCGGCCGAAGATACTATGGATTTGCGAATAAAAACATAAGGAACATAACGAACTCAATGCTGGGTGAAGAAATCCTGCTACTTTCGGATGTCTGGATCGATAAATAGCGTTTTCGGACATTTATACCCACCCTGCTGAACGATTGCAAGCAGGGTGAAATCAATATGAATGACAGGAAGTGACAAATGCAAACAATGCAAGAAAAATCTTTTGACGATTTGGTCGAGCGATTTCTGGGAATGCGCTTGCCCCGGCAGATGGCAAACGCTGTTTCTTTGTCCGAACTGCCGCCTTACGCACAGGGCTTTACCATGCGCATGCTGGCGCTCATGAAACGCTCCGGTTATTCTGTAACCGAGTTCAATCCCGCTCTCATCCGGTGGCTGTCCGCATCAATCCCAAGTATGTTGCCAGACGCATGGGGAGGACGGATTCCTCCCATTACATTACCGAACCGCCACAGCAAACTCGATGTTTATGTTTCCAACCGAAACATGGCTGTCGGAAATGAGCCGCACATTTTTGTGGATATGGGGTGCGGTTTTCCACCTGTGACAGCGGCCGATACAGCCCGCAAATTTCCGGACTGGCAAATCTACGGTGTTGACCGTTCTTTTGCCGATTTTGTTTTATACGATAAAGACGGGCATTACGCATGCTTTGACCAAAAGGGCGTGTTTCAATATTTCCAGGCGTTGATGAACCTTAGCGGACGAGCTTTATACGCTGATCCGGAGGCTACCGGGAAGCGCTTCAACAAATTTTTTGCGGATCTTTTTCCCTTACTACAGGATACTGACGGTACAGCGAGCGAAACTGTCGAAAAGGATGGGAACAAGCTCATACATAATCATATTCGGGATTTCGAGACCGACAACCTTACGTTTGTCAAATCGGATATCGCAGAACTCAAACTGCCGCCTGCCAAGGTCATCCGGTGTATGAACGTTCTCCTGTATTTCCAACCTGAAATCAGAAAAACGATGCTGCTGCAGGCCGGAGAGCTTCTTGATGATGACGGCATCCTGATCGCCGGGACCAACGGTCTTGGCATACAAGCCCGCTATGCTGTTTATCAAAAAGGTGCAGATGGCCTGTTTCCAAGTGAATTCGCTTTCAGCCTGGATAATATCGGTCATATAGCTTTCATGCCCTGGCTCACTATCTGTGAAAACGATCCCGAGGCAATACTTCTGGCCGACCTGGCCGGAACGATTCGCGCTGACCGACCTTTCTGGCCGGAATTCAGCAGTCGTATAGACGAATTGCTACAGGAACACGAAATTTGCGAACGCAGGTCAGATGGATTTCTACATTTTCAGCGGGATAATATGCCGCCTGACGAATATTTAAAAATAAATGCCCTGCTGTGGCGGCAAATAGAAGATGAAGGTTATCTCGACAGGGCCGCAGCTATTCTTGAACGGGCCGGCTATGAGACATGGATAAATTCGGCAGGCGATATTGCCGTCCGACCGCTGGCGAATTCCTTGCCCATAGCTGACGAATGCGACGAATTAAAATGCTGAAAAGATACTTTGATGACCTGGCAGAAGGTGAAAAACCAGACTGTGCTGATGTGGCTTTCACGCGAAACGATATTATTGAATTTGCCTGGCGATTCGATCCTCAAGCATTCCATACGGATGAAGATGCTGCCAAAAAGTCAGCCTTCGGCGGCCTGATCGCGTCTTCGCTGCATACACTGGCCGCCTGCACCCGATCAGTGGTGGAAGCTCAAGGCGATATAGCTGTTTTAAGCGGCATCGGCATGCATGAGGTTAAAATGTTCAATCCCGTAAGACCGGGCGACGTTCTCGGTATTGACGCCCGATGGTGTGAACTCAAACAGTCCGCAAGCAAGCCGGACAGAGGTTTGGCTTCGATCAAATGCAAAGTCATTAATCAAAACAAAGAATTGGTGATAGCTTATGGCTACCGCTATTTGTTGGCTTGTCGTTTCAAAATTTAAGGCTGCCAACATACGGCGGGACAGCCTGAAAATCGCAGAGCATAAAATCAAGGCTTGGCCATTGTAATTTCCTCGTAGATTTTCCTCGCTTTAGAACTTGATTTTAAGCCTTGGCAATTTTTGTACCATATTAAGTCAGTAGCCAAATTTAGCACCTGGAATGAGCGGCTTTCATCACATCCCCCGATTCGCCCGTATTTTGCGATCTTTTCTTATTGACACAGTTTAAAGAAAATGATTGAATTTAAATAACTTTTGCCGGTCATATTCAAATGTCAGAACTAAATAATACCTCAATTTCTGTAAAACATACCATAATGGCTGCACGCGCTGTTGAAAGGCTTCGGAAGCGCTTTATGGATCATTCCTGAAGCGGGCCCGGATTTTGTCTGTGCGATGGAAGAGGTTCCGGATGTTTATGCCCGACCATATAATCCGGAGCACCCTGTCATACGTCCGGATGAATCTCCAAAACAATATTCGTTACCTTTTGATTTGCATCCACAAGACGACGTGGCTGCCGGGATAAAATATAAAAAATGTTACGTATTAAATTAATAATCATATTTCTGGGTATCTTTCTCGTCGCCACCGCTTCAGGTTGGTGCCAAAGGCAAAAGTCGCTTCGCACGGCGCGTCTGCCTTCCTTGATTTCGGCTCTGCGGTTTAGCAAGCCTCCTGATTTCTGCGGTGAAACGATTCCGGCAGATATTGGTGATGTGCGCGAGCGTATGGATAAAGAACTGTTATTGGCACTTTGGGATCGCCCTCAGGTGATTCTTTGGTTAAAACGTGCAAACCGATACATGCCGATTATCACACGCGCTCTCAAAGAAAATCAGATGCCGGATGATCTCAAATATATAACCGTGATTGAAAGTGCGTTGCGGCCCCATGCCGGTTCGGTCAAAGGAGCTATGGGTTTTTGGCAGTTTATGCCGGCCACAGGCCGCAAATATGGCCTGACGATTAACAGCGATTTGGATGAACGCCGCAGCATTTTCGCTTCCACCCGTGCGGCCGTGAAATATTTAAAAGTGTTACACGCCCAATTCGACTCATGGACCCTGGCCGCCGCCGCCTTTAACATGGGTGAACAGGGCTTGCGCACCGCTATTTTAACCCAAAAAACGGATAATTATTTTAAATTATATCTTTCTCTGGAAACTCAGCGCTATCTATTTAAAATCATCGCCGCCAAACTGATTTTATCCGATCCCCGAAGATTCCGTTTTTATCTTAAAAAATCAGATTATTATCCTCCTTTAACCTTTGATCGGATTGAAATAAAATGTGACTCTAAAACGCCTGTCAGCTTGATTGCGGAGGCCGCCAAGACTTACTTTAAAATGATTAAAGATTTGAATCCTGCCATTCGGGGACACAATCTTGCCAAAGGCAATCACCAGATTTTGATTCCTAAAGGTGCGGCCAAAGGTTTTTTTGAGCGTTTGAAACCGCTTTTGGCACAATCACGCCAAAAAGCTCAGGAGCATGTCTATGTGGTCCGGCAAGGTGATAATCTGGCCGCCATTGCCAAGCGTTTTAACGTTCCGCTGCCCGTGCTTTTTATTTGGAATCGTCTGGATCTGAATAAGCCGATTCATCCTGGTGACAAGCTGGTGGTTTATTCTCAGAATAAGGGTTACGAGTGATTTTATATGAAAGATAAAGTTGCGTTGGTGTTGGGTGCTGTCAAGGGAATCGGTAAAGACATCGGATTGGCGCTTGCTCAGGAGGGCGTTAAAACCGCATTGACTCACTTTGACTGGCCCGAAGCTCTGGATGCTATGCGGCGGGATTTTACCGCTGTCGGGCAAGATCATTTAATCATTAAATGCAATCTGCTTGAAACAGATAAAATTACGGTGCTTATTCAGAAGGTTATAAATCATTTCGGCCGCCTTGACATTTTGATCAATAATATTGAGCGGGGCGGCTGGCCGGTAGTTCACGGCAAATATAATCTGGAACAATGGGATCTGGAACTGGCGACTACGTTACGCGCCAAACAATGGGTGGCAGAAGCGGCTTTACCCCATTTAAAAGCTAACGGTGATGGCGTCATAATCAATTTTTCATCAATAGCCGGATTGGTGGGCCGTTCCGGCCCGGCTAGTTTGGTGTTCAATGAAGGCTATTCCGCCGCTAATCGCGGAGTATCTCTCCTAACCGAAACATGGGCGCGAATGGGTGCGCCGGAAGTGCGGGTGAATGAAATCATGCTGGGTTTTTTTGAAACCCGCCATGCCAAACAAACCCGCGGTTGGGGATTGCTTACGCCGCAACAGCAACAGGCGCTCATCGATCACACCTTACTTCAACGCACCGGTGCAATTGAAGATGTCGTCAAAGCGGTGCGTTTTATTATCAAAGACGCCCCGTTTATGACCGGCACAGTTTTGCGCTTGGATGGCGGCTACATTCTCGGCGGTGAAAAAGTGATGTCCATGCCGCCTGGAGTTATCTGATTGTTTCCTTATTTTTATGATTCAAAATATTCGGTATTCAGTTTCATTTTTATATTTTCCCAAAATCATTATCGCTGTTATTGCCTTGCCAATAATTAAATGGGAACGAGCATAACCATTTGGCCCTTGGCCGAATTCTTTCCTATAAGCAACATACACTTGGCCTTAGTCTGATTTTACCAGTATCAGTAGATGGAAAGTTCAGGAGCGCAAAAATCAAGCGCAGCGATTTTTTGCATCGCCACCCGGAACTGATCATTGCCTATAAAATGGAGCGAAAACTTGAAGTTTGGGTTTTGAATTCAAACCGTCAATTGGAATTAAGAAAAATATACGAATTTAGCGGCTATTCTGGAGATTTAGGACCAAAACGGATACAAGGCGATGGCCAAATTCCAGAGGGTTTCTACTTCCCGGAGTACGAACAAAATCTATATGAAAAATATCAGGAAACAGCTGAACGTGAAATTATCGCCTGGCTTAACGCGCTTCCGGATGCCGAGGCATTTCTGGACATATTAAAACAATGGGGTGCTGAATGTGCCTGTCGTTTTATCGGATATCGTGAAATCACTGTTCGATTGAAATCCGGACTGCGATGGAAAGTTCGGTCTCCTGTTTTCCTCAAGGCGAAACCTGAAAGAAGACGCGGCGGAAAACCGAAACGCCAAAAAGGAGTTTTGAGACATCTTGGCTTGGAACTGCTTGGAATCATAAAGCGAATAAGTCCGGCACTTATTCAAATCAGTGTGTCCATGGCTGTTCTCCGCCCCTCTTTCGAAGTGGCCGCCAATGCTTTGCGCGGACTGGGAGTGATTATGAATGAGCGCCTTTTGCAAAATATCACAATGCGGTCAGCCGGTGAGCCTGCATGTATGCGAATCGTTCTATCGGAGTCGATGTGATATCGGCGTTACTCAGACCATATTTTATCCAGTTATCAGTATGGTTTCGGCTGATTACCGGGACACGTCGTCTTGCATGTTCTTCCAGTCCGTCCCACACCCGGACTTCGGATATGTGTACGGAAAGCCGCAACTTTCCTTTTACCGTATCTCAGACTTCGATCTCTTTCCATCAGGATTCGTCGAGTTCAGCCCGATAATCTTTGACGGCGGTGGGAATCGTATCGGTTCGCAGACGTGTCGGCGTCCGTCCCGGTCACTTCTCCGGGATAAATATCGTCGGTTCCCGCTCGAAGATCGACTGATCGTTATGGACGTCGAACAGGAAGGTCAGTCCCATATCTTCGACGGCATAACTGAGTTCGTATCCGTGACCGTAAAGGCTGTCTCCGCCGACCCTGCCAAAAAGAACGCCTGCCTCAATGTCAGCTTTAAGCATTTCAAGAGCTGAACGGGGCCGGCTTTTATGCGTTCGCACCTCTGGCAGAATTCCGGCCTTTTCACACTTGGCATCATCTTCCGCCCGGCATTCCGGGAGAAAGAGTCAGCAACAGATCAGGCCGGTATGGTTTTGCCAGACCAGGCTGGAGTAGACACCGACCAGACAATTTTCGACTTTTCCGATAACTCCTGCGTATTGTCTGGCAACACCCGCGGAGCATCAGCCTTTTTTCAAATGAGCGGACTCATCTATGATATAACCGACGTCCGCTTCAGTATATCCCGGCTGTGGCATATACAGATCGGATGTATTACACGCTACGGCGCTGATTACTTTCAGAGCTTCCCAGGGAGAATCGGTTCGGAACCGGTTATGCAGATGTTCACGGGTTTCAGCTTGGTAATCTTCCGCTCGAAATAATTGAGAAAGTCAAGTCGATTTCCCATTTCGAAGTTCTTAAAGTCATCCACAGACAGGCGCTGAAATGCAAGGATATCGAACAATTTAAAGAAATATTAAACAGTCATAATTCGTTTAAATAATAAAGAAGACTCCCCTAAATCCGTTATAATCAGGATAATTGAACATCCTTTAAAATAGCCCAAAAGCGCAACCGTTCACTCCCCCTATGTTTGGGATAACCACGCGGGACAGCTTCCCGCGCTACAACCTTGCACACGGCGGATTCATGTAGAGCGGAAAGCCGTTCCGCTCAGGGGGGAGTGAACGGTTACATTTGATAATCGTTTTACGGTAAAGTTAAAAGTGACAAATGAAGGATGCCAATAATGACCTACAATTTTGATCCGGATCGTTGGTATGAAAATGAGATCGCGTATCTTCAAGACAAATTGAAATCAGAAACAATATCAGAAAAGGATTTCAAAAAAGCCGCTGAAAAACTTGATCAACGCTATGAAGAAATGTGGAAGCGTTTAGACGGAACCTATCTGATTCATGGCATTCTTGTTTAATCCTGTTAATCCTTAAATCATGTAAATCATGGTTCAGACAAATGGCCGAGCCTCAGTGCCAAGGGTAACTGGCCTGGAGAGACGAAAGCCTAAGTAAGTGAAGCAGGCGTCGGGCGCGAAACGGTTGCGAAACGCCGATCTGCAGCGAACTACAGAATCGAACCAACTGCCGCCACGGGCACCCCGGCTAGTACCCTCGGCAGGTCCTGAAGAGTCAGTAACTTCAACTTCAGGATATTTTTTATACCAATCCCATACCCACTCCCATACGTTGCCGTGCATGTCATACAGCCCCCAGGCATTTGGAAGATTTTGCTTAACAGGATGTGTCGTACTCCCGCTGTTTTTATAAAACCATGCCATTGACTCGAAGTCGGATTCCAAATCACCGCCAGCAAACCGGGATGTTGAACCGGCTCGGCAAGCATATTCCCACTGGGCCTCCGTCAAAAGGCAAAAACCGCTATTCCTCCGAATCCATTCAACCCGCTCACCTTCAATGGCATAAGCCGGTTCCAGATTCAGCTTTTCAGAAAGGGCATTGCAAAAATTTAAAGCATCAAACCAAGAAACATTTTCCACCGGAAATTCATCACCTTTAATATCACTTGGATTTTTGCCGATGACGGCTTGGTAAAGCGCCTGGGTCACGGGAATAGTAGCGATTAGAAATGGTTTTGTTATTATAACTTGATGAACTTGCCCATTTATTTCATCACCCATTAAAAAATAACCCGACGGGACTTTCACCATCCTTAGGCAAATTGGTTCTCCAACGGTTCTTTCCAGAATAACGGTTTCTGTTTTAATTTGAGTGCCGGATGCTACGACTTCCAGTTCTAACCGCTTTTGCCAAAAACGATGAACAAAATCCTCTTGCCAAACATGCGCTTCCCATTCTTGACTCAACCTTCTGAATTTTAAAATGAAAGTGATAATTGCCTGCTGCGCGTACGGCTGACGGTCCCCTTTTCTGAATTCCTCTAGAACATCCGCAAGCAACTGATGGAAACGCAGACGTACATCATCGACATTAGTGATTTCATGCACAAACCGCAAAACCGCGTCACCCATCCTCCCGAGGTTATCCAGTACCGTATCCCCATCTTCCGGGATAAAGCGCTTCAATGGCGGGATCTGGCGGATGCCACCTTGCTGATCCTTGTCGCGTCGAAAATAGGAATTCCATGTGTAGTTCCGAGGCGCGGAGCTTTGATCAATATCATCCTCATTGCGGATACGCGCCGGTTCTGTGAAATCTGAAGGCAGCATCCCCAGTTGAGCGACCGCCTTGACAGCCACAAAAAACTCAAGCAGGGAGCGATGTGCCGGGGTGTAATCGCCGTCATCATTGCGAATCAGAAGATTATTGCCCATCATATCATAATGCCAGTGGTCCAGGTCTTTCTCTTGCGCCACTGCTTCCCCGAACAGATTTTGCAACCGATCTGGAAAAAGACGGTAGTTGAGGCTCATTTTATCGGTGATCAGCATCTCCCAGGATAGCTCACATATAAAAAAGAGCTTGTCCGCCAGAGACGTAAAGGTGCGCTTCGCAGCAAAATCCTGATCCAGCTTGGCACGGATGGCATAGAGATAGATACGGGCAAGGTCCACGGGTTTGCCTGATTGTATATCTGGGAGCGCATCTAAAATAAACTCCAGCATAACCGGGCGCGAGGCCAGATCGATCAATTCTTCGTGTCCCATGATAAAGTCAACGGTTTCTAAATCCGCCCGCTTTAAAAGAACAGTTCTGATCTGGTTTTCATCAAATTTTTCCAGTTCCAGGATTTCAAACTGAGGCGGCTCACCAGTGAGTTTAGCTGTGGAAGCCTTCAATTCGGCATTGAGCAGGTCCCGGCCTTCTCTAGCATTGGGGAAATGTTCAGTGCGGCAGGTCAGGATCGCTTTGGCTCCGGGTGTCACCACGCGGGCCAACTCCCAAAAGTTGTTAATCATTTTCTGACGGTCCAGTTTATCGGCCATTTCATCGAACCCGTCGAAAATCAATAGCAGCTTGCCCATGCGGTTCAACTGCGCGAAAGCTGAATAGCCGGGCAGGGGAATCTCATGTTTGCGAAAGAAAAAGTCAGAAAACAGGGATTCGCTGGTAAGCGCCTTGGTATAATCGCGCAATTGGATGACCAGCGGCAGGCGGGGGCGTTTCAACCCCTTGCGCTTGGCTTCGAGATATTTTTGCATCATTTGCCAGGCGTAGTGATGCGTAAACCAGGTTTTGCCCGTGCCGAATTCTCCCAAAATGGAAATGTGTTCCTTGCACGGGTCTTCCAGCCAACGATCAATATAGCCCTCAATCCAGCCTTCACTTACCCCATATTTTTCGCTATCCGTTTTATCTTTTGTTTCTTCATCATAAATATCGCGTTTGCATGCAAGCGGGGTGTAATCTGTGTCAATGGCGAGTTCCTTTACAAATTCCTCCAACCATTTGAAATAGCGGCTGAAATCTGCCTGTTCATCTAAAAGTTCATCAAAGGTGTAACAGAAGATATTTTTTTCCTGATCCGCTGTTCGAACGGCGGCGCGGGCCTTGCGGCGGGCGGAAACAAGCCAGCCTTCATCGGTTTGATGCAGTTTAACCGCTTTTTTAAGGGCTTTAACATCGCCCACTTCGGCCTGATATTCCAGACTACGCACCAAAATATAATCGTATCCGCGCCGCGCAGGGATTTTAACGCCCCACTCGCAATAGGCTTCCGTACAGATGTCATGACTCCCTTGAATATACCCCAGGGTCTTAAACCATGATTTGAGATGCCGATTCAGGCCACCTTTGATCATCTCCAAATTTTTGGCGCGGATGGCGTTCAGATCGATTTCTTTATTGATTAGCAGAATCTCATCCAGCTTACGATTCATTCCATCCAGCTTATGATCTCGTCTTGTTTCGGCCGGTGTGCGAGTGCGATTGACCATTGTATTAAAAACAAAAGTAAACCGGGCAAATTCAAGCCGCGGATTAATTTTTTGGTCGCGCAGTTCATCACCGATTTTATTCCATCTAATCAGATTTTCCGCTTCGCGATTTAAAATCGAAAAATCATTTTTTTCAAAAGATGTTTTAAACGCCTTGCGGATATCTTCATGCCTGAAAAAATTGAGTACCGTCTCTGATTGTTCAATCCCGTATTCCACCAGGGTATGGGCATAAACGGACTTAAAATCGGCGTTGGGAGCGTCTGGTTTCAAATTCACAGAATCCAGAATGCGTAAGACCGCATCGTTTCTTTCAGCGCGTTTCCATACTTTTCTGCCAGCATATTTTGTGATTTCCTTAATGACCTGTGTCGTTAAAGTTGTTCCTATGGGCATTTTATTTCTCCAATTTGCAAATTAATTTTGGTATCCTTTATTGACCCAATACACTATAATGAAAATATAGATAAAATGCAAACCCGGAGTGCGAAAGTTAAGAGGAGCGGAGGAACGGAAAATAGCGGATCCATGTCGGTTTTTCCGGATAGTCAAAAATTATCAGTACGAGGAAAAAACGAAAGGGGAAGCTGTCCATTAGACAAAAAATCTGCCAAGTAAAGAAAAAGCAAAGAAATCGCTTGAATCGGACTATCCGCGGCCAGAGGCCGCGGCATTTCACCCGATTCATGGCCTTCGGCCACCGCGATTTCAAAAACATTTTTCAGGCAGAGCCAAATGAATCTGACCACCCCAAAGGGGGTGGTTTTTTATGATTGAATAAAAAATTTGCTTTCATGGTAAATTGTATGATGATAACTTCTGACAATGATGCCCATATCCGACATCAACTGACAAACGCTTCATCTGTAATTTCCACGACTGCTCCGTTCGATTCGAGAATCGCATTCATTTTGCCAAGTGTAACCGGTAATATGGTGCAGATAAAAAATTCAGCGCTTTTAATTTTACCTTCGTAAAATGGGATGTCCTTTTTCTTAGCGCCCTTTTCCAACTTGGTTGCGGCTATCGTCGCCCGCCATAGAAGCATCCAAGCCATTACAACATCTCCGCAAACTTCCATAAACGGATACGCATACGCAAAGGCTGTCATTACCTTGGCAGACATCGCCATTCCACCGATATGCATCGCCACTTCGCCGAGTTTGTTAATGGTGGTATCGGTTTTGTTGGCCAATGATTGGGTAGCTTCCATATTTTTAGCAGCGGCAATACTTTTTTGCATCTCACCGAGAAGTTCCATAATCGGTTTGCCTTTTTTCATGCCAAGTTTGCGTCCTAAAAGGTCCATGGCCTGAATTCCGTTAGTGCCTTCGTAAATCAAGGCGATGCGACAGTCACGCAGAAGCTGCTCCATGGGATAATCTTTGATATAGCCGTAACCGCCAAACACCTGCACTCCGTGACTGCAAACCTCCCATGACCGGTCAGTGACATATCCTTTGGCAATGGGTGTCAGCAACTCAATAATATCATTGTATTTCTCCTGAGCTTCAGCATCATCCGTGATCATGGCTTTGTCGTGACATAAACCGATGTAGTAGAGGAGACTGCGCATCCCTTCAATATAGACTTTCATCGTAAGCAATGTTCGTCGAATGTCAGGATGTTGAATAATTGGTACCGAAGGAGCATTTTTATCCTTCATTTGCAACAGGTTTTTGCCCTGAATACGTTCTTTTGCATAATTTACCGCATGCATATACGCAGCAGAAGCGCATCCAAAGCCTTGTTGTCCAACCAGCAAGCGGGCTTCATTCATCATCAGAAACATATTGCGCATGCCCTTGTTGGCTTCGCCTAATAACATTCCCCGGCATTTTCCCTTGCCGCCGAGTGCAAGTGAACACGTCGGGTTTGCGTGGATACCCATTTTGTGTTCGATACCAGTACAGACAACATCGTTGAATTCACCCAAAGAGCCATCGTCATTCACCCATATTTTGGGAACCAGAAACAACGAAATGCCAGAGGCTCCTTCGGGTGCGCCTTCAATACGTGCCAAGACCGGATGAACGATATTGGACGTTAAGTCATGATCTCCACCTGAAATGAAAATTTTGTTGCCCGTGATCGAATATGTGCCGTCATCATTCTTAACCGCCGTTGTGGTAAGCGCCCCGACATCCGAACCCGCTTGAGATTCTGTGAGCAGCATCGTGCCGGCCCATTCACCAGTAAACATTTTTTTAAGAAAAAGCGCTTTTTGTTTTTCATCTCCAAATGTTTCAATCAGTTTGCCCGCCCCGTGAGTCAAACCCAGAAACATCATAAACGCATAGTTTGCGCCATTCATGAATTCACTGGTTGCCAATGAGATCGAATATGGCATGCCCTGGCCGCCATATTCCGGCGAATCGCTCACAGCGACCCATTCACCTTCGCGCATAATTTTATATAGCCGGTGAAATTCATCTGGAACGGTGACTTTGCCATTATTGAATTGGCAGCCCTCACGATCACTTGTTTCTTGAGTGGGCAAAATCTCTTTGATGGACAAACGACGGGCTTCTGAAACAATCATATCAATCGTTTTTTTATTGAATTCCGCAAAAAGTTCATGCTTACTCAAATCCCCAACCTGTAACTGTTCATGCAGAACAAAATCCACATCTCTTCGGTCTGCGATTACTTGCGCCATAATATATCTCCTTTTTTAAGTTTCAAATATAAAATTTCAAATTTCATCATTCACTATTCCAATATCGGATGTTGGATAGTGAACGTTCAATGTTCAATTTGCACTGCTTCCAATCCCCCGAATTAAAAGTTCAACCAGTGGGTCAGCCATTGACGCCAATTCATATTGGCCATCCGCATGTAACCAAGTGTTGATGACTTCATCAACACTTCCCACAATAAACCGTTTTACCAAGCCTAAATATAAATCCTTGCGAATACATCCTTCTTGTTGCCCTTGTTCGATTATATCGGATATAATATCAAGATACATTTTGGACATCTCCTTAATCCGGTCATCCGCAATGCGCTTATATTTATGGGTTTCGGTCTGATATAAAATCGCCATGCAGCGGTCTTGTTGAAAAGCCTTCAAATGGCTGCGAACCAGGTTACGCAGCTTATCAATTGGGTTGTCGGCCAATGCGACCGCTTCACCGAATTGTTGAAAAACCTGCTTGGTTTTGTAATTAAAAAATTGAAACAAAATATCGTCTTTATTTTTAAAATAAAGGTAAATAGTGCCATCAGCGACGCCGGCTTCTCTGGCTATCTGCGCAATCGTAGATTGATAAAAACCATTGGCGGCAAACACTTTGACAGCGGCTTCAAGAATTGTGTTATATTTTTCAGTAGATTTATTTTTTGTAGCGATAACCATACCTCCGATTGTTTTTAATAAATGAATGAACGTTCATTCATTTATTAAAAATATTTGCGCCTGTCAAGAAAAAATCAAGCAATTCAGAGAGTAAAAAAAAGCTTATAATATCGTATTTGAACTTTTCAAAATTTTCAGGCAATTTTGCATCAGTGTTTCGGCCGTTTTTTGTATCGTAATTTTTCCAGATTGCACCTTTCATTCTGTCAAATCGTTAGCCAACAATCGTTTAACTCAATTCTGATTCGGTGTTAAATACGGTGTCATAATGTTTTGGGATTTAGATGAAGATCAGTGATACGATGGATTCAAACCGACAGTGACGGGTCGGATACTTCGACCGGAAGCGGTGGCGGAAGACCCCGATTTAAAAGAGAATCGGGGAAGAGTTATCGGGGGCGTTGAGACAATCACGGATATCGCTGAGATAATCGAAAAGGACACGCAAATTGAAGCATATCACAAAGAGTTGTTTTCCGATGAGCATTTTCATGGCATCATCGGGGATTCTGAAGCAATAAGGATGCGTTGTGCCAAAAGGCAAAACAATCCCTGATGAAACACTTGAATCTGAAACTGAATTTCAGATAAACTTTGAATCGGGTTCGAGGACACTTTGTACCCCCGACAGGCTGGTAAATAGACTTGAAAAAGCAGGAAAACGGGGTGATGACCACATATTAAAGGTCACTGCCGATAAGCAGGCGGCTTACAAAAATGCGCTTACAAATACAAATATCATGAGTGATATTCCTTATATTTACCCGCTGATTGTCTGGCAGCGTGTGAAACGCCGGCGGGTGACAGTTGAAAAGTTTTCAGCCAAAGGCACGGCAGATGATTTTTCCGGTAAAACTATGAACACCTCCTTTATTGAGAGATTCAATCTTACTCTGAGGCGGCACGTAAGCTATCTTCAGAGAAAAACTTCAGGATATTGTAAAATCGGCGACCCCTTGTTTTTCGGCGCGTTTTTTTACTATTTCCAACATTTCGGGCTGCAAATCGGCCGATACAACAGTCCCTCTATCGCCAACCAATTTGGCCAGACCGATGGATGCAAACCCCGCCCCACACCCGATATCCAGAACTGTCATACCTGATTTCACATAAGCCCCGAACAATTTTTCCGGATTATGGAACCACGGCCGGAAAAAATTATCAAATGTTCGGACAAAACGCCATGAGCATACATGTGCCATGATACCTCCTCTGATTTCGGTATTTTTTAAATCTTCAAATGCAGGGTGGGTGAAGAGCAACGAAACCCACCATTAATCAGTATTCGTGGGAATTCCCTAACTTAAAGCCGAATAGCTCTTAAAATACCAGAAGACTTAAAAACAGACTTCACCTCTCTTTTAAATGCCGAAAAACGCTTGTATTTATTGAAATAGAACGTATCTACAAGGCTTTGAGCCTTGCTTTTTTGGTCAAACAGAATATGACATTCAGACAAAGCCCCAAGAACGGTGGCCGCGCGTAGATATGCCTTGCGGTATTTATTTGATACGATATGGTCGATTCGGCCGCATCCGATCTTGTATGCCCAATCCCAAAATGCTGTTTTATCCGCGGAACTGACATCGCATTGATTTATGCCTTTTAAAATCTCGTCATACATAGCGGGGTTTGCATCATGAGTACCGCTCCATGAATAACCGCTTCTTGTGCCGGCATATTTTTTTAAAAGACCTTTTACAGTTTCAGCCTTGTCGGATTTATCGCAGACCATGTAAAGCGTGCTTCCAAAAACAAGACCGGCCTTGCCATAAGACCACCCGACATTTTTTTCTTTTTGAGCGTTATTAAATGCGGCTTTAACATCCCCTGTCATCAAAAGAAATTTCGTATATAGCGGTTTTTGGGTCAACGCTGAATTTCCAGGCTTCTTGAATATATTCAGAAGGTTTTCCAACTCTGCCGCACGAACATCTTGTTTGCCGGCCTCATCGGCCAGATCAAGAAGATTGGTCACACCCGGAGATGATATAAATTTTTCCCGTTTGCCTTGCAGGATAAACGTTTTATCCGTTAAATTCCGGCCGGTTAGAGCAAGATAACCGGCCGCTTGCTCTCTAAAGGAATTGTCAGGCAAGATTTTTAAAGCTTCCTGACATGCTTCCGCCACCGCTTTCCAATCTTTCTCTTTTATCCGGTTTTGAATCCGGTACAGGTAGCCCCTGGGTTGGGCTTTGCCCCATTTGCGCGCCAAGTCCGCAACGCCTTCATCTCCTTTGATAAAAAAGGTCGCTTCCGCTAGCAGAACAGCGGCTCTGTCGGTCTTTATTTTCTTGAGAGCGGCGGCCCATTTATTCAAAAAATCATCCCAATTCTGCATATCACCTGTTTTGGAATCAATCACATCTTGAAGCATGGGGCGCCGCTCTTTTTCCAGCATTAAAACACTGTCACTTACAGAAGCGTAAACATGAATCGCTTCGAGAACCTCTTTAATACGGTCTTCTTTTTTTGCGGTTTCATAAACGCACCGGCAATAGCGCGCTCTGGTTTCTTTCAGATCAAAAGTGTCGGAAGAGCCGGAGATACTGTATTCCAATTCATCTGATTCACCCATTAAATCAAACAAGCGCCGGTAAATGTCACGGGCTAATTCCAACTGGTCATCAAGAAAATATTGTTCAGCTTCTCCAAAGAAATCTGTCAGTTCTGCGAGCTGTTCTTCTGAAATATAATCCGGTTCCTCATCATCATAATAACCATCATCATAATCTATCGTATCCCAATATGAACCATCTTCAATACTGTCAATACGTTCCTGTATATCTTCTTTCAACGCTTCGATTTGATCTGATAAGGTGTCTCTGATACTTTCTTCATCCGGCATCGCCTTTTCAGCAGGTGAAAAAGAATGGAGTTTATCAAGAAAACCTTGACGTTCACGCACAGAGATTTCTTTTGCGAGGCTGATGATGACGTTTGTCAGTTCATTATCAGATAACTGCGTGCAATATTTTTCGATAGCTTCGAGATAAGGTTTCAAAGCCATTTTCTTTTGAGACATGGTTGATTTATTCCTTTCGTTAATTGGTGCGGATTTAGAAAAATTCAATATTTTCCAATACGATTCAGCGCCAAAGATATACCAGGGTGCCATCGTGACGCAAAAGTATCATAAAAGAAACAACACTGATTATCTATCATATAAGGGTGCGAAACTTAAGTTATCTTAAACTTGTTTACAATTTTTTGCAGTTGTTGCGTTACTGCGATCATGTCTTTACCCAATCTGTCCACCTGCATGGAACCGGAACTGGATTTATCGGCGGCCTGTTTAACCGTATTGATGCTGAAAGCTATCTTGGTGGATGCTTTGGCGGCTTCGCCTGCATTTTCGGACATATCATCGGCACTTTGGACAACTTCGGCAATAGCCATAGTAATAGCGCTTGAACCCCGCTCAGTTTGCCGGGCGTTGACTGAAATCTCATCAACTGTATCAGCTTGTTGTTTGACAGCATCTTTGACAACGTAGGTTGCCCGGTTTATCTCTTTAATAATTTTTGAGATATTGTCAATGATCGTAACGGCGTTCAACGTTTCCGCTTGTACGGTTTCAATCCGTCGGGATATATCGGCTGACGACTGCGCAGACTGAACGGCAAGTTCTTTGATTTCTTTGGCAATCACAGAAAAACCTTTACCGGCTTTGCCTGCTGAAGCCGCTTGAATAGTGGCGTTAAGGGCGAGCATATTGGTTTGTTCGGCGATTTGAGTGATAATTTGGGTTACATCATCAATACCCTGAGCGGCTTCCCCCAAACCTTGCATCACCTGTGTCGCGGTATCGGCCATTGCAGTCGCCTGATTGGCGACTGTTCCGCTTTGCCGTGAATTGGAGGCCACTTCGTTAATTGATGCGGACATCTCTTCTATTGCGCCGGCCACCGTATTCATGCTCTGAGACATTTGTTCGGAAGTACTCGAAATATTGTTGATATTAAAACTCATCTCTTCGGCGGCGGCAGCGATGGTGTTGACGTTTGAAGACATTTCTTCTGTTGCCGCAGCAACGGAATCCGAAATTGACGACATCCGGTCGGCGTCAGAAGCCATTTGATTGGAAAGTTTGAGGAACACAGGTGATTTGTCAGTCAATGTTTGCGCATTTTCCGCAATTTTTTTTATTATTTCCTGAACATTTTCCACAAAGATGTTAAACCATTTGGCCAGGTTGCCCATTTCATCATCGCCACGGACTGTCAGGCGTGAGGTAAGGTCACCCTTACCTTTGGCAATGGTTTTAATCCGTCCGACAACACGGTTGACCGGTCGGATGACTCGCCGTGTCACCATAAATGCTACAATAATAATTGCTATAATAGCAATTCCGGTTGTCTGAGCCATCAGAATTTTGAGACGTTTTAAACCGGTCAACGCCTCGTCCACATCTGTTTCAGCAATTAACGCCCAGGTGATATCGCCTACGTTTAACGGAGTGTATGCTGAGAAAACGTTACGGTTTGTGTAGGTTGTAATCTGCTGGCGGCCGGTTTTTCCGGAAAGCGCTTGCCGGCTGGCGTCAGTATTGATACTTCCACGTTCGGGGTCGGCATAAGAGGCTTTCACAGAATAATGTTCAGGATCGCGAAAAGAATCGGAACGCATCCGCCCGTCATTACCAACGAGGTAGGTTTCCCCGGTCTGCCCCATTCCGGAGCGTTCCTTCATAACTACATTGATTGCATCCACAGAAATGCGCAAGACCGCGACCAATTCAACCTGGTCATAAAAAACAACGGGTTGAGCCATAAAAATAGCCGGACGTCCGTCATCAGTTGAATAAGATTCGATATCACTGAATCCGAATTGGCGGGTTAGCATGACCTCGCGCACCAACCATCCCAGAACAGAGCCGGAGTATTCACCGAATGTTACGTTGGCTCTGTATTCCGAACCTTGGGCAGTCGAATAAAAAATATCCCCTAGAGGATGAATCAATAACAGATTATCATAGTTGTATCGCTTGACAAATTTGGCAAAGTAGTCTTCATCCTCACCAATCAGTTTGGGCGCAATGATTTCCTCCAAACTCTTGGTTGTAATCATAGCCCAGTCCAAATCCGCGATTTCCAAAGGGTCATACCGGACAATTTCCATATCTCCGGTGCTGCCGAGTTTAACTATTGAACCGGATTGGCCGGAAAGGGCCTTTTCGATATCTTCCCCTGTTTTGCTTTCTCCGAATTGCCCTGTTTTGATAATGCGATCACTTCGCAGGCTGATTTGGTCGTTGAATCGGCCAATCAGATAGGTTTCACCGGTCGCGCCCATTCCTTGGCGTCGCTGAACAATCTGATCGATCTTTTTCGTATTGACTTTGAGGATAAGTACGCCTTCGATTTTATCAAAAAGCGAAACCGGGGCGGCAATGAAACAAATCGGTTTGTTTCCGGAAGGGGGATAGGGGGCGAAATCGGAAACAGTTACTTTTTTAAGCCCTTTTTGAAAAGTATGACTGAGCAGGGTGTCTTTTAGCGGTTCTGTCAACAGATTTTTACCGAGATTGGTCTCCCGATTCAAGGAATAAACCAAGGCCCCTTCCCTGGTAACCAACATCAGATCGTCATATCCGTAAATTTTTTTGAATTGTTTAAATGAAGCCCCAAACCGGATTCTTTCATAACTGTCATAGACCGATTCATCAATTGAGCCATCCGCATCAGGCAATGAAGCGTAAGTTTCCAACGCTGCGCCCACAGTAGCATTTTCAGACAGCACCGTAATGTCATTCACACATCGTTGGAAATAGCTTTCAATCTGTGCTATTTTGAGTTCTTGAACGATTTTCAGTTTTTCAAAGGCCGCCTGTCTGAGAGTGGCTACAGTTTCCCTGAGAATCGCCATATCCCCCTGACGTTCATTGAAAAAAATTTTCAGTTGCGCTTTTTTCAAATCTCGAACGGCTTCAAGTTTTGCGAAAGCTTGCTCTGAAAGGGCCTCAGAGGAATAATGCAGGGAAACAGCCCCATAAAGTAAAAAGGGTATAATACTGACGAACAGAAATGATGCCAGCAGTTTTGTTCTGATTTTAATGTTTTGAAACATATTGAGACGTTCCGTTAATATATAGGGGATTAAGATTTATTACTTTGAATTGAACTACGGATACCTTACAATATAAACCGCTCATGGTCAAGATTATAAAGGATGCGCCGTTTTTCATTTTGATTTGCGCCCCTATTAATTACGCTTCAAAAACACGGAAAAAGGCAGGACCAGGAAAAATAACGCTTGAAACTATCCTGAGTTTGTTTTTTAAAATCATAATTGCAGTTTTGCTTGACATCTGTGATTTGTTTCCTTAAATAGTTACATTGTAGCTAAAATGTAGTTAATTTTAACTGCTAATTGGTATTATTGAGTTAAATATGCTGATGAAAAATCATGCTTTCTGATAATTATTTTACAAAATACTGTTTAACATGAAGGAGATAAAATATGGCGGCAGCACCTGATACAATCCTTACTTGGCAAATGACCCAGCCCACCTCACTCAACAGAGCGACTGGCGAAGTTACTTCCGGCCAAATCGAAAAAACCGAAATTCCCGTTCCTGAATTAAAACCGGATGAGGTCTTAGTTGAAATCGCGGGCTGTGGTGTTTGCCATACTGATCTGGGCTTTTTCTATGATGGCGTACCCACCGTGGCAAAACCGCCTTTGACATTGGGGCATGAAATATCCGGCACTGTGGTTGCCGGCGATAAAAATTGGATTGGCAAGGAAGTCCTTATTCCGGCCGTTATGCCTTGCCGAAAATGTATCTTATGCAAAACCGGCAGAGGCAATCGCTGTCTTTCTCAGAAAATGCCGGGCAACAGCATCGGTATTTATGGCGGTTTCTCAAGCCATATTCCGGTTCCCAGCATTGATTTGTGTGAAATCAAAAACAGGGGCGATTTTGAATTAAGCCACCTATCTATAATCGCTGATGCAGGCACAACTCCGTACCAAGCTGCTAAAAGAGCCGACTTGCAACCGGGCGATAATGTGGTTGTCATCGGTATCGCCGGCGGTGTCGGACAATTTATGGGTCAGATTGCTAAAGCGTTGGGCGCGGGAACCGTGGTCGGTATCGACATTAACAGCGAACGTTTGGAAAGAGCGCTTCAATACGGTGCTGATTTTACGATTAATTCTACCGATAAGGACACCCGGGCAGTGGCTAAGGAATTTAAATCGTATTGTAAAGCCAATGGCTTGCCCGGTTTTGGGTGGAAAATTTTTGAAGCTACCGGCGTCAAGCCCGGACAAGAGATCGGGTTGTCCCTGTTAAGCTTTGTGGGGAAATTGATCATTATCGGTTTCGGAATGGCTAAGGTGGAATATTCCATCAGTCGTTTGATGGCTTTTGATGCGGATATTTTGGGAACCTGGGGATGTTTGCCCGAATATTATCCGATTGTGTTAAATATGGTTTTAAATGGCCGGGTCAAGCTGGATGCTTTTGTGGAAACACGCCCGATGAGCAGTATTGTTGAAACTTTTCAAGAGGTTCATAGCAAAGGCGCACCTGCAAAACGTATTGTGCTGACGCCTGATTTTTAATATTCTGTACGTTTTGATTGGGGTTTTCCCAGAATTTCTGTCTGTATGCGGCCACGCAAACTGAAGTTTGCACTCCGCCGTTAAACAGGGAATGCAAGCTTTAGCTTGCATGTAAATTTACGAATTAAATCAAACTAAAGAAAAATTCAGCAACAAACTTAGAGTAAGGAGATAAAATATGGCTTTAGAATGGATGCCGCGGGACAATGAACGCAAAGATCACTCATTACATACGGATGCTCACTGGGGAACGGAAGCCCCATGTGTTGTTTTTGAAAAACGTCCTTTAAAAGGTCCTGACGACAAAACAGTTGACGGGTTGTATGTCGCCCATATTCGTTTAAACAATCCGAAACAGTACAATTCTTATACAACCGACATGGTCAAAGGCGTGATTGCCGGTATGGAAAACGCTTCACTTGACCGTAGCATCATTGCGGTGGTGTTTACCGGCACGGGGCCTTACTCGTTTTGCACGGGCGGCAATACCAAGGAATATAGCGAATTTTACAGCAATCGCCCCGACGAATACGGCCAGTACATGGAGCTTTTCAATCACATGGTCGATTCAATCCTGGCATGTAAAAAACCGGTTATCAATCGGGTCAACGGGATGCGTGTGGCTGGCGGCCAGGAAATCGGAATGGCGTGTGATCTGACAGTGGCTTCGGATTTGGCGATTTTCGGACAGGCCGGGCCGCGTCATGGTTCAGCGGCCGTTGGCGGTTCCACTGATTTTCTGCCGTGGTATCTCGGTATTGAAGATGCGATGTGGAGCTGTATCTCCTGTGAAATGTGGTCGGCTTATAAAATGAAATTCAAAACGCTTATCAGCAAAGTTGTACCGGTGTTAAAAATTGATGACCAATGGGTGCGTAATCCCATGATTAACACCGATCAATTTATCGAAGACGGAGAGATCGTTTATGGTGAATTTAAAAAAGGTGCGGCCTTAAAAGAAGCTCGCGCGCTGGTCAGAGAACATCAAGCCAATTCGGATTTTGAACTGTTAGATAAAGAAACCGATCAGATTATATGGAAATTTGCCAACCTGTTCCCCGGCTGTCTTACGAAATCTTTGGATAGCATCCGTCAGAAGAAAAAATATTTCTGGGACATTTCTAAAAATGACAATCGCCACTGGCTGGCCGCCAATATGAGCGGAGAAGCGTTTTTAGGTTTCGGCGCTTTCAATACCAAAAGGATAACCGGACAGGATACGATTGATTTTATAAAATTCCGTCAAAATATAGAACAATCCAAACTTTGGGATGATGATATGTTTGCGGAAGTCATGGGACAACCTAAAGATTCTTAAACAAAAAAGTATCCTTCATAATAGCCGATAAGTAGTTTATACTTTTAGCCGGAGTGCCAAACTTATAGTTTGGCAGTAGCGGCACTGAATGCCAAACTGTAAGTTTGGCACTCCGGAAATTTGTAAACCGGCAAATGAAGGATGGCAAAAAAGGATAAAATTATGAGTAAAGTCGGAATTATCGGCGTAGGACAAAGCAAATTTGTACGCACCTATCCGGGGTCTGTCCGCGAACTGGCCTTTGAGGGATTTAAAGAGGCGATGCAAGATGCCGAAATCGGTGTTGACGCTATCGACGCGACAGTTGTGTGTTCAGCGCCTGAATATGATAAACAACGTTCGCCGGCCGGTGTTATTGCCGAATATCTGGGATTGAATCCGCAACCCACGTTTTATGCTGAAGCGTTGTGCGCTTCCAGCAGCACGGGGTTGAAACTGGCCTATTCATTGGTCAAATCCGGTCTGCATGATGTGGTCATGGTTCTGGGATTTCAAATCATGTCGCAACTGTCTTCAGCCGAATCGCAGGAACGCATGGGGCGCGGTGCGGATATTCAATGGGAATCACCTTTTGGAACCATGATGCCGGCCTATTACGCGATGCACGCTCAGGCGCATATAGCCAAATACGGAACAACACTTGAGGACCTGGCCGCTGTGCGCGTGAAAGCCGCCACTTATGGTCCCTTGAATGAAAAAGGCGTGTTTCGTAAAACAATAACAATGGAACAATTTGAAGAACCCCAAGGCTTTGTCGGCGGTCCGGTGGCTTCGCCATTGCGAGGCGGCGATTGTTGCGCCAATGCGGATGGTAGTTCCTGTATTATTGTGGCCAATGAAGAAAAAGCCAAGGCGTTGAGTTCCAAACCGATTTGGATTAAAGGACTGGGTTCGGCTTCGGCTCCGGTGAACATGGCCGGACGTGATCAATTGCATGGTCTGATAGTCGCTCAACAATCCGCGCAACAAGCGTACAAAATGGCTGGTGTCACGCCACAGGATATTGATGTGGCTGAAGTTCATGATTGTTTCACAATCGCCGAAATTATGGCGTATGAAAATTTAGGATTTGCCAAGCCGGGTGAAGGTGCGGCCTTGATTCGCTCTAAAGAAACTTACAAAGAGGGCCGTATTCCGGTGAATATTGACGGCGGTTTGCTTTCCAAAGGACATCCGATTGGGGCGACAGGCGGTTCCCAAATCAGAACAATTGTTCTTCAATTGCGCGGTGAGGCGGGTGAAATTCAGGTAAAAGACCCGGCCATCGGTCTGGTGCATAACATTGGCGGTGTCGGCCTGTACGGACATGTTACCATTTTAGGGAGAGATTAATTATGGCCAAAAAAGAGATAGATGCGCGGTTTAACAAATTCGGAACTGTGAGTTTCACAGATGTAACGCGTATAAATGATTTTATTGATTTTCTGGAACAGGGTAAATTAATGGGCGCCCGGTGCAAAACCTGCGGAAAGAAATTTTTTCCTCCCCGTGCGGATTGCTTTCATTCTTTGGACAGTGATATGGACTGGTTCGAAGTGACCGGCACCGGTAAACTGGTAAGTTACAGTGCGCTGAAATATGCGCCTTCCGGTTTTAAAGATGATTTGCCTTATACCATCGCTTTGGTGGATTTCGGCGAATATAAAGTGTTCGGGCGCATTGACGGTTCAGTTTCCTTCGACGCCTTAAAGGTGGATATGGATATGAAAGCCGTTGTAACTGAGACCAAGAACGGAAAGCTTACTTATACGTTTCAAAAAGCGTAAAAAAGGAAGCATCCTTATTTGTAAGACCGATAATGTAGGGCAAATTGATAATTTGCCCTACATTATTTTAAATTTGTCTTATTCACTAACGCGTTCTTCAACCACAGGATTTCGTAAAACACCGATTTTTTCAATCTCCACTTCCACCGTGTCACCGTCTTGAATCGGCCCGACGCCGCTCGGAGTGCCTGTTGTAATAATATCCCCTGGCATGAGCGTGAAATTCAGGGAAACAAACGTAATGATTTCGGTGATTGAAAAAATCATGTGTCTGGTGTCAGAATCCTGAACGGTTTTTCCATTCAGGCGGCATCGGATTGAAAGATTCTGGGGATTGCCGATATCCTGGGGACGCACAATTTGCGGTCCTATCGGACCGAACGTATCAAACGATTTTCCTCTGAACCAGCCGGCGCGTTCACTGTTCTGAAGGTTGCGCTGGCTCACATCGTTCATACATGTGAATCCCAAAATATGGTCAAGCGCCTCATTCTCCGGAACCGCTTTGCATTTGTCCTTTATTATAAGGGCCAATTCGGCTTCATAATCAATCCGCGGCGTCCTAAAAGGGTATTTTTTTAAGAATTGAGGAATGACAATGGGCTGTTCAGGGCCAATCAGGACATTGGGTGTTTTGGCAAAAAGAATCGGCTCATGCGGTATTTCATTTGTAAAGCCTTTAACTTTGACACTCTGGCTTTCTTCAATATGAGCTTTATAGTTAAGCCCTAGTGCAATAATTTTCGTGGGATTAACGGTATAATTCTCTTTTGTGGCGTAAATTGGAAGGTGAATCATAAAAGGGCCTCCTTGTTTTTGGTTGTAGGTGTCATGTGTTGCTGTTAAACTCTGAATACTGCAAAAATTATTGTTTATCAATAAATTTTACAACTGAACAGCCCTGATACATGATTTTCATTGCATAAGCGGATTTGCTGTTTTAATAAATATGAAAGAGAATTCATTTGTGCGACACTTTAAAATTGTTTTGCAAACAACGCTTTAATACATGGAAGTAAAGGAGGAAATTGCCCGATGCCTGAAACCTTTTATATTCATCCCACTGCTGTAGTCGAACATGATGTGGTAATCGGGAAAAAAAGCAATATTTGGCACCATGCTCATGTCCGAGAACACTCCCGGATAGGGAAAGAATGCGTACTGGGCAAGGGCGTCTATATTGATACCGGGGTCGCGATAGGGGATTATGTCAAAATCCAAAACGGAGTATCCATTTACAAGGGGATCGTTATAGAGGACAAGGTTTATATAGGACCGAATGCCACATTCACCAATGACATGTACCCTCGTTCAATATCACCTGACTGGGAGATAGTTCCCACCTATATCCGTGAAGGCGCTTCCATCGGGGCCAATGCAACGATTTTATGCGGAATTGAAATCGGGAGTTATTCGATGATAGGCGCGGGTTCCGTTGTGACAAACGACATCCTGCCCCATGCCCTTATGATGGGCAATCCCAGCAGGTTGAAAGGATTTGTGTGCGAATGCGGAAAGCTGCTCAAATCCGAAACCAGAGACGTAATGCGTTTTGTATGTAACGCCTGCGGCAAAAAATATAACCATACTTTTAATAATGTGTGTTGAGCCATGAATAGAATCAGTCTTATTTTCCCCCTGCATAACGAAGCTGAAATCATCATGTCACAGGTTGGAAAGACGATCAATTATATGGAAAATGAGCCTTGTATTGATGACTTCGAAATCCTTTTGTGTGGAAACGGATGCACCGATATGACATATAAAATCGCTTTGCAACTTGCGTCTGATAATCCGCGAATCCGTGCTTTTGACAATCAGGCGCGAGGCATAGGCGTGGGACTCAAACACGGAATTCGGGAATCCGGCAGCTTTGAGTTTGGTATGTTTTACGCTATTGATCTGCCCTTTGGAACGGATATCATATCCGAATCGATAGCGGCCATATCCGACTGCGATCTTGTGGTCGGTTCCAAGGCACACCCGGATTCACAGATAAAACGCTCAATGGCCAGAAAACTTTTGACCCTTGCATATAGTATGGTTCTTAAAGGATTTTTCAGCCTTGATGTAAAGGACCCTCAGGGAAGTCTGCTATGGCGCAAAGATGCCATGAATAAGGTTTTACCCGCGTTGACAGCCGATACGGCCTTTCTTGAAACCCAGATTGCAATCTACTTTCAGGCAATGAATTATAAAATCAAAGAGATACCTGTAATTTTTAAATCCGAAATGCGAAAAACAAGGATTTCCTTTTTAAAAGAAGCCAAGCGTATCGTGCCGGAAATCCTATGCGAAAGGAAACAATATTTTAAGATACGCGAACAATTGCTACAGCCCTGAACCGTCTTGTGAACAGTCACACTCAATGGAAGACAACTCCACACCGGAGATATCGAAACCATAACACTGGTCAGTGTCCTTTATAATTGTAACATCAACCCTGGTTTTTTCCATGAGCTTTCCGGGAACGAAATATTCAAAGCGTTCCTCTGTGTGGTTTTCTCCGTAGCCAACCATTTTACCGAGTTTTCTGCCATTTAGAAAAACCGTGTTACTCCTGCAATTAAAATTATCAGAAGTGACAATGGTTAATAGATGATCACGTCCTTTGTGTCCATTAAGTTTGAATCTTATCCGCCCTGAATTGACATATACGAATTTCTTGCGGGTTTTATCGCACAGCGCTCCGCCTTCACATACAAATTCATGTTCTTTTTTGCTTTCCGGATAAGCAAATCCGGTCTGAATCTTATCTTCGAGACTTAAAATAGCAGGATCGATATTCTCGACTCCCCCATTTTTGCAATATGTATTACACCGATCATTTATTACCATAAAATGTCTGAGCGCAAAAAATACGAATCCTGACGCGATAATTATTCCCACGAAAATGAAAAACTTTTTTTTAATCCCTTTGCGGCCAAGAAAATGCCTTAATTTTTCCATAACAGCATTCAGATATGATTCCATAGACATTAAGCGAGTTTGAGATCGTGAAATTATCGTCATGCCTGGAAATATCAAAATCAGAAGGGCTCCTGAAAAAGCCAGGGCAGATGCAAGAATTCCGATGATATCCGCAGGAAGTCTTCCGTAATAAAGCTCAACTTCATCAGTTTCGGGGATAACTATCATCAATGAGGGGCTGGCATGATATATTCGTGAAGCTCCCCGAACTTTCCAGTTAGGGAAAAAAGTCGTCCTTATAAGATGGGGCTTTCCCACGCATCTGGTTTTAAAATAAATCCGGTCGCTTTCAATTTTTTCTTCAATAACACAATCTTTTTGTATGCCGCATGGCCGGCTTTTATCCATCATTTCACGGATCAGCCTGTCTGTACCCCTTACCCGGCCTTGATCATTTGTTCGGAGGGATTCTTGTCCGTCTAACACAATTTTGAAATCGTCGGCAGCTTCTCTTTTGTCTTCAGGTTTTACGAATACGAGAGACACATCTCGCCGATCCGCCCCCATCCAGGCATAAGCCCAATCCTTCCAGTCATTGGCAATTACCAGCACCGGTTCTTTTTCCAAAGCTGTAACATATCGGCCTTCCGGTTCCACACGATATATCCGCATCGGGCCTACATCCCTTTCCATTACAAGCTCCGGAATCAAAGAAGCCAAGCGCTTTGTTTTTTCATGGCGCGCTACGAAATAACGAACATTGAAAAGCCTTAAATCGTTCAGTGCTTTTTTCATATCCTGTTTTGGCATCTTGATGGAAAAACCGGGCCACCATGAAGATTCAGATGTTTCGTGCTGAAGATAAAAGAAAAAAGGATAGGTAAGGGAAGATTCAAATAAAAGCCCTTCCATCACCGGCTTTTTATGGAACATAGGGCTTAATTCAAATATACGAGGACTGCCCATTGAATTGTAATTATAATACTCGAAATCAATTCGACCGTGAAAATCTTTTTTCGCAAAAAATTCGTTTATATCACGGTACACAGGCCAGGTGCTCTTTTTTTCCACACCTTGGTAATTCCACTCAATCCATAAAGGAATCTCTTTTAAATCCGGTCTTATAACTGTTATGACACTTAAAAGAGCGATAAAAGGAAGAAGCCAGGCAGCCTTTATATAAGGTAAAACAGCCTTTAACGCCGTTCCGGCGGCCATAAGAGCGAACAAAAACATGAGATTTGAATATCTTGACTGTAATAGGGAGGATTTCAACCCCCATGTAAATCCGATAAGAATCATAAGCCAGAAAAAAACATATAATTGCCTGCGAATTTCCTGTTTGAAAATAAAAGATAAGATAATACCTGTGATAGCAATAGATATCGGGATCACGAATCGTGGTGCAACCAAAAAATCAAGACTTGCGCTCAACCCCGAGTAACTTAAGACGATCATGGCCCATTCACGTTTGAAAAGATAGGGAATTGACCAAAACCCTGACAGAAAAAATCCAAGCCCGAAAACTTTTGCCAACCAGACAGTTTTTGAAATTTTCAGCCGGCCGATATCTTCAAGGATAAAAAAAAGAGAGGCTGCCATTAAGGGAATAAGTGCGAAACCGTGGCATAATACAATAGCGGCTATCAAAAAACCGGTCAAAATTACATGACGATTTTCTGAAATTCCTTTATAAACAATTCCCAAAGTCAGCACCATCAAAGAAAGGCCGATGCTGTACGGGAATTGTCCGGCAAGCATGCTTTTAATCGTGCCTCCTGCGGCAATCCCCTCTTCCTTGAAAAGAAAGAGCAAACATAAGGCCGCTGTTACAAGGGAAACCGGAGATTTGAATTTCATAGCCCGGAAACACAAAAAGACCGCTGCCGGTAAAAAGAAAACACCGGTGATGCTGACCAGTTTGAAAGCGATATTGAACGGAATGACAAAGCTTAAAAAGGCAATAAAAAGATATGGCAGGGGGAAATAATATTGGAACAGGGGAAGACCTGCAAAAGAGTAGGGATACCAGCCAATAATTTTTCCCTGGGGCAACAGCTCGGTTTTAAGATGCCAGGCCAGGAGATTGTGGGCCCCGGTGTCACCTCCTGTTGTGGTTGTATCGGAAAATATCAAAGACGGCTTGAAATATCCTGTTAAAAAAATGAACAGGATCAGAAAAAAACATGCTACGGCAAGCTTTTGAGACAAAATGAATTTTAATTTTTTTTCTATGTTTGACATTTTTATGAATTCCGGCTAAATTTAAAGTATGGGATCAACCATTTAAACTGAAACAGGATAAACAATATAATAAGGATGGAATCAGCTCCGATCAGCACCCATTGAGGAAGCCTCAAAAACGAGGCTTTCGGCTTAATTTTTATCATCCCCGTCCCATACCCGGTATAATGCAGATTTTTTTTTGTATCTTCATATCGTCCCATCAGCCATAGGGCATAAGAAGAACCCTTGAGAGCTGAAAGGTTGGTTATCATAAAAGATATTTTCCGACTGCCCTCAGGGGGCAGGGATATCTTTATTTTATCGTTGTCTGCCTGTAATTCATCAGGAAGATGGAGTTTAAAGGATATATCCCGAGTTTCTGCACCTGTATTTCGCACAATGAAATCAATTGCGGATTTCCCCTTTTCAGCGATGTCAGCACTGCCGGAATCAATTATAAATTCGGGCATGGCCGATTTTTCATGTACATAAAACCCGCAGTTTAATACTGAAAACCTATGGCCGTTTTTATCACGATACACGGTTTTTATAACAAGAGGATAGTGTCCCGGTGATGGAAAACGAATCTTGAAAAACAAATCCCTGTGAATTTCCAAGCCGGTTCGAATCAGGGATATGGAGTCTGTATGCATTGTGGCGGATGCTATAACAACCTTGCTCTGTATAATATGAGCCGTTTCATCGCCCATGTTTTTAATAAAAAGGCGCAATCTGACCCCATAATCTGTCGGTTGGGTAGTAAAACGGGTTAACATCCGGATATAAGTGGCATGGACCGGAAAAGCGTAGCATGATAAAATAAAAACTAATGTAAATACGGATATGGTGCCGCGCATTTTAAAGCCTCTCCTTCTGATAAGTAGTATGCTCGGTAAAGTCATAATTTGTGATTTTTAAATTATGGTGTCGGGTGTCAGAATGTTTATGCTGAGGACTGAAACCTGAACCATAAAATCACAAATTATGGCCTTCGAGAGTATCAATATTATTCCAATTTAATAGGTCGTGTTTTCAAATTCACAAATCTAACATATAGTCAGTAGGTTACATGAATCTGACAATATCAGCTTTTTCTTTGAAAATAAGAGAGTTAAAGCTAATTTGAAAACACGACCTAATACATAAAATTTTTTGTTAGATGTATGGAATTATTTTTTACGCAATTTAGGTCGTATTTTTTTTTATTTCTTGACAATATCTGTCTGATAGGTTTAATATTCACACAAAATCAACTTTGCTGAAAACTATCTATCATTATTCAATAATTTATTTTGAATCTTTCAAGCTCAAGATATATTTTAAGAATATAAAATAAATTTTGATATTCAGATTCAGATAATGATGCGACCAAATCAATAGTAATCAGATATAAGATCAGATTTCAAGTTTTTTTTGGGTGGCTATGGGTAATTGCATAAAAAGAACACACTTCTTACATACCTTATTTTTCTAATTCATTATTTTTACTTAATACGGAATTATTGCGCCGTATCTGCCCTCCATATTTAAACCATAATGATTCACTTTCGATTTTTTCAAAAACGTGAGTACTTTAAGCTTATTCGATTTGCTAAACAACTGCTTTCATTCTGATGGACGGTTTTTATTTCAGCCAATGGAAGCTATAATTGGGATGATTATAAAATATAAAAATAAATCAAAAAAGAGGAGAACTAAAGATGATGAAGATTAAATGGAGCATTGTTTTGGGTGTTTTTGTTGCGCTTATTTTTACTCAGCGAGGCTTCGCTCAATATGGAGACCCTGATTTAAATGAAATCATAAATAATGCCCAAAAAACGGTTCAGGAAGCAAATCTGCTTATACAAAAATTAGACGAAGAAGCAAATCAAAAGTTGTTGGAAAGAGGTGTCTCAGAGGCCGATGAACAGCGGTATATTGACTCCGCGGCTATGAATTGGCCTAGGTGTGATTTATCTATTTGTGACTTTTCTGTTTGCTATTTTCCTGAAGAAATGGCCAGTTCTTTAGCTGAAAAAGAAAAGGTAGATAAAGTATCTATGATGCTCAGGGAAAAAGCGAGCATAGCGATAGATAGTGTTCAACAGGAGTTGAACGCAATCAATCAATATAGAGCATCCCCTGGCGGTGCAGCCAGGATGGCGGCGTTTCAAATGGTTTCAGAAGCTGAAGTTGCAAAAGCTGCTACGAAAACAAATCAAGCCGTCAACAGTGTCTTTGAATTTGTCATTCAAGGTAAAATAGATATAAAAACAGCCGTATGCAGAGTTGAAAAATCAATCGAATGCTGTAGCAATTTGGAGTACTATGAGGGAAAGGTACGCTATCTTGAAAGGCTGGTTAAAGAGCTAGACACTGAAGGTTACGATGACAATGGTAACTTGACTTATGGCTCATTTGAAACACTTGCTCTTGATGCCGCTGCCATATCAAATGATGCATATCAAACATCAGAAAAACGAGCGGCTCAAGCCAAAAGATTAATTCGAGATACTTCAGAATTCAGCAGAGTGGTTGACACTGCTGAAATGCATAGTATCGTGGCGGGGATAAATGCAAGTATTGCAGGTATGTACGCATCACGAGCAAAAGTTATCGCTAATGTTGCAAAGTATATGATCTCAGCAATTAAAGCACGTGATGCATCCCCCTCTTTGCCAGATCCTATAGGAGAGCCCGGTCCCGGCTCATCAACTTCCCCAGGTTCCAATGTTCCAAAGAAAACAGCGGAAGAAAAAGAATCACCTATCGCAGTGGAAGCGGATGCTAATCTGGACCGTGCTAAAAGTTTTGCCGCGGATCCATTTTGGGATAGCATTGTGAATGCCAAGATAAATGTGAACAAAATAAATGAATTAACCAAAGAGGGGCGAGCGCTTAGTGAAGGCGAACGCTCAATGGTGTCCGGATTTAATTGGAATGGGGTGTCTCCATCGATCAAAGCAGTATCTCAAAAGACGTCAGAGATGGAAGCAACTGCATCTGAACTTGCGGAGGCATCGGACTCCATTACTGCTGTTAAACGACAAGCTTCCCCCATAAAGCCAAGCACCCCTCAGACACAAACTGCCGCACCGGCGGCCGCAGTTGTAGTACCGATAACAACGACTACTACTACACAACCAACGACGACGACAACAATCGCGCCGACGACGACAACAATCGCGACGACAACGACAACAATCGCGCCGACAACGACAACAACCGCGCCAGACAGACAACAACCGCGACGACAGCCGCCGACAACGACAACGACAACAACAATCGCGCCGACAACGACAACAACAATCGCGCCGACAACCACGACAACGACAACAATCGCGCCGACGACCACGACAACGACGACAACGACTACATTACCTTGCGCTTCACCCCCATGCCCATAAAAGTAGAAATATTGAAGTGATTTTAATTAAATTTTGATTGATGTTATTTATGTCTGAAAGATACTGTTTTTTTAACAAAAATTAAGTATTAAGAAAACTAAAGCAATAATTTTTCAAAGGAAAAAAGGAGGGTAGTTATGAGAAACCATTACAATTTTATTTTAACGGTTATGGGTTTGTTGCTTATTGCCGGCATGGATGTTGCGTATGCCAAAATTCAGCTTAAACCTATGATAATGGTCCAAATTCAGCAAGACAGCAATTTTTACCGGACTGAAATTAATGAAAGAGAAGTTTATACTTACAGTGTTACGCCGGGCGTCAACTTAGCAAGTAAAACGAAAAAATCCAATATATATGTGAATTATAGTTTAACCTATAATTCGTATGATTATCAGGACCCGGCACCGACGCCTGCGGATGCTGCGAATGACAAAGATAGTTTTACTGAACATGCTGTTATGTTAGAAGGTGATTACGCGATTAACTACTTAACGACCGCCAAAATCGGGGCCAGTTACAACAAGACGATAGATCAAGCCCATGGAGATGTTTTGAGCAATACGATGGAACGTCGGGAATTCGATGTCTTGCGAGTTAAACCCCTTATTAAAGGAGCCTTTCCCATTTTTAAAAAATTTCCCTTGGAATTGGGCTATCGCTACACGAATCTTGATTTTAGCGATTCGCAATATCAAGATTCTACTGAAGGCCGGATAATGGCAGACACATATTACAAGTTTGGAAATGAAAAAAACGAGCGTATGCTTGGTTTACAATATCATCATTGGTGGACTACATATTCTGGTGGTTCGGCTAGTTATGATACTTCTGATTATCAGGCCGATCAGGTAAGGCTTACCGGTCATAATCAATTCGATAACTTCAGCTTTGATGCTGGTGTTGGCTATCAACTTCGTACATTTGATGATAAAAGCAAGGAAGACTTGGATTCGATTTCAGTCAGCCTTACCTTAAAGAGTGGTCAATTATTAAAATTATTTGGTAAAAAAGCTGATGTTACAGCGAAGGCGATCAGAAACTTGAATGCGAATGACGGAGGTGAAGGGTATTTTACGGGAGACCGTTTTTCCCTTGATCTTGGCTACAATATTTTAAAAAGTTTTGGGGTTGTATCCAAATTTCAAGGCGTCTGGCAACGCAGTCAATATGACGAAGGTATTTTTAACGGACGCGAAGATAATACCTATAGACTTGCCGCACTTTTGGGATATCAGTGGAATATACTAGGCAATATAACGATTGATTTAGGGTTAAAAGGAGGCTATGAGTGGCGTGAATCCAATTGGGAAGAAGGCCAAGCGCCGAATTATAAGGGATATGATTTTGAAAACACCTATATTGCGCTTATGCTTTCAACAGACCTTGAGACCGCAGGTTTCTTCGGTGTTTATGATGATGATACTCCGTCTGAGTAGGAATTTGAGATAAAATGACTTTGAGGCATTGTTCACACATGCGCTACCGCGGAAGGATGCCACTAAAGTGTATCCAAATGGGGAAAAATTATTTTAACCAGACCCTTCATTGTAACCTGAAAGTAGTTTACACTTTTTGAAAGAATGCCGAACTAAATGATTAGCACTCATTTGAATTGTTAACCGCAGATGAAGGATGCCAGTTTTTTCTACAAATCTTAAAGCAACGTAATTATGACTATTTTTCGATTCGTGATATTGAAAGTTACCGCTCTTTTTTTTAATATAATTATTATATTATGCCTCTGCTTTTCACCTTCCTTTGCCCAAAAGAACAAAGCCTACCGCATTGGGCCTCAGGATATTTTATCGTTGTCAGTTTATGCCGGTGGTGAAGTTCAGCATCAGGTAAAACTGCATGTTTCAACCGATGGATTTGTTAAGGTGCCATTGTTAGGATCAATTAGAGCGGTCAGTCTTACTGTTAGCCAACTGGAAGACAAAATAACTGTCCCATTAGCGGCCGAGTATCTTGTCAATCCGCAAGTTACAATTGTTGTTGAAGGCTATCACAGTTTGAAATATTTTATTTCAGGTGCGCTCAATTCACCCGGATTGTATGAAATGACTTCTCAAGCCACTTTAATGGAACTGATTGCCAAGGCAGGTGGAACCACACCCGAAAGAAGTAACGTTGCCTATATTTTGCGTTCTTCGGCTGATGAAGTTTCAAAGGGAAAAGATATAAAACATTTGCTATCCAAAAAGGATCCAATCAAAGTTGACTTAACTCTACTTCTAGATAAAGGCGATATGACAAAAAACATCACGTTGCAAACGGGCGATGTCATTTACATTCCGTTGCAAGATACAATTGATGTCGCCGTAAACAATGTTTATTTGGAAGGCGAAGTCGAAAAATGGGGTGTGTATAAATATACCCCTGGATTAACCGCTTTAAATTTATGTATTATGGCCGGGGGATTCACCGATTTTGCCGCTCCTAACCGCACCAAGATATTTCGAAAAAGAAAAGAAACGGGTGAAATAATCATCATAAAAATTAACCTTGATGATGTCAGGACAGGTAAAACACTTGATATTGAGCTAAAACCCGGAGACCGGATATCTGTTCCTGAAAGTTGGATATAGAAAGAAAAATTGATATTTATTTCTCGTCAGTCATAAATTCTCGTAACATACTGAAATCATTAACATTTTAGAAGCACATGTGGGATTCATAATTTCAATGAATTCAGTATGCTATCAAATTTTTCTTTCTAAATAATAAAGAACTTATGACTGTCGAGTTTATTTGAACTAACAAAAAATTATGGAAAATATCAGTCTTCCTGAACAAGACCAGGATCGTCGCTTATCTGAATATTATGAAATTTTTGATAAACATAAATGGACAATTGCAGTTACGTTTATCATTATTTTCAGTCTTACAGCACTTTACACCTATAATATAACCCCTATTTATCAAACTTCGGCCGGTTTGGTACTCGCTTATGAACAAGTTAAATCACCTGTCACTGGCGAAACAATTGTTTATGAAAATTATATGTCACAAGCACTCAATTTTAACACACACTTTAATTTGATTACCTCGCGACCGGTGCTTGAAAAAGTAATCGAAAGACTGAATTTAACCAAACCATCCCATAATATTTTCATAGAAGTAAGCCCTTGGAAACAGATTTTGTTCCGTTTCAAAGAAAACATCCGCCTCCTATTGGACTTTAAAGAAGAAGAACTAAGCCCTTTGAAACAGAAAAACAAAATTCTCAGCATGCTAAGAAAAAAAATCAGGGCCGAACGTACTCCCAATACATTTCTTGTAAGGCTGATTGTAGAGGACCATAATCCGGAAGTAGCCGCTGATATTGCCAATTATTTGGCCGAATCCTATATTGAATTTAACACTGAATATCGAACTCAATCATCTAAAAACACTTTAAGCTGGATGACTGACCAATTGTTTGAGACACGCAAACAGTTAGAATCTTCTGAACAGGAATTTCTAAAATATAAAGGCGAACAAAAATTATTTTCTCTCAAAGGTAAACAAGAAATTATTACAGAAAAGCTTAGTGATTTCAATGCCAAACTTTTGCAAGTGCGCAATGAGAGGCTACAGTTAGACGCCAAACTTTCTGAAATGAAGCGGATATTTTTAAAGCAAGGCAATATCACTAAGGTTCAATCCTGGATAAAAAATGATATGGTGCAGAATCTTTATTCCCAGCTTGTTGATGCCGAAGTGGAATTGTCGCGTCTGATGCAAGTATATAAAGCCAAACATCCCAAAATTATTCAAAGCAAAGCGACTATCGCTAAAATCAGAAAAAAACTTCATGATGAAATCAGGAAAGAGATAGAGAGTATGAAAGCGCATCGTTCCGTATTGATTGCCAATGAAAAAGTTTTAGCTCAAACACTTGACAGTTTTGAAGATGACGCTTTAAATACGAACAAAAGAGAATTGCAGTACAGGATTTTACAAAGAGATGTGGAAACCCATCGCAGACTTTATGATATTTTGCTTGCAAAAGTTAAAGAATCAAACATGGTGGAAAATATTAACGCATCAGATTCGAGGTCAAATATCCGTATTACTGAAATAGCAAATACTCCCGGTTCTCCGATTAAACCGGATATCCGCAGAAACCTTCTATCAGGTGTTATTATGGGGCTGCTAACAGGTTTTGCTTTAGCATTCTTGCTTGAATATATTGATCGCACTTTACGAACAGAAGATGATATTCGCAGATACATGGGGCTGACTGTTTTGGCAATTATTCCGGTTGCCGATTCAGCCAAAGAAAAAACTTACGGAGCATCATCGGCTTCGGTAAAAATTGATTCGGCAAAAACTGATTCGGCAAAAACTGATTCGGCAAAAACTGATTCGGCCGAAACAAAACTGGCAACTTAGTGAAATGATACGCAAAAAAAAGAAAAAAAGTAATCTCGGTTTTGATCTTGGCCATTATTTGGCAAATTATCCGCTTAATTCCCGCTTTGCAGAAGCTTACCGTACGTTACGTACAAATGTACAGTTTTCTTTTATGAAGAAAGAGTTCCGCTCTCTTTTAATTTCCAGTGCCACCCAGTCTGAAGGCAAAACGGTAACTGTAGCCAATCTGGCCTATTCTTTGGTTCAAGACGGCAAATCTGTATTGATGGTAGATACGGATTTACGTAAACCGTCGCTAAGTAAAATTTTATCTTCGCATGATTCTGTGGGTGTTACCGGATTATTAGCGGATGTTTTTTTTAATGATATCGATAGCGGTTCTTTAACGAAATTTGGTTTGGAAGATCTGTTCAGCCTGATTTATCTACAAAAGCGTAACGGTATTTTGAAACTGACTGAGGGGCAAGAGGGAATTGAGTTTTCATTCATGCTTGGTAAACTGGTTGATATGAATTGGATTAGCAGGCCAATTAGTCAGGGATTGACCGCTTTTCTAATAAAAAACAGATTATTAACGGCTGAAAATGCTCAGGAAGCGCTCTTGATTCACAAACAAACCGGCCAAAAATTACCTTTTATTTTGACGAATACCGGACTTATTAAAAAAGAAGACCTGGTGGCTCCCTTGTCCATGTACATAATAAAAGGTTTGCGTACAGCGATGCAATTTAAAAAGGGGCAGTTTGTTTTTAAAAATGCGTCTGAATCTGACTTTGATCCCTCTGTTTTCGATCCGATCGATTATGATAAACTATATAAACAGTTAAGCAGAGGTTCTGAAAATATTCCCTATATTAACAACAAAATCAATTCTAACATAATCCCCACTGAAACCGAAAACCTTTTTTTACTTCCTTCAGGCAATATCCCACCTAATCCTTCAGAACTATTAGGTTCTGAACGCATGTCTTTTTTAATTGCCAACCTTGAAAAAAGATTCGACGTTTTACTTTTTGACACACCGCCTGTTTTACCTGCCAGTGACGCGTTGCTTCTGGCACCATATACAGATGGTGTACTGCTTATTATTAAAGCGGGTCAGGTAAACAGAGAATTAATCCAGAAAGCCGTGGAGCAATTTCGCCTGTCGCAGTCTAAAATATTAGGTGTTGTACTTAATCAGGTGGATGCCAAGCCTGGCAGTTATTATTATAAATACTATCAGAAATATTATTCAAGTTATTATGGGGAAAGTGCCTGATGTAGAATTGGGAACTGGGAATTCCCAAATCCGAATTTATAGAAGCATTGTAATCAGCCTGATCATAATTTTTTCCGGGTTTTCTTGCTATTTTCTGAATCTTCGTCTCTCTGCTCTGGTTTATGATATGCGTGCTGGTAAATTATTAAAAAAAGGCGCTCATGTTACCGCTATTAACATGTTAAAAAAAGCTGCCCGATTACAGCCTTCAGATTATAAACTTCAAAAAAACTTGGCTGATGCGTATAAACAATTGGCCCTGTCAAAATCAGGTATCAAGTATTTAAAACAATTTATGGAAAAATCTAAACAGCATTATCTTGCGGCGATGCAACTGAATTCTTTTGATGCTGGAAGTGTTTTTGGTCTTGCATTGGTTGAAAGTCAATTGGAAGAAGCGAGACTTCGTTTAAAAGATAGCAAAAAATCGGATAGTTATACTAATTATAAAACACGCACCTATTTTGAACGGGCGATTCTTCTTGATCCGAATCAGACTTATCATCGTTATGCCTTGGTTCATTACTTTCATCGCACTAACGCAGAAAATCAGACTAAGGCGTTTTTACAGACTATCAGCGCTATGATGCGCATCAATCCTGAAATGTATCATTATCTCAAAAGAGAATCTTTTTGGTCATCTCCGGTTCAAGACGCTACGATACAAGGACTAAAGCGCGCAATCAAAGAAAATACCATGCCTATAGAGGCTTACCGGGCGTTATCCGAATTATTTGATCGGGATAAACAGATCGATCTGGCTGTACAAGCCTATAAGAAAATGGTTGATTTAAAGCCTTCTTCTGATAAAAATCAATTTAAATATTATATCCGTTTGGGGAAATTGAACCTTAAAAGAGGTCGTCCTGAACTAGCTGCTCAAAGCTTTTTAACGGCATTGGATTTAAGTGACAATCGGGACGATACGCTGAAACAAATATACCGCATATACCAAGTTCAAAGATGTCATGTCTGGTATGAGCGATTACATCTGAATCTGAAACGTCATTATTTTGATCCGGCGCGAATAGATCTGATTTATGCACGTTCTTTTTTTGATCATAAAAATTATGCCAAATCAAAGCAGATACTTGATAAAATAATCAATGCCACGCCGGTTGCTGAAGCCTACTACTATCTGGCTCGTATCGCGCAGATTGAAAAAAATCAGAATTCTGTGGAGCAAGCTATCTTGGAAGCCATGGCACTTGATCCTGATAATATCCGTTACATTCAGATGCTTCATAACGTATATTCGAAACTTGGTAAACTGGATAGGCTGGAAAAAGAGCTAAATAAAATCATTGAACGGATTGAGACGCCTTCGGTATGGCTTTTTGAAGCGCGCGCCCAACTACGTTATAAGCGCAATGATTTTTCAGGTGCGATACAAGACTGGAAGTCTGCGATTCATCTGGTACCGAAACAGGATTATTACTATGCTCAGATAGCAGAAATCTATTTAAAATCGGGGGATATAAATAAGGCATTAACCTATTATCAGAAAGCTATTCAAATAAATCCCCGTAATAAAAATTACCTCAAACAATTAAAAGCGATCAAAGCAAAAGCATCCTGAGTATGAATGCCGCTTATGTTGAAGCATATAACCTGACCGCCGTGCGAAGTTTTTTTTCGGGTTTTGCACGTTACCTCATCTATTTTCTTATTATTTTTACACCGCTGGCTCGTGGTTCTGAATACCAATGGGCGGTGATAATTATTCATTTCGTAACCCTGCTTGCTTTAACATCAGTCTTGGTACAAAAAAGCCTTTTATGGGATTGGCGAAGTCCGCAAGTGGTTTTGAATAAACCAATTGCCGTTCTTCTGATAATTGTCTTTGGCGCGACCGGTTTTTCACAAATTCCGCATGTCAGTTTATGGCCGGCTGTTTTATTTGGTAACTATATTGTTCTCTTTTATTTGGTGATTGATTCTGTTATTATACGTGCCCATCTACGTCAACTGGTTTATGTTATTATCTCTGTCGCCGTTTTCCTAACAATTGTGGGGCTTTTAAAAGTATCCGGGCATAATCCCTTTCCGTGGTGGAATTATGCTCAAAGCACCCTCAACATTGATTTGGCAGCCGCTTCATCCACTTTTGGAAATCCGAATCGCTTTGCCGGCTATATGGAGATGGCGTTACCGTTGACATTTGGAATGTTTTTTACCGGCTATAAAGGCGGCAAGCGTTTTCTAATTGTATATTTATTTTTGATAATGCTAATCGTACTTATTTTCACACGGAGTCGAGGTGCCTTGATCAGCACTATGCTGAGTATGACCCTTGTTACGGTCCTCTACCTCAGAAACTATCCGAAGCATCGTTTTAAATTGATTGCGGCTTTTATAGGCGGATTATTTTTTATCAGCTTTATAATTTTATTTGACAAAAATGTAGTTGAGGAATTTAAAACACTTAAATCTGTTCAATCGGACACAAGTTTGATTTCCCGTTTAACTCTATGGAAAAATTTGGCCGAAATGATTCGAGACTATCCAGTACTTGGAACCGGTCCGGGCACATTTAGTACGATGTTTACGCAATACCAACCGGCCGGTTTCCAAGTTCGTTTTTACAGGGCACATAACGATTATCTTGAATTCATTACCGAGGTGGGAATTCTGCTTGCTGGCGTCTATCTATGGATGATTGTCCTTTTCTTTAAAAGAGGATTGAAAAAAATAAGGCATCCGAGTCGATTGGTACGTGGAACAACGCTAGGCGCCATGACCGGTGTAACCGCTATGCTGATTCACAGTATAGCAGATTTTAATCTTCAAATTCCGGCGAATGCGGTATTATTTACCGTACTGGTAGCGATTGTAGTTGCACGATCACCTAGGTCATCAGCCTCAAACTTATAGAAAGATAAATCATAGAATTATGAAAAATAAAACGATTCTCATCACGGGCGGAGCCGGCTATATCGGTTCACACGCCAATAAAATGCTGTACGAAAAGGGATATGACACAGTCGTATTTGATAACCTTGTTTATGGACATAAAAAATTTGTGCAATGGGGCGAATTTGTTCTCGGTGATTTAGCTGATTACGATCTGCTTGACATGGTGTTTAAACACTATTCGATTGATGCCGTAATGCACTTTGCCGCCTACGCTTATGTAGGTGAATCAGTTACCAATCCGGAAAAATATTACTACAACAATGTGGTGAACACGTTAAATCTCCTTAAAGCCATGCGCATGCATGATGTTAATCAATTTATTTTCTCATCCTCATGCGCTACTTATGGAATTCCACAAAAAATTCCCATTCCCGAAGACCATCCTCAAATGCCCATCAATCCTTACGGTCAGTGTAAATTGATTGTAGAGAATGTTTTGCGTGATTATGCCGATGCCTATAACCTGAAGTATGTTTCCCTACGATATTTCAATGCCGCCGGCGCCGATCCGGATGGCAAAATAGGCGAAGCCCATGATCCGGAAACCCATTTAATACCTCTGATTTTAGATGCCGCGTCTGATCAAAACAAACATATATCTATATTTGGTACGGATTACAACACACCTGACGGTACGTGCATTCGTGATTATATTCATGTTAATGATTTGGCCCAGGCACATATTCTGGCATTAAATTACTTGGAAAGTGGTGCCGATTCTGACGTATTTAATTTGGGTAACGGCAATGGCATATCTGTCAAAGAGATGATTGAAACAGCACGTCAGGTAACATGCAAAACAATTCAAACAATCGAGTCTCCAAGAAGGCCGGGCGATCCGGACAGCCTCGTCGGAAGCGCATCCAAAGCCAAGAAAATTTTAGGCTGGCGTCCGCAATACACCGCTCTTAAAAACATTATTGAGACCGCCTGGCACTGGAAGCTAAAGCAGTTATCCTAATTGCTTGTCTGTTTGATCTTATCCACTCCTATTATTTGGTAACTGGCGAATGTGCGGCATTACATGTATATATTCCTACAATTCGGTTGTTTCCCAACCAACAGATGCAAATGAACTTTCGCTTATATGCGATTCCATGCAAAAGCGCGGGCCTGACGGAGAGGGCCAATGGTTTTCCAGCGACAAGCGTGTTGCTTTAGGTCATCGTCGATTATCAATTATTGATCTTTCCGATCTGGCTACGCAACCGATGTGTAGTGATAATGGTAATTTCGTAATCAGTTTCAACGGAGAAATTTATAATTACGCATTTCTCCGTGAAAAACTGATAAAAAAAGGATATCATTTCCGTTCTCACAGTGATACGGAAGTATTGTTACATCTTTATGCCGCCAAAGGCCGTGCAATGCTTCATGATTTACGAGGTATGTATGCTTTTGCCTTGTGGGATAATAAGCGTCGGGGCCTTTTCCTAGCTCGTGATCCGTTTGGAATCAAACCGCTCTATTACTATGATGATGGACGGACTTTCAAAGCCGCTTCACAGGTGCGGGCGTTGCTTGCCGGAGGTGCGATTGATACAACGCCGGAACCTGCCGGCCATGTCGGTTTTTTCCTCTGGGGGCATATCCCTGAACCATTTACGCTTTATCGTAAAATCCGTTCTTTGCCTGCCGGTACCTGTTTATGGGTGGATGCAAGTGGTGTTGAGGAACCCGAAACGGTTACTGATATCAATGATGCGTTGTTTACTAATGCAGGGGCGACCCTTCATGATTGTCCTCAGCAGGAACAATTAAGGCAAGTTCTTTTAGACAGCGTTTGTCATCACTTGATCGCAGATGTCCCAGTGGGTTTATTTCTATCGGCAGGTCTCGATTCTGCAACTTTAACAGCTTTAGCGACCGAATTTGAAAACCGTATTATAACGGTTACATTGGGATTTGATGAGTACGAAGGTTCGCATAATGATGAAACACTTTTAGCGAAAAAAATTGCTTCCCATTATGGTACCCAACATTATTCTATCAGGATTAACCAAAATGATTTTGAGCAATCACTGGAATTTTTTTTCAATGCAATGGATCAGCCGACCATTGATGGTCTTAACACTTTCATGGTCAGCCATGCGGCATCCCAATGCGGATTGAAGGTGGCATTATCCGGTTTAGGCGGCGATGAACTTTTCGGAGGCTATCCTAGCTTTTCTCAAATACCACGGACCGTAAAGCTATTCAAACGTTTACCCCAACTTTCAATTCCGCATAAAGCCCTACACTTCATCAGCGCATCTATTCTGAATCGTTTTACTTCTCCCAAATATGCCGGGCTTTTTAACTACGGAGCTGATTGGAGCGGTGCCTATTTGTTGCGCCGAGGCTTGTACATGCCTTGGGAATTGCCTGATATTTTGGATGCCGATATGGTCAGAGAAGGGTGGAATACGCTAAAAACAATGTTCCTGCTGGAGCGAACTGTAAAAAAGATTAAAAATGAACACTTAAAGGTTGCAGCATTAGAATTAAACTGGTATTTACGCAACCAACTGTTACGTGATGCGGATTGGGCTAGCATGGCACATTCATTGGAAATCCGAGTGCCTTTTGTTGATTTGCCTTTATTACAAACTATCGCCGGAATGGCGTACGATCATCATTCGCCGACAAAACATGATATGGCACAAACCCCCTCGAAACCGCTTCCAGATGAAATATTTCGACGTTCAAAGACCGGTTTCACAGTGCCAATAAGAAAATGGCTTTCGGACATGTCTGGTGTTTCATGTCATGAAAGGGGATTACGCGGTTGGGCAAAAATGGTGTATAAAACTTTTTATAAAACACAATAGGCTTCAGGTGCGGATCATTGTTCTTCTCACAGACGCTTTTGGAGGAAACGGAGGCATAGCTCTTTTCAATCGAAATTTGTTAACGGTTTTATGCGAACATCCTTGTTGCACCCAAGTTGTGGCTATTCCTCGTTTAGCACCCAAACCATATAACGTGCTGCCTGATAAACTGACATGTATTACTAAGGGTATCCGCGGCAAAATGAAGTATTTTGTCACAGTTTTACAAACTGTAATGCGATGTAGAAATTTCGATTTAATAATATGCGGCCATATTCACCTTATCCCCATTGCTTATTTTCTTCGTTTGTGGTTGCAAAGGCCATTGCTGTTAACCATTCATGGAATTGAAGCATGGCAACCATCACAGAACAAAATAGTCAATCTGTGCATTAGAAAAATAGATGCTTTTATTTCGGTCAGTCGGTTGAGCAAGAAACGCTTTCTTAAATGGACGCATATAGCAGATAAAAAAGGATTTATTTTACCAAATGCGGTGGCAATTGACAAATTCACTCCGGGGCCTAAAAATGAAACATTGCTTAAACGCTATGGTTTGCAAGAAAAACGGGTGTTGATGACTCTCGGCTGGCTCAGGTCTAATGAAGACAAAGGATTTGATAAGGTGATTGATCTGCTTTCTAAATTGAGCCGTAAAATAGACAATTTAGTATATATAATTGTAGGTGAAGGTGATGATAAATCCAGATTAATGGAAAAAGTGAAATGTCTTGACATAACGGATCGGGTGATCTTTACAGGATTTATTCCAGAATCTCAAAAGGCGGATTATTATCGTTTGGCCGATGCGTATGTGATGCCCAGCTATGGCGAAGGATTCGGCTTTGTTTTTTTAGAGGCTATGGCGTGCGGCATACCGGTTGTCGCCAGTAAAGCAGATGGAAGTCGGGAAGCTGTCGTAAATGGCAAACTTGGCATACTGGTCGATCCGGATAATCCGGATGATATTAAAACCGGTATTCTTAATGCGCTTAAACGTCCAAAAGGTGTGCCGGAAGGTCTGGAATATTTTTCATTTCAAAATTTTACTCAACGACTTCATGCTATTGTGGATAATGTGATAAAAACCGGTCGAAACAGGTGATATTGATGAAATTTCAGCACTCCTTTGGCGGGATTTCATAAAATTTTTCGATCTGCTGAATCTGCTTCACTAAGCATTCTGTGTCTATATTGCAGAATTAGAATGAAATCATATCTGAAATTACTCAGACGATGAAAAAAAAAGCAGCCTATTTTCTTCTTTTAGGCGATTACTTCGGACGTCATTTAGATGATGGCGTGATTCGGGCATTGCTGGCATCTGGTTACAAAGTCGATATCTTCGCACCAGATCTGCCTCAGACACAAACAATTTATCCAAAATCAGAAGTGCACCTTTATCCAATAATTGTTATCAGTACTATATTCAACCCAAAAAACATCTTCAATTGCTGGAGTCAGCATTTCAGAGGTGCTCGTGATTGTAAACGATCCAAATTACAAATTCAGCATACCTTTGAACTTTGAAAATCCATGCAATCAATGATTCAGTCAATATATGCGCTATTCTTTTAAACAAAAAATCGGTGTTTTACTTTTTGACTGGCTTAAGTATGAAATAAAACTAAATGAAATAGTTAAAGGCCATTCTTATCATCCTGCCTGGATTGAAATATGCAATCGGGACGAATGTTTAGAGATGGCACCTCAAAATCAGGGAGTGCGATGTTTATGGAAATGGACATCCGAATTGCATGCCGCCAAAGTTTTTCCTGTATTCGGATTGCGTTTAATGCGGAGAGCGTTGCATGATTGGCCGATTCAATTCAGGAATGAACCTGATTTCAACTCTGATAATATTGAAATTTCGTTTATCATAGGCCATAAAGGCATCTCACGATTGCCCAATCTTCTCAGCGTCTTAAAAACAATTGCTGCTCAACAAGATGTAGCATTTGAGTGCATCGTTGTAGAGCAATCCGAACACCCTGAGATACAACAACATATTCCAGAATGGGTGACCTATATTCACACTTCACCTAAGTATCCAAACATGCCATATTCGCGTTCTTATACCTTCAATGTAGGAGCTGGCATTGCAAAAGGAAAGTTGCTTATTTTACATGATAATGATATGCTAGTACCGTATAATTATGCAGTTCAACTAGTTGAGAAACACAACCAAGGATACGAAATTATCAACTTAAAACGATATATTTTTTACATGAATAAAGAAATTTCTGATGAGATAACCTCTTGTTCAAAGATTAATACAAATAATGCACCCGAAGTGATTATTCAAAATCTGGAAGCAGGCGGCAGCCTTGCTGTAAACAAAGAAGCCTATTTCAATATCGGCGGTTTTGATGAAGCCTTTATCGGATGGGGGGGAGAAGACTGCGAATTTTGGGAAAGGGCGCAGATATGCTCGGTATGGCCTTTTACATATCTCCCATTAGTCCACCTTTGGCATACATCGCAAGTTGGTAAGATGGATAAAAAGGGCAAGAATATTGATTTATATCAAAAATTTTCAGCAATTCTGATCAAACAGCGTATTAAAGAACTTAAAAAACGTCAATTCGAGAGTATCCACAGGCCGGACGCATGACAATCAGTATGAATACCGCCCAAGAAACTAATCCCTGTTCACACCGAAAAAAAATATTAATCAAAGCACCTAGCAGCATGTTCAAATTGAATATTTCTGAGATATGGGAGTATCGTGAACTGCTATCCATGTTTGTATGGCGGGATATTGCCGTGCGCTATAAACAAAGTTTGATTGGTATCGGATGGGCTGTTATTCAACCTGTGATGACCATGATCATTTTCAGTCTTATCTTTGGCTATCTTGCAAAATTGCCGTCTGAAGGCATTCCGTATCCGATTTATACTTTTTGTGCGCTTTTGCCATGGAATTACTTTGCACGCTCTTTAACCGATTCAAGTGACAGCTTAGTGAGTTCAGCGAATCTTGTCACCAAAGTTTATTTTCCTCGCCTGATTCTTCCGTTAAGCAAAGTACTTGCGGGATTCATTGATTTTACCATTGCCTTCGTTATTTTACTTGCATTGATGGTCTGGTATCAAATTGCGCCATCGTATGGTATTTTCCTTTTGCCTGCATTCATGCTGATAGCCATTCTGACAGCTTTCGGAATCGGATTATGGCTGACAGCGTTAAACGTAAAGTATCGGGATATTAAATTTGTTGTTCCTTTTATCACTCAGTTATGGATGTACACGTCGCCAGTGGCGTATTCGACTAGCTTGATTCCCGAAAAGTGGCAGTGGTTATACGGTCTTAATCCAATGGTCGGGGTGATTGAGGGATTCAGATGGGCGCTATTGAGTAAAGGTGCGCCTGATCCTGTTATGATGTCAGTTTCCACTGTAATTGTCCTTATTATATTGGTCGGCGGAATTTATTATTTCCGCAAAACGGAACAAACTTTTTCAGATATTATTTAGCATTTTTAAGCAATAGTGCATTAGTGCTATTCTGTAAACAAGCTGAAACACAGAAACGATCTCGTTTATGCACATCATTACTATCCGCAAGCTGACTAAAATATACAAGCTCGGACAAACGCATACAAACCTGTTAAGTGAAAAAATAGGCAATAAAATTTATGCCTTATACCGAAAATTGCGGAATTCTGATGTAACCGAAAATAAAACAGCTAAATATCAGAAAAGCGACAAACTTGAAAATACAATTTACGCACTTAAAAATGTCAGTTTTAAGGTTCAGCAGGGTGAAGTGATAGGCATCATCGGAAGCAATGGGGCAGGAAAATCAACCCTTTTAAAAATTTTATCCCGTATTACCACTCCCACAGCAGGGACAGTCGAAATGTATGGGCGAGTGACAAGCCTCCTCGAAATCGGCACCGGTTTTCATGCTGAATTGACTGGGCGTGAGAATATATTTCTTAATGGCTCCATTTTAGGAATGAAGCGGTTTGAGATTAAAAAAAAATTTGATGAAATCATTGATTTTGCGGAAATCAGCGCTTTTGTCGATACGCCGGTGAAACGTTATTCCAGCGGTATGTATATTCGTCTGGCTTTTGCAGTAGCCGCTCATCTGGAATCAGATATTTTAATTGTTGATGAAGTATTGGCTGTCGGCGATGTTAAATTTCAAAAGAAATGCCTTGGCAAAATGGAAGACGTTGCTAAAAAAGGACGAACGGTTTTGCTTGTTACACATAATATGGCGTCCGTTGCGGCCTTATGCGAACGTGGAATTGTATTAGATAATGGAAACTTAATTTACAATGGTTCCATAGACAAGGCCATTGCGATTTACATGGGCGAAAATGAAGGTGCTTATTGCGGTTCTCTGCATCTATCCGACATTCCAAAATCGCATCGTCAGGGCAACGGTCTGATTACGATTACAAAAATAGATTTTTTCGTAAACGGCAACGATCTGCCATCTGAATTCATCATTTGCGGAAACAGCCTGACTATACAGATCAGTTATGCCGTTTTCAACCCATTACCTTTAAAAAATGTCAATTTCGGTATTTGCTTTATTGATTCCTTTAATCGCATTGTTTCCAGATTGGAAACCGATTTGTTAGATGCTAATTTTGAAACAATTTCAGGAAATGGCTCAGTCCTTTGTGAAATAGAACGTTTTCCGCTTGGTGAGGGTCAGTATCATTTAGAAGTCGGTGTTAGTACGCAAAATGAAATTTATGATTATATCCCCAATGCCGGTTCTATTACAATTCAACAGGGTGATTTTTATAAAACGGGCCGGTTGCCTCCTTCAAGGCAGCGTGTTTTTTTTATCGCACACAATTGGCGGCATGTTGGCAAGGCAAAGAATCTCAATAAAGATAACCCTAGTGTGAGAAATTAGCAGGGCAACTCAATTTATGAAATCATTTTTTAAGCGAATCATATCACGAGCGGTCCAGAACGATTTTATCTGGGCGTTTCTGAATACTACCATTATCAGAGTCGCAGAGTTTGCGAAATCGGAAAGGACAAACGTTGAGGAAGCTCATAAAAAAGACCCTATTGTCAACATTCAGGATGCGCTCATGTCAATATCACCAGATCTCACTGTTAAGCATGGCCCATTTAGAGGTATGCGATATCCGGCAAAGAATGCCATTGGCAGTGTATTATTCCCCAAGATTATTGGCTCTTACGAAAGAGAACTACATTGGGTTTTGGAGAGGATATGCTCGAACAAGTATAGTGAAATCATTGACGTAGGTTGCGCAGAAGGCTATTATGCGGTCGGCTTGGCAATGCGTATAAAAGGAGTCAAGGTATTTGCGTATGATACGAATAATGAGGCCATTGATTTGTGCGAAAGAATGGCCCAAATGAACAATGTCGCTGAACGGCTTGCCACAGGCTCTTTGTGTGATGCAACCATTCTTCAATCAATACCATTTACACGCAAAGCCCTCGTAATCAGCGATTGCGAAGGATTCGAAAAGGAGTTGTTCACAAAGGAAACTGTTCCGTTTCTCGCACAACATGATTTGTTGATTGAAATCCACGACTTCATTGATATTGAAATATCCTCAATGATTCGCAAGCACTTTCAGAAAACGCATTTAATAACTGCAATCCAAAGTATTGATGATATCACCAAAGCTCATTCGTATGCCTACGAAGAACTTGGCAACTACAGTTTGGCAGAGCGGAGAATACTTTTAGCCGAATATCGCCCGCAAATTATGGAGTGGTTTTATATGACTCCTTTTCTAAGGAAACGTGAATGAGCTTCATTTCCATATTAAAAGGATTATGGCTCCTTAGGCATCCTGAGATGGTTCGACACCTCGGTAATATGCGTTTAGATGCTATTCAATTGGCGCAGTTACATTCGGCTTTTCCACGATCCAATCTTAATCCGGACATATTGGTGCAGGGATGGCCCGAAGGAAAATTGTTTTTAGCTTCCGGCGTAAAGATTGAAAAAGGTGTTACCATCGTGCTAGGAGATAAACTTAACGGTTTTGGTTCTTTATCTATTCAAAAAAACACATGGATTGGACAGTATAACAATTTTCGCCTTGCAGGAGGGACAAGCATTACTATTGGAGAAAGTTGTTTGATTTCGCAATTTTGTTCGCTGGTGGCGGCGAATCATCGTGTTGACAGACATATTGAGATCAGACGAGTTGCGTGTGATACAACAAAGCAAGACATCACTATTGGCAATGATGTTTGGATTGGAGTCGGTGCGGCGATAATGCCAGGAACAACTGTTGGCGATGGTGCCGTCATAGGAGCTAACAGTGTTGTAAATAAATTTGTTCCTGAGTATGAAATTTGGGCGGGTGTCCCCGCTATAAAAATAAGAGAGAGAACTTGAAAAAGCTATTGATTTGCACACAATCTTATGCCTTGCACGGCGGCGTTGAAAACATAGTGAATGATTTATGCCTTGAACTTCCTCAACGAGGCTGGGAAACGCTTTTAGCCTTGGGAAAGGGGGCTTGCTATAATGACGTAGAAAGATATCGCAATCAGTATCCGAATGTTCCAATTGTTGAAATAGATGGCGTCAAGGGAACTAGACAGAGTCGTTCAGAGGCACTTGTAAAAGTGATCAAAAAAGTTAAGCCTGATATTGTTCTGTCAGCTCGTCTTTTCGATGCTTATATGGTAATTAACAAATTAAAAAAGCATAACCGACGGATATATTTTGCCGTAACGGTTCAAGCTTACGAACCGCCTTATTTTTATGATATGAACCTTTTTGGGGAAACCGTTGACCTTTGCATAACATCAGGTAATATGATTAAAAAAGGTATTATTCATCTGAGTCAGTTGCCTGAGAATATTGTGGTTAGCATTCCCGGTGGGGTACGTACTCCTAAAAAAACTGTCAGACCGCGCACTCCCGGAAAAACACTAAGGATCGGATATGTAGGTCGTATTGAGCAAGAACAAAAACGAATTTCAGATATTTTTCCATTATTGCAAGAATTGGATCTGAAGCAATTTTCATACCGGGTTGATATTGTAGGCACTGGTCTGGCTGAAGACAAGCTTAGGAAAAAATTGAAATACTGGATAAACATTGGGCGTGTAATATTTCATGGATGGCGACAACAGCATGAATTGTATAATAAATTCTATCCTGCAATGGATTGTTTGGTACATTTTGCCCATACGGAGGGTGTAACTATCGCACCCAGAGAAGCCATGTCTCATGGTGTCGTTCCGATCATTTCACAATTTACAGGACTAAAAGCGGAAGGACATTTTCTTCATAATATCAATGCGCTTACTTTTCCAGTCGGTAATATTGATGTAGCCACTGAAAATATTCAACGATTGATAACAGAGCCTGAGTTAATGAAAAATTTATCATCAAATGCAATTCAGTCGCAAACCGGTAAGTATTCGTTTGAAGGTTCAATGGATACTTGGGCGCAAGCGTTGGATGAATGTATTAAACGACCGCCCATGCCAGAAATGAAAATGAAACCCGATTTGCCTCCGGACGGTCGTCTCACTCAATATGGCCTTTCACCATGGTTGGCGCAACGCATCCGAGACATATTCGGAAAGCGCTTTGTTCACTCGAATCCTGGAAGTGAATGGCCAACGAATAGCGGGTGGATGACTAAGGAAGCCGAGATGGAGATTTTAAGGTTTGCAAAAAATTATGAAAAGCAATTGTAATCTTATAATCAATGCATTGCAATCGTTTATAGTTAAGTTAATATGGAGATACATAAGGTGAAATTTCAATGGCTTTTCTATCCATTTACCTTGTTGCCTAACTTTAAGGGAAAGGTTAGAATTCTGAAAATATTATATAGGATTCTTGATAACAATATCAAACATGATGCTGTGTTTGAAGTTAAGTTGAAAAGGCCAGTTCCATATTATGCAAAACTTAATATGCATTGCGCTCATGAATTAATGTGTTTTATGGCGAATGGGTATGAGGCCGATACGGTTGCCTTTCTAGATAAACTTTATGATAGTAAAGGTTATTTTTTAGATGTTGGTGCAAACATCGGGTTGATATCAATTCCTTTTACAATAATGCAACAAAAAAAATATACTTATAGTGGTAATCATTCAATTTATTGCTTTGAGGCTGTAACGTCCAATTACATAGCACTTAAACATAATATAGCACTTAACAAGCTTGCGAATGAAATAGAGGTATTTTGTGTAGGCCTTGGTGATGTTGAAAAAGATGTTGAGATTTATGTGGAAGGTAATTTGAAAGACGGTGAAGGTACTGGTACAGCGAACATCATGGCAGCACATTCAGATTATAAATGTGAAAGAATTAATCTGCATATCAACACATTAGATAACATGGTGGCAGACGGTCATATTCCAATTGATTGCAGTCTAATGAAGTTAGATACTGACGGCTATGACCTATTTATTTTGAAGGGTGCTGAAACTTTGCTGCGTACATCACGTCCTATAATTCTTGGCGAGTTCATGGAGTATTGCCTCAACTGGCATAATCAATCTGTAAAAGATGTAATTGAATATATGGATGAACTGGATTACCGAGTGTATTTTAAGAAACAAAAAGAATGGATATTTTTTGAGCACATAGATATTGAGTCATTCGTCTGCGATCTGTTATTGATCCCCAAGGAAAAAGTGAGTCTATACGAGTGGTGTCTTGCTCCATAAATACTGTCATAATCAAAGCAGATTCAATCTCCGCCGTTATCAATTGTAATCCAAGGTTGAATCAGAGATTAATTATGGTGTCTGTTACATTTCAGAAATTATTTTAAAACCAATAAACTTGAAAAGCGAAAAATAATAAAAAAGATGAAAACAGTGAAGATGTATATCCGGTATAAATAATTATGTGTGGAATTAGCGGACTGGCGCTTACTAAGCCCAAAATATACGATTTAACGCGAATTCACATGATGGCGAACGCCATTGCTCACAGAGGCCCGGATGATTCAGGTGTTTATACAGATTCCGATGCTCGGATTGCCATGGCGCATAACCGACTCAGCATTATTGACCTTAGCTCGGCGGGTCATCAACCGATGTTGAATCCTGATGGTAACCTTGTAATTGTGTATAATGGTGAATTATACAATTTCCAGGAAATTCGTAAAGAACTCGAAGCATTAGGCTATCAATTCCATTCAACTTCTGACACCGAGGTTGTATTGAATGCCTTTGCAGCTTGGGGATCGTCAAGTTTGGAACGGTTTTATGGAATGTTCGCTTTCGCGATTTGGAACGCTTTGACAGGTAAACTTTTTTTAGCCCGCGATCCGATGGGTATAAAGCCGCTTTACTATACTTCATTTGCAGATGGACAGTGTTTTGCCTTTGCTTCGGAAATAAAAGCATTTATGGCAATGCCTGATTTCAAACCTGAAATAAGCGCATCAGCGGTCAGACAGTTTCTGGAATTCGGTTATACGTTTGATAATAATGAGACCGCTTTGCAAGGTGTTTATAAGTTGGCGCCGGGCAATATGATGGAAATAGAAAGCGGCATTCCTAAACCACCGGAACCCTTTTTTACGCCACCGCTTTCAAGACAAAAAAAAATAATGACGTTGCAAGAGGGGGAAAAAGAACTTTATTCGGTAATGACAAAGGTTGTTTCGCAACATTTAGTTGCCGATGTACCGGTTGGTTTACTGCTTTCCGGCGGACTTGATTCTGGCATCATCGCGGCAATTGCCGCACGAGAGAAGCAGATAACCACGATCAGTATGGGATTCGCCGATTCAGAAGTGGATGAACGCCCTTTTGCGCGTTTAGTAAGCAACCACATCCGTTCTGACCATTACGAAGTAACCATTCACCCTTTCCAAATTATTGACAATTTGGAAGAAACTGTTTGGTATTTCGATGATTTGTTTGCTGATTGGGGCATGATATCAACCCGTCTTTTGTATAAGCAAGTCCGTGAACAGGGGATTAAAGCAGTCTTAGTTGGCGAAGGCGCTGACGAAATTTTTGGCGGTTATACGATTTTTCAAGATGCCATGCGAACGCGCGGTCCCATGTTATGGAAATTGTTCTTGCTATATAGGCAATATGCCGGCAAACGGTACGGCTTGCTTTTTCCCAAATTTTGTTTTATAATGAAAAAATATTTAAAATCTGAAAATAACGATCTGTTTCTTGCAATCCGTTTGTTTGAATCGCGCAATCAGTTGCCGAATAATTATGTGATGAAGGTGGATAAAGCCAGTATGTCGGTAAGTGTGGAAGCCCGCACACCTTTTTTAGACCGGCGCATTGCGGAAATCGCTTTTCGGATGCCAACGAATCAATTGACCCAAGCCAATAAAAATAAATATCCGTTACGTGCAATGGCTCTAAGATACAAATTATTACCAGATGAAATTATCAACAGACCTAAATATGGTGCTTCTATCGCGGCCTCTTGGATGGATGAGTCCTTGCTATTGCGTAATTATGCACGCCACATTATCCTTGAACGTGACGGATGGGTTGATGAACTCGGATTGCGAACAGCCATGACGGACTATTTTGATGGCAAACGAAACGGGCTTCCTTTTCCGTATGCCATCAGCATCTTCAGAAATCTGGCTTGGCGCTTACTATTGCTTAGTCTCTGGTCAAAGCGCTATTTAAATTATTGAAGGATACGGTGACATGGAAGCAGGATTAGTCAGTACAATTATTCCTGTATTCAATCGGGCGTTATTGTTGACTGAAGCGGTCAACAGTGTGTTGGCTCAAACCTATCGCCCAATTGAAATTATCATTGTTGATGATGGATCGACGGATAATACTAAACAGGTTGCAAATAAATTAGCTACCGAACATCCGAATGAAATCAAAGTTATTTTTCAAAACAACACCGGGCCGGGACTGGCGCGTGAAGCCGGCAGATTGTCAGCGCAAGGCGAGTTTATTCAATATTTAGATAGTGATGATCTTCTTCTGCCCCAAAAATTTGAGTTGCAGGTTAGAGGCCTTAGAAATAATCCGAAATGCAGCGTTTCTTATGGAAAGACTCGATATTGTGAAAAAGATAGTGTACGAAAAGATACACCATGGAAACGTACAGGTGAAAAGATAGAGACAATGTTTCCCTCTTTTTTACAGTCACGTTGGTGGGGGACCTCAACGCCTTTGTATAAAAAGAGGCTTATAGATAAAGTCGGACCATGGATCGGATTGAATAACGAAGAGGACTGGGAATATGATTGCAGAGTGGCCGCGCAAGGAATTGCTTTACACTATGTATCCGTATTCATTTCAGAAGAAAGAGATATTGCGAAAGAAAGATTGTCTCAATATTGTTCAACGGATCAAGCCAAATTGCAGCATCGTACCATCGCCCACGCTTTAATATTTAATCATGCCAAAAAATATGGAATTACTACTTCATGTAAAGAAATGCGACATTTTGCACGTGAGTTATTTTTACTATCGCGACAGTGTGGAGCGGCTAAATTGAAGAAGGAGGCTGAAGAATTATTTGAACTCGCCCGAATGGCCTCAGAAGTGCAACGTCGCAATCAATGGGATTTCAAAATTTATAAGTGTGTCTCCAAGCTAATCGGATGGCCCTTAACCGGAAAAATCGCTTCTTATGGATGGAGATTTACTAAGAAGATCGGGCTAACAAAAGAGTCTGTCATTTTATGAGTACATTGCAAAAAGAAATTTTCTGCACGAAATCTCAAAATTTAAGTATTGGGGTATCTAAATAGTGCGTTATGAAATGGATAAAGCTGTCACTGTGCAATCAAACCGAGCTTGTCCACGATGCGGCAACTTCGATAGGAAAGTATTGTCAAAGCTAAAAGCAAAATCATTTTGTGAGATAAATAGTACATATCGTAAAAATTATTCCGATATACTTGGAATTAAACCTGATACCGAATTTCCTATTGCTAAATGTAGGGATTGTGGATTTATTTATTCCAGTTGGTTGCCTCCCACTAAATTTCTCAGACTTGTTTATGACTCAGTGATTGATGAAGAAATTGGTTTTAAAGAATACCTGTCACCCGATTGGTGCGGCCATCTTTTCAGTATTCTTGGCAAAATATTAACTGAATCGCATAGAAGATTTCAATATTTCTCAAAACCGATAAAAATACTGGATTATGGGTGCGGATACGGAGTATTCATTAGAGCGCTAACAGCTAAGGGCTATCCATATAAAGTTGTAGGGTTGGAAAAAAGCGAGCGTGCGTTAACTTTTATGAGGAACACAGGCCTAGCCGTTGTTTCCACTGAAGAAGAGGCTGAAAAATATGGACCTTATCAAATTATTATTCTAAATGAAGTTCTTGAACATATACCTGATTTCAGAACATCGCTTAACTTTGTTAATATGGCATTAGATGTTAACGGTATAGTATGGATTTCGGTTCCAAATTTTTCAGATAAGGAAATAAACCGATATTTAAATTTAGCATCTCATGCGAATCCATTTCCGAGGGAACTCAATCCATGGGAACATTTAAACTATTTTTCGGCAATTTCTTTAAGGGAAATTCTTTATGAAGAGGGATTTAAGCCGATCAAAGAAAAAATGAATATTGATTTGGAGTATCAGCCCAATCTTCAGGGCATTTATAAGTTTAAAAACGCACTTGGAGTGATAAAGCGGTTATTAATTTCCTATTTTTTCAGATCAAGACCCCGTACCCATTTACTTCTTGAAAAACGAGAGAAGACTTAATCTGTACTTGTGTATGACCTGATCGTATCTGGATATGAATAAAAAACCCGATATTTCAGTAGTAATGAGTGTTTATAACGGTGCCAAATATTTTCATAGGACTATTATCAGCATCCTTAATCAGAAATATGTCAATTTGGAACTGATTGTCGTTGATGATGGCTCAACGGATGAGACCGGATTGATACTTGATACATTTAAAAACAAGGATCAACGGGTTAAAATTATTTCCCAAAACAACCGAGGTTTGACTCATGCGTTGATCAAAGGGTGTGAACATGCTCAAGGAAAATATATAGCGCGCCATGATGCAGGGGATATTTCAGCAAAAGACAGATTGATAAAACAATTTGAAAAAATCAAGCAAAATCCGGGTGCAACTTTTGTATCATGCGGCACCCGTTTCCAGACTCCGAATGATGAATATCTATATGAAGTTATCTCTGATCCTCAAACTGCCAATAGTTGTTTATTAACACTTGACCTTAAAAATCTAAAAGGGCCGTCCCATCACGGTAGCACTTTGTTTTCTAAAGAAATGTATAAGCGAGTCGGAGGCTATCGCACAGCATTTTATTTTGCACAAGATTTGGATCTGTGGATAAGGTTGGCGGAACATGGGCGGCATATCGTTATTCCTGAAATTTTATACAACGCTACTGTAACGGCCCAATCAATAAGTGGACAATATCGCAAAGAACAAATAAAACTGGCGCGTTATGCGATAAAATGCGCTCAATTAAGACGTAAGGGCTTGGATGAATCTGACGTATTGGAAAAAGCCGGAGATATTCGAAAACCTTTTTTACGCCGCAGAACGCGTCTTGATCAAGCCAAGGCGCTCTATTTTATTGGGAGTTGTTTAAAAAATAATTGTAATTTGAAAGCTAAAAAGTATTTTCAACAAGCTTTCTTGTCCTTTCCGTTTCATTTTAAATCCGGAATTCGGTGGTTAATCAGTAAATAATATGATCCCTCCAATTTTCAATCATACTTGGCCTGATGATGTAAAAGCATTATATAACCATGATATGCAGGAGATATGGAATCCCAAAATCGCTCAACATATGCGGAATCAGTATCATAACCAACTTGAACTGTATTTTTCTTTTGCTGGTAAAAATCGGAAATTAAAGATACTGGATATCGGATGCGCTCAAGGAACATTAGCCCTTTTGCTTGCAGAAAAAGGGCATTGCGTCTTTTCGGTTCCGAATGGAAAATATATCAGAAATTCACTTCCTAGCTTTTCTAATTTAGGTGATACTTCCCAGTATCGTCATTTTGAATTTTCGGCAGATGGTGACGGCCATTTTTTTGCATTTCATGATGAGGAATTAGTGCAAGTATTCGAAAAAGTAGGTTTAAAGCAAATTATAGTTCGCTTTTTTGAAACACCTTGGATTTCCGGTCATTTAAAATTCAGATATTTGCATTCTTTTATACCTTATACAGTATTAAAATTGTTTGATCGTATATTATTACGGTTGCCCCATACTAATCAAATTTTGGCGCATCAACTATTAGTTTCTGGAAAGCGTTCCTAATATATTCATGTCACTATCAATTTATAATAAAGTAAATCTGAATGAACCCGCACCGCTTTCTGTGGTTATTCCGACATATAAACGGGAGCAAGTGCTTTTAGACACAATTGAGTATTTAACCCTGCAAGAACCGGTACCTGCTGAAATATTGATAATGGATCAGACGCCGAAACATGTATCCGTGACATCTCATAAATTGGCACAATATGAAAAAACCGGAAAAATTCGATGGATTAGGCTTTCAAAACCATCAATACCCCATGCGATGAACTTAGGATTGAAACTATCTAAACAAGCTATTGTTTTATTCCTTGATGATGACATTGTTCCATGTAAAATACTTATCAAATCCCATCTGATTGCACATATTCAGAATAAACATAACATAGTTGCTGGTCGTGTTTTGCAACGGGGAGAAAAAGTGTACATAAATAGAAAGAATGCGCCTTTCCGTTTTTCATCGAATCGGCATCAATTCGTGTCTGAAGTAATGGGAGGAAATTTTTCGGTTAAACGTGAATTAGCCATTGATTTAGGTGGTTTTGATGAAAATTTTATTGATGTGGCGTACCGTTTTGAGGCCGAATTTTGTGAGCGCGCTTTAAAATCGGGAGAAAAAATATTTTATGAACCTGCGGCGAGCATCAGACATTTGAAAACCTATTCCGGCGGTACGCGCAGCTTCGGACATCATTTGACAACGCTCAAACATAGTCATTCGATAGGCGCCTATTACTATATTTTACAGTCAAAACGTAAAAAAAATCGTTTGTTTAGAATTCTTTGGCGTCCGCTGTATGCCCTAAAAAGCCGCTTTTATCTGAAACATCCGTGGTGGATTCCGATATCGCTTATTTCCGAATTACGAGGTTTTTATGAGGCGGCAAAACTTAAAACCAAAGGACCTAAATATTTACATCCTTTGTGAATAGGAGTGTATAGCAATGTTTGAAATCCATATAATCTTAATTTTTCTTCTTATTTTAAGCTTTATAGATTGGCGTAAAGGTTTGTTTATATGTATCTTAGTCGGATTTTTTCAGGACCCGATTCGTAAACTTATGCCAGGGCATAGTGTCTATTATACGGTATTAATCGTACCCTTCATTTTATCTGTTTTACTTGGGTTAATACAGTATCAAAAAGGGATGAGAATAAATTTAATTTTCAATCTTTATCCCAAAATCAAACTTACATTAGTAATTTTTTTACTGATTGTAGTAGCTCAATCAATGCGTACATTAATTATCACTAGTGATTTTAATAGAATGGGTATTGGTTTGGTGAGTTATATCGGCCCGCTTGCCGGTGTGCTGCTTGCATTTAATTATGCTTTAGAAAAAAGGAATGTTACCAATTTTCTCATTTTTTACCTGACTATTGGATTCCTGTTTGTCACCGGTGTGTTAGCAGAGGCGTCGGGTTATCAATCTCCTGTATTGGGAAGCGTGGGTGGAAATCACCTTTTTATCTATTTTCCATATCGCCTTGTTTTGCAATCAGGACTTATGCGTGCTGCGGAAATATCCGCTTGGCATGCAACCATGGTCGCTATGTTAAGCGTTGTTATTTTTGCTTTATCATCGCCTTCTTGGCGGAAATATATTTGGCTGGGGATTGCAGGAATAGCTCTTTGCGCTATTGTGTTTACCGGGCGCAGAAAAGGGTTTTATGTGTTTGGAGGTTTTATTATAACAGCGACTATTTTGGCATTTTATTCTTATGCCAAATCATGGAAAAAATATATTGGCTTTGTTTTGTTAGGTTGCATTGGCATCTTAATTTTATTTCAATTGATTACATTGGGAGATTCTGCCTTAGATTTTGACGCCTACACTTACCGTTTAGTTCATGAATATGCTAATGAAACACCTTTTGATCGTTTTATGCAAATGACAATCAACAGTTTCCAATGGGTGATTTTACATAATGGAATACTGGGTTCCGGAGCGGGAACAGGGAGCCAGGGTGTTCAACATTTTGGCGGCGTACTTACAGGTTTAGCGGCAGAAGGCGGAGTCTCAAAAGTTCTCGCAGAGTTGGGTGTGCCCGGTTTGGTGGTAGCATTATTGCTTTTTTTCATCCTCATACGCTATATTTGGAACATCATTATCTATGTTAATAAACAAGCAATATACGAACCTCTGACCATCGGTCTTAGTTCGATTCTTATTGCCGAAGCCATGCACTTCTCAATGGCTAATCAAGCATTCGGAGACCCTTTCATCATGCTTTTAATGGGGTTTATTGCCGGATTTACACTTGCCATACCTTTTATATCCGAAGAAAAAAACATACAGCAATGGAAACACTATAATGCGCCCGTATTATCTATTTTACGACCAACGCATTAAACACTGTTTACATTTAACAATAGTTCGGTAAAAAATTAAAAATCTAATATTTTCAATAGGTTATAAAAACGAAGCTCTAAAGCCTTTTGTAATAATTTCAGATAGTTATGATTTTTAACACGTTGAATCAGAAAGAATTACCGAACCATTGATTTAAGTGTAACAAGAACTAAATCGTTAGATGAGCAGATATGAACCGATTATTTCTCAATATTTTCTTTATTTCATTTATAATTACTTTGTTTATTGCTATCCTCACTTGTATTTCGCCAATACGTTGGGATATGAAATCTTATGTAACGGCATTTCCCGAAACTGATTACAAAAATCTTGAATACGGAAAAGACGTTCTGTTCATTAGTGCTGATGACGGTTGGCAAAATAATCATATAGCCGCTTATGGTTTGGATTTAATCACTTTTCCTTATGGAAAAAATGCGTGGCTATTGTTTAAAGAAGGAATGGTCAATGACAATCGAAATGCTGTTTTCCTGATTGATAAAGCAGGTAATTTTTATAGACGAACAGTATTTAATTCATTCAAGAAAACAAAAAAAATGCCTGAAAAAGTGAAGGCTCTTGTAAAATATGGAATAATAATCGTTCCGACCCAGAAAACAAAGGATGCTTTCATCCAACGATGGCCTCTGATTTCAACAAGTAAAATTATTGTGTTGAAAGGAAAAAAGGCTTCTTTTCTTGAATATCCCAGTTTGCGTATCAACTTAAACCAGATGCTTCGCATTTTCGTATTAGTTTTAATTTCTTCATCTATAATGGCTTGTGCTTGGGGGATTACTAGTAATACAGCATTGCGATGCCTTCGTTGGTTTAGTTTCGCACTTGGGTTTCCTTTTTTGTTGGTTATTCACACTATAATTGTTTTCTGCTTAGGAAAAATTACACAAGCCGCAATAAATTGGGCAATTGCCTTTGAACTTTTCATATCAATTGCTCTGCTTTGGTTTCTTAATAAAAAATTTGCAATTTCAATGGAGAGTATTAAAAGCAAGTATTCATTTATGCTTTTGCCGATTATGGCCGCAGGACTAATCTATATATTTTTCATAGTGTTAAAACTTGATTTTGATGGCGATATTTATACTCACTGGCTAACTATGGGGCGATTTCATCACATGCTTTCTCATCACGATCCTGTAATATTATTTGAACGCTATGGTTTACAACACGAGGTGGTTTACCCGCCCGCATTCGCTATATTAATTGCCACTTTGATGTGGGCGGGCGATATGGCCAAAAATGAGTCCTTTCAAATCAATTACACAACCCATTTGGTCATATTCCTTTACCGCCTTTTTTTCGCTGTTTTGTATTTATTATTTTTATTTGCCTCATGCAATTTATTTGTTAAGATCAAACAAGAAAGAGACTGGTTGACTGGGTTGTTGCCGATAGTGCTGATCATGTTGTTACTGCCAATGTTTCTTGGCCAACCGACATCCGCTGAAATTTATTTTGTTCCAATGGCGGGTTTTTCTATGCTGGCATTTTTAGCGTCAGATGAATTGCAAAATCAGATTTATTCTCGAATTGGTCTTTTATTGGGAGTGGTTTTAATGTTCATCAAAATTGAGGGTATCCTGATATTCCCATTCATTATTATTCCTTGGTATTTAACATGGAAATGCAGTCATCAAAAGTGGTCTATCCATGAAATGGCAGGTGATATTATAATTCTATTTATAGGACTTATACCGTTTTTTGTTTGGAAATCAGACTTGTATAACTTTCGGATAGCAGAGGGAATATCATCACTCCATTTTGAGTTCTCTAATGTCACATTAGAAAGATTGATTTCAAATATACCTTTGCTTATACAACTCTTTGAAAACGCAATTAAAATATTTCTCGCTAATAATTACTGGATGATTTTTTTTCTGATACTTCCAATAGCTACCTTATACAATTGGCTTTGGAAGCGAAAAATCTATAATTTGATAATCCCTTTTGGAATTTATATCTATTTAACAGGCATCACATCTATTTATGTTTTTTCTACATCACCAACCTTAGCTCACATGAATACTTCGTTCAGTCGCATTTTAATGATAGCTGTTCTTTCCGCTATTATTTATGCAATGAGAACCGGAATGCATTTGAAAAAAAGTGTTGTTCCTAAAAAATAGTATACGGCAATATAGACGTTCAGATAATTAATTTCACAAGGATAGAGGAAGAGATAATACACCATAGTATATATCCGACCGATAACGCAGTGAAATTATTTATCTGAACGTCTATAAAATAAAAGAGTTCAATCCTAAGCCCCTAAATCATAAACTTGCAAAAAAATTGGGACACGAATGTAAAGCGGAAAGCCGTCACACTTTTTCAACGCCATAAACCCGGTTTATGCTGGTAGCCTGAACTTTGAAAGGATAAATATGCTTGAACAGCAACGGTATAATAGTACGGTTGACCCATTATGGTACGTCATTTACAGTATACTATTTTTGGGCGGTATCGTAATTTTTCTGTTAGGCCTTCTTTCTTCAGATGATATTTTATTTATGGTTAATCATATACGTCCCCGACCTACAGGAGAAGCAATAGCAATCATAGCAAGATCAATATCGCTCTGGGGTGAACTGATCGGCATGATAATATTTTTATTAACAGCGATACTATTTTGTTGTGCTAAAAATATAGATCAGTTCACTATTCAACTTACCTCCCTGCCTACTCATTATATCAATCAGCTTTCAATCGTTCATTTTATTATTATTATCATCGGGTTCACACTCATTTTTGAAACGGGGACATTTTTTTTTGCTTATTATCAAGGAGATGACTTTACCCATATCGTTCAGGCACATTACGAACCACTGTCACAATTATTACTCAGAATAGCCGGTGATCATATAATGTTGTTTCTTCGATTACAGTGGTGGCTAATGTGGAAGTTTTTCCATTATAATTTATGGTTTTATCGATTAGCAGTAATTCTTAACTTCTTTCTGGTAGTAATGACCGGAGTCATATTTTTAAAAAAATTGGGATGTCAAGGTTTAGGTTTGATCGCATTTATTGTTATGTGTGCAGGATGGCCTCTATGGGGCAAGGTAACTTCCGGATATTTTACCCTCATGGTTTATAATGAGGTGATATGGCTTGCCTTTTCGGTCTTTGCTTTTCAGTTGCACTATTCACATACCAAACGGTCTGTTTTTCTTTTGTGTGCGGCCGTCTGTTGTATTGTCGCTTGCTTGCAAGGTCTTTATGGTATGTGGGTTCCTATAGCTTGGTTAATTATCGGAATTATCGGCCATATAAGCGTTTGTAGCAAATTTATATTAATCAATTATCTTAAATCCGAAAAATATACGATTGCATCCGTCGCGATTACGCTTCTTGTTACTTCCGTATTCTATTACATAGCCTACGACAAACAAGGAGGCTTCCTCACCATGCGCGATCCTTTAGCAACTCATAATATATCAGATTTTGTGTTACAGTTATGGGAATTTATGTCTATGGGCTTGCTAGTTTCAATGCTTGTGCCATATTATTACATATTCAGAGATTACGCTTCCATCATCTTTATGTTAAAAGCGACCTCATCTGTAATTTTTATAATTGTTTCTTTTATTGTATGGCATCATATCAGAGGCAAAAGCAGATGGGTGTCGGTAGGTCTGTTTATGATCACGATAGGGGTAAGCATGATGGTGTGTATAGCGCGTCCCTATTCCGATCCTTTTTATGACCCTCGACATCTGTGTATACCTTTTATTTTATTTTGTATATGTATCGCGTTTATTATTGACAAATTATATGGGGCAACTGTTCTATCCAATGCTGATAACAGACTGAGAAAGTGGATAATCTTGGGATTAGCAGCCATATTTTGCAATTATTTCATTGTAGAAATAGCCGCAATAAGTCTTTTCCAATTATCAAATATTAAACCTTCCTTGCCGCTACGTTCTTATGGATTGATATCATCAGTTGAACGGCAAAATGCACTTGAAGATATTAAGCAACGGTTAGCTTTGATCTATAATAATCAATCGACTGATTTTCCAATTTATATTCCTAATTTAGATGGGCGTTATTTAATTACGAAATATCCTTCACTATGGGAGCAAGACTTGGCACATTATGATAATTTGATTTTACGAACAGAAGCTATAGGTAATGTTAAATTTGTCGGAAATGATTCATATCCAAGTTATGCGAATAATCATATTCTCCTAAGTAACGATATCAGAAAAAAGATAAGTAAGATTTTTATTAACAAGATACAACGCTATCCACAATTAAATGAGTTGTATTGTTCATCTGTTAAATTATTGGGTCATAAATTAGACGCCAACTTATCTGATATATACTGCAACGTAGATGATTGGAATAATTTAAAACCAATCCGGCAAGGGGATAAATTATTTGTGAATGTAAAAAATGATGATTATTTAGTAATAAAATCAGGTTTTTTTGACCCTGTCGAGAATAGATACTTGCATTTAGTTATAAATCAATCTTCAAATAAAAATAGCAACGGCAAGGTCAATTTAGCTTTAAAATTTCAAGGAACTTTAAATTTACCGTATCATAGAAATTTTATCGAAGTTGATGGTGCTATATTGATTGATCTATTACAAATACCAGTGTATGCAATGAATCCTAAAATAAAAAAGCTTTTTTTAATTTTTGATAAACCTGGAAATTACTATATCAATCATATTTCTATTGATTCGTCTCCAATTGCTACGACAGATTACTCTTCTACTCGATAAAATCAATCTGCCTATCGATAATTGTTGAAAGGTACGATATTGGTGACTGATGAACAACCGATGGAAAAGATATTTTGAAACAACGCCATCTGTTATTTATAATGCCACTAAACAGTATATTTTGAAATGATGAAACTGGCTATCTTCGCAACTCATCCCATTCAATATCAGGTACCGTGGTTCCGAATACTTGGTAAACAAAAAGGAATTGATTTGACGGTTTATTATGAATTATTACCTGATGCACACCGGCAGGGTCAGGATTTTGGCATTCCGTTTCAATGGGATATTCCCTTGCTAGACGGCTACCATTGGAAATTGCTATCCAATCGTTTATCATCAAAAAAAATAGATTATTTTTACAATAAATTGGAAATTATTAGCAAACTCGCTCATTTCAATGCCGATGTGGTGATAATAACCGGGTGGCATGATATTATGCTTTGGCTGGTTCTGTTTTTTTGTGTATGGCGAAAGATACCTCGAATTGTCCGTGGTGATTCCAACGCTTTGCATAAAAGACCGCACTACATACGATGCCTGCATCGGATATTACTTGCAAGATTTGATGCGTTTCTATCAGTAGGCAAAGCGAATAGAGACTTTTATCTTCAAAATGGAATTGACAGTCATAAAATTATTCCATGCCCCCATTTTGTTGATAATCAAAGATTTTTATCACAATTTGATAAAGTAATTGATCAAAGAAGGCGAATTCGTTCTGAAATGAAAGTGCCGCTGGAAACGATCTGTTTTCTTTATGTTGGTAAACTTATTAAAAAAAAACGACTTATGGACTTACTTTGGGCACTGAAATTAATACGCGAAACCGAATCTGATGTTTATTTGTCAGTCGTAGGAACTGGAGAATTAATGAAACAAGCTCGTCAGTTGGTGATAAAATATAATCTTCCGGTGACGTTTGCCGGTTTTTTAAACCAAAGTGAGATTATCAATGCTTATGTCGCTTCCGACTGTCTGATTTTGCCCTCTGATTATGGTGAAACATGGGGACTGGTCGTAAATGAAGCTATGGTTTGCGGTTTGCCGGCAATCGTGAGTGACAGAACCGGATGCGGCCCTGACCTTATTGAAGATGGGGTTACAGGCATGGTTTTCCCGTTTGGTGATATCAAAGCTTTGGCTACAAAGATGTTTTCAATGGCATCAGGAAAAAAATGCCATGAGATGGGCTTACATGCCCGCAAGAGAATTATCGCTCAATATTCAATTGAAAAAGCAGTTCAAGGAACAATCAAAGCCGTTAAAATGGTGGCACGCATCCCTTGAATAATCTCTAAACGCAAATTCACTTTGATTCTGATAGGGAATTTTACATACACAGTAGATGGAAAAATCAGGAGTGCAAAAATTAAACGCAGCGATTTTCAGCATCCGGCACCACCCGGAGACTCGGAGACTTACGGATTCAGAGGCCGGCGAAAAACCGCTTCGCTTAATTTTTGCGCTCCCTGCCGTATTTTCAGACATTTTTTATCTACTGATACATAAAAATCGGCTTTTGTAAAAATTCAAAAGTGCAAATTGTTTTCAGGCTCTTGAATTTATAGGGTATAAAAACGATAAAATGGTGATATCCAAACTTTTTACTAAACCGTCATCCTTTGATTTCAAAATAAAATGGACGACTGTTTTAATCCTTTTCCTTGCCCTTGCACCTATTACCGGAGAATGGATTTATAAGGTTTTTATTTACCCTCGTCCCTTTTGGGCATTTTACTATGATCCAGAAACAATCTATTTTTATAGCGGGTTAGAATTGTTGAATGGGCAAACTCCGAACAATGTGGATAATCCGGGAACGCCAGTTCAACTCATTAGCGCAGCTTTACTTACATTTATAGGAAGAAACCCGCTGAACCTTGATTGTTTCCGTGTAAGTGCCTATATATTCTCACAGGTTCTGATGATTTTAATGTGTTGGATGTTATTGAAAACGCTTCTGCTGCGTTTGTCACCAATGCTTCAAATTTCAGCCTTACAGACTTTTTTTCTATGTTCGCAATCATTAGAATACAACAATGTCTGGAGCCCTGAAATCTTATATTTCCCTATTGGCTCTTTAGTGATTATTTCCGCATGGAGCCAATTTAACAAAGGTCTTTCTTATCATGGGAGCGCCCTGATTGGTTTCACTTTGGGGTTGGCTTGTGCTGTAAAATTTACTTTTTTAGCATGGATCCCAGCGATGTTTTTAGCTGTGTTGATCGTTCGTCCTGCACCGGATATATGTAAAAAATATCTCCCCTTTGCATTAATTGTCGCGGCTGTTTTAGGGTTTTTAGCGGCAACCTTTGTAGTGGCTTCCAAATATCCATATATGTTTCAGTGGCTTTGGCGATTGGCAAGCCATTCAGGTGAATACGGAACCAAACAGGCTGAAATCCCATCAATGTATGAGTTGATTACCAATGTATTTATAGCAGTGCGTTCTTCCAAAGCTTGGCATTTCTGGTTGTTTATGAATATAAGTCTTGCGGGTTTCGCATTATGGCGACAACGGCAAAATGGCGATGTGCTTTCAAACCCCATGGCATCTCTTTTAATCTTCGCTGTCGTTGCAATAATAATGTCATACATATTAGCTGCTCGTCACATGGCACTCCGGTATCTTTTGCCAACGGGTGTGTGCGGAATGCTAATATTTGCTATATGCTCGCACCTTTTTTTAAAACACCGTTCTTTTAAGTTTCAATGTATTGTGTGTATTGTTGTGGCTTTGCTTCTCGCAAAGCATATCACCCTTGATATTAGTACCCATCAGAAACGCATCCATATAGCCAAAAAAAATCAAATTAAAATTAACGCCTCACTCAGTCAGTGCTGCAATTCAACCCAAAAACCGATTATAATATATGGCTTTCGCGCTCCTCAACCTTCATTTGCCTTACGTATAAGTACTGCTGATAATTTAAATTATTTAAATATTATTTCAAAACGATATCCTTATGAAGGCCATATTAACTGGCATCAACAGATCGTCCTTCCGGTAGGAGCGGATCATTGGGATTGCGCTGTTATTTCAAAACAAAATTTAAATGTCTTTCCACAAAACATAGCTGTATTATGTGACAAAATAGGCTTATTTTATATTATGTCTGCGCGAAAAAAAGCGCTAAACGTAGAGTAATCAGTTACACAAAATCGAAACATGTAGAATAATCAGCGGGTTGCCGCAATCGTGAGTGACAGGGCGATTGCGGACCTGATCTTATTCAAGATGAGGTAACAGGCGCGATTTTCCTGCTCGGTAATATCAAGGCTCTGTATGCCAAGACACAGATTATTGAACGATATTCAGAGCAAAAAGGAGACAGGGGAACGGCTCCGAGCTGATACAATGATAAACCGCAAGCGTTCACTCAGAGTTAGGATAAAATAATATGCCATACCGTTATCACTTTTATCCAGAGAGCAAGTTTGGAGGGTTCACCGATATTGACGGAACCATCACTTTTTATACCCGTGTCAATGCCCTGCTTGAATCGTCGTTTGTGATTCTTGATGTTGGCTGTGGCAGAGGCTCTTATACGGAAGATAAAATATCGGTGAGGAAAAATCTTCGAATATTTAAGGGTAAAGTAAAAAAAGTTATCGGAATGGACGTTGATCACACCGCGGCAAAGAACCCATTTATCACTGATTTTTTTCTTATTAAAAACAATAAATGGGTAATAAATGATAATTCAATTGATTTGGTTATTTGCGATAACGTTTTAGAACATGTGGCAAAGCCTGATCTTTTTTTCACTCAACTCAACAGAGTTGTAAAGCCCGGAGGGTATATCTGTATCCGCACTCCGAATGCCTGTAGTTACATCGCACTTTTTTCAAAGTTAATACCAAATAAATATCATTCCAAGGTTACAGATGTCGTTCAGGATGGAAGAAAAGAGGAAGATATATTTCCCGCCTATTACAGGTGCAACACGGTTAGAAAAATCAAATCATGGCTGAATCTGTATAACTACGAACATAGCGTATATGGGTATGAAGCGGAACCGTCTTATTTATCATTTTGCAAAATGGCATATTGGATAGGAGTTTTACATCAAAGATTTGCACCTGGATTTTTGAAACCGGTAATTTTTGCTTTTGGAAGAAAAAAATAATACTAAAGTAGGTCGGGTTAGCGATAGCGTAACCCGACATCACCAGGCAATATTGTCGGGTTACG
>JAUCGF010000162.1 GCA_030378005.1 Desulfococcaceae bacterium HSG9 | reverse complement strand
TCAAAATTCTACTTGTAAGCTATTTCATGCGCTCTGTCCATCGCTAAATCACTCTGTGTTAGAAATCAGCTCGAAAATACTCTCCTTGATAGTAAGTAAAAACGATTTTAAAATGGCCAAAGTCGAGGGAAAAGCATCATTTGCAATTCCTGAAAAAATAATTTTTGAATACACAGCATCAATATGTCTAATTTAAAGAATGTGTAACTATATTGCGCTCGTTACGAAGCTCTGCCTGCTGTGACTCTGCTGATGCATACAAAAAACCAAGAGACAAAGCCTCGTAACGAGTTTTTAAACTGTAAGTTCAGCGTTCCTTTTTCGATCTACTGATATTAACGTGAGTTCGATATAATTATTATGTAATATCAGTACATTACGAATAGTTGCGGTAAATTCGAAAGGGATTTCAATCAATAATGAAAACAATTGGTTAAAATCTGTCATTGAGCCTTCTTTTTGAAAACGTAAATCTCAATATTTATAATAAATTCAAATACTATTATGTCGAACTCATGTTATAATAGCTTATTTCTTTTCGTATTTTTCAAGGTAATTCCCAAATATCTCTTCATCTGTGGGAATATATTCCTCTTTGGGAATGGCGAGCAGCGTGTAATTGAGAAATTGTTTCCAGTTGACGTTTTCACTTACGATATTCCCTGCCCATGAACCGCCTCCCAGCGTATCGGTGGCGGGAAGTCCGGATGTCCATCCACCGCTATTGGCATGGGCGTGCGGCATATTACAGACGACCCGGCCAACATTGGCATGCAAGGCCATTTCCACACGGCGGGTGTCGTTTGTCGTGTGAATCGAAGCGGAATGTCCTTCTCCGGAAAATTTGAGAATGTTTCGCAAGCGTTCCAGCATTTCGTTAAAATCGTTCCACTGCCAGACCGTCAGCACCGGTGAGATTTTTTCGCCTGAGAAGCGGTCGTCCGGGCCGACTTTTTCGCCAATCACCATGAGAAATTTGGTGTCTTCCGGCACAGTCAATCCGGCGTTTTCAGCGATAAACACGGCCGGTTTGGCCACAATATCGCGGTTCAAATGCGTTCCGTCCGGCCACATATAGCGTCGCAGTTTTTCGCGCTCTTCTGTGTCGCACAAATATCCGCCCTGGGCTTTCAACGCTGTGAGCATATTATCGTAAACATCTTCATTAATCGCCACCGCATTTTCAGACGAGCAGGATGCCGAGTTGTTGGCAATCTTGGACAGTCTGATTTTGTAAGCCGCATCTTCCAAATCAGCGGTTTCATCCACAATGGACACCACATTTCCGGCTCCGACCGTTTGTGCCGGCTTGCCCGCCGCATAAACCACTTTTACCAACGCGGCACCACCTGTGGCCACTGCGGAATCACAATTGGCCATCAGCTCAGATGTTTTGGCATGGCTGGTGTGTTTGATGCACTGCATCAGGTCTTCGGGAGCGCCGACTTTTTTAAGCGCCTTGCGGATATGTTCCACTGTTAGATAAGAACTGCCCTGAGTTCTGGGATGGGGGGATATAATCATTGCGTTGCGCGTTTTCAAAGAACTCAAACCGAGACAGCATATTGTGGATTCGGGATTAGTGCATGGCACAACATTGGCAACCACTCCGATAGGCTTGGCATATTTGCGGACTCCCAGGGCTTTGTCCTCTTCCACCAGCCCGCAGGTTTTCACACCACGTTGGTCCCAAAGCGTGCCGAGTGTTTTGGTCTTGATTTTGGCCAATTTATCTTCATACACGCCGATTCCGGATTCATCCACGGCCAGTTTGGCCAGCGCTTTACGGGTTTCCTCTTTTTGCAATTCCCAGCCCACGGCCTGAACCATCATATCGACTTTTTTCTGGGGCCAGAATTCGACTTCTTTAAAAGCTTTACGGGCTTTTACATACATTTCCTGAATGTTATCTTCCATGATATTTTTTACCTCCGTAATATTATAAATTTACTTATGAAACAGGAAACGAATATCCCATTTCTGCAAATGCTTCTTTGGCGATGACAAAGAAATCGTTAACATCATTTTCGGTGATAAGACCCAGATTGCACAACCTGAATGTTTTGAGGCCGAACATTTTGCCCGGATAGATTGTGAAACCGCGTTCATAGCAGTAGTCATGCAATTGAGTGAAATCAAACTTTTCATCATCCGGCGCTTTGACAGTGACAACGAGATGGCCTTGAATCGCTTTGTCGATCACGGATGACAGCCCGATTTCTGATAGCCCCTTGTGAACAGCTTGCCAACATTTTGTCAGACGTTCCCAGCGGGCAATCTCGCCCTCTTCCCAGTATTCTTTGACAGCTTGCTGTAACGCATACATCGTCTGAACCGGGGGCGTAAAGTGCATTTCGCCAACACGATCAAAAAAGTCATACTGCATAAACAGGTTGCAATAGTAAGAGCGTGTCAGATAGTTTTTCGATTTTTTGATCTCTTGGATATTGCCGATTGTCCATGATGCGCCGGTCATAGCACCGAGACCTTTTTGAGCGGAAGACATCAAAAAATCAATATTCTGCTCTTCAATATCAATGGGAATCAGGCCATAAGTGGATATGGTGTCAACCACAAAAATACAGCCGTTGTCATGGGCCAATTGGCCGATCTCTTTTATAGGGTTCAGAACGCCGGTTCCGGTTTCGTGATGAACTGTTGCAACCACCGCGATATCCTGGTCATCTTGCAGGGCTTTTTTGACCGCATCAAGATCGGGAAGACCGGTTGTGGGAAATTCAAGGTTCACACAGGGAATATGGTAATATTGAGCGATTTCGACCATACGTGCGGAATAGGCACCATTGTTGACAACGCATAATTTTTTGCCTTCAGGCACAAGCGAGTTGACGCATGCATCCTGAACAATCGTTCCTGAACCGGTGAAAATAACCGCCGTATATTTGTCAGGATCGCCGTGGACAATTTTAACCAAATCTTTGCGAACGCCGGTCATAATATCAACAAATTCCTGCTCTCGCGGACAAATATCCGGCACAACCTGAGCGTATTTGACAGCATCGCTGGTGGTTGCCGGGCCGGGGTTCAGCAAGACATTTCTTTTTACAGGTTTGACAATTTCCATTATTCACCTTTCAATTTTGAACCACGAATGGACACGAATAAACACTAATAAAAATAAATCATTCGTGTCTATTCGTGTTTGTGTCCATTCGTGATTCGTTGGTTATTGTGATTTATTTAAAGTTTCCCCACTTTTTTTATTCCTGATTTCTTACTGGGGTCCTCGATTTCTTCAATGATGCTAAATCCGCTGCCGGAAACTTTTTTCATCTTTTCAAAACGTTGTTTCCATTCATCAGGTGTGCGGCAAAGTGCCGGTCGGGAGTTTGTAGCGCGATCTTTAATGGGCGGCACAGAACGGTCTTCAGGGCCGTCATAATCCTCTTCAGGGGTCAACTCCTGCCCAAGGCGGGTGTATTCCTCCCTTTCGATTTCTTCGATGTAATGCGCTCCGGCGGCATAAGAACGGGTGACGGCCAGAACAGCCCATGTCGCTTCAGGTGTGAATCCCAAATCCAGCATGACAGCACCTATGGCACCGAGCATATCAATATCTACCGGTTCATCTGAAATTTTTTGGGCCGCTTTGACGATCTCTGTGGTGAAATCAATGTATTTTCCGGCCACACCCAGTTTTTCAGCGCGAGCCAACATACGTTTGGCAGCCGGGTCTTTAAGCATCAGGCCCGATACGCCCAGAGCTTCATCATGGAGATTCTCTTCAACCAGAATTTCAGCGGCCTCCTCAACGGAAAGGTTATCATTTTCAGCCATTTTCAAATAATCATCAAGTCGGTTGCCAAAGGCCGAATACGCGCCGTAGGCATGACCAAAAGCCATAATGGATGCGCCGCAGGCCTGTGTCAGAAAGGTCTTGGATTTGGCAACAAGCCTGGACATCGCCGCCGGTATGGACAGCCCGTCTTCCAAAGCCATAATCATGACATAATTGAGCATCTTTTCTTCTTCAACGGTCGGTATGCGCGCCTGATAATCAATAAAAAGAACATCGACAATGCCGTAGCCCTCCTCCATCAACTCGGTTGTGTCATACCCTCGTGTCACAATGCGATGTACATTTTTATAGGCCACTTCGGACACCCATTGAAAAGGCGCTCGGTTTTCATCCCGCGGAACCGTTCCGTATGCTCTCTCATAATAGTCAAAAGGGTTCTTGGGGCTGTCCAGATTTCCGATTTTGCGTTCCCTTTTGATTTTGTTCAAGGCATCCGTTTTGTCTTTATCTAAATAACCCATTGCTTGTATTCCCCCTCTTCTTTTTGTTTCTGAGCGTATTCCTGCCGTTCTTCCTGTTTGGGAACGATACGGTCTTCCGGGCCGACATATTTGATCATGGACAAGTCAATCATCTGCACCATAGGTTCATTGCGAGAAGCCCCCCAGGCACGGCCTTTTTTCATGTTAAACAAGGCATGAGCGGCGCAACTGAACCCACGCGTAACACTGCCGATGCACCATCCGGCATTAGGTGAAAAACCGATTTCCATCAGGGCGGTGTTGCCGGAACCCACGACGTTCACGCCCACATAAGAACGACCTTCGGCCTTGCGCCGGGCATGAAAATATTTTTCCACAGCGCGCTGAAATTCAAGATAAACCCCTTCCAGTTCCAATTCTTCCTGCTTGAGATGAATCGGTTCGGCTCGCGGATCGCTGTCGATATGCTGAGGCTGTCCCATGCCCATGACCGGCTTTTTGGCATCTGAATATTCATCCACCAGAGCTTTGGCCATCTCATCAACGGTTTTGCCCTCTTCAGCCCCCCGTTCCAGATATTTGTTAAGCATATATCCATGTGCGGCACCGGGGCCGTGAACCCCGCCAAAAGTTGAAACCGCAGCGGCCACACATACAGGCAGATTCGGCCGGCCGGCGCTGACACCGATAGCTCCCACCGCTGATGGCGACATGGAATGCTCCAAAAACATCCCCATCTCATAGTTGAGCATCTCTTCCTCTTTTTCATCCGGGATACGATTTTGAAACAATACAAACAACGCATCACAAAACGAATAGCCCTCTTCGGCCAAATCGCTCAGATTGTAACCCCGCATCACCGTTTTTTTTTCGGTTTTGTAAGAAATTGAAGTTTTTCTTCTGAATAATGGTTTTCGATCCATATTTTCCTCCGCAATTGATTTTCAATAGGTGGCAGCTTTGCATTCAATCGCTGCAAATTTCTTGACGACCCTTTTTGCGCACTAATAAGCAGGGTGTAAACATTAGTCAAGTTAATAATTATTATGTTTTTAATGACAAAATGTTATATGTAAAATGACTTGAGCCTAATTTTTTTGCGGATATTCAAGTTACTCCCGGCAGCTCCTGCAAAACAGTGCAGGTGACTTAAAATCATTTCAGTTAAATACTGATTTACCATCTTTTTGTCCAAAAGAAAGTTGTGTTTGTTACCAGCCCTATGAAAATAAAACTACGAAGGATGGAATATGCACAACCAAATTCGATACCGGACCAAGACACGGGGGCGCCCATTGTTTCTCAGAAACCGGTTATTCCGAGCTATTCGGTAAACACGGAAGCTTTAAAGAGTACGAACAAGCCGCCTGGTTAAGTACATACGGACTTTCCCCCGATGCTATTGCTGATGTGCTCCTGAGAGGTGTCAAAACGGTTGAACAATGGTTGCCGGCTCTTGGTCATAAAAGATTGCGGTTACATCTTTTTCTTTGCTTGACTATCGGAATCAGCATATTATTTTTCCAAATGGACGAGTTATGGTATCATCTTAAAAACAAAAGCCGTCAATTATGGGTTTTCATCGCTTTGGAATCTGAAACTGGATTTTGGATAAACTTTGAATCAGGTTCAAGAACCGCTTGCACCGCTAACGGATTGGTAAACAGGATTAAAAAGTCAGGTAAGTGGGGAATGACCATATATTAAAGATAACCACAGATAAATCAGTGGCTTATAAAAACACACTTACAAATATAATGGGTGGCATTCACTATGCTTACCCGCAAATTGTAAAGCACCGACTCGAACGGTTAAAAAGGTTTTTGTTAAAGGCAGGGAAAAAGACTTCCCATAAAAATCTCAGAATACATCATTTATTGAGGTGATAATCACTAAAAAAGGAAATTAAAACATGAATTTTGCTCATATCATTACTGCGGTGGACACCCATACCATGGGAGAACCTACGCGAATTGTAACTGCCGGATTCGGCCATATTCCCGGAAAGCAGATGCATGACAAGAAAAAATGGGTTTCCGAACATAAGGACCACCTTCGACGGATGCTGATGTCAGAACCCCGCGGACATCAGGATATGTTTGGCGCAATTCTCACCGAGCCGGTGTCCGACCAGGCCCATGCCGGTGTGATCTTCATGGACGGAGGCGGTTATCTCGACATGTGCGGCCATGGAAGCATCGGCGTGGCGACTGTTCTTCTTGAAACCGGCATGATTCCCCGTGAAAGCAAAAAAAATAAATTCACCCAAAAAGTCGTTATGGATACGCCGGCCGGCCTGATTCATGCCCGTGCCGATATGGAAAATGGCCGGGTGGCGAGGGTTACTGTTCGCAATCGGGAATCATTTTTTGAATCATCTGTTCAAGTCCTTGTTGAATCCGTGGGACCGATAACCGTGGATATTGCCTATGGCGGCAATTATTTTGCCCTTGTGAATGTCAAAGACTTGAGACTTCGGGTCGAGCCTGCCAATATCGACCCTTTGAAGCGCCTGGCTTTGGAGATCAGACATAAGATCAATCAAAACTTCAAAGGCGTGCATCCCGGCACAAATGCGCCGGCCCAAGTCGCACTGGTGGAAATTTACGAAGACAGCACGCCTCCTCGCAATATTGTGGTATTCGGTCAAGGGCAAATTGACCGGTCGCCCTGCGGCACCGGCACTAGCGCAAAGATGGCGCTGCTCAACCATAAAGGCCGATTGAAAACCGGTGAGCCATATATTTATCAAAGCATTTTCGGAACTGAATTTACAGGCCGGATTAGCCGGGAAACTGTTGTCAACTGCAAGGCGGCCATTATTCCTGAAATAACCGGAAGCGCCTTTATCACAGGATTTCAGCAACTCGTTGCGGATGACAATGACCCGTATAAATTCGGATTCAATATTTATGAATAAACCGAGATAGCAAGAAACCAAGGCACAATGATCAGGCCGAATCGGTGTCTTTGCTTAGATTTTGTGATTAAATAACTTACCCATTGAGTAAGAACTAAACTTCAGCTCTTAATCGAACGCAGGATATCCAATATTTCCGATTCGATAAAGGTGATTCCCTCCTTTCCGAACCGTTGCTGTATTTTGCAAAGGCCGCTGTCGTGTATGAAAGTCTTCAGCTTTTCATACTGATCATGGCAAATACCCAGAATAACAGATTTCCACCGGCCCGGTCATGGTTGCCTCATCGTTCTCGTTAATTTCAATTTTTAGATTACCGGCAGGCATGATGACGCTGACTGCGCGTTGATCGGTCAGCCCGCGGCGCAGTGCGGCTCCGACAGCGGCGCATGCTCCTGAGCCACAGGCGGTGGTAAGTGCGCCGGGCCTTTCCCACACAGCAAGCTTCATCGTATGTGCATCGATCATCTGAGCAACGCCGATGTTGGCTTCTTGCGGGAAGATGGAATGATGCTGAAGTTCGGGGCCATAAGTTTCCAGATCGATCTTGTCGATGTCGTTTACAAAAAAAACAGCGTGAGGATTTCCGATATTCATGCCAACGGGATCATGCAATTTTCCCGCACTGATACCCAAATGAAGGCTGTCTATCTCTTTTGAAAGGGGGATTTCATGCCACGCGGTTCGAAGACGCCCCATACTCACGGATACGCTTTTTTCACCTTTTAACTGGCATTTTAATTTACCGCCCAACGTGCGAAACACAAGCGATTCCACACGGCGTTCCTGCATGAGCAGCCATCCGACACAACGGGAGGCATTCCCACAAGCTTCCACCTCACGACCGTCTGTGTTGATGATCCTGACAAACGCGGTTATGTTGTTCGAGGCATCTGAGGAAGACGGCGGTTCCACGATCAGCAGTTCATCGCCGCCTACGCCTTCCCGACGATCACAAATCCGTTTAATTTCATCCACAGATGGTTTGAAAGGTATGCGTCTTGCGTCAACAATGATGAAATCATTGCGTAATCCGTGCATTTTTATGAAAGGGCGGCCAGATTTGACAAGGCACTGATCGTTATTGGAACTCCAAGGTATAAATTTCATTGGAAACGCCTATTGGTTGTTTAGATTATCAGTTCGATTCCTAAATGGAAATCTATTCGTAAAAGGTATATTGTTTGGGATCTGACGCTTCTCTGACAGCTTCGCCCACAAAAGTGACCGTCATCAGCGTTACGACCATGGCGGTAATAACGGAGCCGGAAATCCACCAGGCATCCATGTTGGCCCAGCCTTGTTGCAGGAGTTCGCCCCAACTGGGTGTTGGCGGCGGCAGACCGAATCCGAGGTAGTCTAACGAGGTCAAAGAGATAATTCCGCCGGAAATGGCGAACGGGGCAAACGTAACAATCACAGCCAGCGTATTCGGAATGATGTGTTTGAAGATAATGCGCACGTCGGTTGCGCCCAAAGCCTTGGCAGCCAATACATATTCGCGTTCTTTTTCTTTATAGGTAACGGTGCGGATGATCCAGGTGATGCCGATCCATCCGAAAAAAGCCATGATTAGGATTAAAACCAAAAAACTGGGGGTGACGATAGAGGCGATAATGATGATTACATATAGAAAAGGAACATTTGACCAGATTTCGATTATTCTTTGAAAAAACAGGTCAAATTTCCCTCCCCAATACCCCATAGCACTGCCGATACTGATGCCGATAATATAATTTGCCGCAAGCAATAAAAGTGAAAAAAAAATTGCGATTCGGAAACCGTAAATCAAACGCGCTGCAATATCGCGCCCTACTATATCAACGCCCAGAAAATGGCGATCATGGAATGAAGGCGGAAGCGGAGGATAAAGGCCCTCTTTAAAATCATTTTCATAAGGATTGTAAGGCACGATAGGTAGCAGCATCCAGTTCCCGCTTTCCGATGTTTTTGCAAACTGACGCGCCAATTTACGGTAGTCAGTTTCGTATTCGTAATCTCCTCCGAAGACAGTTCCGGGCAACATGCGCCCGTAAGTGGGGAAATAATATTGACCATTATAACAAACAATGAGGGCGCGGTGATTCACCAACAGTTCAGCACCGAGTGCGACACCAATCAGTATCATCAGCACAATAAAAGAATAGTATCCTCTTCGAATCGATTTAAAGCGTCGCAGTTTTTTGATTGTCAGCGGATTAAGCGTCATTACAGGCTGGTCATTTTATTTAAATTGTACCCTCGGATCGACAATCGCCACACAAATATCAGATAAAATATTGCCGATCATAAAAAGAAGGGAAGAAATTACCAGGATTCCCATGACGACCGGATAATCACGGTCAACCACGGATTCATAGCCCAAAAGTCCCATACCGTCAATGTTGAAGACTTTTTCGATCAGAAACGAACCGGTCAGAATGATGGAAATATTGTTACCAAAACTCGTTGCGATGGGGATCAGGCTGTTTCTAAGCGCGTGTTTAAAAACCGCTTGCTTAAAAGATAACCCTTTGGCAATGGCCGTGCGCACGTAATCGGAAGACAGGTTTTCCATGAGCGTGTTTTTCATCAAAAAGGTCATTACGGTGAAAAGACCGACCATATAAGCGCTCAAAGGTAACAGCGTGTGCCAGATAATATCTCCTAATTGGCTGATACGGGATAAATCGTCAAAGTCATCGCTCACCATCCCGCCCAAAGGGAAAATATCCCAGTACGAGGCAAACAACACCAGCATCATAATCCCTGCCACCCATCCGGGAATAGCATAACCGATAAACAGGATAATCGAAGTGATATTATCATACGTGCATTTGTGCTTTAACGCTTTGGAAATTCCCAGCGGGATACAAACGCTATACCCTATAATCATGGTTAAAAGGCCGAAATAAAGGGAAATAGGGATGCGTTCACGGATAATTTGCCAGACCGGATCGTAATAACGCGTGGAAACACCAAGGTCGCCTCGCAAAACTTTGCCCAACCAAAGGAAGTAACTCACGATAATCGGCTTATCAAAGCCATAATATTTTTTTAATTCCAGGATTTGATCTTCAGACAGGGGTTGTCTTTGTTCATCAGAAGCGGATGTCGCGGTCGCACTTGTTTCGCCCATACGATTTTGCTGGGCCTGGGCAATCATACGCTCAATCGGCCCGCCGGGAACAAAGCGTGTGATCGTAAACACCATAATGGTGATTCCGATAAAGGTCGGGATAATAAGAAGGCATCTTCTTATGAAATAGGCTGTCATCAGTGGTATCCTGAAAAAGTCATTTGGCTCAGTTGTTTGCAACAAGCTTAATTTCTATGTGGCAACCCAAAGCACTTGCATATTTTTTTAAAGTGGCAATAGATGGTGAATGCTGGCCGCTGCTTAAAGACGATTCAAGCCTGGCGATTGCCGGAGCCTTTGTTCCCATACGTTTTGCTATTTCGGCTTGACTTATACCCACTTTTTGTCGTGCCTTTAATAATTCACGCAATAAGGAAAATTCTGGTTCCAAAGCATCATAAGCAGCTTTAACATTTTTTCTTTTTAATGCTTTTTTTTTAATTCAGCGTGTGTCATTTTCCATCACTTCCTTCATTCTTATTTTAGCGATTTTTATCTCTTTTTTGGGGGTCTTTTGAGATTTCTTTATAAATGAATGGAGCATGATGATTTTCTTGCCAACTCTTGTGCAGAAGAAAATCCTTGCTATCCCTTCCTTGCTTTTTACCCGTAATTCCAACAGGCCCTTTTCAATTGATTTTGTATGTGGCAAACCAAGATTGGGGCCTAAATCAAGCATTAAATCTGTAAGCCGTATTCATGTACGAATAATAACAAATATGTTATTTAATTGCAAGCAATAAGGGAAACCCCAAAAATATTATGCCTAAAAAGTAGGTGGGTGCAATGAAAAGATATGCAGGGCGTGAGTTGGAGGGACACGGATAATATTCGGATTTTACCGCTCGTTACGAGACTCCGCCTCGTAACGAGCGATTGATTTCAATATATTCCGATTTTATGTGGTAGCCGTGTAAAAAAGGCAGTTTAACGTTTAGAGAATTGAAAACGTGCACGCGCGCCTTTCTGGCCATATTTTTTTCTTTCTTTCACCCTGGCGTCACGTTTGATAAAGCCGGCTTTCTTTAACGACTGCCTCAGATCTGGGTCTGCAAGAATAAGCGCTTTGGTAATCCCGTGTCGGATTGCTCCGGCCTGGCCGTAGAAGCCACCGCCCCGCACTCTTATTTTGACATCAAAAGAATCCAGGTTATTGGTGAGCACTAAGGGTTGTTTCAACAATGTTTTGGCCGGTTCAACTTTAAAATAATCGTCGATAGATCGATTATTAATGATTATTTCACCTGACCCCGGTTTTAAAATAGTTCGGGCGATAGCGGTTTTTCTTTTACCCGTAGCCTGATAAACGTTTTTCTGTAGCATCTGTCACTCCGATTGATTGGTATCCTGTAAAGAAATCCCTCAAACATTTAAAGGGAAGGAAAGTGTCAACATCTCTGCATCCTGGGCTTGATGAGGATGCTGGTCGCCGGTATAGACTTTTAATTTCTTAAATAACTTGCGCCCCAGACGATTTTTTGGAAGCATCCCTTTGACAGCAAAGCGAATAATATCCTCAGGGCGCTTTTCCATGAGTTTTTCAGCGGTGATTTCTTTAAGGCCGCCGATATAGCCGCTATGACGGTAATAAACCTTTTTGGACATCTTGCGTCCCGTAAGAACAATTTTTTCCGCATTGATCACAATGATCGAATCACCTGTATCCGTATGCGGTGTGAAGAGAGGATTATGTTTGCCCCGCAATCGTGACGCCACTTGTGACGCCAGTCTTCCCAGGGTTGCGCCGTCGGCGTCCACAATCCACCATTTCCCTTGATTATCTGATGTTTTTGCACTATAAGTATATTTTTTCATTTTTTCACTCCTCATTAACAGTAAACAAGGATTATAAATAGTTTTTCAGGATATGTCAAGTTAAAAACAGATATTTACTTTTGTTTTCAATGCGCTCTGCGCTTCATGTTGACAGCCAAATTTTCAATCACTCCGGGAAACTCAGAATCTTTAATAAGGATTTGTATTTATTGCTCATTGGCAGAGGAACTTCCCCATAAGGGCCAAACCAATGGGCGTAGATCTTTTCAAAACGGCGGCTTTTAATCAGATTTGCCAAAGTCGCATTAACAAAATCACGCCATTCACTCTGATTCTGGGGAAGAATCATGCCATAAGGTTCATACGTCAAATATTGGCCTACAATTTTCCAAGTATTCGGATTAGACGATTTGGCTTTCATACCGGCGAGAATACTTTCATCGGTGCAGTAGGCGCTGATTGCACCCTGTTGAAGCGCCTTGAACCCCAGGTCATGTTCGTCAAACAGAACCTTTTGGCATTTAGGCTTAACGCGGCCGGATGTATTTAGCCAGTCGATGGCGACAATATTACCGGTCGCTCCTCGGACCACGCCCACACGTTTATCAGCCAGATCAGGTATAAAATTTCTGATAGGGCTTTGTGCCGCAACTAAAAGGCGTGCTCCAGTTAAAAAATAGGGATAGCTGAAATCAACCTTTTTTTCTCTTTCAAGGGTTATCGTGGTTGAACCGATGCTGATATCAACCTTATTCTTCACAACCATAGTCATTCGATTCTTAGGAGTGACGGGTATTTTGACCAACCGGATCGGTTTGCTGAATTTTTGCTTGAGCGCCGCTACGATTTCGCGGCCGACATCAATACTGAAACCAACCCATTCCCCCTTGGCATTTTTGTATCCGAACGGGATCGAACCTTCCCGAAAACCCATCCTGACCTCACCTGTTTTACCGATTCGTTCCAAAATCCCTTGAGCGCAAACTTGGTCAGGGTGAACAAAAAACAAGGATAAAAAAATCCTGATGAAATAACGCAAAAACAATTTTTCATTTTACGATACCTCCAAAAGTTAATCGGATTTTTCAAAATGGCTCAGTTGGATTTCAGGGTCTTATTCGACAAGCAACCCGATCAGGGCGCACAAAAAGTGAAGCAAAGCTTTTCCACGCTTTCTGATATTATGAATAAATTTGAAAAATCCAAGATATACAAGATATACAAGATATAAAGGGAGTTTTCCTGTGAAATACCCCGATGCGGTCGAAGCCGGCTTTGCAAAAGAGACCGGAACCCCCTTCCATCGTGTTCACATGAACTTCATAAAATCCGTCCCCATCTTTAAGGTTTTTCAAACAGGCTCTTATTTCTATTGCTGCGTATGGATGCGTTCCGATTCATCCGGCACATTGATTACCGGCGCAACCTCGCTCAATGTTGCGAGCGGTATATGACACTTGATTATATGCCGTTCTGACACAGCCTGATTCTGAGGCGGCTCATTATCACAAATATCACCGATTTTTCGATGGCAACGGGTGCAAAACGGGCATCCCTTGGGCGGTTTCATAGCACTTGGAAGGTTGCCTTCCAGCACAATTTCACGTTTGGTCACTTCAGGATCGGCGATGGGTACCGCTGATAAAAGCGCTTCCGTATAAGGATGGTAGGGTGGCGAAAAAATTTCCTCGGTCGTTCCCCTTTCAAGAATATGGCCGAGATACATGACAACAATACGATCCGACAGATAACGCACCACACTCAGATCATGACTTATGAAAAGCAGCGTGGTTTTATGTTCGCGTTGAATATCCATGAGCAGTTCTGTCACTGCTGCCGCGACCGAAACGTCTAATGCTGAAACCGGTTCATCGGCGATCACCATACTCGGATTTCCGGCAAATGCACGGGCAATACCGACACGCTGTTTCTGTCCGCCCGACAACTGTCTGGGTTTTCTGAAATAGAAATCCCTTGGCAATTTGACCGTATCCAGAAGGCGCATCACCCGGTCGAATATTTTGTTCTTATCAGTTTCCACCCCGAATTTTTTGATAACGCGTGAAATCTGAGCACCAATGCTATGGCTTGGATTCAAGGTGTCAAACGGATTTTGAAACACCATCTGAAGCGAGCTGATCTGTTTGTCGCTGCGGTCTCTGACTGCTATTTCCGAAATATCTTTGCCTTTGTGACGCACCTCGCCCTCAGTACCGGTCTCCAAACCCATCAGCACCTTGGCAAAGGTTGATTTGCCGCATCCGGATTCGCCCACAATGGCGACAGTTTCACTCTCCCTGGCAGTAAAGTTCAACTCTTCATTGGCTTTTACATAACGAATTCTTTTGCCGCTGATGATAGCTTTCAGTGAGTTGTCACGAACCTCATAGTACTTCTTCATGCCATCCACATTAAGAACCCGTTTGCCAAGTTTAAGTGACTCTTTGACTTCAACATCCGACGTATCCTGGCGATGGTCTATTTCTTTGTAGCGTAAACATCGTACGCGATGGTCATCAGCCGCACTATTTTCAACATACTCCATTTTGAAATGATCGACATCACACACATCGGGTTTGAAATGATCGCAGCGCGGATGGTAATAACAGCCTTGGGGGCGGTCAAACGGCAGCGGAAGCTGGCCCCGAATCGGTTTAAGGGGTGCCGCATTTTTATCAGCAGTGGGCAATGGGATACATGAAAAAAGACCGTGGGTATATGGATGCCTCGGCCAGGTGAAAAGCGAGTTAATTGTCCCCTCCTCGACAACTTCACCGGAATACATCACAAACACTCGGTCACAGGTCTCCAGAATCAGTCCGAGGTTATGGGAGATATATATCTGGGAAGTGCCGAATTTTTTGCTGATGTCGGCAACCAGCTTGACTATGCCGGCCTCAACCGTAACATCCAGCGCAGTGGTCGGCTCATCAAGCAACAACAAAGACGGTTTCGACAAAAGCCCCATAGCGATAACCACGCGTTGCTGTTGGCCCCCCGATAGTTGATGCGGATATGATTCCATAATCCGTTCAGGATCAGGCAGTTTGACATCCGCCAACATCTGCACAGACCTTTGCCGCGCTTCATCCTTAGAAATATCTTCATGCGCCAGAGGCACTTCCATAAGCTGAGTTTTAATTTTGAGACTCGGATTCAAAGAAGCGAAAGGCTCCTGATAAATCATCGATATTTCCGCCCCTCGAATACGGCGCAGCTCATCCTCCGAAAGTTGGGTCAAATCGCGGCCTTTGAAGGTGATGCTGCCGCTTTTGATTCCTCCATTGGCGCCCATGTACTGCATAACAGCCATTGCCACGGTAGATTTGCCACATCCCGATTCGCCAACAATGCCAATAGTCTCACCGGGTTTTACGGTCAGCGAAAAATCAACCACCGCCGGAATTTCTCCCGCCCGCGTATAATAAGAGATGCAAAGGTCTTTGCAGACCAGCACCGGTTCCAGATTGTCGTTCATATATGGTTACCTCCTAATCACGCAATGAGATTTCACGCAGACCGTCCGCCAGTAGATTAAATCCCAATATCAACGTGGATATTGCGATGCACGGAAAAAGCGTCATGTGTGGAAAAGCCATGGCCATCTGCCGTGTTTCATTTACCATGCCACCCCAATCAGGGTCCGGTGGCGGCAGGCCCAGACCGAGAAAACCGAGTACGCCGATAGTGATAATAACGTAACCAAGACGCAAACAGGCATCCACAATAAGCGGGCCGCGCGCATTGGGTAAAATTTCTATCAGCATCACGCGCCAGTCTGATTCGCCTCTGGTTTGGGCCGCTGCAACATAGTCGCGATTGCGAAGGTCCAACACCAATCCGCGCACGATACGCATGATACCGGGGGAAGATGCAAAAGTGATGGCAATAATGATGTTGATACCGGACGCGCCGATTGTGGCGATGATGATAATGTACAGCACCAGCACCGGGAATGATAGAATGATGTCGGCGATGCGGGAAAGAACATCATCCACCCATCCTCCGCGATACCCGGCCGCAAGCCCCATCAGAATACCCAACGTGTAAGCGGAAAGGGTGGCAAGGGGCGCATAGATCAATACCGTGCGCGAACCCCATATAATGCGCGACAGGATATCCCGGCCGATATGATCTGTGCCAAGCCAGAATGTGCCGCCGCCTTTAGTTGCCTCTATGCCGGGTTTGGCAAATGGCTGAATAGACGAATTGGGGTCAAATGGCGCGAGATATGGCGCCAGAATCGCAACTGTTATCCAGAATAAAACGAGGAAAGCCCCCACCATACCGACCCAACTCTCCCGTAACAGAGTGAATGATTTCAATCCGCGCAAGAAAGAAGCGCCATATCCGGCCGTAGGCATTTCTGTTGTAGATGTTGTCATAAAACCTCCTTAGCTAAAACGAATGCGAGGGTTGAGGAAGGTGTAACCAATGTCAGCGATAGTCTGTGTGGTGACCGCAACACAAACCGCCACCATGGCGCATGCTTCCAGAAGGGCAATATCGTTATTCAGGGAAGCCTCCAGGATCAGCGCTCCAAACCCCTTGTAGGCAAAGAAAAATTCAACTACGATAACACCGGACAACAGCCAGTTGATTTGCAACATAATCACCGTGAAAGGAGCGATGAGCGCGTTACGCAAGGCATGTTTCACAATCACCGATTTATAAGGCAGTCCTTTTAGCACGGCTGTCCTTATATACTGGGAAGTCATCACCTCGGCCATTGACGCTCGTGTCATACGGGCGACATAGCCAAAATCGTACACAATCAGCACCAAGGCCGGCAAAATCAACTGTTTGAATTCGAATCCGCCCGCCATGCTGCTGGTGCCTGGCAACCATTGCAAGCCGAATACCAGGAGGGAGGAAAAAATCACCGCACTGGCAAATTCCGGTACCGAAGTTGTCAAAATGCCAAAAACCGATATTGATCTATCAAGCTTTGAACCCTCCTTCATACCCGACAAGACACCTAATATTAATGATAGCGGGATCATAACAGCAAATGTCCAAAAACCCAATATGGCCGTGTTCCATAGCCGCGGCAACATAACATCTGCCACAGGTCCTTTAAAACGAATGGACTCTCCAAGGTCGCCGGTCGCAAAATTGCCTAACCACTTCGCATAACGCAGCATGAGAGGTTGATTATACCCGTGTTGCTCCCGCCATAGCTCCCGCTGTTCCGCGTTTGAAAATTGGCCGAGCACACGCGCTGCCGGATCACCCGTAAGATCGGTCTCCAGCAGCATAAAAAGAATCAGCGATACGACAATCATGGTGAAAATCATGAATCCGCAACGCTTTATTACCAACATGACCATTTTGACGCCTCCTGATAGAATATATAGTTTTGGGGGAAATTCGAAGGGCGGGGAACGCCGCAACGCTCCCCTCACCCAAACGCACGCTTTTTTAAACTATGCCTGACTATGACAGGGAGACCTTGTGAAAACGGTAGTATCTGGTCGGATGCATTTCAAAACCAACGACATTATCACGGACGGCAGTGAATACCGAACGGAAGAAAGGCTGAACCAGAACGGCGTCATCTTGTAGAATTTTCTCGACCTTCTCCATTTTGACCCGGCGTTTTTCAACATCCAGAGTCGATTCCGCATCGGTCAGAGCCGCATCAAACTCAGGGTTGGCATAGCTGGACTCATTCCATGGCACACCGGTACGGTAGGCCAGGCCTAACACCATGACAGCCAACGGGCGGTGGGTCCAGGAGGTGAGGCTCAAGGGCGCTTTTGTCCAAACATCCCAATATTGCGCCGACGGCATCACATTCATATTGATCTTGATTCCGGCTTTGGCGGCATCCTCTTTAAGCACGGCTACGCAATCTTGCTCCCAAGTGCCGTTGGTGTTCCCCACATTGCAGGTTAATTCAATACCTTTGGGATGGCCGGCTTCAGCCAGCAGTTTCTTGGCGCCTTCGATGTCCTGCTTGAACGGAGGCAGCGCAAAGTACTCGGGGTGTATCTTGGCGACATGATGATGTTCCCCAACGATCCCTAAACCGCGATGGGCGATGTCTAACATACGCTTGGCATCACAGCATTTTTGAACCGCCTTACGCACACGGATATCGTCAAACGGTTTCTCGGTCACCTTCATACGAATCACGCCTGTCTGGGTTGAAGCAATCTCAACAACCTTGATTCCCGGAATATTCTTAGCCGCTTCCAGCGTTGTCAAATCAAGCTCATAGAGTGCATCCACCTGTTTTGAAGCGATTGCTGCGAGATAAGCGCCGGCATCTTCGCCTAAATCAATAAAGCGAATTTCATCCAGGAGAACCTCTCCGCCCCAGTAAGGATCTTTGCGTTTTTTCAAAACAGCCAATTCGCCAACTTTAAATTCGGTGAGGGTATATGGGCCGGTGCCAACCGGTTTTTTGGATAAATCTCCGCCATCTTTCTCAAAATTGCGGTGAACGATAGCTGTGGGATAGTTGTAAAGGCTTTCAGGAATCGACAGTGCCGGCGATTTCAGGTTGAGTTTGACCGTATGCGCGTCCACTTTCTCAACGGCACCTTTGATCATACGCTTGATCGGATTTCCTTTCTTATCTTTTTTGCCGGTCTCTTCAAGCATAGAATCGAACAGCCCCAAATTGGATGAACCGGTTTTGGGATCAAGCCAGCGGGTAAAGTTAAAGACCACATCATCGGCATTAAAATCATCGCCGTTTGACCACTTGACATCTTTGCGCAGATGGAAGGTCCATGTTTTCAGATCATCAGATGCTTCCCATTTCTCTGCCAGATTGGGTCGTGTGATGTTATCCGGACCGGTCTCTACCATATATTCTACTATATGTCGGGCAACAACAGCCTTCTCAGTCCATGAATATGTCGCCGGATCGGCCATTTCTTGTACCACCATACCAAATTTTAACGAACCGCCTTTTTTCTGATCGGCAGCCACAGCCGATGAAATAAAATCAGGCAATACATCTTTACCGACTATCTTAGAAGCGATACCGTAGGCAGCCGTGGCGGATACGCCAAGCAAAGTGGTCGTGCGCAGAAATTCACGCCGTGAACACTTGCCCTCGGTAAGGGCTTTTTTCATTTTTTCAACGCCAGGGTGTACTCTTTCATTGGCCATAATTTTTCCTCCTGCTAAAGTATTAAGTAGTTAAAAACTATAAAGCTCGTAACAAGTCTGAACATATCAAAAAGCCGAACAAAATCATTATAGAGTGGTCTGATTTTTGTTTCCCAGAATAGCGAATCGTGAAAGTTGCCGGTTATTCATCTTTTCACAATCTTTTAAAAAGATGAATAACATTCATATTTCGCCATAGACGCAACCCTTGTGTAGCAAAAACAACAAGCACCTGCTATCTGATATAATTGAAAAACAGCATAACCTGATATTAAAGCTACTTAACTTACGACAAATTCAAAAAATATAAACTGCTTCGATGCTATTTTACCAAAACGAAAAATCTTGTAACATGCCGCTAGAATAAAGTAAAGTTAAAATTTGCGGTTCGGAACCGCAATATTTTGCCATCCTAATATCAGCTCTTGGTTTGTTTGCGCATAACCTTTCTTTTTGATCCGCTCCATTTCTTCCATAAAAAGTTTTTTATCAGTTATGGTGTATGAAGTAAATGATTCGGACTTTATCTTTTTCCAGCATTTTTTAAGTTTGGGCATTCCTGCGCACATGGCCCGTTCCCGCAAAGGCTGGGGCATGAGCTACGCTACCAGTCCGCAAGGAAATAACCTTTAATCGCAAGGCAGGATTGGGCCCGGAGCAGGAACAAATGCCCCAATGGCTCAAAGAGGAAATCCTTCCGCCCGCCAATGCCAAATTTGACGTGCCGGATGAAGACTACGGCAAAGTCTGGGGGAATTTTTAAGGTGAATCGGAGTTTGTCGGTTTATGAATTAAACCATTAAGGGTTTGCACAAAAAATAAAATACCCAAAGTAACCGTTCACTCTCCCTCTGAAAGTGTCAGATTTGAGCATTCCTGCCCAATAAGCTGATATTGCAAAAAATCTTATAATTTCTTGCTTTTCATCGTATGCCAGTTTACAATTAAATAGTCATAAAGAAATGCGAACCACGAATAAACGCTAATGAACTCTAATAACAATCAATCATTCGTGTTTATTTGTATTCATTAGTGGTTCATTAGCTGAAACGGATGCTGATGGCATAAAGAAAATATGGAATGAGACACTTGTAAGTTTATCGTTATTCTTTCTGCATCATAATCATCACTCGGCAGGGCAGGCAAAGAGAGGGTCGCTGTTTTGTCAGGCAATAAACATTGAATTATGCTTTTGTCCGCCCTACGCACTGAACACTCCATTCTAAGGATTATTAAACATTAAATTTATTGCGCTTTACGGCTAAGAGTTATAGGCAAAGCTTTGCCTTTATTTTTAAATCTATCATTAAATTTTGCTCCTTCAATACGCACACAAAATACAAAATTGAAAATTGCAGAACGTACCAGCCTAAGTAAATGCAAAGTTTTCATTTCAAATTCAATATATTCTATCACTGTTATATCACCTTGGTTTTCTATAACTTCAAATATATCCAATGGCTTATTAGCATCTTATGCTCCATAGCATTTCTCCACTCTTTGAATATACCCCACTCCCCATTGAACGAATTCAAATCAGTTGCTTGACTATACAATGCTAACAAGGGAAAATTATTTATCGAATTTATCTTATCCCAACGTTCTTTTTGTTTAATGCTTTTATTACCGCGAGGTTTCCAAAAGCTTTCAAAATATAATGGCTCATTTGGCTCTGCAAGATTAAATAAATCACATATACCACGAGCAATTTTATCAAGTATGCCAAAACAAATTCGGAAACTCAGTCTAACCATTTCCGGGCGGATACCTACTGCTTCATTTTCATAAAGCTCTGTAAAGGCTATTTCCTCATCAAAAGTTTCTAGTCCTTTGCAACATTCTGGATTCGATTGATAATATAAAATCCGAGCAAGTGCAAATTCTGACTTTATACGATTGAGTATCAATTGGGTGCAGTTTTTTTTGTCCAAATCATCAAATTATACTGCCTTGAGTAATTTCATCGGTTCATTAGTCCTCACTATAACCTTCTCTTCTTTTAACAATTTATCTCTTGAATCCTTATATGCCCAATCAAAAAATCGGTAGTGCTATACGAGTAATGATGAATTAAAATTCCAGATAAAATAACGGATTGCACGTATATGATTGTCTTGTTTTTTGGAAAAAGAAAGAGTTTTTCTAACCAGTCGGGAAACACGTTGGCGCAGTGTGCAGT
>JAUCGF010000161.1 GCA_030378005.1 Desulfococcaceae bacterium HSG9 | reverse complement strand
AGCCGTAACGCACCGAAATTATATTATGATATCTATATGGTGCGTTACGGCTATCGCCTAACGCACCCTACTTGCTGCAATTATCAGGAAAGTTCAGGAGCGCAAAAATTAAGCGCAGCGATTTTCAGCATCCCGCACCACTCGGAGGCTTGAGGATTCAGGGGCAGGCAAAAAACCGCTTCGCTTAATTTTTGCGCTCCATGCCGTATTTTCAGACATTTTCTATCTACTGATAATCGGAAAATGACGATATAAAATAATGGCGAGCCATCCGGCTGAAAGGATACCTAAATGATTCTGTCTATCATAAAATCCACTGTAAAAAATGAAAAACGGTTTGAACTCTTACAGACGATACAGAGTGTTGAACCGGTCATACGAGATACTGACGGTTGTTTGGGCATTGATGTTTGTCAGGGATACCAAAATGAAAATAGTTTTATTTTCCTAACCAAATGGGGTGATGAAGAAAAATTGATGAATCACCTTCATTCAGAGCATTTTCGTGCGCTGTTCGGTGCTATGAAATTTTTGTGTAAAACAGTGGATGTCAAATTTCATGAAGTAATTGAGACTAAATTTCGGTGCGTTACGGCTGTCGCCTGATGCACCCTACTAGCTTTAAATCGTGTTCAATTTCCGATTTCCAGGCAAAATTTAAGTGACTCACTATGCAACAGACAATCAACCTTCAGCTTAAACGTAAGCGGTTCTTCTCGCAGTTTCTTGATGGGCTTCATCTCAAGAGTTTGCTTCCTAACATCACAACCGGTATCATTATCGGCGCGGTAGTCATCATTTCACAAATATCCTATGGTGCGTTGATTTTTTCCGGCGATCTTTCCGGCTATGTTTCTCGGGGTGTTGGGTTCATGTTGTTCGGTGCCTTTATTATCGGTCTTTTTATCGCCCTTAAAGGCGCACACCCAGGCACCATCGCTCATCCTCAAGATATTCCCGCCGTTATTTTGGCAGTTTCAGCCACCGTCATAACAAATCAGATACCATCCGCGCTTCAAAATGATGACGCCTTCATTACGGTTATCACATTGATAATGTTGACAACCCTACTCACCGGGCTGTTTTTTTGGCTGATCGGACTGTTTAAATTAGGAAATCTTGCCCGCCTCATCCCCTATCCGGTCATTGGCGGGTTTTTAGCCGGTCTCGGATTGGTTTATGTCAAAGCGGCTATGATAACCATGACAGGCAATCCGCTCAAGCTCTCGCAATTCCAGGCTTTATTTATTTCTGACATTTTGATGAAGTGGCTTCCAGGATGCCTATTGGCCGTGTCGCTCATGATCGTATCGTATCGCTATAAACACTTCCTGGTTTTGCCGGCGATGCTGCTCTTTGGAATTAGTCTTTTCTATCTTTATTTATTGGTTTCCAATACCTCAATTGATCAGGCTCGTATGCAGGGATGGTTCTTAGGAACGTTTTCGAACAGCTCACTTTGGAGTCCTCTTCCGCCTTCTGCATTTTTAAATGTACACTGGTCTCTCATTTTAGAACAATGGGGAAATATCGGAACCATAATGCTCCTTAGTCTTATGGATTCTCTCCTGTGCGCAACGGGAATAGAATTGGCGGTTCAGCGGAATATAGATTTAAATTATGAACTTCGTATGGCAGGGCTTTCCAATCTGCTTGCCGGGCCGGTAGGCAGTTCGGTCGGTTACCACTCAGGTAGTCGGACGATTCTTGCCCATAAAATGGGGGCCAACAATCGTCTCGCCGGTATTGTTTCTGCGTCGATGTGCGGTATCGCCCTGCTTTTTGGTAATGCTTTAATAGCCTTTCTGCCAAAATTTGTTGTGGGAGGGGCGCTCCTGTTTCTTGGGTTCGGTTTATTGTTTGATTGGGTCTATCTGGCACGCACAAAGCTGTCCTGGAGAGATTATCTGTTTATGCTGTGTATTTTCATGGTCATCTCCATCTTCGGTTTTTTAGAAGGAGTGTTCTGCGGAGTGCTCGTCGCAACAGTCTTGTTTGTCATTGATTATAGCAATATTAATGTGATTAAAAACAGCCTTTCCGGCGCCATCTATCGAAGCAACTTTGATCGTTCACCCCAACAGGATAAGTTTCTTAAAATGCACGGGGAACAAATAGCGATTTTTCAACTGCAAGGTTTCCTGTTCTTTGGGACGGCCAACACCTTGTTCAACCGGATCAAGCAAGAAGTGAATGATTCCGCCCGCCTTGCGCTGCACTATGTGATTTTAGATTTCAAGAACGTCACCGGCCTGGATTCCTCGGCCGCTTATAGTTTCATCAAACTGCACCAGTTTGTCACTCAGCATCAGATTACCATGGTGTTTACAGATATTTCGGGAAAACTTGAACATCTCTTAAAACAACAAGGCTTGATACCAGACAAACCGAATGCGTTCGTCGGGTTTCAGTTCGATGTCAACCTGTTCTTTAAACAACAAGGCTTGATAAAAGACAAACCGAATGATGTCAATATCTTTCAAAATTTGAATCATGGGCTTGAATGGTGTGAAAATGGCCTGCTGGTGAGTGAAGAAATTCCGTTGTTCAACGATTGTCATACGTTGGAATGCCAGCTCGAAGCGGCAGGTATTGAGACCGAAACCATCGTTGAATTGCTACCGTATTTTGAACGGCATAAAGTCAAGGCCGGTCATTATCTCATTCGTCAGGGAAATGAGGCGGAAGCTATCTATTACATCGAATCGGGGCTTACTGTCGCTCGCCTTGAACTGGAGAATGGCAAACATATTCGTCTCAGAACCTTGGTTCCGGGAACTTTTACCGGAGAAGTCGGGATGTATCGTCGTAATACACGAGCCGCATCCGTTGTGACCGAGCAATCCACTGTCTTCTATCGTATATCGAGAAACTCTTTAAACCGGATGGCAGAAGAATATCCAGCCGCGACACTTAATTTTATGGATATTTTAATTCAAATTCTGGCTGAACGACTTACCGATAAATCGATGACTGTCCGGGCTTTGTTGGATTAAGTACTTGACCATAAGTTTTCCAGCATCGCTCTCGCCGGGTTTGCAACCCGGCGACAGTGTGCGGCGGGTTGCAAACCCGCCTTGAGCGGTGCCGTAAAATACCGGAAAACTTTTGTCCAGGTACTTAAATGCGGCATACACATGTAAATGCCGCTCATGTTTTCAGTTCAGCCCAAAAACTTTAGGTTCATCGCGAGTTTGTGTTAAAAGTGTGTTCGAATCAGAATAACCTACTTTCAGACATTTTCCATCTACTGATAATCGGAAAATGACGATATAAAATAATGGCGATCCATCCGACTGAAAAGGTGCCGAAATGATTCTGTCTATCATCAGATCCACTGTAAAAAAGGAAAAACGGTTTGAACTCTTACAGACGATACAGAGTGTTGAACCGGCCATACGAGATACTGACGGTTGTTTGGGCATTGATGTTTGTCAGGGATACCAAAATGAAAATAATTTTATTTTCCTGACCAAATGGGGTGATGAAGAAAAATTGATGAATCACCTTCATTCAGAGCATTTTCGTGCGCTGTTCGGTGCTATGAAGTTTCTGTGTAAAACAGTGGATATCAAATTTCATGCAATGAACGAAGATTCTGAAAACAGGTTATCACATCAGGCGTTTTACAAGTGACAAAGTGGTCGGATGGTTGTCCTGACCGTTTCAGATTAAAATTTTGCATGTAGCCGATAAGGCTGCCCCCGTTGTTTGAAATGGCATAATAAGGGAGTTCCAAGAAAATAATATACCTGATTGTAGGGTGGGTGAAGAAAAACGAAACCCACCATTAATCAGCATTCGGTGGGTTTCGTTTCTCTTCACCCACCCTACATGACGGTTAAAATGGGTAGTTTATTTATTGGGAATTCCCTAAAACCGTTTCCCCTCTATGATTTGCAAACCAACACTTTATTATCTTCAATATCAAATTTCTTCCCACAGCTCGGGCATTCCAAATCGTCGGTCAGCCGTTCTCCGCACACACATACCCATCCAATCTGTTTACCCGGATTTCCCACTACCAACGCATGATCAGCAACATTTTTATTCGCCACAGATCCGGCGCCTATGAAGCAGTAACGTCCCAGTATCACTCCGCAGACTATCGTGGCATTTGCTCCTATGGTTGCCCCTTTTTTCACCAGGGTGGGGCGGAACTGATTCATTTTGCGGATTTCCGCGCGGGGATTATTAACATTTGTAAACACCATGGAAGGGCCGCAAAAAACCCCGTCTTCAAGTGTTACACCTTTATATACACTCACATTGTTCTGAATTTTGCAACCGTCACCGATAAAAACATCCGGCCCGATCACTGCATTCTGGCCGATATTGCAATTTTCACCTATGCTTGAACCTGAAAGAATGTGGGAAAAATGCCAGATTTTTGTACCGCTGCCGATCTCAATATTATCATCAAGACAGGCGGATTCATGAGCAAAGTATTTTGTCACCTGTTTTTGTTCAAAGGATAATTGAGAAGTCTGCGATACCGGCGATTCCAATCTGATATGATTTCCGGCAGTTTTATTAATAGACAATTGCGAGGCTTCAAGAATCTGTAACACCCTAAGCCCTTCTCGACCGTCGGTGCGCGGTTGTTTTCCACTTCCAATACATTCCAGAAAATGAAGACATTCAGCTTTGAGCGGTTCCTGCATATCCACATCAATAAATTCCGCATTTGCTTTTGATGCGACAGGCATGCGTTCCACCCAATCGATTTTATGGGGATAAATTGTCAGTTTTTGCAGGCTCACATCATCAAAAACAGCCATTTTCTCATCACCGACAACAATCAGCTTCTGTTCTTTAAAAGGATGAAGCCATGAAACAAATATATGTGCTTTCACACCGCTCGGGAAATCCAGAATGGTCAGGGTGGTGTCAGGAATCTGTTGCTGGAGGTATGCTCCGCCTGATGCATAAACACTTTCAGGCATTTCCCCAAGCAGCATGAGAATTACGGAAATATCGTGGGGCGCAAAACTCCAGAGAATGTTTTCCTCAACTCTTATCTTGCCTAAATTGAGGCGGTTGGAATAAAGGTAACGGATTTTTCCCAAATACCCGGAATCTATAAGGTGTTTTAATTTTAAAACCGCGGGATGATATTGGAGAATGTGGCCGACCATCAGAATCAGGTCATTTTGTTCGGCAAGTTCTACCAGAATTTTGCCGTCTTTTTCCTTTAATGCAACGGGTTTTTCAACAAATACATGCTTTCCTGCCTGAAGCGCTTCGCGTGCAAGAGTAAAATGGGTTTCAGCGGGAGTGGCTATCACAATGGCATGTATATCATTTCGTTCTAATATATCCCCAAAACTCATGCTGACTTCTATATCGGGATATTGTTCTTTGAACTGTCGCAGCAGAATTTCATTTTTATCACAGATCAATTTTAAGGTGCCCAGTTGATGAAAACTGCGGATAAGGTTTTTGCCCCAGTAGCCGCTCCCGATAACAGCTATATTCGATTTATGCATTGGTGTGTTTTCTTTATTGAATATCACAAGCCAGACAAAGGGCATATAATCCGTTCGGATCATTCAATTGGGCGACTTTTTCCACATCCGCGTTAATATAACGCAAAAGCGATAAAAATTCCGGTAAGGACGATTGCTGTAAATCGCGTTCCCAAACGATTTGTACTTTTTCAGTAATTTGTTTAGCCAATTCCTCTGTAAAGGTTAACGGTTTTTCAATATACAGGATGTCATAATCATTCACACCCGCTTTATCCGCAGCCGAAGCAACAGCTTCTTTTAATCCGCCCAATTTATCCACAAGTCCCAATTTATGTGCGGCCAGGCCGTCCCAGACGCGGCCTTGGGCAACCTTGGCAACTTCTTCCGGTGTCATGTTGCGCCCCGAAGCGACCAGATTAATAAACCGGTGATACCCATTTTCAATAATTTGCTGTATCGCATCGGACAATACAGGATTTAAGGGACGCGCCGGGTTGTAGCCGTCAGCCAGTTCAGTCGTGCCGACACCATCGTTGTGAACGCCCAAATATTGCAAACTCTTCTCGAATGTGGGTAATGCTGCAAAAATGCCGATTGAACCGGTGATGGTGGTTTCAGACGCCCAGATTTCATCTGCGGAGCTTGCAATCCAATAAGCGCCCGAAGCCGCAACGCTGCTCATAGAGACGATCACCGGTTTTCCAGCCTTGCGCGTCATCTCAATCTCACTGCGAATTATTTCTGATGCAAAAGCGCTTCCGCCACCGCTATCAATATGAATGACCAGCGCCTTAATTTTTTCACTGTCGCGCGCTTTACGAATCAGATTGACAAGTGATTGACTTCCGATTTTACCGGCCGGTTGTTTGCCGTCCAAAATCATACCTCTGGCTGCAATAACGCCGATTTTATCAGCATCGGGACGTATATTCTCTTTTTCAGGCCGAATCGCGTTTATATAATTGGTAAAATGAATTTGCTTGTACGTTGTACCCGTTTCATCTTCACCAACCAGGGCAATCAGCTGTTTGCGCATCTGATGACGGGTTTTCAATTGGTCTGCTAATTTATGATTCAAAGCAAGTTTGGCCGAATCGCCTTTGACAACGCGCAGGTGTTTGTTAATATTGTTGATATAATCATCCAGCGCCCCGCTATCCAAATTGCGAAGTGTTGTCACATCGGTTTGATACGCACTCCACAGCACTTTCAGCCATGCCAGATTGGACTCTTTGGCTTCCGGCGACATATCATTGCGAATAAACGGTTCAATGGCCGCTTTATAGGCACCAACTTTGAAAACATGAAATTGCACCATCAGTTTGGCTAGCGCTTCTTTGAAATATGAGCGATACACGCCATAGCCGCTTAAACTGACCATGCCATGGGGATGCAGCAAGATTTCATCAGCATGTGCCGCAAGATAGTACTGATTTTGGTTATAATTGCCACCCATAGCGATAATTTTTTTGCCGCTCTGTTTAAACTGCTTCAAGGCGGCACCGATCTCTTGCAGTTTGTTAATGCCTGCTCCGCCCATATTTTTTAAATCAAGCACTAACAATTTAATGCGTTCATCCTCGCGTGCGTAGTCTATAGAATCAAGAATGTCTCGCAAAAGGGTTTCACGTTTTTTTTCTTCACCTTGTGAGCGGTCTAAAAATGCTGCCATGGGTTCCTCGTAGGTTTTCTGGATAACAATATTCCCGGATGGTGCCAGTACAAGCGCAGCGTCGGAAGGTATTTCATCTTCCGCAGTACCCATTAAATACGCGGTAAGGAAGAAAACAATCATCAGAAGAAAGGCAAGGTTGAAAACAACGCGTTGGCAGGCGCTTAACATTTTCCAAAAAACACTCAAGCTGCGATAGATAACTTTAAAAAAAACAGCCAAGCTGCGTTGCAAAATAATAATAATTTTCATCATAATGTTTGTATCCTATGGTTTTGAAGTTTGAAGTTTGAAGTTTGAAGTTTGAAGTTTGAAGTTTGAAGTTTGAAGTTTGAAGTTTGAAGTTTGAAGTTTGAAGTTTGAAGTTTGAAGTTTGAAGTTTGAAGTTATTTTGTGACTGATAAAATCAATGTCAAGTTTTTATTTTCAATTGTTTAAGTAGGTTACAAAAATTAACCGTTGACGAGTATTGAATAACTTCAAACTTTACACTTCAAACTTAAAACTATTATTCGCTATCACTTTTGACAATGGCCGTCGTCGGGGCCGGGAGGAATTGGACATCATCGGTTTGAGTATGATTGGCGGTAATCGCCTGGAAATCGTTGTTGGAAATAACTTTACCATCTTTGCTAATCACCGTGTTATCATCCATAATTAACATTTCCATTCGTTCCATAACATCGTTTTTATATTGATACTGTTGTTCCATCATTTTGATGCGTAATTTGTAATTGGCCAACAGCCATACAATGCTGATAATAACACCTGAAATCAGGATAACCGCGGCCGCAATCAGTATATATTGAATCGCTTTTTCACCGGCATCAGCCAAAAATAAAAGAATCGAATCCAAATAGTAAAAGAGTAAGGAACCTAACACCAGCAGAAATAAAATCATCAGAAACGGAAGCTGACGGCTATAACTTAACAAGGTCTGTAAGCGGAAGGTCAGATTTTTCGATGCCGGTTCTCCGATTGCGGTTGTAGCGGTGTCTTGCAACGGATTTTTGCCAAAAACATACTTATTAAACGCCAGAATAAAAATACCTAATAAAAAGGTGATAGCGATAGGTACCAGAAACGCAACGTAAAAATAGAATTTCCATGGAAATGGCTCTGCACTGGCACCCAAATAGCCTACGCAACTGACTAAAAAAATAAGCACTTCTATTGCGACGATAAAATGCAGATAATTTACAAAATAGGTTTTTAACTGAGTGTTGTTAAAAAGTTGAGCAACACCGACTTGTTTTTGATTTTCGTCCATATTTTATTTGATTGGGAAACTCATATTACGGAATCATGTTTTAAAGAGGACGCTCTGTACCCCAACAGCAGGTGGATTGTCAGCGCGCTGACAACCGCGATACCGCCGATAACAGTTGCTGAATCGGGAATCTCCCCCAGCCCAAACCAAACCCATACAGGGCCAAGCACGGTTTCAAGCAACAATATCAGACCGACTTCCGGAGCCGGCAAATAGCGCGGGCCGATGGTCATCAAGGCAAAAGAAAGCGGCAGGATAACGCATCCGAGAATTAATAAAAGGGTAAAATCACGCATACTGATGGACAATGGATGCGCAAACGGGCTGACCAGAATAGCCACCATCAGGCCGCTGATAATCAATGCGGGAACCATGTTCACCGCACGCGCATGCCGGACAATCACAAAATAGCTGGCCAAAAATATGGCGGCGCCTACCGCACATAAATCCCCCAATAAAGCGCCGCTGCCAAGATTGCCGGCAAAGATGGAAAGAATCCCTATAAAGCAAACCAAGATTGTCATCCAGGTGCGTAATGGCGCGGTTTCCGCAAGAAAAAAATGGCTCAACACTGCGGCAAACAGAGGTGCTATACTGATAATCACCAGTGTATTGGCCGCCGCTGTCAACGTGATTGAGGTAACAAACATGATCGTGCTGCCGCAAAAACATAAGCCGCAAAGCAAACCGGGGATGCCGATTTGACGTAGCACTCCTAACGCATTGGTGCGATATCGAATCAGGAAAAAGATAGTCAAAGAAATCGACAGCAACAGGCCGCGCCAGAAAATCAAAGTCGGGCGAGGCGCTTCAATCAAGCGAATAATAAGAGCATCCGGCGTCAACACAAGCACGCCTGTACTGGTTATTATCAGTCCTTTAATGTAATCGGTGTATCTGAGAAACATGAGCAGGATATATTATTTATTGGGAGTTACTTAGGATTAGGGACAAAATAACCACCCCAATTGTGATTTTTGAAACGTGAACGTGATGCGTGAATTCACGTTTCACAGATGGTCAGGGAATTTATTTCATCTTCATTCCCTATTATCAGTAGATGGAAAGTTCAGGAGTGCAAAAATTAAGGGCAACGATTTTTTGCATCTAATTTTTGCGCTCCATGCCGTATTTTCAGGCATTTTCCATCTACTGATTATTATGAATCAATGCCGGATGCTTCCCGAATACAACGCGCCATTGCGGATACATCCTCATCACCATATCCGCGAACAATCAAGCCGTTTTCGATCTGCTCGACGTATGCAGCCACAGGCAGCGGAACGCCCAACTCTCTGGCGGCATTGAGTGCAATGACCAGGTCCTTGCGGTGCAATTGAACTTTAAATCCCAGCGGATAATTATTTTTAACCATAAAATCGGCCCGGTTGTCCATTACCCATGAACCGGCGGCACCGCCCCCCACGACTTTAATGACTTTCTCCATATCCAAACCGGCTTTCAAACCCAGCGCCATGCCTTCAGCCACACTTTGATAAACACCGGCAATTACGGTCTGGTTAATCGCTTTGGTCATCTGGCCGGAGCCGACAGGGCCGATAAGCATAATGGTTGTTCCCATTGCTTGCAAAACGGGTTTTACTTTTTCAAAAGCGGTTTCATCACCGCCTGCCATGATGGCCAACGTTCCTTTTTGCGCACCTTCGGAACCGCCGGAAACCGGTGCATCTAACATTTGAACGCCTTTTTGACTCAGCGCTTCGGCAATAATGCGCGTCGCTGTCGGACTGACAGTTGACATATCCACTACAATGGAATCCTGCCTGGCACCATGAATCACACCATCTTCACCCAAAATAACAGCTTCGACATCAGGCGTGTCACTGACACATGTAATGATAATATCCGCTTCCAGGGCGGCTTCACTGGGTGAGGATGCTCGCTGCGCCCCTTGTTCCGCAACAGGCGCCTCTTTGGCGCGCGTCCGGTTATGCACAGTGACATCATACCCGGCTTTTAACAAATTAAGCGCCATGGGCGCGCCCATCGTTCCCATACCGATAAATGCGATTTTCATTCTGCAACCTCCTTTTGTATGTCAACGGTAAAACGAATTTGTAAATCGTTCACTAATGCCTGAACTTTTTTAGAATATAGTAATTCAATTTGGATTTGTACAGATTTTGTTTTAATTTGAGTCGGTTTATAATACTCAGTAGATGGAAAATTTAGGAGTGCAAAAATTAAGCGCAGCGATTTTCAGCATCCGATTCCCCCCGGATGCTTGTAGATTCAGGGGCCGTCAAAAAACCGCTTCGCTTAATTTTTGCGCTCCATGTCATATTTTCAGGCATTTTCCATTGACTATAAATTGGTACAGACTGAAGCGCTTTGTCAGGCTTACAGTGTCGCATCTTCATCAAAGGCGTGATAGGAGCCACTGACATTGATGGATTGAACTTTACCATTCAGATGAGTAACACCGGGGTTGGCATCTATAGGAGCGGTTCTGGAAATCCCCAATACGGTATGCCCCTGAGAGGCATATTCATTTGCCAACTCCAATCCCAGTCCGCGCGAAATTCCAGAGATAAATACGTTCATGGTATCAATTAAGTTTATTCCAGTTCCGCCAATTCTTTTTCAAAACTGATGTTTTGATTTTCCAATTTTTCGGTCAGAGTTTCCAATTCATCAAAGCATGTATCAATCTTTTTTTGCCTGGCGTGAATATCCTGAGACAGTTTGATGATTTCATCGCTATTCTGTTTCTCCGAAGCATCCGCGATCTGCTGATTTAATTGGCTCAGGCGCTTTTCATCAATTTCAATTTTGTTTTCCAAATTGGTAATCTGTTTTTTCAGAGGGTTCAGCGCTTTGCCTCGCCGTCTGATAATTTCGGAACGTTTGCGCTTTATTTTTTTATTAGAAAATTTAGGTTTGGCTTTAGCCGAAGCTGTTTTCATAAGTGATTTGGGCTTCAATCCGTCGCCCCAGCCTTTTTTATCCAAAAAATATTGATAATCACCTTCAAACACTGAAACCCGGTCATCCTGAAAAACAATCAACCGTTGCGCCAGGGCATGTAAAAAAAGTTCATTATGCGTCACCATAATGACAGCGCCTTCAAAACCGTCGATAGCAGCTAACAGGGAATCGCAGGCTTCCATATCAAGATGGTTGGTGGGTTCGTCCAAAAGAAGCAAATTCACCGGTGACACCAGTAATTTGCCTAACATGACCCGGCTTTTTTCACCACCGGAAAGCACGCTGATTTTCTTTAAAGCGTCATCACCGCTGAACATCATGGCACCGCAGGCATTACGTGCCTTTTGACGATCCACATCGGCGTGCGAATACAAAATTTCATCCTCTACCGTGTTGCTACCCACAAGTGATTGAATGTTAGTTTGTTCAAAAAACCCTTTGACGACGGAATTATGATATTTGATTTCGCCTTTTTGAGGCTGAAGTTTGCCGGCCAACAGTTTGAGAAGGGTGGTTTTGCCTTTGCCATTTTTACCGACCACGCAGATACGTTCGCCGGTGTTGATCGTCATATTCAAGTCGCTAATCAACAGCGACAAGGGGTCGTAGCCAAAATGAATATTTTTTACGGCCATAACACGTTTAGCGGTGAAAGGTGCTTCCCTAAAAGCGAAATCAAGGGTTTTCATCTTTTCCAGTTTGTCCCGTTTTTCCATTTTAGCCAGTGTTTTGATACGGGACTGTACCATATTAGCCAAACGCGCTTTAGCACGGAAACGAGTAATAAACAGCTCAACTTCTTTACGCCGTTTCTCATCATTGGCACGGGTTTTTTCGTAGATTTCCTCTTCTTGGGCGATTTGGGCGTAATACTTGCCGGTGTCGCCCTCCATTTTACGCGCCTTGCCACGATGGAGACCTATTGTATGGGTGATCACCTTATCCATAAAACTACGATCATGGGTGATCAGCATCAGTTCATGGGGCCATTGGCTTAAAAAGCGTTCAATCCAGCGAATTGAAGTAATATCCAGATAATTGGTGGGTTCATCCAAGAGTAGCAAATCAGGGTCGGATATAAGTTCTTTGGCAAGATTCAGGCGCACCTGAAAGCCGCCTGAAAATTCGCTTGGATGCCTTTGCATATCCTCGTCAGAAAAACCAAGCCCGCTAAGAATTTTTTCAGCTTGCCAGAAGTTATCCCGCTCTTCCGGAGGAAGTCCGGTCAGGCCCTCTTCTAAAACCGTATTTTGGGTAAAGTCAATTTGTTGGCGCACATAACCGATACGGTAGTATTTAGGAAAAGTGATAACACCTTCATCCGGCTCTTCATCACCGCTGATGGTTCGGAAAAGTGTTGTTTTGCCATGTCCATTGCGTCCGATTACCCCTACGCGCTCCCGTGAATTCAATTTAAAGCTTACATTTTCAAATAGCAGGCGACCGCCGTAGCTTTTTCCAATATTTTCAACATTGATCATGTTAATTGATTTCCTCTTATTGCCTGTCCTGATGACGGCAAAAGATGCCTTTTTTTGTATGAATTATTTTTTCTATTTTGGCTTTAATTTTTCCAGATAACTTTAAATTTGTCAGCAAACATTCTAATAAGCCCGGAATCACATTCATTCTTCTTTCGGTGATCCACAAGAAAACCGTTTCTGGCTGAGTTTTTATCAAATCACTTGGGAATAAAGATAAAGTCACCACCATTATGCCCCGCAAAACGAATATCTGAGTATTCAGGAGTTTGGTGAGCATTCACAATAACTTTTTTCCTAACAAAAGAGGATACTTCTTCGGCAGTAATAGCATTCTGACTTTCTTGTAAAGATTCAATAAATGATTGGGCAAAAATAGAATGTTTGACAGCTCCGGAATCTGTAACAGGTTCTAATCCTCCTGATACAAGTGCTGTCCTGGAACGTTTATCTGATAGACGTTTAAGATAAATTTGCCGTTCACTGCCCGTTTTCAGCTTAATTCGTTTAATACTGCGAAGCAAAGTCCCGGAATAACAGCTATCCGCAACAACCAGCACATGTTTTGCATTAACCGCTTTCAATGTATCTGTAATATCAGAGTTAGAAATCCAGTTTAAATGATTTGTCGGTGATGCATCGACAGGCAACCAGTATCCTCTGTTGATCTTTTCATCAATTACACCATGCCCCGCATAATAGATCAAAAAATTATCATTTTGAGTGAGCTTACCGCGCGATTCATCTAATGCCAATACTATATCCTTACGAGTGGCATCCGTTATCAGTCGAACAGTGAAATCATATTTTGTTTTGAGGATATCAGCGATAACCCGAGCATCGTTGACAGCATTTTGCAAAGGCTGTAGTTCTTTATAATTATTATTGCCTATTATTAAAGCATGATAGTTTTGTGAAGTTTTATCGACAGATGTTGTCGATTGAAGGGTGTCAGTCGGGTTTAATTGGCTGTCAACTACTTTAAAATATGTAAATATATACATTGCATCTTCTATATCACCTCTGATTGATTCACCTGTAGGATTATTGACTCCCCCGATAGATACGCCTTTACCAAAATAGTGCGCTGCTGACAATTTTGTATATTTTTTACCATAACAATCAGAAATTGTCAGGCCTATTTCACCTCCAACAAATTGTAATTTTATTGGATTGCCAGAAGCTGATTTAATCGTAACGGTATCCCAAATAGAAGAAGGTTTGGAATTTGAAGCTGATATCGTTTGTTTTAATATTATATCAGTTCCGGTTTGAGAAACGAAGAAATTTCCCCTTTGCATCAATCCACTCATTCTTATCTTTACATTGTGTGCTGTAGTGTTACCACTAGTCTGATAACCATTATTGTGTACAAAAGCACGTGTAAAAACAATATCTCCCGGTTTGGCAGAAACATTATTTGTTGAATATTTCGAACCTTTCATTTTATTTTTGACAAGTAAAAACATTCTTTCATCATTATTTTCAGAAGTTTTTTTATTGGTATCAGTGTAGTTGTTAAAAGAGGGGTAAGGCAAGCCTTTTGGATGAGTTTCACGACTAATTCCTGAACCATGTACTCCTGTTTGCGGCCCCCAGGATGAAGCGAAACATACAATCGGAATAGTTGATATAAAAAAAATGATAAATTTGATGAAATTAATAAATCTACCTGAACTGCTTTGCGGGCAAGTGAACATCGCTGATCTCCTAAAAACAATTAAATGTTAATGAATCTTACTGATAAGGGGCGGGGACGAAATAACTTCCCCATTTGGAGTGCAAGCTTCAGCTTGCATTTCTATCAAGCAAACTGAAGTTTGCACTCCCGGGTGTATTTTGACAGATTAAAATTATAACTCCCTTTTTTGAAGCAACAACACTAAACCAAAAAGAATCGTTCCTCCAATATCTGCCCAATATGCAGGCCAAAGCAATCCGGCTGCGGCGATCCACAAGAGAACCGTTTCCGGCCAGGTGGCGTGCCGGAAAAAATAGCGTTCTATGGCGGAGGCAAATGCAATCAGCCCCAAGGTTGTTACTGCCATTGTCAAAATGACTTCCCCATGAAATAATTCGTATTCAGGGCCGAGGCCCAACAACGGGCGGTAGGCCATCACAAGGGGGATAATGTACAGTCCTTTGGCCAGTTTCCATGATGTAAAAGCTGTCCGCATGGGATTGGCTCCGGCCACACCGGCTCCGGCAAAACTGGCCAGGCTTACCGGCGGCGTTACATTGGCATCTTGTGAATACCAGAAAACGATCATGTGGGAAACCAAAATCGGCACGCCCATATCCAACAGAGCCGGGCCGGCCAGCGTTGCCAGAACAATGTAACTCGCGGTGACCGGCAACCCCATGCCTAACACCAGTGAAGCGGCTCCGATCAGCAAAATCGCCAGAGCTTTGATGCCATAGCTTAAATCCAGCACCAGGCTTGAAAATTTCAGCCCCATGCCGGTGAGCGTTACCATGCCGACGATAATTCCCGCAGCCGCGCAGGCCACCGAAACCATGACAGCGTTCAGCGCGCCTCTTTCAAGGGCGTTGAGGATCAGTTTGGTTTCCTTGAGAGCGAAACTGCTGAAGCTGATGCGCGGAATCGGCGGTGCGGAGTTGCCTGAGTTAGCGTGCGCCCATCGAATTGTATTGGCTAAAATGCTGGTCAACAGGGTGCTCATCACCGCAACAAAGCCCGCCATCATGGGTGAATAATTGGCCATCAGCACATAAATCAGAATCGCAACCGGAATGATAAAGTGCATGCCGTCTTTGACTACACGACCGACACTCGGCAAGTTTTCCTTTGGCTGTCCTTTCAAGCCGTGTTTGCAGGCTTCAAAATGAACAAAAAAGAGCACGGTAACGTAGTACATAATGGCCGGTGCCAAGGCCACTTTGATGATCGTGAGATAGCTGGTATTAGTGAACTCGGCCATCAGAAACGCGCCGGCACCCATAATGGGAGGCATCAACTGTCCGCCGGTGGATGCGGCGGCTTCGATAGCTCCGGCAACATGGGGTTTATAGCCCACTTTTTTCATCATCGGAATCGTAAAAGAACCGGTCGCCACCACATTGCCCACCGCCGATCCCGAAACCGATCCCATAAAACCGGACGCCACCACCGAAGTTTTTGCAGGCCCTCCGGAAAAACGCCCGGTCAACGCGTAGGCCAAATCAATAAAAAAAGCGCCTCCGCCGGTGACTTCCAAAAAAGCGCCAAACAAAACAAACACAAACACAAACGTAGCCGCAACACCGATAGGCACACCGAAAACACCTTCGGTCGTTAGCCAAAGGGTGGTGGCGATGCGTTCGATACTATAACCTTTATGAATAATCAATTCAGGCATATATGGGCCATAAAAAGCGTAGGTAATAGCGGTGAGGCAGATACCGGTCATTATCAGGCCGATAACGCGGCGACAGGCTTCCAACACCAAAAGAACGCCGATAACGCTAACGACCAGGTCGCTCGGCAGCCAATCGCCCTGGCGTTCAAATATAGCCGACAGGTTTTTACATATATAGTAGGAACAGTAGATCGATGCGATCACCAAAAGGCTGTCAATAATCAACCAAATCGTGAACCGGTCTTTACGTGCGCCCTTGAAAGGGGGCTTTATTAGATAGGTCAGACATAAAATAGCTCCCAAATGAACCGAGCGTTGAACCAGAGCTGTCAAGGCGGCAACACCGGCCGTATAAAGTTGATAGATGCTGAGGCTGATTGCCAGAACCGTTACGATTCGTGCAACTGTCAAAACCAATGCGGTATTGCTGTCATCCGGCTCAGGTGTTGACGGAACAATGTCTTCACTTTCAAGGCTTGCAGTTTCCGAAGTGTTCAAATTATCAGATTTCATTTTTTTTCCATAAGTTCATTTAATAAATGTCATAGGAGTGCAAACTTCAGTTTGCCTTCCTTATGTTTAAGGTGTTGCCGGATGAGGGAACAGAAAACGCCAAAATTGATACAGACGGCTTACCGGTCTTGCGCTAAACTGAACCGCCTTATGCGGCGCAATAGCTGAAAGATTCGTTATGGTGTTACGCCATAAGACGGTATGATCAACGCCGGGGCTGCCGATTCGCAAAACAAAATCACCTGTGGGCGCGTGCATATCTTCAATGATCTCAAAAACACCTCGCCGAACCATTCGTCCGACACCGGGCATTTTTCCCATTCCGGCACCGAATTTCACATAGCGTTCCTCTTCAATATAAATACGGCCCAGCTCATCCAAGCTATGCACTTCCCATATCGGCGCATCTTCCACGGAGTGATAGTAATGCAGGGTGAAACGTTCCTCAACCTGCATTGGTAAAACCAATAATGGCGCTTTTCCCTTGACCGGAACTACCCTGAGTTCCAATCCGCCCGGTAAGATGCCCGCAATTATAAGAATCGCAATGACCAGGCCTGATGCCGTTAGAAATAATCGATATTGTTGTGTCATATATGGATCACAGAATATAATCGCAATATTAATATCTTTCAGATCATAAAGAATCCTTATTATCAATTCATCAATCAGGGATGATTTACCAGCATCGCCAGTGTCGGTTAACCCGATAACCGGAATCCTGTAAAATTCTTCTCATAATATTTATTGAAGCGTTATGACCGTCAAACAACGCTGTGGCGGTGACGACTTTAATAGAATGTTCGGTCTATAGATTTTCGTTTCCATAGTGTTTATTTCTCCTTTTCAATTAGTGCAATATATACAAACATATATCAAGCGATTGATCAAAAAGCAATTGAAATATAATTTTTCATACTTGACAAAAAACGTCTTTCTGTCCTAAAAAGTCGCGGTCAGGGATGGTGGAACCATAAATATCAACTACTGAAAACAAATAAAAAAGAACGCTTACATGACAAAAACACATATTAAAAATCTTGTTATTGCCATAAAAGGGGCGGGAGAGATGGCCTCAGGTATCGCTTGGCATCTTTTCCAAGCTAATTTTAAACACATTTTCATGATGGAGATAGAACACCCTGTTGCTGTGAGAAGACAGGTCAGTTTCTGTGAAGCCATCCATGATGGTTCTATCAGTGTTGAAGGAGTCACTGCCAAAAAGGCTTCGGATATAGATCAAATCCGAACCGCATGGAACAACAGCCATATCCCCGTCGTGGTTGATCCGGGTTGGGATATGATCAAAGCCATCCGACCCCACATAGTGATCGACGCCATTATTGCAAAAAAAAACTTGGGAACCCATCCTTCTGAAGCGGAACTGGTTATCGGACTTGGACCAGGATTTGAGGCCGGTAAAGATGTCCACATAGTCATAGAAACCAACCGCGGCCACAACCTTGGCAGAATTATCACACAAGGATGTGCCGAACCTGACACGGGCACTCCCGGAAATATCAGCGGTTATACAAAACAAAGAGTCATCAGGGCGCCTTGCAAGGGAAAATTTACCTCATCCTTAAGTATCGGAACTTTGGTAAAAGAAAATGATATTATCGGCCTGGTTGAAAATCAGATGGAAAAACAGCTTATCACAGCCCGGATAGCCGGCGTTTTGCGAGGGCAGATTAGAAACAACACAATAGTAAAAGATAACTTTAAAATCGGGGATATTGATCCCAGGGGGCGAACAGAGTATTGCGCCACTATCTCAGAAAAGGCGCGCTCTATTGCCGGCAGTGTGCTGGAAGCTGTTTTAAGAGAGTATAATCATTGATTTATTCGAGTGTAACCTTTTTGAATTTACAATAACTATTTACAAATATAGTATTTTTTAAAATAGTGCTTATCAAGATGTCTGCTGAAACAAAACCCATCGAATGCTGATTACTACGCCCGCCATTTTTTAAGTAGGAAAGAGTTTGATTTCAAACAGGGGGCGGCAGGGAAAAGTTTTATTATCAGTAATGCGAATTAAGGGTTGACATTTCCATGATTATGACTGATTTTATGTTAAATTTAACCCATAAATCAGGAGGTGTCATGGATTACAAAGTCGATGTGAGAAGGCTTTATGACCGGGAATTCAATTTAACCAGGCTCTATGTTTATGTATCAGACACATATTCTGACGTTCTCAGGCCTTATTGTCAGAGATTCAGCAATAACACCATGCCTTTTCACACCGACGAAGAGGTGATTGCCATATATCTTTTCGGTGTGACAGAAGGGCGCTTTCAAGTGAAAAGAATTTATGAACATACAAAAAAATATCTCTGGTGATTTTTTCCGATGCCGCCCTCGTATACCGCTTTTGTTCAGCGCCTGAACCGATCAGACACTTTGATGGCTGCTTTTGCAGAAAAATATTGCATGATTTCAATTATTTATACGGTATGACAGAATCCGTCTGTCGTCTTATCAATGCCATGCCGGTGATTATGGCTGACGCAAAGAGTGGCTCCCGGGCAAAGGTCGCTTACGAAGAGATAGCCGAAAAAGGTTACCGCGGTTCCAAAGGCATATGGTATTATGGCGTGAAGCCACATGTCCTCGGCGCTGAACGCAAAGGAACGCCGCCTCAGCCTGAATATACCGGTGTCTCCGGAGCCGGAGCGCACGATCTGCCTGTTTTTCGACTGATAGCGCCTTTGCCGCAGGGCAAAGAGGTTTATGCCGATAAAGCTTACGCAGATACCTTATTAAAACAAAAGCTTATGGAAGAACAGGATACTGACCTGATGGCACCTGTTAAATTGAAAAAAGGTCAGAAAAAACTTTTTCTTCCTGAATAGCTGTTTTCAACCGCAGTCAGTCGTGTCAGACAGCCGATAGAGTCTCTGTTTTCATGGCTCCAGGAAAAAACCGGTATCGAGACAGCTTCCAAAGTGCGTTCCTATAACGGTTTGACAGTACATATCTTCGGTAAGCCGGCCGCAGCAATGCTGATGCCAGCTTTCAACTCTTAATTCGCATTATCAATTTGTAGGATATTATTTTCTATCCGTTCCTAATTTATATCGAACTCACGTTAAGTACACAAAAGACACAAGGCCTATACCATGCAAAACAAAGTATAAAATAGAGTTGTTCCTAAATAAAATATTGACATCTCATCTGTTTGTGACCATTTAAAATGGTTTGAACAGCTAAACAAATTTAATACGGAATTCCGCAATTGCGGGCATTGGAGGCTCAGTATGAATATTCAGCTATCCGGCATAAGAGATGATCGCCGGTTCAGAGCCCTGACAGGGCTGTCAAAAGCGCTATCAGGAAAACCGGCGCGGATTTTCGGAGAGGTTTATGAGGAAATACAAGAGAAAATTTATGAGGAGTCCGTAAAAAGCGGCGAGCGAAAGAGAAAAAGAGGAGGAGGCCGCTGGAGCTGATTGGCGATCGCCCCTGAAAAGCTTCTGTTTTTGTTATACCACATGAAGAATTTTATCCGATATTCGATGTCCTCGCTGTCGGTTTCGGCATGTCACGTTCCAAGGCATGCGAAAATTTTCATAGCCTCCTGTCTGCTCTCAAAGAGACGCTTTCACGCATCGGAGCGGTACCGCACAGCCGGTTTGAAAACGTCGAGGATATGAGAAAAGCGCTCGGAGAGATCGATCGGATCATTATCGATGTGACTGAGAGAGCGCATCGCAGGCCTGCGGACAATGAAAAACAGGCCTCTATGTACAGCGGGAAAAAGAAAAGACACACGGTGAAAAACACCGTCATAAGCACCGCCGACAAAGTCATATTATTTATCGGTCAGACTTTCACAGGGCATAATCATGATTATGCGATGCTGAAAGAGGAATTTCCTCCGGATGAACCCCGGTCAGAAAATATAAATGTGCCGGCGGACTTGGGATATCAGGGAATTCAGAGTGATTATGAAGGCGACCGCATTGAGATACCTTCTGAAAAACCGAGAAAAAGCAAAGCCGATCCGAAACCTGTGCTGAGTGAGGAGAAAAAAGTGAGAACCGGGCAATAAGCAGAGTGAGAATAATTGTTGAAAACGCCATCGGCGGGATGAAACGCTATAATATTCTGAATCATCCCTTCAGAAACAGGAGAGATAATTTTGTTGATGACATTATCGCTTTGTGCGCCGGGCTTTGGAACATGACACTTCCTGATAAAACAGAGCTGAATTTTATTTAGGAACAACTCTAATACCCACACTTGTGAAAGGTAGCATAAGTGCTGTTCCGCTCGGTTCTAGCGTAGAAATGCGATATAACCATCGCTTAAGCTGGGAGAAGGTTAATATTTACTGGGTGCCGAAGGAATATATGCCCTAAAGTACCAACAAACGTATTTGGAATATTTTTAGGAATGACAGGCGTAGGGATATGTCCGAGAGCTTTCGCACTGAAATCTGAACGCCCCAATCACGCCACCGGCAACCGCAACCAAAACGTACTCCCCTTGTCTATCCGGCTTTTCACGCCGATACTCCCGCCGAGCGCTTCTGTCGCCATTTTGCAGAAGGCCAACCCCAGGCCGGTTGAGTGCCGGTGCCGGGCCGCATCTTTTTTTCCTTGGGTGAATTTTTCAAATATAGCTTCGCGATACTCTGTAAGAATATCCTGATCAGGGCAATTGCATCAAATTTTAATTGTAATAAATACAATGTATTATGGTAACTACTCAGGTGTAGAAAAACAGTAAGGAATAAAAGGTTTGCCTTGAAAAGCATTCTGGATAGCGTCAATGACGTTGATCCCATTTTTACAGGATGTAGAGATGTAACTTCGGATAGCGCAAAA
>JAUCGF010000160.1 GCA_030378005.1 Desulfococcaceae bacterium HSG9 | reverse complement strand
CCACATTCGTTTTGTTTATACTCCCTGGCATTCGTCATGGCTTGACCGGATTGAAATATGGTTTTCAATCCTGACTCGCAGGTTACTTGGATTCGGCTGCTTCTTATCACTGGAACATCTTGAAAGCGGAATTAAAAAATTTATTAAATTGTTTAATAGAACTATGGCCTGACCTTTTAAGTGGACATATTCCGGTCGCCCTTTAACCGTATAGGAGTGGGGGACGAACTTCCAAGTTGTAGTACTAGATATCGCTTATCTGGGAATCGCATTTCCTCTGGTTTGGTTTAATTTAGCAAGTAGGGTGCGTTAGGCGGTAGCCGTAACGCACCGAACTTTTTCCTGGCAAATCGCTTTTAATATTAACATGGTGCGTTACGCTTCGCTAACGCACCCTACTTGCTTCCATCTTCTGGTTTTTAGGTTATTCTAACCCCCATATTTTATCTTCTACCGTCAAGAATATTATCACATGGGGCTAGTTATTTTCCCAAAATCTGGAAATGCTTGATACAGAGTGAAATTGTATCGTAGCAGGCGGTTTTATTTAATTCCCAATTCATTTAATGCTTCGGGCGCATTCTTATATTTTGTTTTCGTTTTAAAGGAGTTTATTTTGATAAACAGATATCGACATTCCAATTCATCATATTTTAATTTATAAATATCAAGAAATGTATCGCTCGGATCCACATAACTATTACTAATACTAATCTTCCGATAAGTTTTTAATAAAAATAGTCCTTTGACTGCCTTTATTTTTATCAATCTCAAGTCACTCACTATGTGTTCACCATCAAATGGACTTGTATATATGGCAAATATTGAATTCTTGAAGTCTTTTTCTTGTTCTTTAATCTCAATAATGTTGAGTGACTCTGTGCCGCCCGGAAGTGGCTGCATCATAGGGGTTTCAACTGGTGTGACGATATAAAAACTATGCACATTGAAGCCATGGGCAGATATGTTTGATCGATGACCAGTTATAACTATATCTTGTGTACCATCACCATTTATGTCAATATTAAATATTCCCTTTGTAATTTTATATGAAGATTCAATCTTACTTTTTGTATCTGTAATACTTGAGAATTCCATATCTTCTGAGATGGCAATATCACACCACAATATTATTATGATTGCAGTTAAAATAATGCAATGAAATCGCATAAAATATCTCCTTCTGTCATATTCAAGTGCCTAACCATGATTATCAGCAAGTAGGGTGCGTTAGGCGGCAGCCGTAACGCACCGAACTTTTTTTCCTGGCAAATCGCTTTTAATATTAACATGGTGCGTTACGCTTCGCTAACGCACCCTACTTTCTAAATATCTCTCAATTTGGCAACTTTCAGATGTAAAAAATTAATCTCATTTGAAGTGCCTATCCTTACACGTGGCCCATAGGTTCCTGCACCTTGGGAGGTAAACACCTGAAGGTCATCTTTTTTATGCAGGCCTTTATTGAAGGGAAAAAAGACCGACATGATTAATGTCCCTGGAAATATCTGACCAGCGTGAGTATGGCCTGAGAGCATCAGGTCAATTCCCCTTTCTGATATATACTTTATCCCTACAGGGCTGTGGTGTATAAGTACAGAGGGTTTATCTTCCTTCAGAGGAATTTGGGGGAGTATTTCCTTTATAGTTCGTTTGTCTTTAGAGGGATGCATGTCAAATGTCTCATTATCCGGCTTCATGTAATCCAAGCCAATCCAATAAATCCCGGCGAAATCCACTATCTCATTATGGAGGATTCGCACTCCATGCTGCGTTATGATTTCAAATAAGCGCTCCGTGTTTACATAATTATCATGGTTGCCACCGGTAAAAAAGACAGGCGCATCAAAGTCTGCCAATGCGCTAAGAGTACCAGGCAAAAGAGCCACATTTGAGTCAACAAGATCTCCATTCAATAAAACCACATCCGGTTTGAGTCGATTTGTTTCTACTACTATCCGGGTCAGATACTCTTTCCCTCGATGGTGGCCAATGTGTATATCAGAGAGGTGCATTACTTTTACATCCTGTTTTAAACCGGCAAGTTCAATCTCAACAATATTAACTGTAAATTGATTGGCCCATAAAGCTCCTCCTACTGTGACCATTAATGAAAGGAGCATAGTGGATATCGCTGCTTTTTTCCCGTTTAGGGTCCATTTCAATTGGACGATGTGAAGGACAAGTAGCAGTAGTAAGGTAAAAAGGTAGAAAGTAAAAAAGTATCCTCCAGCAATATTCAACAAGCCAGTTGTTGTACTTATTGAGTCAGCACTCGAAAACATTGGGATAAGAGACACAATGAAATATAAGCTCACAGCAAGAAGCAAGGGCCATTTCTTTTTCAAGCCAAATAATATGCGCAGCCGAAATGATATGTACCAAATTGACCATGCAAATACACCAAGAACCAGGATTGGGTAACCAATTGAAATTACTGTTTTCATAAGACTCCTTTTATTAAACAATCTTCATTCTCAAGAATTTTCTGACCACACCCCTCAATACAAAGTTTGAAAATGCGAATACATTTCGTATTTCCATCGGCATAACGATGTAAGCTCACCGGAGCGGCCTGGCGTGATAGTTGCTATGCAAGAAGCATGTCAGGCCGCTTCCGGTGAAGCGGTGGGTTATTAGGCGGATTTTAATTGTTTTGCTAATTCCCATTGTTCCCGGATACCATTTTCTATCGCGCGATATACGTTGAAATGTCCTAATTCTGAAAGACCACTCATACCTTTTTTTTCCGCATAATCTACCGCAGATTGACGACAATCGCTTATCATTTCGTTTACTTCCAATACCGATAAATCTGAAAAATGTTTCATGATTCCTCCTTTAGTTTAGCCTAATAACCATGATTATCAGGTACTTTTGACCTGATAATATGATAAATCGCTGAATATCAGGCAAATTCGCCCTGTCTATTTTATTATCAGGTATATCAGCCCTGTCGAAAGGTTTGGTGGTTGATATTAAGCAGGGTAACGCCAAGTTCAGCGGTTCGGTTTTGCGGAGCAAAACCGAACCGCTGAAGCGACGGGTTATGCGCTTTCTTCTTATTTTCCAAGCCAGCCTTCAATATCATTCTGACTCGGAATTTTACCCACGCTTTTGACATCACCGTCAATCACCACCGCAGGAGTTCCGAATACGCCGTATTTTGCAATCTCCATAATGTCTGTGACTTTTTCCACAGTAGCCTCAACGCCTGACTCTGCAAGAGTTTCTTTCACGATTTTCTCTGTCTGTTTACATTTGGGGCATCCCGGGCCCAATACTTTTATGTCCATAGTTTTCATCTCCATCTTGGGTAAAATTTTATAAATTGTCGGATGCGTAAAGCGAAACAAAACCACCTGTTATATATTTATCAAAGATAATGACAGTGGGTTTTGTTTCCACTCAACACAACCTTCACGATTATCGTGAGCAACATTCGGAGCTTTTAAGCCCGTCCGCTATCATCTGTTTGTAGTCGCCCAGTGCGTCATGAGTCCAGCAGTCGTCTCCGCCTGCACTTTCTCTGAATGTGAGAGCCATAATGTATGACAATTCTTTTACTGTGGCTCCCGCTTCCAAAGCGCCCATGAAATGTTTTACAAGGCACGGTTTGGAGCGGTTCTTGATGGAAAGTGCAAAACAGATAAACTGGTAGGTTTTCTCATCGATTGTACGTTTTTCTTTGTAAAGTTCATCGATTTTGTCAAACTCTTCCGCAAATTCGGGAAACCATTCTGCAAGTAAACGCATATTTTTCCTCCTTTTAAAAAAATGTAACTTTAACTAATTAATCTGAAAAGATATTTCAGACTGAAATAAATTCCGATTATCACAAAAAGTATGCCGGTTATATTCCTGAGCCATTTTTCGACAACAGACAGCTTGTTGATAAAAGTGCCGGCATAGCGTGAAGCATAGGATATTATCACTGCAAACAACAGAACAGGAAGAGCGGTTCCCACTCCGTATAAAAAGGGTAAAAGGAGTTTTGATTCATATTTCAATGCAAGGGGAATCACACTCCCGAAAAAAAGAGCTGCGGATATGGGGCAGAAAGACAGTGCGAAAACAAACCCCATTAAAGAAGCCCCTAAAACACTGCCGCCTGACAGACGTTCCTGAATATTCCGGCTTAAATTGAAACCTTTCAGATTGAGTGGTATAATCTCCATGATAAACAAACCGACAATTATCAGCACCGGACCGATAATCTTGTTCATATTATCCTGAAGGAAAAAGGATATTTCAGGAATTGAAAGAAGACTGTATATGATGATTATACTGACTGCAATATAGGCGGTCGCCCTTCCTATTGTATAAAAAAAACCTGCAATCAGCGTTCCGTATGAACTGTCAATATGCTTGCCGATATACGAAGTGGCAAGTATGTTTGTGGCAAGGGGGCACGGACTTACCGATGTAAGGATACCGAACCATATTGCTGAAAATACAGGAATAATGTTGATTTCCATTTCAATTCTCCATATACTTTTTTATTTCGCCTTCAACATAACTGAAAAATTTTTCCTGATTTCTCAGAAGTTGCCACACCTTGTCAAGATTTTTCCATCTTATCTCCTTTTCTCCGTTTATCTCCGAAATAATCAGAGACTTTGTATAAAGGCTGTAATCTTTGACAAAATGCTTGTTCGGCGCCTCTTCGATGTTTAACGCTTTCCAGACCAGTCTCCCGTTTTTCAACTCATCCTGAAAACTGTTTTTTATCGCTTCATGGGACCATTCTTCAATGGTTTTGCATGAAGGGCAGCGGTATGTTCCGTGAAAATAATATGCAATGAATTTAGTTTTTGCATTCTGAGGCTGTTTTTTTATCTCCTCAGCGGAAGAATTCATGCTTAGTCCTGCTACAAAAAGAAAAGTTGCAAAAAAAACAGGGATGATTGAACCGAAATTTTTCATTTTATTTATCCTTTCATTCTCAGTCATTCAAGATAGGATGACCATTTTAAAATTATGACACGGCTAACCTGCAATCCACCCGTAGCAGATTCCCGCAACAGTTGACATAATCACAATTATTCCGCAGAAAACAGCGGTCTTTTTTGCTCCCATAACACTTCCGATTACAAGCATGTTGGGCAGTGAAAGCGCCGGCCCGGCAAGAAGAAGCGCCAGTGCCGGTCCTTTGCCCATGCCCGCTCCCAAAAGCGCCTCAAGAATGGGAACTTCGGTCAGAGTGGCAAAATACATCAACGCACCGGCTAAGGATGCAAAAAGGTTTGCTCCCAGTGAGTTTCCGCCCACAAGGGTTTGTATGTAATATTCGGGAATAAGAGCCGGATGTCCGGGACGCCCCAGGGTAAAACCCGCAACCAGAACCCCTGCCCCCAGAAGCGGAAATATCTGTTTCATAAATCCCCATGTGGCCTGAACCCATGTAATACATTCATCCTTTGTAAACCATATTTTCAGCATTGCCCCGAGAACAATTAGCAAGGCAATTGTGATATACCATTTCACACTGAAAACAGACTGCCATAAACCGGTTGAGCCGGGAGCGGGTTTTGCAAATGCGGCAAAAATGAGTATCAGCACCATTGTGAGCATGTAAAGCCCTTCCTGCGTCAGAGTGCGCTCCTTTGCATCCTCTTCCGGCACATATATCTGCCCTGCCGCTCTTTCGGAATCTTCCCCACCGAAAATCAGAGCCATGAGAAGCCCGGTTACAATCGCAAATATTATCGCCCCCACTGCCCTTGCCAGTCCGAGCTGCCATCCCAGAATACGGGCGGTAAGCGTTATTGCAAGCACGTTGATTGCCGGTCCTGAATATAAAAATGCGGTTGCGGGACCGATTCCGGCTCCCCTCGTGTAAATGCCCGCGAAAAGCGGAAGCACGGTACATGAACAGACTGCAAGAATAGTTCCTGACACCGATGCGACACCATAAGAGAGGATTTTTTTAGCCTGCGGACCGAAATATTTAAGCACCGAAGCCTGAGACACAAACACAGCAACTGCTCCTGCAATGAAAAAAGCGGGAATCAGACACGTCAGAACATGCTCTCTTGCATATTCCCTGAGCATCATAAAGGCTTCAAGCCCCGATCTTCTGATAATTTCAGAATCCCACGGAACATAATAGGATGCTGCAAACAGAGCTATCAGCACCAGAAGTTTTGTTCTTTCTTTCATCATTTTCTCCTTATCAATACTATATTGTTATACATGAATATATAGCGAACATTATCACAGTTTTGAAAAGACGGGAATTCAGTTGCATATATACGCCCTGTCCAATTCAGGCAGCTTTTTTATAAGCTCAACAATCTCCTGCTCATTTTCAAGCCAACATCTCAAATTTCCCAGCATTGTTGCAGAATAAGGATTGTCAGGCTTGTAATTAAGAGAATAATTTACCCAAAGTCCATCCTTTTCATATATGACAAGCTCGGCATCTTCCAACAACTTCAAATGTTTTGATACAGTAGATTGTGCAAGCCCAAGCCCTGCCTGTATTTCACACACACAGAGCATTTCTTTGTGTTGCAGCATCTTGATTATTTTCAGTCGGTTTTTGTCCGAAAGAGCTTTCATGACTTTCAGGAATTTTTTCATTTTCACCTCTTTATATCGTTAAATTGTAATATAGTGATTTATTGGTGAGTGTCAAGTTAATTTTTTGTATGAAAATAAAATTACGAAGGATGGAATATACACAACCAAATCCGATACCGGACTAAAACTGATGTTGTATTGTCACGGGGGCGGCCATCGTTTCTCAGAAACCGGTTATTCCGAGCTATTCGGTAAACACGGAAGCTTTAAAGAGTACGAACAAGCCGCCTGATTAAGTAGTATCTGATAAATTTCTTTTTTCCCTTGATTATCAGGTCGTTATATGTCATTTTTGAACATGCGCTTATAGTGTGTCTCATGCAATTTTTGACAAAATTGCAACTGATAAACAGGGAGATATAAAATGATTAATGTAAATGTTGTGGCCAATCTTTTTCCGAGGCCGGGGACACAGTTTTTTCGACCTGAAGTCGCCTGAAGAAAAGGTGATCATGGTTTTGAAAACGGTCCTGATGCGGGTAAGCCTTTCCGCAATATCCTTCATCCCGGATGTCAAAGGGGAAACCATTCTTAGAGCCTGTTTTAAAAGTACTCATTATTAAGCTAATCGTCTGAGCATAAGTATCTGTTGGTTGCAAAACCTGCAAAGAGACCGGCCTTCCGCCAAAGGGAATCTATGCTCTTAGCCATCTATCGGACATCGTATCTCAAGAGGTTGCATATTTTTGGCATACACTCTTTCGAATTGAAATTGTTAAAAAAGCGGGGCCTTAAATTTATGAAACCTGAATTATTTCCGGGGAAACCTCCGACGGTAGAGGAGCGGAAGCTGTTTATCAAAGAATATAACGAGTTAAGGAAGGACTCCGAAAAGGCCGGCACGGTGATAATTTTTTGTGATGCCATGCACCTGGTTCATCAGACCGTTCCTTCCTATTGTCAGGGTGATCCGAAACACCTGCCGGCCTTCAAAGCCACTTCCGGCCGCTGACGTTTGAATATCATAGGAGGATACGACCCTGTCAGGCACCGTTTTGTCCATAATACCGGCGAGGCTGATTGTGATATGCAGGGCTGGCGATTATCTTTTTCGACAGGCTGTTAAAAGCTTATCCGCTTGCTGACCGTATCGAAGTGATCTTAGACAACGCCTCCTATTTTCACGCGAATGAAACTGCCGATTGGCTAAATGAACATCCTAAAATCAGTTGCCGGTTTTTGCCTGCTTATGCTCCCAATCTAAATCTAAATCTTATTGAACGATTTTGGCGATTTGTAAAAGATAAATTGGTAAAAAATAAATATTTTGAAAAATATAAAACCTTTCGATGCCATGTTTTCAGACTGTTAAACCATATTTCGGAATATGAGGACGAATTAAAGTCTCTTATGACTGAAAAATTTCAAATTATAGACTATTCACATTTATCAATATGAAGCACCTGTGCAATATTCATACCAGAACAAATCAAAATATGATGACTAAAATAATTTATTCTTCACTTTGAATCCCTCCCTTTTTTGCGTTCAGCAGGCTCATCCCGCCGAACAATTTACTTTTACTGAATTTCGACTGCCGACATAAGGCCTTGCAGTTATCATAAGTGCTGTCATTTTTCAGTGTTTCCTGGTGATACTCGCAAACTGAAGTCAGCACTCCTTTATTTTGGAAAAAATCAAAGGGGAGCGGTCTGTTCAAGCAAAATTGTGCGGCTTAAATTCTTGGTCATTCAAAAATTTCATCCACAATCAGTAGATGGAAAATGCCTGAAAATACGACATGGAGCGCAAAAATTAAGCGCAGCGGTTTTTTGCCGGCCCCTGAATCCGCAGCCTTTCCGGGTGGCGATGCAAAAAATCGCTGCGCTTGATTTTTGCGCTCCTGAACTTTCCATCTACTGATACTACTGCGTGGAATGTTTGCGGCAATGGAAAGAAGACCCGGCGGGGCCATACGGTTGGCGGTTAAATTTACCTGATTTCAGTATTTTCAACTTAACAGTTCAAAAGGAGTGCTAACTTACAGTTTAGCATTTTGCAGATGCTTAACACAATAAAACCCGGCAAAAAGATTCACCGGGTTTTATCGCATGTAATCGAACATGACAGTTCAGGTTACTGATTAGGGATAGGCGTAATACGCGATTCCCTCATACCGCCAGACATCCTCAGGAAATGTGGCGATAATGGTGTCTTTTTCGTTTTCATCCATCGTATAAAAATGAACTTTAAGCTGTTCACTATAAAAACGATACACCGCCCGCGAATCTTGCTGATAACCGCTCGGGACATAGAAGGCCGGGCCTTCATAGCGCCACACATCGCTGGCCGTTTCGATGAGATGATTTTTTTCATTTTCATCAAGCGTGAAAAGATGCGTCTGCAAATCTTCGCTGTAAAAACGATGAACGGCCTTAAGCGTGTTTCTTTGCAGCCGCGACGCCTCGTTATATTGTTGTTGGAGATAGGCATAATAGGCAACGCCCTCATAGTTCCAAACATCGGCCGCGTTAGCGATCAGATGCTCTTTTTCATTTTCATCGGTCGTAAACAAATGCTTTAACAAGCCCGAGCTGTAAAACCGGTACACAGGATAAACGTTGCCAAGGATGCCCAGCACCATGTTATATCCCAGTGAACCCGGTGTGCCGGGAGCAGGCAGGGTCAAGTCGGCGTCTATGCCCAGGTTGCTATATATCTGACCATCGTTTAATTCCAGGCTCCATTCGCTCCAGTAATCCAGAACAGAAATGTCCTCGCCGACGGTAACGGTATAGAGAAAAGTCAGAATATTCGTTCCACTGCCGGTGTTGTAATAGGCTGTTCCAGGAGTTGTCCCGGTTCTCAGCACCAGTTGAGGTGTGCCTTTAACCCAAATCTGATGGCTGAAACGAACGGTGATCGTAATGACCGAGCCTACGGTATATGAACCGGATTCCGTCAGCGAAGTCACATTTATCACGGTCGGAACGGGTGGCGGATCGGGAGCGGGAATGCCCGTTACCACGGTCGGAACGGGTGGCGAATCGGGAGCGGGAATGCCCGTACCTTTGAGATTGAGATCGTACGGGTTTTCATCACTGTCGTTGTGAGTAATGCCAATCGTCGCGGTTTTCACACCTTCTGAAGCAGGGCTGAAGCGAACCGTGAATGTGGCGGAGTTTCCCGCTCCCACAGGCGATGCGGGATCAGCCTCAATGCTGAACTGATCGGCATCAGCACCGCTGATCGTGAGCGGCGTTATCAGCTTCAAATCCGTGGCCCCGGTGTTTTTGATCGTAAAGATCGTATCCGAATCTGTTCCTATCGTCTTGCCGCCGAAATCATAACTACCGCCGGCCGCAATATCGGTAGCACCCTGCTTCAGGTTAATTTTCGGCCCGACCCTAATCTTAAAAAGCCCTCTTCCATGAGTCGCGGCGACCAACGTGTTGTTCGCCATCCAGAACAGTTCATCTACGGAACAGTTGGTAGGGCCATCATTAGTTGTTGACCAGTTAGCTCCGCCGTCTTCACTTGCGAATATTCCCACTTCTGTGCCGACGTACAACCAATCGGAATTTTGCGGATAAATCACCAGTGAGCGCACCGGCGCATCAGGCAATCCGGTTGCACCTGAACCGGTAATATCAGACCATGTGCTTCCTCCATCTGTCGTCCTATATACATTGTCCGCACTGAACCCGCCAAAGGTGACATATACAAGGTTATGATCATTGGGATCAATTGTAATACGTTGGCAACGACGGTTCGGAAGATTCGGAGTGCCGGTGTCAACTTGAGTCCAAGTTGGGGGCGCACTTGTTCCGTTGCCAGTTTTATAAACATCGCCGTTGTCATGTCCGATCCAGATAATATCAGAGTTTCCCTGAGCAACGGCTATCGCCGTAATAGTACTCCCTATTGAGTTTTTTATTGTTCCCCAACTTACAGTGGCCGCTTTTACGTCGGATGTTTTCCATAGGCTGGTTCCTCCCGCCAGCATAACGCTTTGATTGTTAGGATCCAAAACAAAGGGTGCTATAAGCTCGGCTGTAGATGAAGATCCGGCATCGCTAATTCCAGAATAAATAAAGCTTGAGCTTGCTCCACCGTTTGTACTTCGATGTATCTGGAGATAAACATATTCTCCATAAGCATAATTACTATCATTCTGATCGAAGGCGCAATAGCCGCCGTCACCGCCAGACATTTCCGTCCAGGTCTCCGTAGCACCGGCATAGCGCAAAGTGCCATTATCCTGGGTGCCACCGATAATGACACCGCTTGCCGGATTCCCCGCCGCGCCATAAAATTGGGTTATGCCCAGATTGTTATTTAATTCCTGCCAACCTGTTGTTCCGATAACCGTGTAAACATCATCTGTTTTATAGATGCCTCCGTCGTTACAGAAGAAGACGGTCTTATTTGCAGTTCCGTCAAAATCAGGATGTTCAATAATGAAGTGATGGTCAGCATGAGCCGAAAGCGGGGAATCCTGCCACGCGCTTATTTTTGTTAAACTGACACCGCCATCCGTACTGCGCCATAGATCAATTCCTCCGACAATCACCGTATTCGCATCAGTCGGGTCAACCCAGATGATATTGTCATACGAACCCTGATCGCCAAGATAGTTGCTTCCAGTATTCACCATACTATAAGAAACTCCACCATCCGTGCTTTTATGAAGAGTGCCGAAAAGTTGTTCCACTGAAGCATACACGATAGCAGAGTCAGATGGAGCGTAGGCAAGTTCGACTCTTCCGGTAGCAATGAATCCGAGTGTGTTAGTCCAAGTTTGGCCGCTATCAGTTGAATAGTGGTACCACCCTGAAGAATTTCCCGCAATGGCTTTATTATTATCATTGGGGTCGAATTTCACATCAAGTACTTCTAATGAATAAACCTGCGTCCAGGTGGAACCATCATCAACACTTCTATATATTCCACTTCTTGTTGCAGCCAGCAACACCGAAGCGTCACTGTTAATGGCCAATCGATTCACCCAATACCAGTCCGAACCGGCAGTGGAAGCAAGATGATTCCATGTAACGCCTCCATCGGTGCTTTTAAAAACACCGGCTCCTCTGATAGCGTCGTCATTGTAAAATCCTTCACCGGTTCCTGCGTACATAATATCAGAGTCAGTGGGATCCATCACCATAGCGCAAACTGCAAGATTTGCCATAAAGTCATCAACCTGAGTCCAGGTAGCACCGCCATTTGCAGTTTTCCATATACCGCCGGCAATACTGCCGACCCACATAATATCAGGATTTGTCGGATGAATCACGCAGGAACGGATACGCCCGCCGATATTTCCGGGACCTAACCATGTCCAACTGTCTTGATCAATACCGGAACGGAGATGCCCATCAATATTTCCGGGTTCAGACCATGTCCAGGGGGTTTTGTAAATACCAGCGGCCGTAGGAGAATTGTCGTCCGGATCCATGGGATGTTGCCCCCAGATTTCTCGGCTGGGAGGAGGTTCCATCTGATTAACATGATTGATAGCGTTCACCAACCCATTGCGAGCAATAGTTCCTGTTTCGTCAATAAGAGATTCCACCCGCCATTTAGCATATTCGTCAGGGTAGGCCGGTTTTGGCTTTTCGATTTTATGTAACGCTTTCCGAAATTTTTTCGGAGCCAGTGTCGCAATCTCTTCCTCGGAATAGGTTTCGCCCGGTTCTTTGATCGCCACCGCTGTCGGATTATGCGGAACCGAATATATCCCCTTCGCTTTAGCCATACACGGATTTGCCATCAACGCTGTCAGCAAGATAGTGACCGACAGTGATAAAAGCGCCTTCCCAAATCGGAGCGAAGGCGTGTTTGCAGTTTTAAACGATGAGCTGACTTTTTTCATTTTTTCTAAAAACATGTCTTCCTCCATCATTTTGTGTTTTGGTCTGTTTAATAAAGCCATTGCTGTCATACAGAATCATACGCACTAACTTTAAGATGTTTCGTTTTTCCCCCTTTTTCTTTTTTTGAAAATAACTCATATTAAATTGAAATACAAAAGGTTACAAAAAATGTTGCGTGTTTCCTGACTCCGGTCAGAGAAGAATAGAAAATCGTGTAAAACCGCCTTCTTTTTCACAGATCATCCGAAAATGACTGAATATAGATCTTTGACAGCATCGCATATCGCTCTATTAGTTTATCACCAAAAGATGTTTTTTACAAATGAATTCAGAACTGAACTGTCCCGTTTCTGATAACTACAAGGATTATTAGATAGTCACTCAAAGTGTTTAAATTTTTAAGTTGATTTATGGTTTACAGCTTCTTATGATCTGATTTTATTTCGTCCCTAATGTAAACACATAAGGATTTAACTAAAAGGATATTATGAAATCATTTTCTCATTATTTTTACCGGTTTGGATTAATCCCCCTCGGAATACTGGCACTCAGTATCGGCGTTTGGTTATTTATAGATGACCGAATCAGTGTTGTGGTAAAAGATGAAGTTTATCGGAGTCGTCAGCTTTCATCCGATAAACTGCGCCATCTGATTGAATTTGAAGGCATAAAAACGGTTATCAATCTGCGTGGCGCTCAACCGGATGAAACATGGTATCAAGAGGAAAAAGCGCTTACCGGTGAGTACGGCGTTACATTGACGGATATTGATTTCAGCGCTAATGAGCTGCCTGATGTAAGGGAAATTTGTTATCTGTACGATGTGCTGAAATCGGCGGACACACCGCTTTTGCTGCACTGCAAACATGGTGTGGATCGCACCGGCATGGCCAGCGCTTTGGCTTTGATCATTAAAACAGATACACCTTTTACGGAAGTTAAAAAACAATTTTCGTGGCGTTACGGTGTGGCCCCTCTTTTTCCGTCGGTCGGGCCTTTGCTGTTTGATGCTTATGAAGAGCGGCTCAAAGCAGATAAGTTGGAACACACCGGTGCACGTCTTGAGAATTGGTTAAAAAAAGAATATGTTGATCCCAATGGTAACATCCGTTACTATATATGCAAAGTAAACGACCTTGACCCGTATAGCATACGTTTTCGTGAAGACTATACATTCAAGATTGATACGCCGGTGAAACAAATCCGTATTATCGGCTGGTGTTTCGATCACCGTAATCAGGCGTTGATTCCCGATATTGAGATCGGTTTAAGTCCTGATAAACTCAAAAAAACAGATGTGCATGTTTTACGACCGGGGCTTTTGACGATGTTTGATGTGCTTCCCGGACTGCGTGATAATATGCGCACCGGCTGGGACGTGGTTCTTAATGTGGATGACCTGGATACGGATTGTTATCCTATTTTTATTCGATACACCTTAAAAGGCGCGCCTCAACACACATTACAAACCCGGTTCAGGGTGTGCCTGGAATCGTAAACAAATTATAAAACTATATTTCAAAGTTAGAAAATATGCGCTTTCTTAAAAACGCAATACCTGAAAAACAGCTTTTCGGTATTTTTATTCTGATCGCCTTTGGCAGTCTTTTCCCTTGGTTGGGTGCCACCCCTTTATTTGATGAAGATGAAGGCTATTTCTCCGAAGTGTCGCGTGAAATGGCTGTTTCTGGAAATTACCTTACGGCCTATTTGAATGGAAAACCGGAATATGACAAACCGGTTTTAACTTACTGGGCTCAGGCGGCCAGTTTCAAATTGTTCGGCTTTAATGAATTTGCCGCACGTTTCCCTTCAGCGTTAGCCACGTTTATATGGGGAATCGCCATGTTTATCTTTGTGCGCCGAAAAATAGATATTAACACAGCCTTTTGCGCCGCTCTTTTTATGATCAGCGCCATTCAAATGACGATTACGGGTAAAGCCGCCATTGCGGATGCACTCTTAAATTTGTTTATCACTTTGGCGATGTTCAGTGTTTTCAACTATTTTGAATCAGGTAAAACGTCCTCATTATGCCTGGCGGCGTTATTCACCGGTGTGGGTTTTTTGACCAAAGGGCCGGTGGCCGTGATGATTCCGGTTGTTGTGGGCTTGTTATATGCGATTATAACGAAAAAAACAGCTTTGTGGGTGCGAGCGGCTGTCAGTCCGGCGGCATGGGCTATTTTCCTGGCCGTTGCCTTGCCCTGGTATGTTCTGGAATATCTGGATCAGGGGAACGCATTTCTGGAAGATTTTTTTATCAAGCATAATCTCCAACGCTTTCAAAGCGCTATGGAAGGTCATTATGGCAGTTTTTTTTATTATGCACCGGTCATCCTGATCGGAACGCTGCCTCATGTATGGGTGCTATTTCCGTGTTTGCGCAACATTCGCCGCTTTGTGAAGCAGCCGCTATTATTGTACTGCGCCTTATGGTTCGGATTCATCTTTATTTTCTTTTCCCTGGCGGCCACCAAACTGCCCCATTATATTATATACGGTTATACACCTGTTTTTATTTTTTATGCCGTCACTTATCTTTCCCTGAAAAATTACCGGAAATATATCGCAATCGGATTGGGCGTTTTAATAATTTTCACAATTCTACCCCTTTGTATCAATTTAATCAAACCTTTGATCGGCGATGCGTTTGCCCTGATTGTCATTGAAAGTGCCGGTACCTATTTTGATTCCTATTATTTTTTACAGTGCGGCATCTGTATAATAATTCTATCGGGTGTGTTTTGGCTATCTGAAACGGATCGCCTGAAAATAGCACTTATAACCGCATGTGTTTACCTGTTTTTTATCAATTCGGTGTTGATGCCGCGTTTGGGAGGTCTGATGCAATCCCCCGTGAAAGAAGCCGCTTTCCTGGCCCGGCAAAAAAATTATGATATTGTTATTTATCGCCATACATTGCCCAGCTTTATTTTTTATCGGCAGGAATTTGTCAGGGAAGGCGAACCTGAACCGAATGATATTATTATCACCAAAAAAACACGGCTTAAAACAATTAAAGGGTATGAGATACTTTACGAAAAAAACGGTCTCATCATGGCTCGTGTGTCAGAACCATAAAAGACTTCAGATAAAGTCGTTTATTTTACGCACCGCTCAAGGCGGGTTTACTGTCACCGGGTTACAAACCCGGCGAGAGCGATGCTGGAAAACTTATGTCAAGTACTTAAACATGCAAGGCCACCGTAAAATATGATTAATGTATCCATAGGTTTCACCATCAGTTAAAATGCATGTCTGATTTTCATGCAATTGCACCTTATTAATATGCAAATACTGTACCCGTTTTCGTCGGAGGTAGTGATGTTAAGGAAAATTTGCCACTTTTATCAACCGCATGAAAACTTTCCGGACATGAATGTTATTCTGTCTCCGGATGCCCGTGAACGAATTCAGAAGGTTTTGGAGTCAGCATCAGCAAGTTCTTGGGATATATTTCTGTAAAATTCCGGTAATCTCATCTCCGAAAGCCTGGACGCGCCATTTGTGCATTTGAGCAATTGTATGTAAATCCTGGGGCGTGCGTATTTTTCGCCTGGCAATGGCGGTCATCAGTGATTTGCTGCAAACCAAGCCGGGGTCTAAATTAAGATGCTGCGCTTTCAGATTGCGCCATATTTTAAGCGCGTCAATGCGCTGATGCACACGTTGTGATATAGGAGACGTTTTTCTGAAAGGAAATGAGGGAAGCTTGTGTGACGGTGTTTGCATAGCACTTTTTACATCTTTGATAATCGCGTTGGCATACATGTTGATCTGTCTGGAACTGATGACATTCATTTTCACCAATTGCGGTACGCTTGTGGGCTGCATATATGCGATTTCCATCAGTGCGCGATTGTTAAAAATTTTAAACACGGGGCGATCTTTGCCGGCCGCAATACGGTCTCTGAGTTGAAGCAGGGCTTCAAGGACATTCAGGCGTTGGCTGTTAAGGCGCCCGGCACCTTTAAATTTAATAAACAGCGGGTCGTTATTAACCGGAGGATACCTCATACAGCTTAAATATTGACACTCTTCTCTCACCCAATCAAGCCTTTTTTGCTTTTGCAGTTCTTGTATCAATATTTCGGCCAAGGGGATAAGGTGAATCGTATCGCTGGCCGCGTAACGCATCATATTTTCAGGCAGAGGTCGCACAGACCAATCTTTTTTTTGAAATTTTTTCTCTAAAATAATATTAAAATGCTTTTTAACAACCGCACTTAATCCGGTTTGGCGGCATCCTAAGAACATGCTTGCCAATTGGGTGTCAAAAAGATTATTAATTTCAAGCTTAAAATCTCTGTGAAGGGAACGTATATCATAATCGGATCCGTGAAATATTTTTTTTACCGAATTATCGCCGAACAGAGGGGCTAACGGGGAGAGGTCATTAACGGCCAATGGGTCAATGAGCGCATTCTGATATCTGGTCGAAATTTGCAACAGGCAAACTTTTTCCTTATAATGGTACATTGAGTCCGCTTCCAGATCAACGGCGACCGTTTTTACAGTCTCTAAGTGTTTAACGATGTGTTTAAGCTTTGCAGGCGTGTCAATTATTTCATAATTAATTTGCATCCGTTATACCTTTTCAGTTTTTTCTTGACCTTCTGTTCCAATTTGCATAAATAATCTTAATTGAATTAAGCGCAGGTTGATTTTGTTTACTTTCAAAATAGCACCTTTTTATAAATTTTCCAATACCTATAAATTTTTAGGCTAAAACTGATGATAAATATAACATTCCCGGATGGCAGCATAAAATGTTTTGAATCTCCTCCGGATGGATTTGAAGTCGCCCAAAGCATATCGGCGGGCTTGGCGCGTAACAGTGTTGCGATGAAGCTTAATGATCAGCTTGTTGATTTGAAAACTGAAATTCACGAAGATTCAGAAGTGAAGCTGATTACCACGCGTGATTCGGAAGCGCTTGAAATTTTACGCCATAGTGCCGCTCATGTTATGGCGCAGGCGGTTTTAAGTCTTTACAAAGACGCTCAATTAACTATCGGCCCGGTGGTCAAAGACGGTTTCTATTATGATATTGACATGGAACCGGTCTCTGAAGATGATTTTCTCCGTATTGAAGCGGAAATGCGTAAAATCGCCAAAGCCAAACTTCCCTTCAGCCGCCGAACAGTGTCCAAAGCGGATGCCCTTGATTTCTATAAAGATGAACCCTATAAGCTTGAAATGATTAACGACTTGCAAGATGGGACGATTTCATTTTATACACAGGGTGATTTTACCGATTTGTGCCGCGGACCGCATATTCCCCACACGGGTTTTATCAAAGCGTTTAAACTGACCAAAGTGTCAGGTGCTTACTGGCGTGCCGATCAAAAAAATGCGCAGTTGCAGCGTATTTACGGTACCGCTTTTTTTGATAAAAAAGAGCTGAAAAAACACCTTAATTTTCTTGAGGAAGCCAAAAAACGCAATCACCGTAAAGTCGGCCGCGCTCTGGAATTGTTCAGTTTTCACGATGAAGCGCCCGGAATGCCTTTTTTTCATGCCAAAGGCATGGAAATATGGAATACCCTGCTGGATTACTGGCGGGCTGAACATCGCATTGCCGGTTATGTTGAAACCAAAACACCGATTATGTTAGACCGTAAATTATGGGAAAAAAGCGGCCATTGGGATAATTATCGGGAAAATATGTACACAACGATTGTGGATGAACAGGAATACGCCATAAAACCCATGAATTGTCCTGGCGGTATGCTTTTATATGACATTAAACCCCATTCATACAAAGATTTACCGTTGCGAGCCAGTGAAATCGGATTGGTACACCGGCATGAAATGAGCGGCGTTCTTAACGGTCTTTTCAGAGTCAGGTCGTTTCATCAGGATGACGCCCATATTTTTATGACGTCGGATCAGATTGAAGATGAGATTCTCGGAGTGCTTCGATTGGCTGAACGCATGTATGGCGCTTTCGGTCTGCGGTTTCGTATGGAATTATCGACGCGACCGGAAAAATCAATCGGCACGGATCAGGAATGGGAAAAAGCCACCGAAGGTTTGCGCGGCGCTCTCCAAACCTACGGAGGTGAATACACCATAAATGAAGGCGACGGTGCGTTTTACGGTCCCAAAATCGACCTGCACATTGAGGACGCGCTGGAGCGTACCTGGCAATGCGGCACAATTCAGTTGGATATGGCGCTGCCGGAACGATTTGATCTGAACTATATCGGCAGTGACAATGAAAAACATCGTGTCGTGATGATTCATAGAACTTTATTCGGTTCAATTGAACGCTTTTTCGGTATCCTGATTGAACACTTTGCAGGCAAGTTTCCCTTGTGGCTGGCTCCGATTCAAATCGAACTTCTACCTATTAATGATGAACTGACGGCGTATGCGTCAACTGTCAAAACCGAACTAGAACGTTCCGGATTGCGTGTGGAAGTCGATGACCGCACCGAAAGTCTGAATAAAAAGATCAGAGACGCACAACTGAAGTATATCCCGCTGATCATTACAATCGGCCCCAAAGAAAGAGATGCCGAAACATTGTCCGTGCGCACTCTGGATGGCGAAGTCCGCTACGGAATGAGTCAAAAGAAATTTTTAGACGGGGTTTTGGCTAACGTAAAAGAGCGACGCCTATCCGCAGAAATTTGATAAGAATATCGGAATCAACATTTTTAGGGCTGCTATCGTACGAACAGCCCTAATCAGTATCTGTATTTCAAGAATTTCGTAACATAACCACTACTGACTTTTTACGAGACCATCAATCTTAACATTCAAAAAATCAAATTTTCATAAAATGGAGAATAATCAAATGCATAACCAAACTTCTTTGGAAGCCATTGCAACAACAGCGGCACCTGCTGCTATCGGCCCATATTCACAGGGTGTTCGCGTCGGCGACTTACTTTTTATTTCCGGCCAATTGCCACTTGATCCTGAAACCGGCGAATTCGTTGCCGGTGGCATTGAAGCCAAAACGCATCAAGTGATTAAAAACATCCGCGCTATCGTCGAAACCGCCGGCGGTGATTTAAGCCGAGTGGTGAAAACAACCGTATTTTTGAAAGATATGAAAAATTTTGTCGCTATGAACAAGGTATATGAGACATACTTTGGCGCTGCACCGCCGGCCCGTTCGGCTGTTCAGGTAGCGGCGCTGCCTAAAGATGCTGATATTGAGATTGAAGCAATCGCACATTTATAATTTCACAATTCGGTTTCGTTTCTCTACACCTATTCTCAGTAGATCGAAAAGGAACATGTAGGCTGGGTTGAGGAACGAAACCCAGCACTTAAAAGCTATTGACAAGCTGGGTTTCGTTCCTCAACCCAGCCTACATTTTTATATTCAGTATCCCATTTGCCACTATTTTATAAAACTTTTCGATCTACTGATTTTACAATTGGAGCAATTTAACCGAACAATTTATAATCATCAGTAGATAGAAATTTTAGGAGCGCAAAAATTAAGTGAAACGATTTTTTGCATCCGGTTCCACCCGGAGGCCGGCTGATTCAGGGGCCGGCAAAAAACCGCTGTGCTTAATTTTTGCGCTCCCAGCTATATTTTCAGGCATTTTCGATCTACTGATAATCAAAACTTAGCGGTGGAAAAATGACAGAACGCATAAAAATTATCTTTGATGGCAAGACGTTTGAGTTCCCTCTATTAATCGGCACAGAAGGTGAAAAAGCAATTGATATTAAGGCGTTACGTAGCAAAACAGGATTAATCACCCTTGACCCCGGTTATGGCAATACGGGAAGCTGCACCAGCGACATCACTTTTATGGATGGCGAAAAAGGAATTTTGCGTTATCGCGGCATTCCGGTCGAACAACTGGCCGAACATTCAAGTTTTCGTGAAACCGCTTTTTTGCTGATTAACGGTGAATTGCCAACGGAAAATCAACTGAAACGTTTCTCCGTTATGTTAAATGACCATTCACTGATTCATGAAGATATGCAGTTCTTTTTCCAGAATTTACCGCGTGCATCCCATCCCATGGGTATTTTGTCATCCATGGTGACCGCATTAAAAAGTTTTTATCCGGAACTGCCCGATATGGAAAAGGATGTTGATACAACGGTTACTCGTCTGCTTTCTAAAATCCGCACCTTGGCGGCGATGTCCTATAAAATATCAAGAGGACATAAAGTGGTTTATCCACGTCCGGATCTTCCCTATTGCGCCAATTTTCTAAATATGATGTTTGATTCGCCTGTCAAACCTTACAAAATTGATGAAGATGTGGTCAAAGCGCTTAACATTTTTTGGATTCTTCATGCCGATCATGAACAGAACTGTTCCACTTCGGCCGTCAGGCTTGTGGGCAGTGGGAAAGTAAATTTATATGCCGCCATTTCTGCTGGTATCGCCGCTCTTTGGGGACCGTTACATGGCGGCGCCAACCAGGCGGTCATTGAAATGCTTGAAAAATTGGCTACCCAAGGCGCTGATATTAAAAACCTGATTGAGCGCGCCAAAGATAAAAATGATCCGTTTCGATTAATGGGTTTCGGTCATAGGGTATATAAAACGTATGACCCGCGTGCCAAAATTATGAAAGCCACTTGTGATAAACTCTTAGCCAAATTCAATATCAGCGATCCATTGCTTGATTTGGCCAAAGCGCTTGAGGAAGCGGCATTGACCGATGATTATTTTATCAGTCACAATCTCTATCCGAACGTTGATTTTTATAGCGGTATCGTTTTACGCGCCATCGGCATCCCCACGAATATGTTTACTGTGATGTTCGCTATTGGCCGTTTGCCGGGATGGATTTCCCAGTGGAAGGAAAGCATGGAGGAATCCCAATGGAAATTGGGACGACCGCGACAGATTTATACAGGGTTGATGAAAAGGGATTTTGTGCCGATTGAAAAACGAAGTTAGTTGTAGTTGTAGGGTGCGTTAGCGAAGCGTAACGCACCTTACTAAGTGATAATTTTTAACTGATTAAAAGAAAGCTTGCCTCTATGAACATCTCTGCTGATTATTTGAAAAAAATGCTTGACAACTCCCCTGAAAGCAGGCATTTTTTATCAATCAATCAATCAATCAATCAATCAATCAATCAATCAATCAATCAATCAATCAATCAATCAATCAATCAATCAATCTGGAGGTGCATCCGGAATATGTAAGATTCGGGCAGGCCCCTTTGATATGGGAGCATTCCATTTTTCTTGGTATCATGCAGCCATATCCAGTGGCGTTGAACATGCTAATTTTTTAAGCATATCCCAACGGCCTGCTTTATAGAATGAGCGGAGTAATAACATTGCCTCTGCGC
>JAUCGF010000159.1 GCA_030378005.1 Desulfococcaceae bacterium HSG9 | reverse complement strand
CACACCCTTTTCTGCTCGCAATTTTTTGTCTCAGATAACGTTGCCGCGCCACCACCACATGATCTTTCTCTTTGAGTCGTTGGGTTCGCACTCCTTTGCCGAATGTAAAACCCCAACGGTCAAGTGCCCGTCCCAAAGTCCGAACACTGAATTCCTGCTCGGAACCCTCTGCCTTAAGGTGCCGGGATAATGTATCAAGGGTTATATATTTTCCTTCTTTGTTCGCTTGGCGAATATATTCTCGGACAATCGTCTGCATTGAATTCGAAAGCAAGTGTCGCGGACGACCTCTGAAAACTTCTTCCTGATCCGAAAACCTCACACCTCGATTGAAATCAGCCATAACCCTTTTAACTGTTGCAATACCGGTATCCAATGCGTTTGCCACTCTTTGAACGCTTGAACTGACCTGCTCTTGATTATCGCTTTGGGTACGATCAAAATATTTCTTTAATAAAACAATTGTTTCCTTCTCCGTTGATGTGAGTGCCTTGCCTTGAGTGGTCATATTTCGCTCCTTTTAAAAATCATTCGGAGCGATTATAATACACGTTTTTGGTAAAAGTATCAAGTCATTTGACCAGGACTATAGCTTGACTGAATCCGCTGATCAGGAAAGTTTGTACGCACTTACCTCGGCTTTACTTGAATGTCATGAACTGACAACAGACGTATTGCGGGAAGCGGCACGAAAGGTGGATACGCCATTGGAATTTAAGCTGGCGGCAAAGTTGGTGGATTCGCGACGGTATGCATTAAATGTGGAAAAAAAGATAGACATCGGTGTCGTTTTTGCAATGTGGGGTGAACAAAATCGTTTGCTTCCGAAAAGTGACACCAATCCCAATGGTGAAGACTCATTGCGCTCTAAGATTACACAGATGAATTGGGTTACGGCAGCCACTTCGATTGATTGGACACTTTACGCGGTGGATGATGGCTGTTCTTATAACAGCGGCAAAATCGCACAGGAAATAGCCAATATCCATCCGCTTGGCGAAAAAGTAAAGGTGCTTTTTTTAAGCGAAGCGGTTCCTACTGCCGGCGGGCCGCTGAAGGGGTTGAAGTCTGCCGACGATTCACGAAAGGCCGGAGCGATCATTCTTGGCTGTTTACAGGCAATTTCCGACGGCAAAGATGCGGTTGTTTACACGGATGCGGATAACTCTGTACATTTAGGGCAGATTGGACTGTTGCTAAGGCCATTTCTCGATGATGACTACCGTGTTGTTTTGGGCAATCGAAAAGGACCCGGCGCGGTGCTGGTAAAGGAAGAAGGGCGTTGGGGGATTGGTATAAAATTGCTACGACATATACAACGGATGGTGGGACAAGCCATTTTCTCACAAAATATTTTGGACACCCAAGCTGCGTTCAAGCTATATGAGCGGAATCTTTTGCAACAAATTATTGACGTCCGGACAGTGTTTGATTTTTCATTTGATACCGACTGGCTGCTGGCTGCGATTAGCATGAACGAACCACTTACAAAGGTGCCGTTTGCCTTTATAGACTCTTTTGCCGAATCGGCTTCGATCACACAAGGGCCGATGACTACCTGGGAGGTGCTGTTGAAGGGTCTGGTGAAAGCTGTACGGCGGCATGGCGTGCCCCACAATGAAGAGATGGCTCGGGTACTGGATGAAGAGATTCAAAGTTCAGCTGATTTGGATATTCTTATTCATCATTTGCCACCTGAGTTAGTGAACGCAGACGTTGGAATGCTTGGCGATCCGGCAGTAATGTCACCGGAGGCGGTACAGGTATGGATTCAACTGCGGAAGGCTGCGGACGCGGGCGAAACCAAAGTCCGATAATCAAGGATTATTATCCAACCATTCAGTTTTGTAGGAATAAATTTATCAACAATGATGGATGAAATAAAATTCCATAGCATGAGGTGATATATGAAAATGCCGGAAAATTTCCCTGTGAATGAAAGTGAATTCCATTTTTCACCCGATGGCTGAAAATCTGATTGCTGATAAACGGCCAAAATATAGGAACTAATTGCTAATCGTCCACCTGTGGAAAGTTCATCAAACCCCAGTGGATAAACGCAAGCATCCGGCGGTCGTATCGTCTCTGGAAAGTGTTTTCAGAGGTCATTTTTTTAACTTGACAACCAAAATTGAATGATATATTACAACACAATATTTATTTTGAATGAAAAATTACATCGACTCGGTTTTGCAGATGCAAGATACCAAAAATAATATTTAAAATGCGTATAAAAGAACATCCCATACTCGGAAATTTTGATAAAGGCGCGGAGGTTCGATTCACTTTTGATGGCCAAACCATGGCGGGCTTTGAAAATGAGCCTATCTCCATGGCATTGCGAAGCAATCGCGTATTGATTCATCGCTATACGGCCAAACGCAATGAACCTCGCGGTGTGTTTTGCGCTATCGGACGCTGTACGGATTGCATTATGATTGTGAACGGCCAGCCGAATATTCGTACCTGCGTGGAACCGCTGAAAGCAGGTATGATTATCGAAACCCAGAAAGGCAAAGGCCCGGTGCAAAAAACGGAGTGATTCATGCACAGATATGAAATGATATGTATCGGAGCCGGACCGGCCGGTTTGGCGGCGGCTGTCGAAGCTGCGAAAAACGGCGTCCAGGTGGCGGTGTTTGATGAAAATGATCGCCCGGGCGGCCAGCTTTTCAAGCAGATTCATAAATTCTTCGGTTCGCGTGAACATCGCGCTAAGGAGCGCGGGTACAATATCGGCCAAAGTTTTCTGGATGAAGCGCAAGAACTTGGTGTTGCGGTTTCATTGAATTCCACCGTATTAGGCATCTATGAAAACGGGGTTGTCAATGTGATGATTCAGGATCGCATTGAGCAGGTGACGGCTCAAAAAACGCTGATCGCCACAGGAGCATCCGAAAACATGATTCCCTTTCCGGGGTGGACGCTCCCCGGTGTTATCGGTGCCGGTGCGGCCCAAACTATGGCGCATATTCATGGCGTTCGGCCGGGCGCTGAAATTCTTATGGTAGGTTCAGGCAACGTCGGTCTTATTGTGTCTTATCAGATGATGCAGGCCGGTTGTCATATCGGTGCAATCATCGACGCGGCTCCTAAAATCGGAGGTTATGCCGTACATGCCGCCAAAATTGCCCGAGTCGGAGTTCCCTTTTTTATGTCTCACACGATTAAAGCGGCTCGTGGAAAAGATTGTGTCGAGGGCGCTACTATTGTGCAGGTGGACAAATCCTGGCAGCCCATAGCCGGAACTGAAAAAGAATTTGAAGCGGATACAATCTGCATTGCCGTAGGCCTCAACCCCATGACGCAACTCGCCCAAATGGCCAAATGCCAGATGGTTTATATACCGGTGCTGGGCGGTAATATTCCCGCTCATGATCTGAATCAGGAAACGTCGATAAAAAATATATATGTGGCCGGTGATATTTCCGGTATTGAGGAAGCCAGTACGGCTGTGATCGAAGGACGTATCGCGGGGTTAGCCATTGCGCACAGTCTGGGTTATTTGGATGATCAGTCGTTTAAAGATCAGCACAAACGGCAGCTTAAAAGCATGCAAGGTCTGCGCAGCGGCAGTCACGGAGAAGCCCGTGGTAAAGCCAAAGTGTATTTGAACGCAGTGATGAAAGGATAAGCTTATGGCCGGGAAATTCTCCGAAACAGGCTATTTAACTGAAGAAGACCTTCGAGACAGCCCCGGCGTCCCTTCTGTAAAAAAACGTCGGCAAGGCTTTGTCGCGGTGATTGAATGTATCGAAGATATTCCATGCAACCCCTGCGAATCAAGCTGTAAAACGAATGCGATAACAGTGGGCGACGATATCACTCATATCCCTCATCTGAACGAAGAAAATTGTATCGGCTGCCGAACCTGCGTGTTTATTTGTCCCGGTCAGGCCATTTTTATGGTGGATGAAAGTCTTACGGACGGAAAGGCTGCGATAATGATGCCGTATGAATATCTTCCTCTTCCGCAAAAGGGCGACATTGTCAATGCCCTGGATCGGGCCGGACAAAATTTGGGAAAGGCGACCGTTGTGGCAGTCAGAAAAACAAAAAAGATGGATCATACTGCTACGGTGACAATTGAAACGCCTAGAGAATGGTCTATGCGTGCCAGGATGATTGCGCCGGCAGCACCATGATTGCGCCTCTTGCTCTTACTCTTACTCTTGCTCTTAATCGAATGGAAATTAGCAAGAGCAAGAAAAGAGTAAGAGCAAGAGCAAGATTTATAAAAAAATAAGACCACAAAAAGAGTTAAAGGAGAATAAAAATGTCTGAACAAGCGTTGGGTATGATTGAAACCAGAGGTTTGGTAAGCGCCATTGAGGCGGCCGATGCGATGGTCAAAGCGGCGCGGGTTAAATTTGTCGGAAGAGAATTTGCCGGCGGCGGTTTGGTGACTATTTTCGTGCGCGGCGATGTCGGTGCGGTGAAAGCCGCAACTGATGCCGGTGGTGCGGCGGCTGAACGTGTCGGCGAACTCGTGTCCGTGCATGTCATCCCACGGCCTCACACCGATATTGAGTTTACGATTCCGAAAGCGAAAGAATAATGTTTAGGAAGCTGACATGGCATTAAACTCACGCATAATATCGCATCCATCTTCGGGCGTGTTGGAAATTTTAAAGCAACGGATGGGAGCTGCCGGTAAAAAAGAATTTGCCCAAGCCGAAATCCCGTTTGGTGCTGTGGGGCTGATTCAGGGCAAGTTGATCGATATGATTGCGGCCGCTGATGTGGCTGAAAAGGCGGCCGATGTTCGTGTCTTTGACTTGAAAGGGCTTTGTCCGCAACATATCACGATGGTCGGCATTTTCGGAGATATCGCCGATGTCAAAGCCGGTATCGCTGCCATTGAGGCGGATGAAAATCTTTGATGATTATCTCCTGACTCGCGTTATAACGCAAACTGAAGTTTGCACTCCTGATGCAAATACAAACGGAAGTTCGCACTCCTGCAACCTGATTGGGAGGAGAAATTGAATGCTACTTGGCAAGGTTATTGGAAACGTCTGGTCAACCAAAAAAAATGAGAAAATATCTGCTATAAGGCTTCTGTTAGTTCAACCTTTGGAAAGGGATCTCAGACCGTTCGGCAATGTGATTATCGCCGCTGATGAAGTTGGGGCCGGTTTCGGAGAGATGGTGATTGTCACTCAGGGCGCACCGGCCATGCATGCCTTTTGCAAAGATGAACTGACACCTGTTGATGCGGTGGTTGTGGGTATCGCTGACAATATAGATATAGCAGACGAAAGCGTATCCTAATTTCAATTTCATAAGAACTAAAATCTTGCTCTTGCTCTTACTCTTAATCGAATAAAATGAGCAAAAGCAAAAAAAAATGGAAAATGTCTTAATCCAACAGTATTTGGACATCAGGACGATGTTGCTGAACACTGGAACCTATGAGAGAAACTATTGTCGATAATGTGCGTGCGGCGGGCGTAGTAGGAGCCGGAGGCGCAGGGTTTCCGACCCATATCAAGCTACAGTTTGAAGCTGAACATGTATTGGGAAACGGTGCTTCCTGCGAGCCATTGCTCAAAAGCGACCCGTATCTGATGGAACATCATACGGCTCTCATGTTAGACGGCCTTAGCACGGTCATGGATTGCGTCAATGCGGACAAAGGAACGATCTGTCTTAAATCGAAACACCCCCAAGCGATAGCCAAACTTAAAGATACGATTGCGGCGGGCGGAAATGCGGACAGAACTAATTTGTTTGAATTGGAAGATTTTTACCCGGCTGGCGATGAATTTATTCTGGTCAATGAAGTTTTGGGAAAAATCGTGCCTGAAGGTGGAATCCCGTTGAATGTTACCACAGTTGTAAACAATGTGGAATCATTTGTAAACATAGCCCGCGCCATGCAAGGCAAGCCCGTTACTGACCGCTATTTAACGGTTTGCGGCGAAGTCAAAAAACCTGTTGTCTGTAAAGTCCCTATTGGAATGCCTGCCAGTGCTGTTATTGCCATTGCCGGCGGCGCATCTGTTTCCAATTATGCCGTGGTTATGGGCGGGCCGATGATGGGGCGAGTTCTAACCCACAATGATGAACCGATTACCAAGACCACGAGCGGCATTATTGTCCTGCCTTCCGAACACACCGTTGTGCAAGGTAAACTGAAAAGCCTTGAACAGATGCGTCGGATCGCCAAATCGGCCTGCACGCAATGTTCACGGTGTACAGATCTTTGCCCAAGATATTTGATCGGACATTCTATCCAGCCTCACAAAATTATGCGGCATCTGGCTTACACGCCCGGCATGATGGGAGACATCCTTGAAGATGCGCTGATTTGCTGTGAATGCGGTATATGCGAAAAATTTGCTTGTCCTATGATGCTTTCACCGCGTGAGATTAACGCGGCTGTCAAGAAAAAGTTATTAAGCGAAGGCGTTAAAAGAGAAGCTCCCCAAAAAACTTATCGTGTATCTCCGTTCAAAGAGACCCGTAAAATACCATTAAAACGGCTTATGCAGAGGCTTGATGTCAGCCGATACGATTTTCACCTGCCTTTTTACGAAAATGAAATCCGGGTGGATGAAGTCTGCATTCCGTTGCAGCAGCATATTGGTAAACCGGCTGTTCCTCTGGTCAAAACAGGTGACCGGGTGCAAAAAGGCGACCTGATCGGAGAAATTCCTGAAAAAATGTTAGGTGCCAGGGTTCATGCCAGTATTGATGGCGTCGTTACATCGGTCGGTGACAACATTGTGATTAAACGATAGGTAATGATGTATGTTAACTCTTAATCATAATCAGGCCTTGATCGTCGTTTCGGCCATTTTAAATTTCAGATGTGATGTACCGTAATCTTTCCAGATTGCGTCCTAATGAAAAGCGCAATCTGGAAAGATTACGGTACAAAAAAATAGCCGAAACGAAGATTAATGCCCATAATCAAATACAAACGAGGGCATCCTTCATTTGTCGGTTTACACTTTGTCCCGTTAGGGACAAAATATCTATAGAAAGATAGCCACCTAAATTGCCAAGTCCCGTAGGGATGATATATAAAGTGTAAACTACTTTTAGCCTAAAGAGCAATAAAAAAACGGATATGAAACATGGAGCTTAAAGCCATTGGCATGATCGAACTCAACAGCATCGCCAAGGGGGTTGAGGCCTGCGATAAGATGCTTAAAAGCGCGGATGTGGAAATCGTCAGCGCCCAGCCGATATGCGCGGGTAAATATATGGTGATCGTGTCCGGTGATGTGGATTCGGTTGAAAGGGCGTCAGATGTCGGGCATGAGTACGCCGAAGAATTTTTGGTGGACAGTTTTGTCATTCCCAATGTGCATTCATCCGTTTTTCCTGCATTGACTGCGACCACCCAGGTTTCACAGATTGATTCACTCGGTGTGATCGAAACTTTTTCAGTGGCATCCGCCATTATGGCCGGGGATGCGGCAGCGAAAGCGGCGAATATTGATATTATAGAAATTCGATGCGCCACCGGTCTCGGTGGAAAATCTTTTCTCTACCTTACCGGAGATGTTGATTCGGTGAATGTTGCGGTGGAAGCCGGTATTGATGTTTTGCATGGCAGTGGCTTGGTGTTAAGCCATGTGGTCATTCCGTATCTCAGTGAGGATATGACGCGGTTTATTTTGTGATGTCAGGGTATTATTGATGAACAAAAAAGAAATCGGTAAAATAGTGCTGGCGGTTCTGAAAGAAAAGGGACTGCTGAACAACACTGCGGACAAGCAAACATCCGACCACCCTAAAAGAGCCCCTGGAATGCCCGTAGTTCTGAATGTTTTTCATGCCGGAGTTCGGAAATCAGACCTGGCGTTAGAGCAAGTCGGGCGAATCGAAAAAATTTCCGCCAGATCGGGGGTGTTTACCATGCCTTCGGCACGCGCTTGGGTGTGTGGTGCGGACGTCAAAGAAAAAATCGGTATCCGGTGTATTCTTGATACGGTCAGCCCGGAGGGGCTTGAAAAAGCACTGCAAAAAGCTGATATTCTGGTGTTGCCGACATTTTGTTTTCAAACAGCCGCCAAAACGGCATCCTTGATCAATCACGACCCGGAAACGGCTATCGTGATCTCAGCATTAATGCAAGGCAAAAAAGTGCTGGCCACACGCGACAGTTTTACGTTTTTGGACGTACTCCGCAATGATGGAATTAAAAAAGAAATTGAGCGGATATTGGCAAAGCTGGAAAGCTTTGGCATGGTGCTTTGCAATACAGATGAACTTTACGCCGCGTTTGAAAAGATGGTCATAAAAAAATCACCCGATGATGCGGGTGATTCAGGTATAACACTGATTACCGCGAAAACTGTTGAAAGCGCTGTCAAACAAAAGGAAAACAGCATTGTGCTTGCTCCTGGCGGAATTATAACGCCTTTAGCCCGTGATCAGGCTAAAGAATACGCCATAAAAATTATCAGCACCAAAAAATAACCGAGGAGACCACATCGCATGGCCGAACTCAGAGCCTATTGTCATTTAGATCGTATGCAGCCGCAATTTGCGTCGCTGTTTTCCAGCAGTTGCCGGGGATTTCTCGCTGTCGAGGGTATGGCCTCTCTTTTTATTGAGGTGGTCCCCGGCATTGAGATAAATCGTTTAGCCGATATTTCCCTCAAGGCCACCAATTCAAAGCCGGGCGAAATGATTGTTGAAAGACGCTATGGCATGTTGGAAATTCACTCGTTTGACCGTGAAGAGATTCTACATGCCGGTCAAATGATTCTAAATGAACTGGGTCTCAAAGAGGAAGAAAGACTATCGCCCCGTATATTATCAGCCAGTGTCATTAACCGAATCGATCCGTATCAGGCTGTGATTATCAACCGCAACAGCAGAGGCATGCTCATATTGGGTGGTGACGACGTTTATTTACTGGAAGTCACACCGGCTGCGTATTCATCCATAGCCGCCAATGAAGCGGAAAAACACTGCAACGTCCGATTGGTTGATATCCGCTTTTACGGAGCCGCCGGACGTCTTTATCTTGCCGGAAACGAGTCAGAGATTCAGATGGCCGGTCAAAAAATAACGGCCACATTAAACGGAATAAATGGCCGGAAAGAATAAAGGAAGAAGTGATGGCATCATCTTTTATATTTGCAAAACAAGTCAGGGAAATTCTGAAATCCGGTGCAAAAGAGATCGAGATTCCCGAAGGTGTGCGAATTTCTCCGGCCGCTCTGGATATCATCAGAGACAATAAAATTCAAATTAAAACGCTGACTGCTCAAGTAGTGACGGCTGCACCTGAAACCGATGAAATATCTGAAACGCCTGAAACCAAGGCTGAACCGGATGAGGCTGCACCCGAAGAGCCGGAAACATTTCATAAAAAAAGTGCTGTTGAAGCCGTTCCAAGTGATTTGTCCGCTGAAACCACCGTTGATATTTCTGAAGATATAGTAGAAGATATCGTCAACCGGGTCATTGATCGCTTTAAACGGCTTAAAAACCTCCCGGCGTCCCAAACCGCTTCTGGAACAATTAAAAAAGCAAGCGCAACTTCGGCTGATAATCTGGTAATCTGTCGTTGCGAGGAAGTAACGAGAGCTGAAATCAAGGACGCCATCCGCACCGGCATGCAATCATTAAACGGCGTCAAACGCGTTACCCGTGCAGGAATGGGGCTTTGTCAGGGACAGACTTGTCAGCGTTTGGTAACTCAGATACTTGCCCAGGAGCTTGGTGTCAGTCCTGCCGAAACAGAGCCGATGACAGCGAGAGGGCCTGTGCGCCCGTTGACATTGGCTGTTTTTGCAAATAGTTAGCAACCCTCACTCTTGCTCTTAATCGAATGGACTTGAGCAAGAGTAAGAGTAAGAAAAAAAAGGGATAGTTATTCAGGAGATAAAATGTCTGTCAAAGCGGATGTCGTCATTATCGGCGGAGGCGTTATGGGATGCGCCATCGCTTATCATTTGGCCAAGCAAGGCTTAAAACCCGTTGTCATTGAAAAATCGGATATTGGCGGAGAGGCATCCGGCAGCAATGGTGGAGGTGTACGCCAGTCTGCCAGAAATCTGAAAGAGATGCCTCTGGCTATGGAAAGTATTCGCTTGTATGGTCATCTCCATGAAGAATTGGACATGGATGTGGAATATGTGCGCAAGGGCAATCTCAGGCTCTGCACTTCGGAAGAAGAGCTTGAGACCATGCGCAAGTCCGTTGAAAACCAAAAAATGGTGGGACTGACGCTGGAAATGCTCGACCGCCGGCAGGTGCTGGATATTAATCCGCATGTGGGTGATAAAGTTATCGGGGCCAGTTTTTGCGCCACTGATGGCCATGTCAATCCCTTTTTGGTAACATTCGGTTTTTTTAAACGGGCTAAAAATTTGGGAGCGCGGTTTCACACCCATGAAGAGGTCAAAGAGATACGCTTACAAAAAGGGCGTGTTGCGGCTGTCATAACGGATAAAAACAAATTTGAAACTGATCTTGTGGTTAATGCGGCCGGAGTGGCCGGACGTCTGATAGCCAATATGGTGGGTTTAGACCTGCCCATGCGGCCTATCTTTTCAGAAGCGCTGATCACCGAAGCCTATCCGCCTCTTTTTCAACAAATGGTCGGCCATGCCAAAGGATTGTTTTACGGACGCCAAACCTCTCACGGTTCGTTTTTCTGGGGCGGATTTGTGGGAACCGAACAATTCATCTATCGCCAGGGCAAACCTCTTTTCCATTATATCGGCCCCACGATTTCCAAAATGGTGATTGATTTTTTTCCGGTTCTCAAAAATCTCAACGTTATTCGGACATGGTCGGGCCTGATTGCCCAGATGTCCGATGGCATTCCGGTGCTGGGTTTGACGGAGGAAGTCCCCGGGTTTGTTTTCACCACCGGATTCAGCGGACACGGTTTCGGATTAGCGCCGATTATCGGCCGGTTGCTTTCAGAATTGATCATGGACTGCCAAACATCACTCCCTATCTCCGATTTTTGCTATGGCCGGTTTTTTAAAAATACTGAAAATGAATGTTCATGCAAGGGCAATGCGGCCTGCACCACTATAACCGCAGTTTGTCCTAATAAGAGAGAATGGCTTAAAAGTATTTAAGTCGGTGTGACCATATTTGTAGGAATTCAAAACAATGACAGACCTTCGCGCTTATGCGCAAATTGCTCAACTGCAAAGACAGATGGCGGGTTATATCGGTTCGGCTGCGAAAGGCTATTATCCTGTTGCCGGACAGGCGGCTTTGTTTTTAGAAATCGCACCGGGAATGGAAATCAATTCGATCACTGACGTAGTTTTGAAAAAAGCGAATGTCCGTGCGGGTGCTTTGGTGGTGGAAAGAACCTACGGTATGCTTGAAGTCCATTCCGATGATCCGGCTGATGTGCATGAAGCCGGGCAGGCCGTGCTGGATTATCTCGGCTGTGAGGAGTCTCAGCGTCTCAAACCTGTGATTTTAGCCTCAGAGACGATTGAACGCCTGGACCCGCACATGACCCAGATAATAAACCGTTTTCGGCTGGCAAGTATGGCTTTGAGCGATGAAACCTTATACTCTCTTGAAGTTTTACCGGCCGCTTATGCAGGCTATGCGGCTAACGAAGCTGAGAAAGCGGCAGATATCACCCTTGTTCATGTTACTGTGTTCGGCGCCAGCGGTCGGGTTTATTTCACCGGTTCCACCTCTGATGTGCAGGCCGCCAGACAAGCCGCTGAACAGAGCCTTAACGCTCTGGATGGAAGAGAGCATTAAAAAACAGTTCCAATCTTTTCCACAACCATTCCAACCAAATACTTCAGTAAATATTGAAAACAATTTGACAAGCATGAAATAATTGCTTAAATAACCTGAGTTCGATGAGTTTTTCTATATTTTCATTGAGTTAAAATCAGTTTTTGTTATAAACTCGCTATTATTGTTTGGTGACAAAAAATTTATTTAAGGAGGTGGTGATGATGACAACAATTTCTCCCAATCAGGATAATGTGACAATTCAGACCGAATTATATTGTGAAATCAATGAATTCGTAAAAGTTTTTCATCCGATTTTTAAAAAACATTTAATCGGAGAAAGACGACAGCGCCCTTTCAGTCGTCTCTCAGTGTCTGAAATTATGACAATTCCAGTCGCATATCAGACGCTTCTTAAGCTCTTCGATCTCATTTTCCGCCTTTGCGAATTCATCTTCATCGCGCTTCGCTTTGACAGATTTCCTTACACGCCACCAAATCAGGTCGACGGACACAGTTAGACGTTTCAAAGTATCCGCACTGACTGTTTCACCTGTTATCACAGCCGGTTCAGCTATTACAGTTTTGACAGATCGTGGATTCTCTCTGAGCGGTTCGACAGCTTTTTTTTCTCTTCTTCTGTAAGTTTTTCCGGCCTGCCGCTCCGAGGGCTGTCCGTCGAAGCTGAATTCTGTCCATGCATCAATCCGTGAGGAGACAGCTCTTCTCTCGACTTTGAAAATATCGGCTGTTTCGTTAATCGTATATCCATCCGAACTCAGAAGGATGTAATGCGCCCGATGCCTGCCCCTTGAACACGGGCCGTTTTTAACGATATCATTTAACCGAACTGTCTCATCTTCGGTCAGGGGAGATACATATTTCATGGAAATGACTCCTATATTAAGGTATAATTCATGAAAGCATAAATAACACTGATAATTCATAATATTCAAGAAAATCCTTGATATTCTAAGGCGGATAAGCTCTACTTCATGAAAATGTGAACACACTGATTTTCAAGGAGGAGAAGAATATGAAATGTCATGCAACAGGTCTGGAATCACGATGGTTTTTTATCATATCAGGCGAGTTGTTTCGTCAGGGATGACAGATCGCTTTTGAGACTCTCATGCTGCCGGCGACAGCTCATTTTTTCAAGTGTCACAATCCGAAAGAGCCGGCGGACTTTACAGGGATCGCTCATCAACAGTCGTATGTCGAGCGGCGAGGCCGGAGTATCCGCTATGTGCGGGAAATCCTGATACGGTTTTTGGTGTGACAGGCCGTGGAAGAGCTCTGACCGCTGTTGGAAAAAAGTGCGGCCACGCGGTCGAGAGCGGGGTGGAGCCTTTCGGTGGATAACAGTGTGACAGACCGGCCGGGCCGTCTGCCACGGTGTACCTGGAGTCAGTATGGCGGACGGTGGAAAAAGGCGGTCAACAGGCCGGACCTCCCGGGAATTGTCATGACGCTGAACGGGAAGGTTTTCCCGTTATATATGTGGTTTTGTGCCTGACCGGGAAGCGCGAACACCGATAAGCCGAGTCTGCGGATCACGATGCCGACCCGTTTTGTTAAAAAGCACGATTATCAATTTGTAGGATATTATTTTCTATCCGTTCCTAAGTTTACGGTTAAGAAGCCAACCGTTGACGCTTTCACCAGATGACGTCAAAAAAGTCTATAAGTTAAAACAACATCCGATAAATCACGGATGGGGGCCAACTAAGTGGATCCGCAATGATTTTAAAGTACGAGGCGATGTCGTGATTGACCGTACAACCAAACTGATGTGGCAAAGAAAACACTCCGATAAGGGTTTTCTTAATCAAGATATAGCATTGTACTTTGAGAAAATAAATCGCGGTTGGTTTGCCGGTTATGGTGATTGGCGATTGCCAACACTACCTGAACTGATGTCATTATGGGAAGTAGAAAAGCAGTCAAATGGCCTGTGCATAAATCAGATTTTTGAAGGAGGCGAATTGATTTTTTTTACTGCAGACAGCCGTTCGAGGGATGTTGGGTGGTGTGTCCTTTTTCAATGTCCAGGAACGGTAGGTTCTCAAGGTTATAACCAAGTCCGATTAAAAATACGTGCTGTACGTACCATTAATGATGAATAATTCGATTTTTTTAAGAGTAAAGAAAGCGTATCCATCCTTTTTTCAATAGTAGTTCAGGTATATTGATATTGGATTTGGAAACCTTTATTCATAAGCCCGATTTTGCCTTGACAGATGTGGTGGTGTCCAGCTTACGTTGGTAGCGATAAATTTAGATAAATAAATATTGAATTGGCATGAAACATAATTGATGGCCTCGTAAAGTCGAAATATCAAAAATTATTTATCATAAGCAATTGAAATAATTATAATTAATATAATTTCAAATTCATGACTTTTTACGAAACCATCATAATTAAGGAGGAAAGCGATGCGCACAAGAAAGGCTCTTTTTTCAGGAAGTTGGTATCCGGGGAATGCGTCAGAATGTGAACGCCAAATCAAGGCGTTTATCAAGGAAACGCAACCTGTGATTTCTGACAGGCAATTAACAGGCGGAATTGTGCCCCATGCCGGATGGTTTTTTTCAGGGGAGATTGCCTGTAATGTGATTCATCAGCTTAAATCGGATGACCCTCCCGATGTGCTGATCGTTTTTGGCATGCACTTGCATTCCGGTTCATCTAATTATATTATGACACAGGATGCGTGGGAAACCCCTTTCGGCACTATTGAGATAGAGTCGCAGCTTGCCGGTGTATTGGCAAACAAATTTTCTTTTGAAATCGAAACTGCGGAACACTTTCATCAGGATAACACCATTGAATTGCAATTGCCGTTTATCAAATATTTTTTCCCTGACGCTAAAATCGTGCCGATTGGGGTTCCGCCTAATGATACAGCAGTTAAAATCGGACGCGCCGCAGCGGTTACTGCGTCTGAACTAGGCTTAAAAACCAAAGTTATCGGGTCAACCGATCTGACGCATTATGGTGCGAACTATGGTTTTACCAGTCACGGCACCGGCTCCCAAGCCGTTGAGTGGGTGCGTAATGAAAACGACCGCGGGATCATTGACGCGATGCTGGCCATGGATTCATCTCAAGTTATCCGCGAAGCCCGTGAAAACCAAAATTCTTGTTGTTCCGGTGCGGTTGCCGCAACATTGGCAGCGGCCAAACAATTAGGGGCTGAAAAAGCTGAAATGAATGCTTACGCCACGAGTTATGACAAAAGTCCGGGTGACAGTTTTGTCGGTTATGTTGGAATTGTTCTATTTTAAAAGATATTCTTATGGAGGAGTGCCAAACTTGAAGTTTGGCCATTATGAAAACGAAAAACAGTTACACGGCGGAATCTATCGAAGTGTTAAAGGGTCTGGAACCGGTTAAACGGCGTCCGGGCATGTACACCGATACATTACGCCCCAATCATTTGGGACAGGAAGCGATTGACAACAGTGTGGATGAAGCCATCGCCGGTTTTGCTGACCGCATTGATGTTATTTTACACAAAGACCATTCTCTCGAAGTCAGAGATAATGGCCGCGGCATGCCTGTGGATATTCATCCTCAAGAAAAAATTTCCGGTGTCGAACTGATTTTGACGCGGCTCCATGCCGGCGCCAAATTTTCTAATAAGGATTACCAGTTTTCAGGCGGATTACACGGTGTTGGCGTTTCCGTGGTCAACGCTTTATCGGCCCGTCTGGATGTCCGAATTAAACGCGGCGGCAGCCAATATCACATCTCTTTTGCAGATGGCCGCAAGACACAGGATTTAACGATTATCGGCTCCGTGGGGCAAAAAAATACCGGTACGACCGTTCATTTTTGGCCGGATGGGCAATATTTCGAATTTCCCAAATTTTCGATTCAGCGTTTAAAACATGTGTTGCGCGCCAAAGCGGTGCTTTGCCCGGGATTGACTGTAAATTTTGCTGACGCCCTGTCCGGCGAAAAACATCAATGGCATTATGCCGATGGTTTACAGGATTACCTTACAGGCCGCCTTGAAAATTCAGAGCGCATACCTGAAAAGCCCTTTGTCGGCCATTTCAAGGAAGATACCGGTGCGCTGGACTGGGCTGTTTTATGGCTTGCCCAAGATAGTGAAACCGTGGCGGAAAGTTATGTCAACCTGATTCCCACCACGGCCGGCGGTTCCCATGTAACCGGGTTCCGCGCCGGTTTGCTGGCATCATTGCGTGAATTCTGTGCATTTCGCAATTTACTGCCCCGCGGCGTCAAATTAGCACCTGAAGATATTTGGGATCGGTGTTGTTATATTGTATCGGTTAAATTGCCGGATCCTCAATTTTCCGGACAAACCAAAGAGCGTCTCAGTTCCCGAACATGCGGAACTTTTGTCTCTAACGTGGTCAAAGATGCTTTCAGTTTGTGGTTAAATCAGTACACCGAAACAGGCGAAGCGATAGCCGAACTGGCGATTCAAAATGCTCAAAAACGCCTGAAAGCCAGTCGCAAAGTGGCGCGTAAAAAGATTGCCGGCGGTCCGGCGTTACCTGGCAAACTGGCGGATTGCTCTGCACAGGATACGCTCCTAAGCGAACTCTTTTTAGTGGAAGGCGACAGTGCCGGCGGTTCAGCTAAACAGGCCCGTGACCGCCAATTTCAAGCGATTATGCCGTTGCGCGGCAAAATACTCAATACATGGGAAGTGGATTCTGCGACAATTCTGGGTTCCAAAGAGATTCATGATATTGCCACAGCCATAGGGGTCGATCCGGATTCCGATGATCTCAAAGGGCTGCGTTACGGCAAGATATGTATCCTGGCCGATGCCGACTCGGATGGCCTCCATATTGCCACCCTGATTTGCGCTCTTTTTCTGCGTCATTTCTATCCGTTGGTGGATGCCGGCCATATTTTTGTGGCCATGCCGCCATTGTATCGCATTGATGTGGGTAAAATGGTTTACTACGCTCTGGATGAACCTGAAAAAGAGAGCATTATCAAACGTATCAAGGCTCGTAGAAAGAGAGCCAAAATCAATGTACAGCGCTTTAAAGGACTGGGTGAAATGAATCCCATACAGTTACGCGAGACAACGATGGCGGTGGATAGTCGCCGATTGGCGCAATTAACTGTCGGTGATAACGGGGACGCTGTTAAGGTTATGGATATGCTGCTATCTAAAAAAAGGGCGGCTGACCGGCGCGCATGGTTGGAAGCTAAAGGAAATATGGTTGTAATTGAGTAAGAAGTAAACTCCAGCTCTTAATCGAATGACACGAGTAAGAGCAAGATTAAGAGCCGGAAAAAATGGGTAAGTTATTTAGTCACTGTTCCAAAATCCAATGCCCCTAATTTGAGGAAAATTTATGACAAAAGAAATCAGAAACACCCAAGAAAATATGATAACAGTTGATTTACGTTCTGACACAGTCACTCAACCGACACCGGAAATGCGCAAAGCTATGGCCGAGGCTGAGGTCGGTGACGATGTTTTCGGAGAAGACCCCACAGTTAATCGTCTGCAAGAGATGGCCGCTAAAATCACGGGCAAAGAGGCCGCCTTATTTACAGCCAGCGGCACAATGGCCAATCTATCCTGCTTATTAGCCCATTGCGGCCGAGGCGATGAAATGATTTTGGGAGATCAATCGCATATTTTTTATTACGAACAGGGCGGTTCGGCAGCGGTGGGCGGCATCCATCCGCGCCCGATTCCCAATCAACCGGATGGTAAATTAGCACTTGAAGACGTAGAAGCGGCGATTCGGCCGGATAATGTTCATTTTCCACGCTCCCGGCTAATCGTGTTGGAAAACACTCACAATCGTTGTTACGGCATGCCGTTAGATGCGGCTTATATGGCAGCGATTGGTGAATTGGCACAGCATTACAATTTAAAACTGCATGTTGATGGCGCTCGCATCTTTAACGCCGCACTGTCTTTAGGGGTTGAGGCATCCGAATTGTTGCAACAAGTCGATTCGGTCAGTTTTTGCTTAAGCAAAGGGCTGGCGGCTCCGTTAGGCTCTCTCATTTGTGGCTCGGCCGATTTTATCAATCGCGCCCATCGGGCACGTAAAGTGCTTGGCGGCGGCATGCGGCAGGCAGGTGTTGTCGCTGCTGCCGGTATTGTCGCCTTGAATGAGATGATTCCGCGACTTGCGGAAGACCATGCCAATGCACAAATATTAGCTCGTGGGCTGGCCGGGATAAAAGGAATTAAGGTTGAATCAGACCGCGTCAAAACCAATATTGTTTATCTGAAAATAGCGCATGACAAATTGTCTGAGAAAAAGAGCGCTATTGATTTCGCGGATGAACTGCAAGTTCGAGGCGTAAAAATACTTCCCACAGGGCCGTATCAACTTCGCGCGGTCACCCATTATGGCATCAGCACCGATGATATTGACTACGCGTTGAATGTAACGGATATGGTCTTGAACTCACATTAAAGAATAAAAAAATGAGAAAAAGAAGCCTGTAAATGCTATTTTTTTATTTTTCAACCAAATCATACAACAAACGAATTTCTTGCCCCCAAATGGTGCTATCCACCGTTTCAAGAATCATGGGAATATCGTCAAAACGGTTATCATTCATAATATAACGAAAAGGTTCCATACCGAGTTTACCTTTACCGATGCTTGCATGGCGGTCCACTCTGGAACCTAAATCCGGCTTGGCGTCATTCAGATGAACTCCTTTTAAATATTGAAACCCCACGATATGATCAAAGCGCGCCAAAGTTTCGTCATACTTTTCAGGCGTGCGAAGATCATATCCGGCGGTAAATGTATGGCATGTATCTAAGCAAACTCCCACACGCGCCTTGTCTTCCACAGAGTCGATAATCGCGGCCAGATGTTCAAACCGCCATCCCATATTAGTTCCTTGTCCGGCGGTGTTTTCAATCACCGCCGTAACGCCGTTCGTCTGATCTAATGCGATATTGATTGATTCGGCGATGCGTTTTAAACAAGCGTCATCAGATATTTTTTTCAGATGACTGCCGGGATGAAAATTGAGCATAATCAGCCCTAACTGCTCACACCGCCGCATTTCATCTATAAAAGCGTTTCTGGATTTGGCCAGCCCCTCTTTTTCCGGATGTCCCAGGTTGATCAGATAGCTGTCATGGGGAAGAATTTGGCTAACTGCGTAGCCGGCATTATGACAATTTTGCTTAAACAGATCAATCTGAGTATCGGCAAGCGGCTTGGCTTGCCAACGTCTCTGATTTTTGGTGAAAAGTGCAAATGCCTTGGCACCAATGGCCGCGGCATTTAACGGTGCCTTGGCGACACCGCCGGACGTGCTGACATGCGCTCCGATTTGTTTCATACAGCCTCCTTGAGCAATTTGTTGAGTTAAAGTCGGTTCTGATTCGTTTTCCTTTTTTAAAATTGAGGGGGAGTCATTTTTTCAACATTGCACGGGTAAACGCCTTTCAGTGTTATTAAGGGTTGGGAACGAAATAACTTTTTAGTACAAGTGGAATGTATAGCGTGAATCAAGAGCCATGTCAAATTATGAAAAAGGGAAGGCGATCATATTGGGAAAAGTGTAGGATGACAAATGAATGATGCTAAAATTCATTGTTTTTTCAGTTCATTTGTGTTTCTATCATTGAAAAATGGTACCACTGATTAATCTTAAAAATACTGTAAACTGACAAATGAAGGATGCTGAAAAGAAGGAGTGTTTTATGAATCAGAATGACAACAAACCCAAAAAATTGATTCAATGGATTGCCGATGATGAATTATTTAAGTCGGTCAGATTTCATTCGACTCTGGGATCATGTTTTTTCGTTTTAACCCTGTTATCTTTTTTCGGATTTTATAAATTCTTTGATTCTTTTCCTTTTGTACTCGCTATTTTTTTAGCAGGCACTCTCGGTGGAGTGACCAATAATTATATCCGGCTTAAAGCGATTCCTGCCGATCAAGTCATATTTCCCAATACAACAACGAACAAATTGGCAATTATTCAAGTGTATGTTTCTCCAATTATTGCCGGTGTTTTTGGTTGTATTCTTTATGGTGTATTTGTATCCGGTATTCTTCGAGGAGCGTTATTCCCTGAATTTACCGGAGTGGAGGAAAATTTCCAGAGTGTGTTTGAAATTTTCAATACAATTGATCCAAAAAGCAATCAAGATTCCGTCAAAGCTATCGTCTGGTCTTTTGTAGCCGGATTTTCTGAAAAAATGGTTCCGAATATCATTGACAAAATAGCCGATGATATCAAGGAGCATGATAAGAAGAACGGAATAAATGGGAACTCAAAAAATAATGTAAATACTTCAAATTCAGTAGATCGAAAACTATTAAAATCTTGATTTTCAAAGCTGCTGATTTTAACATGTATCGGAATATAAAATAATAAAAAACCGAGGATGTTAAAAAAATGAAAAATCCGGCCCCCGCGCTTACCGATAAACCGGCTTTGGAAAAGGTGATTACCTGTATGGAAAAAAATATTCCCCAGGAAACTCAGGGAGCCTGTGATTGGAAAACTGTTTTTGAGATACTGACCCGGGCTGCCGCCGCAGGGGACAGCGTGGCAAATACCTGCAGGACAATGATAGATGCGCCTTGCGGTGCGAACATTCATTATCATCTGGAAAAATATAATGATATGAATGATTTGGAAGAGCGGATAAACAGGGCGATTCAGATGCGTCCACCTCCCCGCATTGTCAATGGTGAACAGAGCATCGCTGTTGATCTGAACCTCATCCCTTATTACGGCAGGCCGAATCCTGAGGAAGAGCCGTACAGTATCAGTGGTCAGGCTGAGGCGAGCACGTGCGCCTTTTATGCATACGCCACAGTTTATGTTATCCGAAAGAATAAGCGGGTCACAATAGCGATAATCGCTGTCCGGCATGATGAGACCGCTGTTTCGATTATCACCCGCCTCCCAGACTGAATAAGCTGTCTGAATCTCAAGACAGCCTGCCTTTACATCGACAGGGGTTTTTTCAGCGTCTCTGTCATTCGCCGGCAGAAAGCTCCGGACATCCCGTTCGTGACACCGGTTATCATTCGCGGGAAAAAGGGCGGTGCCCGGCAGCATCTCAAGGGAGGCTGAAGCTATAAAACCGTTTATACAAAATATGGTGCCGTCACGTTCGATGTTCGGGCAGTCTGCACATACAGCAAAGGCCGGTACGGGTGACACGGGATCGAATACCCGGCCTATGCCGTATGCCGGCCTCCGATGAGTCTGAAAGGAATTCAGAAGGCTTATAGGTGACGTTTCGGCATTGAAACGAGCTGCCGGCTTAAAAATCAACACCGCATTAAAACTACTTCCCAGAATCCGGCAGTGAGGCTCCGATTCATGGGAATAGCTTATATTATCAAGTACATATGGGTCAGGCTGATATGGACATACATCAGTCACCCTGGAAAAGGGGGAAGAATGCTTTTTCATAACCTGTCACCCTTTAAACTGATGCTTACATTTTTGCGTCAGGTGGCAGACCGAAAACACAGGATAGCGGATTCTGTGTATCTACAACCCATTGAGAGGGCTTAAATGAAAACTTTTCGATCTACTGAAACTACCTAAATGGGATATCGGGATTGAGCCCCTTACTGGGTAGATTATTTCTTGTGAATTCCCTTACAACATGCAAAACTGTTTTCTTTTTATCAGAATCATAGTGGTGATAAATGTCATTCACCCATTGAAATCGTTGTTTCCCACCGCCCTGTTTTTGTATATGGCAGTTTTCAGGGAGCGGTTTTTTAAGACCCGCATATTCATCCCAGACACTTCTCAAAGATTTATTCTGAAGGACGATCATAAACCGCCATTTATTTTTCTTGCAAAGCTCCATTATAGGCCCATCAGGATAGAGACCGTCTGATAAAACCATGATTTTTAATTTTCTGAATTCGGCTTTTAAGCGCTTTGCCAGGCGTTTGAAAGCTATGAGTTCGCAATCCTGTTTTTCTTTCGCGGTGTCACCTTCCGCATAATTCAGTGATTCACTCATCAAAGGAATGACCTGACCGTTATGAAATGCCGGACCGGCTTCCAAAACGTAAACATAATATCGTATTTCAGGTTCCTTCTCTTCCTTTTAACTTTTAACTTTTAACTTTACGCTGCAGACACTCTTCACTCCATATATAATCACGCACTGTTTTCTGAGTTCCGTCAATAGCGACAGGATAACATTTATCTATCAGATAGCGGCGAAATTTTCAGTTGCGAATCATTCGCCTGATCAATTCAATATGGGCACTTTCAGTCTATC
>JAUCGF010000158.1 GCA_030378005.1 Desulfococcaceae bacterium HSG9 | reverse complement strand
ATTCACAATTCAGGTCTGAGAAGGAGTGATAACACCAGTGCGGCGGAGAGATTATTCAGGAGAGATTTTCCTGACATTTCAGAATGGGTGATAGAGCGAATGGGAGAATTACCGGAGCTGTGAAATTATGCAAATTCACTTATGAGGATAACCTCTTGAATTTACAAAGTGTCCCGCCTTATGTTGGTAGCCTGTTTTTCTTTCCAATTTCGAATAGTATATTTCTTTTTTATACAGAATATTATCGGTCGTGATTTTTATCTCTTGAACAATCACATCATCACAGCTCTTAAATTCGGCATCTTGGGGAAGGATGGTTTTGTCAACTTCACAAATTTCGGTTCGATCCACAGATATCTTATGCTTTCTCTTATTTGATTTTCGTTTTTCGGGGGATTTTCGTCCTTTCCTTTCATCTTCCGAGGAATGGTCTTTCGGTTCTCTTTTACCGGGAGCATTTTTGTTTGTTTCGTCGCCATCCCCTTTCAGACGATTGATTTCACTGCGTGAATATTCTATTTCGGTCCAATATCGTTCGGCATGGATATTGCATTCAAATATAACTATTTGAAATTATTAGCTTTAAAAATTCAGCCAACCTCATGTAAAAATAATTTTAAAGAGTTGAGCCATTAGCAAAACTACAAGTATCAACGATTTTTAATTTTCCGTGCAAGAATCGTGCCGAACGGTATTGATTTCGGTCGCCATTTTTACATTTTTCGAGTTGAGTTCCTCAATGATTATCAATAAAGCGGTAACAGTCTTTGCCATTTTTTCATCGGCAATATCATTGAGCCTCAAATTCAATCCTGCTGAAATTTCCGTTATCACTTCGGAGTTCATAATTAAGTATATACAACATCTTTATTCATCTTGTACTGTTTTTTTATTTATTTTTCGTGATTTTTTTTGAAAAATGTTATATTCGTTAAATTACCATACGATTTGAATAGGATACGAAAATTTAAAAATTCCACATAAAGAGTTTACTGGTAATCTTGATAGCGAAATAGATAAGATTTTAGCTGAAATACTAAAATAGGGATAAAATCTTGTTGATAGTCAGGTTCAAGAGTTGCGATTTTTTCTGACGCAGATGCAACGCCGTCGGTCGAAAGGCAGAGCCTAAGTCACTTGCAAGGTATTTACGCGGAACGGGAAGGGGGGACGACAATTTCTACAATATATCTATTGAATACGATGTTGTGGCAGCCTTATCAAACCTGCTCGGTGTGGAGATAGGGCCGCTAAAATCACAAATGAAGTTACAGTTGTGGTCAAAGATCAGGGCTACATGATGCCCAAGAAATCAGTGTTCAACGGCATCATCGGAGATAGTCATTTTGAATTGGAATTCGCCAACTTTCTGGAACAATGCGGCGATGTCATTTCATACGCAAAAAACTATCTTGCAGTGCATTTCAAACTCGATTATGTTAATATAGGTGGCGATATCTCGAATTACTACCCGGATTTTCTGGTAAAACTTTCAAAGGGGAAAGTCATTGTGGTGGAAACCAAAGGCCGGGAAGATTTGGACTCACCACCGAAAATGGCGCGCCTGAAACAATGGTGCGAAGATATAAACGCTGCGCAGTTGTCGGAAATTGCCTATGACTTCGTTTTTGTGGACGATGTGGATTTTGAGAAGTGCAAACCAAAAAACTTTACTAAATTAATGAAAGGCTTTAAAGCATACAAACAGGAAAAATAACCAAACGCTTCAGCGGACAGCAAAAGCCTCCGTTTTACTCAGCTTTTGCCGCGCGTTGAGCTTTTTGTTAAAGTGCTATAATCGCAACTGATTGTTAAAACAAAAATGAAAAAGAATGGCAGCTAGAGATATTTTCCACGATTCCGTCCGTAACAGATTACAGAAGGAAGGTTGGAAAATTACTCATGATCCTTTGTCTGTTATAGTTAGCGGAGTTGAAATAGCAATAGATCTCGGTGCTGAAAAATCGAAATTACATCAAGGAAGTGATCAGAAGATACAACCGGTCATCTTTGATAATAGGCTCTGAAATTGAAATGCAAAATATTTTGATACAGAAAATGATCATTCCCTCGACGATTCGCAATCTGGAAAAATTACGGTACATAGGTATGCAATCTGATTTCTAAAAAACCGAAAAATTTTTGTTCAAGTACTTATCAACCGTTTTCCCATTAAAATAATGAATAAATTATTCACTATCGGCCATTCAACCCATACAACGGAAGAGTTCATTAAACTGCTTACACGACATGGCATTACAGCGGTCTGCGATGTCCGTTCTTCTCCGTACAGCAGATATAATCCACAGTTCAACCGTGAGACACTGCGGGATGAACTTAAAAAACAGGGGATTGCATACGTTTTTTTTGGAAAAGAACTGGGGCCGCGAAGCGATAACCCGTCCTGTTTCCAATACGGCAAGGTGCGCTATGACCTGATTGCAGCGACAGAACGCTTTCAGAAAGGGTTGAACCGGCTGCGCGAGGGTGTCAAAGCTTACCGCGTTACGTTACTGTGTTCGGAAAAAGACCCGGTTATGTGTCATCGCATGAACTTGGTGTGCCGGCATCTCAGGAATGATTTCAAAATTCGGCATATTCTTGAAGACGGCCATGCAGAAAAAAATGTGGATACGGAAAAACGGCTCATGCGGCTGATGAAAATCACACCGGAGCTGTTTGACAGCGGCCCTGATGATGCTATTCTGCGGGCTTACGCCAAACAGTCTGAAAAAATAGCCTACATGCCCAAAAAAAATACGGATGGGGATACGGACATTCATGCCTGAGATTAAACTGTTTACCATCGGATTCACTAAGAAAACCGCAGAAACATTTTTTACAACGCTGATAACGGCCGGAGTGCGGCGCATTCTTGACGTGCGTCTCAACAACACATCCCAACTGGCAGGTTTTGCCAAAAAAAATGACCTGTGCTATTTCCTGAAAACCATTGGCGGTATCGGATACCGTCACCTGCCGGAACTCGCGCCTGCAAAAACAATCTTAGATGATTATAAAAAGAACCGGAGCGATTGGTGCGTTTACGAAAAGCAGTTTATCGACCTGATGAAAACACGTCGTATCGAAACGCAAATGAACGCAATTCTGCAAGACGGAGACTGCCTTCTGTGCAGTGAAAATAAACCGAAACATTGTCATCGGCGTTTGGTTGCGGAATATCTGCGAGATATACAACCGAGAATTGATATAGTTCATCTTTAGGTTCAGGGATGAAACAGTTTCCCTATTTCAGGACTTCATATAAAACACAGAAATTTATCTTTTATTCTCCACCACATAAGTTCCGATTATGGCTTCGGCCTCGATTTCAACCAAGTGGGCCGGCCGCGCCAGCGCGCTGACTTCCGCCATTGTAATCACCGGTTTGATTGATTTGAAAAATTCGGAATAGGCCCGTATGTATTCCTGCGCACGGGTGATGTCTGTTACATAGATACGCACCCGATACACTTCGGATAACTTTGCAGCGGCCTTTTGCAGCGCGTCTTCTATTTTTTGCAGCACAATTTTAGTTTGCAGGTAAGCGTCGCCTTCAGCTTCAACCACGCCTTCCGGTGTTGTGGTTGTCGTACCGCCCACAAACACCAGATTACCCACTTTGACAGCTCGGCTATAACCCGCCTTTTCTTCCAAAGGCGCACCGGAAGAAAAGTTTTCTCTTCTTAGCAAATTCATAATATCTTTCCTAATTCAAATCCTTATTTTTACTCTTAACTTTATTAGATTATCGGCTGACATCAAACCTTATTTTAGAATTTTAAACTTTAGCGGCATCACCTTATTTTTATGCAAAATATCCTGTTTCATAACAAAATAACGGTATCTGATAGGGAATTTATTTCGTCCTCGTTCCTTAACCGTTTCAATTTCTAATTTTCTTTCTGCGGCCAAAGAGAAGTAATATAAGGTCGATTCAATCTGTATTCTAAGCGTTCATGGGTTTCTTCTTCCGTATAAAATTCATTCGCCTTTTTGACACCTTCGTCAAATTTTGAAATACATCGCATTGCCAGGGTGTTATCAATGAAAGCGATTTCGTGAGCCAAAGCACCCAAAAAAGCGATGATATGGGCAAACGGGTCCACAAATGAGACGCCTTCTATATCAATAATGACATATTCGTCTGAAAGCGTAATAATCGGCGATCGGGCATTATCGCTAAAACCGAGGGTGCGTATGCCGCATTGCCTGGCATAATTTAAAATTTCAATTGTTCTGCGAGGGTATCTTGGAAAGGCGATAACTGTAATCAAGCCTGTTTTGCGGCATTTGCAAATGGCATCAATTAATTCCCAGGAGAGATTCGTATCGATAAAAACGTTTTTTCTTACTTTTTTTAACAAGTAACCGAAATGAAATGCCAGGGTTGTCGAAGCCCGACACCCAACCACATAAACCGGATCGGCATCATAAATCGTTTGTGCGACTTTTTTGAACTCCTTTTCAGAGACAGAATCCATCATATTCTGAAGGTTCCGCTGGGCATTCAGGCAATATTTTTCAATGGTTGTCTCCACATCCGGCTTATGGCTGGACGCAGCAAGCCTCTCCGCACCGGTCAGTTCCGTATGAAGCAACCCTTTCATGTATTGAAGGAATTCCACATAGCCGGAAAAACCAAGATCAACAGTGAAACGTATAATCGTCGGTTCGCTCACCTCGCATTCACGGGCGATCTCCCTGGCTGTCATCAGAAAAATCTTTTTATAATCCTTCATAATCAAATCCGCCACACGCCTCTTTTTGGGAGATAGACGGGGATAGACGCTGATGATTTTATCAAAAAGGTCTTTCTTAGCCGATGTCATGGGTTGCTCATCACTCTGTTTTTCAATGTTATCTTTCGTATTGATGTAATTTTTTATTCAAAAGATGAATCGTATTGTAATATATCAGTCAGTTTTGAGTGTCAAGTTAATGATTATCAGTAGATGAAAAGTCCAGGAGCGCAAAAATTAAGCATAGCGATTTTTTGCATCCGGCACTGGAAAAGGCTTATGGTAATGAGGATTCTGCTCCCATTTCTTCATAGATTCGGTTTCAATTTAATTATCAAATATCCCAAATATCCTAAATAAGAAGCCAGTAGAATGACGCCATTAGCACGTGAAATTACATACCCTTTGGTCATCATCAGCCAGGGCATGGCACTGATAACCATCATCACGAGATAATCTGACAACAGGCCGCTTTCAATGAATCCACCCGGTATCGTAATCGGTTTGACCATTGACACAACGCCCAAAACACATAGGATATTAAATACATTGCTGCCTATGAGATTGCCCAGACTGATGTCTGTTTCTTTGCGCCAGGCAGCGACAATGGAAGTGGCCAATTCCGGTACGGACGTGCCAAAAGCAACGACTGTCAATCCGATCACTTTGTCACTCACGCCAAACCCCCGCATCAGATTGACAGCAGCGTAAATGAGCGCTTTGGCACCGACCACCACTCCACCGATACCGACAATTATTAAAAACGCCTGCTTCATCCGGGAGCTAATATATTCGGAGTCATCAGTCACAGCATCGGAAGAAGCGCCCCCATCTCCATCCATTTGTTTCCAATAAGTAGCCACTTCCTTGCGAGCGATATAATAATTGAACAGCGTGTATAAAATGACGCCGCCGAACAAACTCATGCCTTCCAACCGTCCGATATGGGAGTTGTAAGAGATAATCAGCAGATACAGTGAAATGCCCAGCATGATCGGCATATCTCTTTGAACGGTCATCGGGTGACAAGCGATGGGCATGATAATTGCGGTTACACCCAGCACCAACGCGATATTGCATATATTGCTGCCAATCACATTACCCACGGCAATCATGCTCTGGTTTTGGACGGCGGATACAACACTGACCACCAATTCCGGTGCCGAAGTGCCAAACGCCACGACGGTCAAACCAATCACGAGCGGTGTGAGACCAAAGGAGCGCGCCATGCTGGCGGCGCCTTTCACAAGCCAATCTGCGCCATAATATAGTAATAGCAGGCCGATAATAAATAAAAACAAGTTTAAAAGCATTTTGGTTTTTCCTTATAGAGAACCGTTTGAGACCTTTTTGGAGATATCCGATCAGGAATCGTATTCCAATAATTTATAATAATAAGCCGTATCAAGGGCTTTAAGTTCTTCAAATAATTTTTTGCGTGCACTGGTGTTAAAGAAGCGGTGATTTTCCAATTGACCGATAATTTCAGCGCGTCTTAAACGGCGGTTTTGGCGAAGGATAATAGCTTGTTCAATGGAATGGTTATCGGTTAATGGTTTGATCTCCGTAAAAAAACGTCGCAGATCATTTTCAGCCTGAATTCGTTTGGACTTTTCGTTTTCGACCTGGTGAAGCGCCTGTTCCAAGCGTCTGTACAATCTTTGATATTCCACTATTAAGTGCTGATAGTTTTGAAACTCAAACTTTTTTTGCGAAAAAGGCTCTGACCGGTCAGCGTCTCTTTGGGCATCCCCATCCGTTGAGACGGGTGTGCCGGATGGTCGCTCAGGAATCCGTTTCATTGAGGCAATACGCTCGCCGATTATCTGAAACAGAGCCAGCCCCTTATGATTTAATCTTATGCCCCCCCCTGCGTCCTTATGATAGAGCTGTTTAAACAGATGCGGTTTTTTTTGCAAGCACTTTTTGATAAAAGCGACCTGCAACCCGGTGGCGTCCGCAATATTTTCTAAAGAGTAGGAATACATATCAATCTGAGTCGATTGTCAATTTAAATAAATTCAAGATATTACTGAATAGTTTACAACTTATAACTGATGAGAGTATAACCAAATATGAATAAAATGGTCAAGTGAAATATATTGGCGAATTTTCATATAAACGTTTAAATACCAATACCGTTCGGTATAGATATTGCGTAAAAATGTAATTATCTGAAATTATTACCTTGAAAAATTTAGCTGACTTCATCTAAAATTCATTTAAAAAAGTTGAGCCGCTAGCAGAACTACAAATATGAACTGTTTTTAATTTTTTATACAAAAGGGGAATATCGGAAGAACCTTGGAATGGTGAAATATTAAATTCTGTTGATAAAACGGTAAAACCTATCGTTCATTTGTGAAAAAAAATATATAAGAGAGGAATCCGTCTTACAAAAAAGAAATGGATTCCTATGAAAACAGAATCGAACGTTCTGATACATCGCTTAAATGGGATGTCATCATCAGTTCTCTCACCAGATAGTTTATTTATGGGGAATTCCTTTACAACTTTCGAGTCAGGAATGCAAACTTCAGTTTGCTTTGCCCGTGGCGCAAGCTGAAGCCGGCACTCCCCTTTGTGTTAATATGTGTAAGTTATTTAATTTCTAACCCTTAAACTGTTTAGTGAAAAAAACCCGGAACGTAAGATTCCAGGTTTTTTTATTCCGATTGTGTGAAATCATACCCAACGTATTACGGCCATCACTTTGCTTCGCTAGCAGAACGGATTACATATTTTTCAGGCCGCTTGAACCAACTCTTTCGCTTTTTCAACGGCGGAAGCCGCATCGGCACCGTAGCCGTCGGCCCCGATATCATCTACAAATTTTTGGGTTACAGGGGCGCCGCCAACCATAATTTTAACCTTATCTCTCAATCCGGCTTCGGTCAGAGCGGAAACCGTTTCACTCATTTTAGGCATGGTGGTGGTCAGCAACGCCGACATTCCGATAATCGTGGCACCGTGTTCGCCAACCGCGGTGACAAATTGTTCCGGCTTGATATCCACGCCGAGATCGACAACATTAAAGCCGGCCCCTTCTAACAGCATAACCACCAGATTTTTCCCGATATCATGGAGATCGCCCTGTACGGTTCCGACGATAACGGTCCCCATGCCGGCACCGGCATCATCATCGGTCAGTTTGTCTTTCAACACCTCCAATCCTGCCTGCATCGCCTTGGCAGATCGAAGCACTTCCGGGATAAACATTTCACCGGTTTTCATACGCTGTCCGACCACGTCCATAGCCGGAAACAACCCTTTATCCATGATGTTTTGGGCTGAAAAACCGTCATCAACAGCTTGGAGGCATAAATTCGGTATTTCTTTAATGTCTCCGGCGATCAATACTTCAGATATTTTCGTGTAAACGTCTGACATGTGACTCCTCCTCTATTTTTGATAAATCAGATATGAAAATTTGTTTATACATTACCTTTGTGTTCAAATACGTTTTTAAAAAAGTATCTATGATTTACTCAGCGGAACACTTGATTCTTCTTCCGCAAATAAGGACTTAAAATATCCGGTCTAAAATCACCAATTATGACCGTGCTAAGTATATATTATATGTCTCAATCTTACTCTTGCTCTTAATCAAATGATACGAGCGAAAATTTAAACTATATCTTAAAATTTAAATAAGGTACGTTTACATTTTGCGGATTATAAGGGGAGACTGATATATTAGATGATATCTTCAAAACTGATATATGAAGATTATCGGTTTTGTCAAGAAAAAATATCGGCTGACAAAAAAATATTGAATGATAAGCCGCCTATTTTTTCTATACTCGACCCTCTAATTGAACGATTTGAAAATTGGTATCCGATAAAGATATGGATTTATTGAGGGTGTTTGAAAAATACACCCTCTTACATATTTCAAATAGCGTTATATCAAGAACGCTCCGATTGATCCATTCTGCTATTTGACAGGATTAAGCCCGCTTTAGTCTTTTTGGCCCTCCCGGATTTCTTTCTGGTCATTGATGTAGGCTGTTTGATTCGGAGTATATTCAGCCGCCACAGTAGTCAAAACCGGCGTCAGTATCCAGGTGAACGGTGGAAAACCGTACCAGTAGTTTTCGTTGCTTCCTTGAACGATACGGACGTTATTACCCTTTGCCTCGGCGATTTCTGAGGTGAGAGTCTCGATCATTCCATCAATGCTGTTATTTCCGACAAACGGGATTCCCACCAACAATTTCAAGGCCATCTTCGAAGTTGTTTTGTAGTAGGTTGGGTTGCCGTCGCTTCCGGTAAGGCCATTCCAGTTCTTCGCAGTGGAATGAAATGCGCAACCGTTCAGAATTAATAAGAAGCCAATCACCATCATAATGCATTTCATCTGTCGTACCATAAAATTCCTCCTTAGTTTTTGTTTGTTAACATTAAACATAACTCCTCCTTTACTTACCTTTCGTTCATTTTAAAATTGTTTTCTTAATTAAACCACAAACACAAGACAAATTTTTGTAACTGATATAACTAAGTTGATATCAATAAAACCTATTGAATAGCAACTTTTCGGCTAAAAATTACAATATATTATCAGTAGATGGAAAGTTAATTATAATACATAAGAAAAAATAAGCAAAAGAGAAGTCTTTAATCTCTTACTTACATTTCGCTAATTTTTTTCAGACTATCATCGAATTAAGTATTGTGTCTTTTGATATTCAGGTCAATTGTTGTTGAACAAACGATAAGTTTCGTGCAATAGTCATCATAAACTTTAAAGCATGGAGGTTTATGATGCAATACAATATTGTCTGCACAAAACCGTGATTGAACCGGCTGCCGGCTGGAAGATAAATCAAAAAGACGCTACTGACGACAGGCTGGGTAAAATGATGTCCGCCTTTGGCTGGGATACAGATAAAAGTCGCTGATTTCAACTTGAAAGCGGTAAAGGAATCATCAGTGCCTATGAACTGCCGACAGATGTCGGTCGATATGATACGACCGGTTTCAATGTATTCCATAAAGCGGATGATCCTCAAAAAGGTATGTTGATTCGTTTATTCAGATAAAAAAAGCCCCTCCGAAAATGGAGAGGCTTCAAAGCAAAACTAAAAATAAAATCAGACTTCAAGCCATGAATCGGAATAAAGTGAGCGGCCTAAAATCACGTCCATGGTCTTTTTATAATCTTGCATCTCTTTGGAAAGCGTGGCTATATCCGGTGCGTTGCCGTCCATAGTTTTGTGAATCAGATCGACGATGTCCAGACGCCGGCCTTTGGCGATGGCGATCAGGTGTCATCTAACGGGTCGGCGATGACCGAGAGTATTCCGTTTCTCTCCAGCATGACCATATAGGTCTGGTTCAAAATCGGGCGACGGAAGTTATCGGTTTTTGCGCCGGTCTTTACACGCTCAAACCCGGATTTGGCAATCAAGTCCGTAAAATTGTCTTTGACAAGTTTTTCAACAGCCAATTTCTTGGCATTTATATAATCATCTACACGTGGCATAATTTGGATGCAACGATTAACTTTGGTTCAACCGGTGCGCGGACTATTTAAGTTTTTATATTTTTGACACAGACCATCCACCAGCTACACAAATAACGTATAATATTCGATATACTGATGGAACAATTGAATCATTAGTAGGCGGTGATGCCTACCAAAATAAATATTTGTTTGTAGGCTTTGTTAATAATAATACCAATGCCAGTTTTGAAAGCTTTTGGATAGATGCTGTTTCAAGCTCAAGGTATGGCATAGATGAAATTGAATGGGGGAAAAGTCCTGTCCCCGAACCATCTACGATCTTGCTTATGAGCATCGGCCTTCTTGGTCTGGTGGGTTGCAACCGCAAGCGATTCAACAAAAAGAGTTAAACAGGTTTGATCGTATTATAAAATCAAATATAGTTTCACACAAAATCCCCCGGTGTTAATCGGGGGATTTTTTATCTCTTTCCCATACCCATAACCAACCTGCAATGACATAATTTTGTTTACCTCTTCTGCACATCCCCTGATCAGATCAAACTGTCAGATTGCCCGAAACCTGTTGCCGGTCTGGTAAATCATACAGCTTCAGACGCCTCCGCTTCAGCCTGACGCGCCAGTTCCGCCACTTTGGCAATGTCTTCATCGGAATAAACCCCGTTCACACCGGAAATGGCGGCCAGCTTCATGCCGTGTTTGATGCCCATCTGGTAGATTTCGCGCACTTTTTCCCATTGAATTTCGCGGCCCACGGTAAAGTTTTCAAAACGTCCTTCCAGTGCCAGCACGATGGTTTCAGCAAGACAGGCGTATACCACTTTGGGTGGCAGGCCGATATTTTTCATCTCCGGGTTACCGGGAAGCTCGATTTCACCGGATTCGATAACCAGCACATCCGGGCGTTTGGCCACATCTTCGGGTGAAAGGTCCAAAGGCCGCGCCACATCGGTAATAACGCAGCCGGGTTTCACTTTCATAATGTCTAACACTTTTTTGCCTGCGCCCGAAGTCGCGGTGACAATCACATCCATGTCGGCCAGGTCTTTGTCAGCGCGGGTGGAAATATGAATTTTTACATCCGGCGTTTCTTCAAGGATTGACTCTTGGAGGGCCAACAGTTTGGCCATATTACGGCCTTTCAGATACACATGGGTAAAAGCTTTGGCCAGCAGACGGCTGCATACGGAGCCAATCGCGCCGGTGGCTCCCAGCACCATTGTTTTTCCGCTGATTTTGCGGCCACGCTCGATTTTGATCATGCCCATACGGCGAACCGCATCCGCGGCGGCCCAGAGTGCGCCGGAAGCGCTGTAGCTGTTCCCGGTTGTGATCGGAATATCGGAAAGTTTGGCGACCGTGGCTCCGGCGTCTCCTACCACTTTGGTAAAAGCGCCCAATCCCATAATTTTGGCGCCCATGCGTTTGGCCATGCGTCCGGCCTGAAGCAGGCGTTTGTAGGTAAATTCGGGGTCATGCGACAGCATCTGCTTGGGTGTGCCGCCAACCGTGATCAGCCATCCTTCGGCTTCCACGCCGGTGGGCGATTTGATACCTGTAACTTTGGAATAAACCCAGGGCGGAGCGTAAGCCACCACTTTCTCAACCGCGTCCATAAAGGCCGGTGGGGTGAAAGCGGCCAGGTAATCAATGGCCTTATCTTTTTTTAATTGCGCCTGAGAAAGCGGATGAACCACAAAGGCAAAACGATTGACGGTTTTGGCTTTTCCGGAAGGATATACCACGCGGGGGTCCATCTTTTGTTCACTGATCACTTCCAATAAATCATCATTCGTGACCTGCTCTTTCTTCTTATTCAATGCGGCGATAATGACAGCTTCAAGAACAGACAAACCCACTACGCGTTCAAACAATTTGGGCGTTGTATCAATGATAACATCAACGCCTCTCTCCCTTAAAAAAGCGACCCGGTCATCATAAGCGGTCACCGTGATCACGGTTTTTCCGCCTAACTCTTCAATCGAACAATTTTCAAGCAATTTATAGAAATCGTAATAAGGAACAACGATAACAGACGCCTTTTGCATGGCTTTGCGCATGATGTAATCGTTCCACGAGCGGATAGGCGTTACCGAAGATGACAGCCGTTTGCTGGGAACCCATTTCAGCACCTCATGGATACCCGCGGCATAAGTGTCAAAATCCTCAAGGGAATTTAAAAATTTGGAAATCCCATTTTCCAGCACCGGGTCTGCAAATGTAAGGTTTTCGGTGAATTCGGACATCACTTTGGCAATCCGGTAATTCACCAGGCCGGAAAGGAACAATACCCGTGCATTATTGAAATAGTTGCCGAATTTGAATTGAATATGGCGCAAAGACCATTCAAACGCCACATTACGCAATCCATCACCCGTGGTGACAGGCGTCTTGATTTTGGAAGTCAAGAGCTTCATGTTTTGCGCATGCTTATCTTTGAGCCATTTCGGCCCTGCAGCGTTGGGAAATTTGACGCCGCTCAATCCGATTACATCGGCTTTGCTATCCCATTCCAGCATTTTTTCGGCGGCACGGTCGATATTACCGTCAACACCGATGCGTTTGATATGAAAATCCGAACCTAAAAATTCAGTCTCAAATTCGTAGTCGTCACTGCGCGGTCCCAAGCTGATGTCTATAATTTCTTTCATTTTTTTACCTCCGGTAAAGCGGTTATGGATGTTGATCTTCTTTGTAAGCGACGCTTTTTTTTGTGATGGCGTCGGACGGGCAGCTATTCGCCGCTTCCGCGCATAACGATTCTTCATGGGCGCTATCCGGCTGTTTAATCAAATAGCAATACCCGTATTCAATGTCTGCATCTGAATCAGCTGCAAAATTGGCCGGCGCGATAGCCACGCAAAGCTCGCAGCCGATGCACTTGTCTGTAATCGAATATCGGCCTTTTATATTTTCGATGAAGATCATAAGTTTTAAATTGCAAGTTACAATGGCCACTGATAAACAGTGTTAAAATATTGTGCGTTTTAATTTATAAATTCAATGTGTTATTATAATATACTAATTTCTGAATATTTTTGATTACCGATTTTCAATACAATATTTTCTGAAAATCGCCGCTTTTTACGATCTCAGTGGCGAGGTTTCAACCACCTCGAATTTGATAACAAATTGAATTCATTGAATCAAGCAAAAAATAATTATAGCATCATTGCCGCTTTGTTTGGCTGTTTGAAGCGTTTTTTCCTGACAATGAAGAGCGTTGAAAAAGCAATTTTTTGATGATTAATTCACCAAATTTTTTTTGCCCCTGAATGGTAAGATGGCAAATATCTGTAAATATTGCCCTGTCAACGGATATTTCTTCTGTATTAATTGTAACAAAGCGGTCTTGCATTTCAGATATAATTTCGTTATGGCGTATTATTCCTTTGATAACATTTTTCGGATTACCCCATATATTAGTCATTTCAGCATTATCCGGAGCTTGTCTGAAAGCAAAATAGGGGACAATTAAAACAGCATTGTTCGTTTTTGACATCCTGATTATTTTGTTTAGGTTTTTCCGAAATGATTTTGCTGATTTAATTTCATCACCATATCTTGTCAACTCCGGAACCGGAATATCATAAGGCATAAATTCCATTTTTCTAAAACGGGTTAAACTGTAAAATCGACAAAAAAGATTGTAAAAATTATAACCCATGGTGGAATTTAAAAACAAATCTGACTTGGGTTCATTGTATTTAAAAGTTTTGTTTATTAACTTATAATAATAATAGTGGCTATAATCATCTTGAAAAAATTCGGAAGGGATATTATTTAGTCGAACATCATTGATGCCATGGTAAAAGATGACATAATCAAACTTCAACTTATTTTTTGTAAGATACTTGTATTTGTATAAACTATCCAATGTCGTATGCGCAATATAGGCGGCATTGTAAAAATTAATTGAATGACGGCGCCCCATCTCTTTAAAAAATTTTGCATTTTCAAATAGTACTGAACCTCCCAGAAGAAGGATATTAACGCCTTCATCGGTGTAATTTTGTCTGATATTGTATAGCGCAGGATAAATCATCTCCTCTGCGCTGTACATAAATGGAAGCCGATTCGCATTAGCAAATAGCATTCTACTAAATAATTCTAAGATAATCAGGCTGACAATACAAGAAAACAACAAAAGTGTAAGTTCCTTTTTTTTATCCCGATATAAAAAAAGCGGATTAAGATATTTTATTTTGGAGATTACCCGTTCAGGCTTGAAAAACCAGATAATGCCAAGAGATAGAAGAAAAAGTTCAGCAAAAATAATAAAAATTTTAATATGTAAGAGATTGTCAAATTTAACAAAGGAAGGTGGTTGTTTAATAATAGTATAAGGATTGCAAATAATGGCAAGCAGTATGAATATTAATCCGGTCAGTTTAACTGTGAACTTTATCAATCGCATATCATCCTTTAGCTTGTTGGTTTATTTTCGGGCTGTCGATATAAGGCGGGACAGATCTGAAGTGGAAAACTGTTCTGCTTCGCATTGGCGGCCTATTTTCGTATTTTCAGATATAAAAAGTCAACTTTTCAAAACCCTGGTAAAAGCTTCAATCACATCATTGACGTCTTCATCATTTAGCCCTGCGGACAGCGGTAATGAAATTGTACGCTCACCGATCCATTCCGCATTAGGAAAGTCACCTTTTTTCCATCCAAATGTTTTTCGATAAAACGGATGTAAATGAACCGGAATATAGTGGACGCCAACACCGATATTTTCAGCCGTCAGAGCACGCAGCACCCAATCTCTGCTTTTGCCTGATTGTTCAATATCTATCAATGGCGTGTAAAGGTGATAAGCATGCCTTGTATCGGGTTCCGGTTCCGGCGGCAGAATACATGGCAGGTCTGCAAAAGCATCATTGTATTGGTTCCAAATTTTTTGACGCTGTTCCCAATAACGCTCGACTCTTTTCAATTGATGAACGCCGATTACAGCCTGCATATCTGTCATATTATATTTAAAACCGGCTTGTATAACCTGATAATGTTTATAGCCTTCATCAGAAAAACGACGCCAAGCATTTTTGCTCATTCCATGCAAGGCCATCACTTTGATACGGGCTGCAAAGCGGTCATCATCAGTGATGATCATACCACCTTCGCCTGTAATGATATTTTTAGTGACATAAAAACTGAAACAACCGATATCACCGAAACATCCTGCCTTACGATTATGATACTGCGATTCAATGGCATGGGCGCAGTCTTCGATCACCAGTAAATCATATTGTCGGGCCATGTTCATAATAGATTGCATATCACAACAGCGGCCTGCAAAATGTACCGGAAGGATTGCCTTGGTTTTAGCGGATACACGGTTTTCAATCTCATCTGGAAGAATATTCATGGTGCGACGGTCGCAATCGGCCAGCACCGGTGTGGCACCGCTATGGATAATGGCATTCACTGTCGCACAAAATGTCATTGGTGATGTGATGACTTCACAATTCGGTCCGATGTCGCAACTGAGCAAAGAAAGATGCAAAGCCGCCGTGCATGAATTTAACGCAATAGCGTATTTGGAACCTTTCCAGCGCCTAAAATCCTCTTCAAATTGATGTGCTTGTGGTCCCGTGCCGATCCAGCGACGGCGCATACACTTGACCACGGCCTCTATTTCAGGTTCTTCAATCAGCGGTGCCCCGAAAACAAGAAAATTTTCTTTTGCCCGTACAGGCGTCCCGCCATCAATAGCTAATTTATTCATTTCAACAGTCTCCAGAACATATTTTGAATTATACTTATCGAAAAGCGGAACATATTTCAAGTTTCAGATTGTAAATTGCAGATTTTGTTGGTATAAAAATTGCATCTTAAAGTAGTGCTATATGCAAGACGTTACCAAATACAGATAAACAATTCATTTTTTATGATGCAAAAATCATACCTTAGAGCCTGTTTGAAAAGTCTTAAATCGGCTGCAAAAGCGTGAGAACGGTGCTGATTTCCCCAAATTTCATGGAAATAGAATGGCTATTACCCCAAAATTTGTAAAAATCAGCCCTCGCCCTCACACTTTTTCGCTTCGATCACGACTTTCCAAACAGGCTCTTATAACGAAAGAACAAAATATTATTCAAGTATTTTGAAAAATATACAAGATATTTTTTTAAACCAGCGGGATATTAAAAATAAGTCTGCCTTAAACCGTATTTTAGAGATTGATGGCCGCCATTGGTCACGGTTTGCATGCATGGCCATTTTTTCCCATTTCATCGTTATCTTGTTCCTTAGTTTATTCAGACATTGGGGCTATATGAGTGCGCTGAATGATTTGGGCATCTTTGACCAGGCTGTTTGGGGATTAGTGAATGGAGAATCGTTTCTGAATACATGCGTGTTTAATTTAAAAGCGAACTGGTTAGGAATCCATTTTCAACCTGTTTTAGCCCTGTTCGTTCCATTTTACACCCTTTTTTCCAATGTAATATGGCTGATTATAGCGCAATCATTTTCATTGTCGATTTCAGCCGTCGTGCTTTTTTTTCTGGCGCGTATCCTTTTCAAATCAGAAATGGTCAGTTTTTTATGGGTGATAGCCTATCTGATGAATCCAACATTATTAAATACAGGTGTTTTCGATTTTTCACCGATGACGTTAACTGTTCCATGTATTATAATCAGTATGTTAGCAATAGAACTGAAGAAATCTCGCCTGCTCATCGTCTCAACATTATTTATTTTGCTGTGCAAGGAACATCTGGGAGTGATGGCTGTCGGCTTTGGCATACTTTGGCAGATTAAAAACCGGGAGTGGAAAACATGCGTTTTGTTACTATTCATCGGTATTGGCCATACATTGCTTGTTATGGGGCTGATCATGCCTTCGCTTTCTCCGACACAAACGCATATTATGTTCAGTGAAAATATGGGACAATTGAGCCGATATGGTTGGCTGGGAAATTCACCGATGGAAATTTTAACAACCCTGATCACACATCCCCTGATTGTTCTTAAAACAATCAGCCTCGAATTCGGAGGGCTTGAATATTTAGGAACGCTCCTTATGTTTTTTTTATTTTTCCCTTTGGCAGCACCTGAATTTATTTTGCCTGCATTGGCTGATTTGAGTGTGAACTTGCTTTCTTACAATTCGTTGCCAAGAAGTATGTTTTCATTTCACAATTTAAGCATGATACCTATATTAACGGTGGCGTCTATGTATGGGGTTAAAAGGATTTCTAAGCTGCCCAAAAAAATAAACCGCTTTTCTGTCAGACAATTGGTGATTTTAATTGCATCAGTGAATTGTATCAGCGGCTATTTTTTAGCTCCACTACCTTTGCCTGCCGCACGCAATATCATGGCTCCCGCCCATTTGGTTAATTGGCCTGATTCTTATATTAACACAATTTGTTCGGCAATCGGTGATGATGCTTCTGTAACGGTGCAGGCAAATATCGGTGCTCATTTTTCTCAACGTAAAGAGATTTTTATTTATCCAAACCAGGTTGGTAAAGCGGATGTTATCATTCTAAGATTGAAAAGTATGACAAAAAATGTAACTAATATCCCTGATAATTTAATCAAAAAGCGTAAATATCTTCCATACACTCTTGATGGCCATTTTAGAATGGATCGCAAAGATTATCTGTTATCTATCCGAAACTTGCTGCATAGTGATGAATATGGAATACGATTGTGGCATGATCCTTGGTTAGTATTTCAAAAAGACACGATTGATACTGTATCACGAGACAAGATAGAAATAAAGTTGCTTGAATTGGAAAAGCGATGGCAAAATTTGTGATTCAAATTGAAGGACGATTGATGAAAGAGATAAGCATAGTTATTCCTGTTTTCAATAGTGCCGAGATATTACCGGAACTAAATAAGCAAATCAATGATGCGCTTGTTAATATTGATTATGAACTGATATTGATTAATGATAAAAGTAATGACAATAGTTGGGAAATCATTGAACGCTTATCCGGTAGCCATCGAAATATAATCGGAATAAACCTTAGAAAAAATTATGGTCAGGATAATGCTATAATGGCTGGTCTTAATTTTGCTTCTGGAAATTATGTTGTAATCATGGACGATGACTTGCAACATTCACCTAAAGATATAACCAAGCTATACAAAAAATGTAAAGGAAAGTACGATATTTGTTATGCTAATTTTCGGAAAAAAAAACAGGCTTTATGGAAAAACATCGGCAGTTGGCTGAATGGTAAAGTTGCGGAAACATTGCTTAATAAACCAAAGGAAATATACCTTTCCCCTTTTCAAATTATCAGCAGGGATATCGTTGACAAACTCATTAAATATCAGGGGCCTTATCCATACATTCAAGGATTGCTATTGGACCTCACTGATAATGTAACTCAGATAGATGTGGGACATCATCAAAGACATGCAGGTAAAAGTAATTTTAATTTGATCAGGTCTGTCACGATTTTTTTCAAACTTGTTACCAGTTTCTCGGTTATTCCTTTACGAATATCAACCATTATGGGTTTTTTTATATCTTCAATGGGGTTCATTCTTGTTCCATTTTATTTATACAGATATTTTTTTGGTAGCCGAGTTGTGGAAGGATGGATTACCATAGTATTGTTGCAATTAATTATCGGAGGTTTTGTACTTGTTTCTTTGGGAGTAATTGGTGAATATATCGGTAGGATGTATCTGAATATTAATAATAAACCCCAATTTAATATAAAAGAAACAATCAACTATCAGCAAAATTGCAATGGCGAGAAAAAATGAATTTAACTTCCCCTATATATTGGTCACCTTTATTATATAATATAGCGTTAAAAATTTTATATAGGAAAAAGCTTGAAGAACGTTTCGAATGTGTCTTAACAAGAATTCCTTCAAGCACTCAGAGTGTTCTTGATATTTGTTGTGGCTCCGGATATATTTTTGAACACTACTTAAAAAAAAAGAATATACACTATACAGGATTGGACTTTAATAAAAAGCTTCTGAAAAGAGTAGAAAAAATAGGCGGTAATACAATTTATATGAAACTGCCGGGTAAATTGCCTAAAGCAGATGTCATTTTAATGATGGGAAGCTTATATCACTTCCGAGGACAAGAAAATATCATAGTTGATCGGATGATTGAAGCGTCTCGGGAAAAAGTTATCATCCTTGAACCTATTAAAAACTTATCATCTTCTGATATTTTGGGATTTATTGGAAAATTAGCCACTTATATTCAGGAAACATCTTATGCACACCGTTTTGATGAGCCTAAGTTAAAAGAAATATTTAAAAGCGGCACAACGGCTATTTTTAGTAAAGCGGTAAATAATAAATATCTGCTGATAGAATTAGACAAACTATAGATAAATACAAGTGTATCACACTGTAATTTCAATCAAATTATTATGAAAAATTCAGAATATGACAAAAGAGTTTTTTATTCCGAAAGTAAAGTTGCCGCAACGTACGATAATTTCAGATACAAAGGTCAGAGTGGCGCTTATGTAAATAACCGTGAGTTGGCAACAACAATATCGTTGCTTCCTTCAGATGGAACGATACTGGATGTTCCAACTGGAACAGGGCGCCTGTTAAAGCGTCTGAACAGAAACAACTTTCACAGAGTCGGTGGCGACTATTCCGAGGCAATGCTTAACCAAATAGATGAGAAAGGCATCAGTAAAACGCGCCTTGACGCTTTTAATACACCGTTTGAAAATGAAATGTTTGATGTTGTCGTTTCGCTGCGTTTTCTTTTTCATTATTCTGATATTAATATTTTTTTTAAAGAAGTTTATCGCATTCTCAAACCAGGAGGTATATTTATTTGCCAAACTTACCGTTGGAGTCCGCTGGCTTGGGATATCCCGGTCCCTTTCATGGTTGGCGGTAAAATACATATTCATTCTGACAATAAAATGCAAAAACTGTTTTGTAAAACAGGCTTAAAAGTAATTGAACAAAAAAGTATTTTTCTTTTTTCTCCTTTTTTTTATAAATATCTACCATTTATTATCGTCAAAGCTCTTGATGTTTTTGAAAGAATTGTACCGGATAAATTGAAGGTTGACGCATACTGGAAATCAGTAAAAGAAAATTGATATTATTATGAAAGTTTATTTGACCGCTTTTCGTACACAGTTAAAACTGACGGGAGAATACGCACGAATGATTGATCTTGCAGGTATTCTGCGAGATAGTGGTCTTGATCTTGAAATTATGACGGCAGGAAAGAACCGATTTAAAGTGAAAAACCAGCGTGCTGAGAGTTTTTTTGCGCATCTTTCAGAAATCTTCAGTGTACTGAGGCAGGTAATGCGACTTCGAAAAACCCGGTGTATCATTTTATTGATGCTCCCTACACCTTCTTTTGCTTTATTGGCCGATGTCATCAAATTTTATACACGTAATCCTGTTATTGTTTATTTTGAATCACAACTCACCGTCCTTAGTTTTAGAGAAATAATAGTTAATCTTAAATCTGAATTTGGATTCTATTTTTTCAGGCTTTTATTTAATAACAACTTGTGGGCTAAACTTTCGTGTTTTACCGCTGACAAGTATATTGTAAGCAGTCACTTTCAAGCTTCTGAAATAATTGAAGCCGGAGCATCTACCTTCAAAACAGTTGTAATAAGAAACTTAGTCAGCCTAAATGGTAAAAATAAAAGCAAAGCGCAATTACGGCTTAAATATGCAATCCCATCTGATAGTCGTGTGATTTGTTATCTAGGCCACTACTTTCACGTCAAAGGCGTTGATTTACTGCTCAGAGCCTTTGACGTTGCCAGGAAAACGTATCCTGATCTCAGGCTACTACTTGCATGGAGCGGTTTAGGTGACGAAAAGCCGATTAAAAAGCTTATAATCAAGTTAGGGCTTGAGGATGCGATTATTCCGGTCGGAGAAGTCCGGCAGTCTGATATTTTCGCATGCTGTGATCTTTTAGCATTGCCTTATAGATATACCTTTGGCACTCAAATTGTCCCGAATACTCTGGTAGAGGCAATATCTGTCGGTATCCCGCTGGTAACATCCGATCTGCCGGTGATTTCTGAAATTATTTCCGAAAAAACGGGAATTTTGTGCAACTCTCATAATGTGCAAGAAATAACCGAGGCTATTCTGTCTATGCTTAGAATGGGAGAAAAAGCCGATCTTATGAAAAAGAACCAGAAAAAATTGTTTGAAACCATGTTTAACCGAAAAATAATAGCCCATAAATATGTTTACACGATTAACAGCGTGAAAAATGACCAATCCTCTTAAAAACTTAATTATGCCAAAAAAAGGGGTCAATATCTATCTGATATTCCTTCTGCTTGCCCTGCTGCTTCAATCATCAGCCATTATTCTGATCAAAAAGGCATCGCTTTCAGTTGGTGTTCTGTCAATTGTTTCAATCTGTGCTAACAAATACTATTTGGCCTCAATTGTCTGCATGGCTTTTCAAGCTATCGCCTGGCAAATTGTTTTGACGCGTTTTCCGCTTGCCTTGGCATACTATTTCATGAGCGGAATTTATATTATAATTATATTAGCTTCTCATTTTTTCTTTGGTGAAAGCATAACGCTTCAAAATATTATAGGAACAATCATCATCATAATTGGTATATACTTGATAATACCTGATAAAATGGAAAATAGTCAGTGGTAAAATATATATTTTGGGGCTTTGTAGCCGTCTTACTGACCGCAACTGCTCAACTCCTTTTGAAACTGGGAGCTAGAACATCGACAAAAAATACCTCTTTAACAATATTTTTAAATTGCTATACGATAAGCGGATACTTTTTGTTCATACTAATCACTTTGTTGAACGTTTATGTTTACAAATACCTTCCATTAAAATATGGTGTGATATTTCTTCCTTTTACATTTCTTTTTGTAACCCTTTTTTCGTTGTTGATTTTAAAAGAAGAATTATCAAGAAAGCAGATTGCGGGAGCAGTAATAATTATCGTCGGAGTTGTTCTTTTTAATCTTTAGTTTCACTACCGGACACTTCTCATAAGCTCCATTTAACTTAGCCCTACAACGTCACTTACATCTCTCACCCGATAAATTTTCTCCGAATTTTCGTTTTCTATGAGAGAAGTATGCTTTATGGTTTTTGGTCAGCAATTCCCGAACCCCTCATAGAGGTGCATAGAACGTGAGGTGATATTTTTAACTCTTGCAAATTTTTTAAAAAAACAAGGGGTTTTTATTAGCCTTTTTCGTTTTTTTGTTCATGGAGGTAGAC
>JAUCGF010000024.1 GCA_030378005.1 Desulfococcaceae bacterium HSG9 | reverse complement strand
TTTCAAAGGCAGTTTTACTCTGAAAAATCAAACTATGCCAGTAAAGATTACAATATGTGTCAAGCCCATTTTGACATATCTGGCCGAATTATTTACTTAATATTTGATTATGCGTAGGCTCTAAAGAAAAACGGTCAAAGTGGGCAGAACCACAAATAAAAAAAATATCGAATGGTGCGGCAGACCGAATAATAAAAGGCCTTTTAACTGAAAATGATCTGAATCCGTGTGATCGATTAAAACGATTAACAGGCTATTTAGATCGATTTGAAGATGACATAAATTACATATATTTTAAAGAAAAAGGTTATCCGATCGGATCTGGCGAGATAGAAAGCGCGCACAAATCTGTCCCTCAAAAACGGTTGAAGATACCCGGTGCTACCTGGCATCCGGATTCAATTGATTCTATGTTAGCACTTCGAATATTGAGAGCGGATGATTGGTGGGAAGATTTTTGGGAACTTCGAACAAAAGAACTTTTAGCTGCCTAATGCTACAACAACATTGAATTACACCCTTAGCCAGATACTCATCATATTTCATATATTGCTTATGATTCTTGAAATAGGTTATCACTTTTTTGAATTTTTCCTGCTGAGACTTTTTCTTCCATCAGTCACTTTTCATTTCTGTCTGAAGCTCTATAATATAAGAGGCGATTTTACCTTCTGATATAAGTTTCAGTTTTTTATATACATATGCCTTCGCATCATCACCACCTTCTTTATACATTACGTAGGCTATCAGCCATATATACTCTGAAACATGGATAATATCAAGGATGCAGACCTTATTTGAAATATCTTTAAAAACGGTTTTCAACTGATCCCACAGGTACAATGAACCGTCCATGAGGCACAGTAGAGGTTTTTCTTTAAAGTTCACATTTTTTATTCTCTGAATCGCTGCCTGTTGCACGGCTCACGAAAAACGGAGTGCCCGGGCAATGCAAGCTATGGAGGTGTTGCCGGGTTTCAGCGGCACCGCGATCCATGATCATCGGAAACCGTATTTGCAGTATGATAATTGCAGCCATGGCTTGTGCGATGCGCATCATCTTCGGGAACTTAAATTCATCCATGAGCGCTATGAACAAGATTGGGCGCCCCGGATGAGCTGAGATTTATCATCAGGTGGAACAAGCCGGACAGCAGGGTCAAGATCATTTGGATGCCGCGGTGTTATCGGCATATCAAGCCCGGTATGATACGATCATCACAGCCGGTTTGGAAATCAACCCCCCGACGCAAAGGCGGCCTGGGCAAAGGGGTGGAGTCTGGCAGACACCGGCCGGGAATCTGCTTGAGCGGCTTCGGATTTTGAAAGATCGGACGCCGCCGGGCTTTATGTATGATTTCAAGGTTCCGTCAGATAACAATCAAGCCGAGCGGGATGTTCGGATGATTAAGGTCCGGCAAAAGGTGTCAGGGGGTTTTCGCACCTTTGAGGGAGCCGAGATTTTTTGTGCCATCCGAAGTTACATTTCCACAGCCTGTAAAAACGGGATCGGCGTAATTCAGGCCATCCAAGATGGCTTTTCAAGGTAAGCCTTACATTCCTGACTGTTTTTCTACGGCTGAGTAGTTACAATTTTTCTTTGCGCCAGCAGCTTGATTCTGTTCGGCCGGACTCTTTTTATTTTACTCATAATTTTTTTTGCTGTAAATAGTTAAACCATTTGCTATGATCCTCCTAAGCCTATTAACAGGCAATTTATGCTTTGTCGAGACCTTTGCGATAATTATTTTTAATTATTGCCGCCAGCCTTTGTAATAGCTAAACATAAAATTATATGCGTCAGTCTTGGAAAAAAAGCGCAATGGTCCCGGGCTGAAGCGGCGACAAAAGTTGTTGATTTTGAAAAAGCCGAGACAGACTTAAGTCAGCGTCGGTTTGCAAAAACGAACGGCATTCCGCGTTCGACTTTGCAGCACCGGATCGCACGCAAAAAGACCATTGACGAATGCCCTGAATATGTAAATTTTTCAGAAAGCCCGCACGGGCTTGCGTTTCTCCATAGAATGATAACAGTCGCTTTTTTCGCGTTTTGCAAAGTCGGTGATGCAAGCAATTATAATCCAAGCGAATTTATACGACTCGCGGGACCGGAAAAATCTGCAGCCGCATCTTCCTCGCATTATCTGAGAGTTTCGGCGAAGACAGACGATGCTGTCATCGAATTCGGAAAATCAGAATGCGAAACCTCGGCCGCGCTGATGCCGTTCAAGCGGACAGCTCTTGCAGAGGATGAATGAAACGTGTCTTGTGGAAATAGAACCTGATTCTGATTTTATAATAGCCGAAAAATATGCGCAAAACAGAACCGGCGACACATGGAACACCGCAATCGATGAGGCTGTTCGGGGATAGCTGTCGGATCGCTGCAAAAAAAGAGTGGCGAAGGCACGTCGCGTTGTGAAAAAGTCTGTTGCCGATATCGCTTTTTTCTTCAAAATGATTGAGATTTGTATGGACTGCGCCGGGCTTGATGACAGTGAGAAAGAATTGTTGAGAAATTATCAGATTCCGATCTGTTATCTTGAGCAAGCCGCTGAAAAAGAAAGAGATAAGGAAAAGAAAAACTCCATTTTCAACATGGCGCGGCAACTGTCCGATATCCTGTGCAATCGGGACAGACCGTTCGCCGACTTGACAACAGAGCGGATCACCGGGCTTCAGGAGGCGGCAAAGGGATGCGCACTGATTTTTCAAAGATCCGGTTCATGCGTTGAGGGCGGAAACACCCGGCTTTCTCTGAAACATCACGGGATGCGCAGGTTGAGCCGAAGGTGATTAAGCGCTTTGACAGTGATTCACAATTTTTGGATAAAAAGAGCGGATGGCACAACAGCCGCACAGCGATTTTTCGAGGCAAAACATAACGAGCTGTTTACATATTTGTTAGAAAATATGGATTATCCTGCGCGACCGATAAGAATCTCAGCTAAAGCCGCATGAATAGCGAGTGGCCGAAGTTAAAGGCCAGCCCAAAAATCAAAACCATTTAAACAGGCGTTTTTTCCAAACGCCCCACCGCTTCGATATGGTGTGTATGAGGAAACATATCAACCGGCTGCACTTCTGTTAATGTGTAAACATCTTTCATCAAACCAATATCACGGGCGAATGTGGCCGGATTGCAGGAAACATAAATAATTCGAGGCGGAGCCAATGCAAGCACCTGCTTGACAACGTCAGGGTGCATTCCAGATCGCGGCGGATCGATAATCATCACATCCGGGGGCGTATCAATCTGGCTTAAAACACCCTTAATATCGCCTTGCAGAAACTTGCAGTTCGTAACATGATTACGCTGGCAATTGTTGTTCGCATCCGTTATGGCGCTTGCATTGATTTCAATTCCGATAACCGTTCGGGCGGAATCCGACAGAAATATCGCAATCGCGCCCGTTCCGCTGTACAGGTCGGCTACGATTTCATCTCCGTTAAGAGCGGCATATTTTTTTACAATTTCATATAAACGCGTGGCACCGCGGGTATTGGTTTGAAAAAAGGAATTGGCCGAAATGCTAAATTCGTAAGGGCCGATTTTATCCGCAATGGTTCCGCTACCATGTAGCAGAATTTCAGATTCGCCGATAGCCACACTGGCTTTACGCGATGTTATATTGTTTATAATCGTATCAATTTCAGGACAGGTTTCCATTAAATGTTGAGCTAGCGAACGGATTGTCTTCAAATCTTCTGATGCGGTGACAATATTTACCATCCATCGGTCAGATGCCACCGAATGGCGCAGCATCAGAAAACGCCAATATCCCTGGTGTGTGCGTAATCCGTAAACAGGAACACCGGATTGGCGGATATATTGACGCGTTTCTTGCAGAATCCGGTTGCCGTAATCCGGCTGAATAAGACAGGCATCCATATCCAGAACTTTATAAAAGGTTCCCGGAACATGCAGACCCAGAGCGAAACTTCGGTCAATTCCTTCTTTACCGAGTTCATCCTGTAAAAGCCAGCGCCAATCCGAAAAAGTAAATTCCATCTTATTGCGATAGCCGTATATTTTTTCCGAAGGAATCGTCGGATGAACCTGAACCCCGTCAAGATTACCGATGTGTGCCAGCGCATCGGCAACCTGCTGACGTTTATATTCCAATTGTTGGGGATAGGCTAAAAATTGGCATTTGCATCCGCCACACCTGATTTCGGCTCCCTGAGTGCTGTATTTACAAGGCGGTGTCACCCTGAAAGGCGATGGCTCTGAAATGGAAACCAATCGAGCCTCCGCATAATTTTTCTTTTTGCGGAAAATACGAACCATAACACGATCTTGCGGAATCACACCGTCAACAAACACGGCCAGGCCGTCTTTTTTCGCCAACCCCCGCCCGCCAAAAGCCCAATCGGTAATTTCAAGCTCTATATTCTGTCCTTTTTTGACTGTCATCCAAATCTCCTGATTTAAGAATTATTCGTGATTAAGAGCCTGACTTTTAACGCCAAAGCCACTCTTTAAGCTTGCCGGGGCGACAAAATCCAACCGTCCATTTATCGCCGGTCAGACTGCCAATGGCAAACGACATCCCGGCAGGTGTTAAAGTCACCTCCTGAGCGGGTATGAATTGAAAGCAAAGATTTTGATTGCCATCCGGAAAGGCCAACTCTGCGGCCGCCAGTTTCTGGGTTTTTCCGATTTTGGCAGATTTGGCAGTTCCATTGAAAAGCATTACCTGCTTCCAGAATGGCTGTCCCCGGGGTGAAACCCATTTACCCGGCAGCGTAAAGAAAGTCTTTTCAAACTGCGTCCAATCACGATCCATTTTGAACATCAAACGATCTCCCAAAAAGGAGGTCTGCCAGCGGCAGCGGTTGTATGCATGTGCGGTCAGTGACGCCGGTATTTCATGCACCCAGGTGAATGCTTCCTTGGTGTGTTCATTTAAAAGAGGTTCTTTGCCATCGCTGAATGTAAACAACGGCCTGTTTTCCAAACGAACGGTGTTATCATCATCGGCAAGATAACGAATCAGGCCGTGAAACATATCTGCTTCCACAGTATAACCCGGAGCATACACCCGATACACCGATGGTTCGGGATGACGATAAACGTTTGTCAGCACCGGCTCGACCATAATTGTGAGAGAGACGGGCGCACTGTATTTTTTAGGCCCGTCTTTCCCCTGTAAATAGGCGATGCGATACGGGATAATGTTTTTGCCGACCGGGACGTTATGGGCAATCAGGGTTGCTTTGACTTCGGCGGTATGTCTCGGACGTATCGGGCCGAACTCCGGAAACTTAGGGATTAACCGAAAGCCTTTTGGCGGCATCGGTTCAATACGCCCGGTCAGAGAAGACTTTCCTTTAACGCTGTTGAGCACTTTAAAAATAACGGTTTGTTTGTCGCTACGGTACATGCGTACAATTGAAGGAAGCGTCTCTGTCGGTACGGAAATTGATGATTCGATTGTAAGCGGTTCATCGGTTTTTTCAGGAACAGTACCGAATTGCAGTAACATATCAGCTATTTGTATTTTCGTTTTTGCAGGTGTGGAAATTTTTTTCGAATCAACTTGGCTAATTTGGGCTTTGGGGGGCAAGCGTGCGCCCTGCCATTCCCCCTCTTGAGTAATTTGGCCGGATGAATGCACACGCAGGTAGGCGTAATTGCGGAATGCCACCTTTGTTTGCGAACCATCAGTCGCTGTCAGGACATGCATTCGTGACAATTGCTCTGGGTCCAGAACAACGGCGGCGTAGTCAGTAAATTGGGCGGCTTCTACACGCAACAGGATTGCCGCCCGGCTTTGAGCGACAACGGACACGCTGCGCACCTGGCAGTGTGATGGCTGTTTGTATGGTTCGTGAACCGCTGCAAATACGGTGGCGGGCAGTATGCCTCGGCGCACAATCAACGCAGGTAGCTTATCAGGGCCGGTTCCATAAACGACTTGTGTTTCCAGAACGCCGGCCATTGTGAGTCTTACGCCGGAAGTTGGATTTATTATAAAATCCAGTTGCCACTGTTCGCCAGTGCGCATCTTTTTTTGGTTTTTTATCTGATGGTAGCGCGCGCTTAATGCCCGGGTCGGCTTATAACGATTCGGTTGCACCGGATGAGGCTGGCCGAAGCTGTGTAACAAATAATCAAACGTATGCACAGTTTTTCCGGAAGCTGCGAAAATATCCAGTAAATAACTGTCAGTCAGAAACAAGGCGCGTGTCTGATCCACATCTTTAAACACCTGAGACGCGGATGTCGCTAAAAATTTAAGTTTGGGAGAGAAATGGTTCCGAACAGCGTCCTGGTCGGCGTCGCGGCTCTCCTGTTCATCCACTGTCATTGTATTATGGGCGATAATATTACGGGACCAACCCACTGCCGGATTTTCGTATTGTGTGACGTTATAGTCCGGATAAAGAAGGCGGCCGGCCCCGAACAGCATAATGTTAAACTGGTCGCGGTGTCCGTGCCCGTAGCCTTTACTCATAATCTGAAAAACGGCCATCGCTTTCGTACTCGTCCAGTAGGCCGAAGTTTCATCAGAGCGCAACATAGCGATGCCAAAATCGCGCCAAACATGGGAAGGTGCGCCGGGAAAACAGGGATTGGGTGGCAAAGCACGCCGGTCAAAAAGATTGGGCCGATAATCAGGAAGTGCATTCAAAAAAGCGGCATAATGTTTATCTCCAGAAGCATCATACGCCGCGGTCAGTTCGTCGTGCATGTTAATACCGGAACCGCACGGATCAATCAAGAAAAGGTCATCTTTGGCATTGGTGGAGCCGTCTCCGTAATTCGCTATTCTGAAACGGCCTTTGCCGCAACCCGTTTTTTCCATGGGATAAGTCGTATCCAAATAATAATCGGTCAAACCTTTAGGGCTGCCACCTTGGGGCTGTTTATGCGCAAACCAGTTCTGACCGTCTTTTAAATACAGCAGTTTGGATATCTGATTCATCACTAACAGCGGTTTTTGGGCAATCGCGTAAAGAGGCGCTTCAAACCAGGGGCCTTGATCCAGCAAAACGGTGTTCAGCACCTGAAAATAACCGCTATGTGAGGGGCGCCTCCAGGAACGGCGATAAAAACCCCATTTCAGAAATTCCTGGCTGCCGGTCAACAACCCGGCCACTCCCACCATGCAAGTCGGTTTAAAAACCAGATTGGGCGTTTGCGACCAGCGCTCCATGGCGCGCATCCGAAACCGGGCCGAAGCCTGAAACCCCTTTTCAATCTGTTTTCGTTGAGTTCGGGTAAAACTGTCACGCACCCAAGCGTAAGCCAGATAGGGTTTCAAATCAATCCGGTAATACACATCACCCAACCAGGGCTGTCCGCCTTTGAAGAAAGCGTCATCAGCTTCCAACGCTCTTTTACTTAGATCGCCGCCTGTTTTTCCGAATCTCAGCAACCATTTATGCGCGACAGGTAAATATTCGGGCGATTTTTCAAGCGCGTATAAAAAGGCGGCCCAATAATACTCGTCTGGTTTCCTGGCTAATTCGCGAATACGGTTATATTCGACTTTGGCCCAGGATTCATTTTGCAACAGAACCAGGATACGTTCTCTTTCACTATCCGGCATGAAATCACTATGCGTGGCTTCCAAATCCGTGTTAAATGTTTTGGACAAATCGGATGCGCCCGATGCCGGTCGAATGACGGCGAATAAGAATAAAAACCATAAAGCACCGGCTATGAGGTGCCTGTTTTTCAGATATAAGCTTAATTTCATTGATGAATAGCGTCCTGCCTCCGTCGAATCAGGTCATTACGGGTATACATATTATTCAGTCTGATTTTTACTTGCATATTTGGTTGCGCAAATTCGAGCGGTTCGCCGTCTAAGCTTTCAATCTCAATAAGCGTATCCGATTTGGCGGGTCCCTGGCGTGTCAGAATATCAACACGCTCCCCCTTGAACATTTTATTGCGCACTCCTGTTTCCATTTGGCCGGAAGCATGAGCTTCAAGCACTTTGCCCAGAAATAATTGCTGTTGAACCTGATTTTCATTCGCATAATCAGGGATAATTTCACGCGGATCGCCAAAATAGAAGCCGGTACAATAGCCGCGGCGGCCAACCGCGTTTAATTCCTGTTTCCAATGGTCAGCCACAGCATAAGTCGCGGGGTTGCGATAATAGGCGTCAATGGCCTCACGATATGTTTTGACAACTGTTCCAAGATAATTCACGCCCTTCATACGGCCTTCGATTTTAAGGGATACCACGCCGGAATCGATTAAAGCCGGGATATGTTCGATCATCATAAGGTCTCTGGCGTTAAAGATGTATGCACCGCGGTTGTCTTCGGCAAACGGAAGAAATTCGCCGGGGCGCTGCTCTTCCACCAGCGCATATTTCCAACGGCACGGATGAGCGCATAAACCGCGATTAGCGGATCGGTCAGCCATAAAACCGCTTAATAAACAGCGCCCTGAGTACGCCATACACATCGCGCCGTGAACAAATACTTCGGTTTCCGCTTGACACTGTTGGGAAATCTCCTTGATTTCGGTTAGTGAAAGTTCCCGCGCCAAATTGATTCGTTTGACTCCTTGAGTTTCCCAAAAAAGCGCACTCCGATAATTGGTTGTATTGGCCTGGGTGCTGAGATGGATAGGAATATGAGGCATTAAATGTCGCACTTGGGTGAAAACACCCGGATCGGCGACAATAACGCCATCCGGTTTAATGTCACCGATTTGCTTCAAATAGGAAGTGAGCGCTTCCTGTTCAAAATTGCGCGCGTAAATATTGCAAGCCACATATACTTTCACGTTATGCCGGTGTGCCAGAGTAACCGCCTGGGCTGTTTCTTCCAGCGTAAAATTGCCTGCAAAATTGCGCAGGCTGAAATCTTTGCCCGCCAGATAAACGGCGTCCGCACCGTAATGAATAGCGATTTCAAGCTTTTCAAAATTGCCAGCCGGCGCTAATAATTCTATTTTTTTTTCAGATAAAGGCATATTCAGATACGATTTAAGGGTAATTAATCAAAATGGATATAATATTGTTTTTCAATATTTTTGCAACAATTGTTTTTATGAAGTAGATGGAAAGTTTAGGAGCGTAAAAATTTAGCGCAGCGATTTTTTGCATCTGATTCCACCCGGAGGCTGGTGCGGCTTCAGGGCCGGCAAAAAATCGCTTGACTTAATTTTTGCGCTCCATACCGTATTTTCAGGCATTTTCCATCTACTGATTCTGAATTACTACAAACTTTATCTATTTTCAGCTTGACACAAAACTACTATTTATTTTAGAATGCTTGTTAATAATATACATTGTATCATGAAAATTAGCATGAATGAATAGTGTTAAGAAAACCAGGCTCTGATGATATCTGGTGATATCTGGTAAAATTGTTTTAATTTTCAAGCAATTAGAAACCATAGTACATTCAAGTTGTTTTCGCCGTAAATGCTTATGAATATCAGCCTCTGGTGAAAGTCGAATTTGAAATGTCAACCGAGCCTACAAACTTTAATGAGGTCTGATGTACCTTAACTTTACGGAGGAATAAAAAATGGCTAAAAAGAAAAATAAAAACCAGCTGTTGGTTCCGGTGGATTTTACCACTTTCTCGGAAGATGCTCTGTTTTTTGCCAGTGAGCTGGCAGAAAAAATAGAAGCTCAACTTCTGGTACTCCATGTTATCCATGATCCGCTGGAAGCACCGGGGTTTTATGCTCAGAAGGGGAAAAAGAAAAAATTTCTTAGAAGCATGGAAGAAGCCGCCGAAGAAATGATGGATACATTTCTTAACAAGATGCGAAATAACTATCCTGAAGAGGTGCCGATTAAAAATGCTATTTCACTTTTAGTGGTCGGCACACCGGCGACAAGAATTGTTGAAATCGCTGAAAAAAAACAGGCCAAAATGATTATCATCGGAAGTCATGGTCGCACCGGGCTGTCCCATTTGCTGGTAGGGTCAAAGGCCGAACAGGTTGTGCGGCTGTCACCTGTTCCGGTAACGGTTGTTAAATCATCAAAGAAATAAAAAAATTATTTTCATCAGAGGTATTATTTTAATCCTCATCCCTGAATATCAATATCTAAGGAGACGTCAAATGAAATCAATCTGTTCTCGTCGTACATTAGAGTTAGGTTTAATTGGCTTATGTATTTATTTATTCTTTTCTCCCTTATTCGCACTGGCAGGGGGAAGTGCTTCAGAAGGAGGTGAAATCGATTGGTTTTTCCTGACTACAGGGCTGCTAGGTGGCTTGGCCCTGTTTCTCTTTGGGATGGACAAAATGAGTGATGCTTTAAAAAACGTGGCTGGGGAAAAAATGAAAGATATCCTGGCTATGTTGTCGAGCAACCGTGTCATGGGACTTATAACCGGAGCGATAGTGACGGCTGTGATTCAATCCAGTTCGGTCACCACCGTCATGCTGGTCGGTTTTGTAACCGCCGGTTTGATGTCGCTCTCTCAAACTATCGGCGTGATTTTAGGTGCGGATATCGGCACTACAATCACGGCTCAAATCGTCGCTTTTAAGGTCACCAAATATGCGTTGCTACTGCTGGCGGTCGGTTTTGGAATGTTATTTATCTCCAAAAAAGAAAAAACTCAGCAATACGGTTATATGATCATGGGGCTGGGAATGTTATTTTTTGGTATGGGCGTGATGAAAGATGCCATGGAACCTTTAAGAACCTATCAGCCATTTATTGATCTTATGGCTAACATGTCCAACCCGATCTTGGGTATTCTGATATCTGCAATTTTCACAGCCCTGGTTCAATCAAGTTCTGCAACCATGGGCGTGGTGATCGTATTGGCAATGCAGGGATTGATTACCCTGAATGCCGGAATCGCGCTGGCGCTTGGTGCCAATATCGGAACGTGTGTGACGGCAGGAATTGCCTCGCTCGGCAAACCTCGCGAAGCGGTCCGGGTAGCGGTAACTCATGTGCTGTTCAAAGTGGTGGGCGTTCTGATTATGTTACCTTTTATCGGCCCGTTTGCAGAATTAGTCACATCCATCTCGCCATCCCCGGAAGAAGGTCTTACCGGTCTGGAAGCCGCCGCCTCGGTGCTGCCCCGCCAGATTGCCAATGCCCACACATTCTTCAATATAGGCATAGGCATCATTTTCCTTCCATTCGTCTCTCAATTTGCAAAGCTTGTTTACCGTATCGTCCCAGACAAACCAGTTGAAGAGGTTGAAGAACTCCGAGCGAAATATTTGAATGAAATGCTGTTTCATACCCCCAGTCTGGCTCTGGATGCAGTTCGGCATGAATTCAAACGGATGGGCAAACGGACGGATTTAATGAATACCGCCATGATGCCGGCCGTATTGACCGGGAATAAGGAATCGCTGCTGAAAGTGCGAGAGATGTATGAGGAAGTCGATATTTTGCATAAACATTTGTCCACTTATTTGGCAAAAATCAGTCAGTTGAAACTGAATGAATACCAAACCAACAAAATGGTAAAACTCATGGAAGCGGTCAATGACCTGGATCACATTGGCGACCTGATCGAAGTAAATATGGTGGGGCTGGGACAGAGACGAATTGAGAAAGAGTTCAAGATAAGCGAAGGTACCCAGCAGGTGATAACCACTCTCCATGTCGTTGTTTCGGATGCTCTGAAAGCAGCGGTGAGATCGGTTGTGGAAGAAGATAAAGCTTATGCCAAGCGCGTTATCTCCATGAAAACGGATATGAATCAACTGGTGGAAAAGGCCGGATTGCATCAGGCCGAACGCCTTATTTCCGAAGATTCAGGAAAATTCGAGGCATACAGCGTGGAAATGGACATTATTGAAAAACTCAAACGGATTTACTATCACAGTAAACGCATGGCCAAAATTGTTGTTGAAATAGGGGAGGAAAAAACGAATATAAACTGAAAACCGCCTAATGAATTTTCTAAGTGTAGGGTGGGTGCAGTGAATTGAAACCTGCCGTTTATCAATAATTGGGTACACCTACCCTACATTTTGAGCGCATTATTTTTGTGGAAGCCCTGATTTTCAGTCAGACGCCAATTATACCATACTTCTCATATCTTCGATGGAAAGAATTCCCATCAGACGGCCATTTTCCAGCACCGGCATGTGGCGGAAGCGTTTTTTCGTCATCAAAGAGAGGCATTTGTTTAATTTCTGATCAAAGCTGGCGTGAGAGACATCTGCGGTCATTATCTCCCGAACCAGGGTGTCCTTGGAATTTTTCCCTTTAAGAATCACCTTTCGAGCGTAATCCCGCTCGGAAAAAATACCAACCATTTTATCCTCTTCAAGCACAACAATCGCGCCGATCTCTTTTTCCGCCATCAATCTTAAAGCATCGTAAACCGTTGCTTCTGGAGAGATAGTTGTGGCAGCATGTTTTTCTTTGTCAAATAGATCTTTAACCTTCATAACAAGCATCTCCTCCTTTCATTTAAAAATGTGAGTATCCTCCATCAGTCAGTTTACACTTTGCCCATAAAGGGTTCTGAAATCGGTTCTGCCCTTAACTTGACGCGCATACCCTAGGGACAAAATAGAAATTTATAAACTACTTTTCGCCATATATGAAGGATGCCAAAATTTTGCCAAATACTTAATTGACAAATAGTGGAAAATCAATTCTATGTCAAGCTTATCCACTAAAAAGTATAAATCGGCCAATGAAAAATACCGTTTTTATGTATCGGAGCGGCAGGTTACGGAATATGCTCAGGGTATGTTTTGTCAGACAGTTGGTATCTATGGCTATATTTTATGAATAAAATACTAAATATCACCGCTAAGGAACGAGGATTTAATGAAATCCCAAACTAAGTCAAATATGATTTTTTCAAAAACATTCCGCTTAATATCAGTTATGGCATCTCTTTATTTTTTAGTTGACGCCGTTTTCGTAATATTTTCAGAAAAATATGATAATAATTGTTATGTTATATGATTTCAAGATGTTATATCAGTATGAAATTTTTTTTAACATGTACGCAAAATTTGTGCCGAACGGTATTGCCCGTTGCCATACTATTTATTCGGTAAAACTTTTGACTGACGAGTATCTTTGGAATAACAGCAAATATATCCTCTGGCGACCGAAGCAGTTTTGATTCCATTTCAGCTACTCAACGGTAGATTTCAAACGCTCCGGCTTGCAAACGCTTTTGTTCAGATAGTAAAAAAGCAATTCATCATCCAGAAAGGCAACCTCTTTGTCGTTCCATTGAAAGAGCGCCTTGGTAAAAGCGGCTTTATCTTTTGACACCGTTACAGGCGCATTTTGAAAAATTTGCGGATGGATACGCACAATACCGTAAATTTCATCTGCCGGAAAGACCCAGTATCCGCTTTCGCTGTTTACCATTATCATCCGCTGATAAACGTTCCGTTGAAACTGGTGATTTTTCAGTTCCTCAATTCCTAAGAGCTTTTGCAGGGAGACGCACAATTGAATTTCACCATGCACATTGATTACGCCCATTAAGACCGGGTTGTGACGGTGCGGCACTTGATGAGGGCGTTCCGGATCGATCACCTCTTCAAACAATTTTGCCGGAAGCGCCAGCCATTCATCGCCAATACGAAAGATGACCGCGGCAATCGTATCCGGTAAAACTTCTTCTTTTTCTTCAGATAGAACAAGAGTCCACTCATTTTGATATGTAGCGGAAAGATCACGTTCTAATAAATTGCGCCCTGCCTGAGTGAAAACCTCACAGTTACGGCAATGAATCACTTTAGCCAAAGCAGGGCAACGCATTCTTTCGGATTGCCCCCACACGCCGATTGTTTTCCAGCAATTCGCCTCGCTCGCCTGATCCGAATTCTGAATCTGTTTTCTGTTTTTATCAGATTTCGTTTTCATTTTTTTCAATACGTCTATAGATTTTCAGGAATTTGATTCTGCAAGAAATCAAGTTTTTCCAAAAATCCGATTTCTAAAATACCGGAAAACTGTTGCCCAAATACTTATATTGCTGTTTTACGATATGCAAACACTCCCCTGGCATCGATCAGGCTTAAATCCGGCGTTTTGAATGCGACTCGCTCGCTGTGGCCGACAAACAGCAGGCCGGAATTTTTCAACAGGCGATTGATAATTGCGCGTGTGCGTTTTCTGGCCGAAGCGCTGAAGTAGATCATTAAATTACGGCAAAAGATAATATCATAACAGGGCTGATCGGCAAGAATATTGTTATCTAACAGGTTGCCTTGATTAAAACAGACGGTTTCCATAACCTCGGAATGAAGCTGAAAAGAGCCGTCAATCTGTTTAAAATAGGATGCTTGAAATGTTGGCATATTGTCCCGACCTCGAAAACTCGCAGGACTGTACAGACCTCGCAGAGCTTTGCGCAACGCCTGCAAACTGATATCCAAGGCATCAATTTGGAAGCGCTCACAGGGAACACCGGCATTGATAAGCATCATTGCCAAGGAGTAAGGCTCTTCGCCTGTCGCGCACGGAATGCTCAATATGCGCAGGCGCTTATTCAGGCAGGGCTTTAATTCAGATAGAACATGTTGACTAAAAAATTGAAATGATTGAATATGCCTGAAAAACCAGGTTTCGGGAACAACAATCTCTTCAATCAGTTTTTCCCATTCATCTTTATTCGTTTCAAGGCAGGCCCGGTAGGCCGCCACATCTTGCAAGCCACATGCGCACCGACGCCGGTTAACCGCCTTGACAACGGTTTGCGCACCCATAGCGGCCGCGGATAAACCGATTTTATTTTCCAGCAGCGCTTCAATCGACTTCAGCGGCATTGCTATCACCATCTTCCGGAATGGACAGACAATCCAGTTTTGGGGGCAGTTTTTGCAGATCGATATATTGAATCATCTCCTTTTCTTCGATCACCAAATTTCCTAAATAGGGCGCTTTGCGGATGTTCAGACTCATCGTCAACACAGCGTCTTGGGGCTTCATAACCGTTTCGGTAACGCGTTCGGCCATAAAGCCGATAATCGAAAGGGAATCTTTTTTTTGATAATTCGCCAGAATAATACGCGTACTCAATCGCTTGTGGCAGGGATGCCCATAAATAAACTGACGCAGATCAATCACAGGAACGATCAGCCCCCGATAATTAAAATATCCGGCGAAATAGTCGGGAGCGTGACGCACTGTTTTCAAATTTACCAAAGGAGCGATTTCCCTGACTTTTTCACATTTAATGGTGCATAAGATATCACCGAGATAAAAAAGCAACATCAGCATTTGAAGTCTCCAGTTTTCAGTCTCCAGTTTTCAATTTTCAGTTTTCAGTTTTCAATTTTCAGTTTTCAATTTTCAGTCTCCAGTTTTCAGTTTTCAGTCTCCAGCAATTGCCAACTGCTGACTGCCGACTCCCGACTGCCAACACCTGAACTATTCCGAAGTATTTACTTTGAATCGGGACACCTCTTCTTGAAGTCCGCGTGCGGCCTCGTTTAATTGTTCAATAGCAAATAGAGATTCGTGCAGTGTTTCTTTGGTCTGCTGCATCTCTTCACTTAAATTTATCATTGCGGATGTAATTTTTTTGGCGTTGGTGGATTGGTTTCCCATGGCATCGTTGACATTTTCAAATTCCGGGGATAAGGCTTGGACTTGCTCAATAATCTGAGTCAATTGGGCGCTTATTTGTTCCACATCACCGGCACTATGCTGAACTTCCGCAATAAACTTATCCATTTCCATCACACCCGCGGCAACGGCTGTCTGCATTTCCTGAACCATCTGATCAATATCTAAAGTGGCCACCGCTGTTTGATCAGCCAATCGACGAATTTCACGCGCTACAACGGTAAATCCACGGCCATACTCTCCGGCTTTTTCAGCTTCAATGGCGGCGTTTAATGAAAGCAAATTAGTCTGATCGGCCACTTTCGTAATGGTTGTCACCACGGTGGTAATATTTTCCGTTTTTTCATTGATCGCTTCCAGTCGGCCGGAAATGGATTTAGAGGCATCTTCCATGTGAAGCATCGCTTTTTCCATACCCAGCAGCCCTTTTTTACTGTTGGTTGCCAAAGTGGCGGCGTCTTCGGACATAGACGCCACTTGCTGCATGGTTTGCACCAATTCGGCAGTCACCTTGGAAATCTCTTCCACCGATTTTTCAACTTTGATGGTCGATTCCACCTGGGTCGCCATGGTTGTTTCCTGCTCTCTCGCGGTGGCGGCCAATTCCGTAGATGAAGATGTCACCTGAATGCCCGATTTTTGAACCTGACCCACCAAAGAGTTAAGGCTGCCTGCCATATTGCGCAGTTCAGCGATCAGCTTGCCAAGCTCATCATTCCGAGTCAGCTCTATCACTTCCGTAAAATCACCTTCTGATATGGTATGGGCAAAAGCGATGGCTTTATCAATCGGTTGGACAATCCGGCGAGCAATGACCGATCCGCCGATAAGCATCAATAAAACAGCCGCTACGCTCACACCGATGATGATCATCATTGCAATTTTTCGCACCCATTCGGCATCCTGTTCAGCCAGATTATATTCCTTTTCGGTCAATGTCTTCAGGCTTTTAAGGCCGGTATTAAGAGAGCTGATAACCTGGGTTAAATCGTCCCGAGACGAAGAGAGTTCTTCCTGAACATCAATCCACCGCCCTCGTAGCACCGCAATGGAATTATCCCCGCCGCTCAGGATCAGTTTCATCCGGGAATAACCCTTTTCAATCCCTTCCAGAACCGCTTTCGTCTCAGGCGCTCCATCAGCGTCTTTTCTGAAAATTTCCAGAGATTCATCTGTTTGTCTGATCGCCTGGGCGATTTTATCAGTTTGAATAATGGCTATCTCTTTGCGTTCCTTAATAAGCAGCAGCTCACGTCCGTAAGTTCCCAAAGAGATTAACGCAAGCCCCAGATCACCGGATGCTTTAGTAACATTGGTTATATCTTCCTGCAGCAGCGGCTGTGCAGTTTCCGTCTGGGCCTGCTCTGTTTTTTGCTCGGTCGCTTTGGCGTTGACGATCTCCGCCAAAAGTTCTACATTTTTTTTCAAAGCGCTGTCGGTTTCATCAAGCTTACGATTGATATCCGCAAGCTTTTTTTCAAGTTCCAGCGCTTTTTGAACAGCTTCCAGCAAAGCCGCATCCTTTTCAAGAAAATCTTTATAAGCAGATGTCAGCCGTCTTAATTTCTGATCAGCACCGGTGACAATCGGAATTAATTTTTCAAGATTATCACGGCTTTCTTCATATTTTAGCTATAGTGACTTGCGTTCTTGAAAAGGGTTAAGCTCTTTTATCGTTTTTGCGCTGGTGATTTTTCCCTGACGGTGGATAAATGTTTCCAACGCGGTTTTAATTTCTTGAACAGCAGGTTTCCAATCACGACTGATTACGCTTAACCGCTTCTGGCTATCAGCCATTGTATTAATAGACACAAGACTGATAATTGAAAGCGATGCCACGACAATTCCGCCTAAACACACCAACCCGGCCAACATGCGTCTAATGGTTATTTGACCAATTAACTTTTTTAGATTTTTAAACGGGCGCAAAACAGAACCTCCTTTTGCCAGTTATCAGACTATCAATATAAAGCGGGATAAATTTTAGAATTTGAAATAATGAAGCCTATTCATGTATCTTCATTTTTTTATTGCTGCGGCCATATTGCCATAGTCCGACGCCATGCGCCATAACCGTAATAAGCGCCCACACGGCAACCGCTATAAACGTGTATTGTAAAAAGCCCGCCAAAAACCCGACTATGAACATATAGTCGTATATAGCGCGTTGCCCGGCTATTTTTCGGGGAACAGCGTCTGACGTCTGACAGGCTAAACAGATCAATCTTTTTATTATGCCACTTACCGGAAAGTGTGTAAAGAATATTATCAGTTGTATCTGAAAAAATCAATTCTTGTGCCATTTTAGGTGATTTCAGACCAATTTCGTGCTGAGATACCTGTCAAAAGACGCTAAAAATCTTGATTTGGATGATATTTTTTTTAGAATTGAACAGCCCAGCTTTGGAGTATTTTACCACGAATCGTGGTATATTATTTTCTGGAAATCACCTTATTTGCCGAAGCGGATCGCACCTCTTTAGGCGTGCTCAAGCAAAACCTGAAAAAAGAACTGGAGGTTGATGTTCAATTCACCGGTTTGCCCGATGCGTTGTTAGATAATGATCGCATTCTTGCTAATATTATCGCCAATTGCCGTTCGTGTCAGGCAATTACTTTTATTTTCATAAAAGCGTCCAAAGTCTGCTGACCCATTTCTTCATCCGCTCAAACTGTCTAAAATCAAAACACCAGGCGCGGCTGACGCCAGAAATTATCTTCTTGAGGCCCAAAGTGTTTTGTCAACAATTCAGGTTTTATCTGAAAAATCGACAAATTCCGGGTTTATTAACACCGGTGATGATGAAGACCGCATCCTCCGCAGCACGCCACTGCTGCTTACTTGTTGGCGGGCAAAATATATCCCAACCTCGCATTGGCGGCTTTATGGACAGATTTTGACCAACCGCCCGGCGCATTAAAAATGTCATCCGGCAGAGTTGAATCGCTGCATTTGGCAAGTTGACCCTATTGACAAAGCAATGATGTCTATCAAATTAAACCACTGAACCATTTTGGGTAGTTGAAAGTGATTCATTTTGATACACATAATAGTCTATATTGCTCAATTCCCCTTAATAATCACAATTTAAAGCTTTTCTTATATTGGCACGATAGTTGCATTGTATAATACAAAGATGCAAATGAGAGGTTTTTATTGGCATGGTGATCAATTTTCAGAGTAACTTGTTTTTAGGCACTATTTTTAATCGATATTGAAGAAAGAAAAATAAACGATGTCAAAATTTCTCTGTCTCTTAACCGTATTGTAACATCAAATTCTTAAATCAATAAATGATTTTAAGCTAATGTGAGGCTCAAACATGGAAAATCAAGTCAAATATAAGGTCATATTTTATGGTGAAATTGTTCATGGCCAAAATATTGAAGAAGTCAAAATCAACTTAGCAGAACTCTTAAAAATTGATGTAAATGAAGTTGAGAAGCGAATTTTTTCAAAGATTCCATTTACAATTAGATCGAATCTCACTTTCCGCCAGGCACAAAAGTATAAAGCAATATTAGAAAAAGCAGGAATTGAATGTAAAATTGAAGAGCCTCAAAAAGCGTTAATACCAACTACTCAAAGCCCGCCGCAGAATTTGAAAGGTACCGATTCGGAAGATACCGATTCAGAAGATACCGATTCGGAAGATACCGATTCGGAAAATACCGATTCGGAAGATACTGATTCGGAAGATACCGATTCGGAAAACACCGATTCAGAAAATACCGATTCGGAAGATACTGATTCGGAAGATACCGATTCGGAAGATATCGATTCGGAAGATATCGATTCGGAAGATATCGATTCGGAAGATATCGATTCGGAAGATATCGATTCGGAAAATATTGATTCGGAAAATATCGATTCGGAAGATACCGATTCGGAAGATACCGATTCAGAAAATACAGATTCGGAAGATACAGATTCGGAAGATACAGATTCGGAAAATATCGATTCGGAAGATACCGATTCGGAAGATACCGATTCGGAAGATACCGATTCGGAAAATACCGATTCAGAAGATACCGATTCAGAAAATACCGATTCGGAAAATACCGATTCGGAAGAAAAAAGCAGAACTTCCGGAAAACTGAAAAAATTTCTTTCTAACTTGAAAAAACCCAAAAAAGCATTAACACCAACCATTCAAAGTCCGCCACAGAATTTGAAAAATACAGATTCGGAAGAAAAAAATAAAACTTCCGGAAAACTGAAAAAATTTCTTTCTAACTTGAAAAAACCCAAAAAAGCATTAACACCAACCACTCAAAGTCCGCCACAGAATTTGAAAAATACTGATTCGGAAGAAAAAAACAGAACTTCCGGAAAACTGAAAAAATTTCTTTCTAACTTGAAAAAACCCAAAAAAGCATTAACACCAAACACTCAAAGTCCGCCACAGAATTTGAAAAATACAGATTCGGAAGAAAAAAGCAGAACTTCCGGAAAACTGAAAAAATTTCTTTCTAACTTGAAAAAACCCAAAAAAGCATTAACACCGACTACTCAAAGCCCGCCGCAGAATTTGAAAGATACAGATTCGAAAAATACAAATTCGAAGAAAAAAAGCAGAACTCCTGGAAAACTAAAAAAATTTCTTTCTAACTTAAAAAAACCCAAAAATGCCTTAATACCAACTACTCAAAGCCCGCCGCAGAATTTGAAAGATACAAATCAGAAAGAAAATAAAACAGATTCAATAAGAGGAAATAGAATCAATAACCACATAAGATTTTTGAAGATAATAATGTGTTTATCATTTATCATGTTAATGTATTTAGCATTTGAAAACTCACAACTTTCAAAGCAAATTGAGGGTATTAAGCAACTTGTCGCGCAACGGAAAACAGAGCTTTCAAGGCACATTGGGAGTATTAAACAACTTGTCACACAACGGAAAACAGTAGGCGCACTAAAAATTATAAAAAGCGAAAAATATGCCGATGATGCATGCGCCATTGCGGCAAAACATATTCAATCTGGTGATTTTGAAAAAGGAAGGATATATTTAATCAATGCGATTAACCACAACCCTTCAGAAATAGAATATATATCCAAACTATTGGTTCTTTTCCGCGATCAGTATGCCTCAAACTATAATGTTTTGAGGGAAATCAAATCAGTAGTGGAATTATCACTTTTTCAATTAGCCCCCAATAAAATTGAGACGGCTATAAAATATTTAACAGAACTCGATAGCGCTGAACAAAAGCTGATTTCTTCTGTGCCTGAAGTATCGGGAGAAAAAACAGACTGGCTGGCTGAATTTAATACGTTAAAAGAACTTGATTTGAATGAAATATCGACAAATGTGGCCAAGTTGGAGGAACGGCTTAACATTTTAAAAACTATATTGTCAAATATCCGAAACAGCGAAACAGATTATGATCAATTGACATCATCAGTAATGAGCGAGATTAAAACTGTTAATAACGTTTACAACCTTTCAATTATAGGAGATAAAATAAATAATTATATACAATTGCTATATGCTGAAACAGACTATTCATCACAAGCGGCATCAGCTCGTTTTCTTGCGGCATCCAGCAGCATGTCGCTTTTTTGGGAGTATGACCTTACTCTGCTTCCGCCAAAGCTATCCAATTTGATTCAGAATGATTATCCCGCTAAACTGGAGAACATTGAAGATAAAATAAAAGAAGCAAAATCATTGCCTCACTTTAAAAAGGCCAACAAAACACTTGTAGATGCCTCAAACGACGAGACCGGCACTTATCAAAATAGAATTGATAGACATCAAAAAGCAATTGAAAAGGCCGTCAATTTAATGCCAAAAATAGTATTTAAAGACTTTCGAGATACTCTTCAAAATAATTTTAAAATACTGCAAGATAATATTACTTCTTATAAAAGACAACAATATATAGCTTACCAAAAATGGGCATCTGAAGTTTGTTCAGATGTGTTTGATAATGTGGAAAAAGAGTGCCTTTTTACAGATGATGCTATACGTATTTTTGATAGCAGTGAACTTCGGAATATTGATTTAAGATTAGCGTCTCCTGAAGTTAGCCAAGCGTATAATAAAGTTTTTCAAAAGATAATTGGTGAATTGCCGGCTAAGATAGCTTTTGAAGGCCATAAAATAGTTATGACAAGTCAAAAGAAAACTTTGGAGGAATTTTAAATCCATTGGTAAAACCCGGCCAAAGTAAATCCGCCCCAGAGATCTATCTGGGAATAGACTTGGCCAGTGGGCAGAAAAACTTCCTTCAACTCCACTCCGGGCGTGGTAAGCCGGGTGGCATCCACGGGATTTTGAGCGGATGAAATACCATTGGCGACGAACATGCTTTCGCCCCAACTGACCACTTGGCGGCCGGACCGAAGCACCAGATCGTATCCCCCTATATCAAAGGTGCCGTAGCCGTAAGCATCCAGGATTTCCAATCTGTCCCGATGGGTGTCCTTGGTTTCATCTGTAAATTCGTCGTTTAGGGAGAGAGGGCCGCCATATTGCGGGCCGTTATTGTCAGTTGTCGGCGAATCGTTGGTGTTGTCCCCATAATACGCAAAGTCGTAATAGGCTCTGGGTCGGAGAAAAATTCCGACATTTTTAAACTGAGCGTCAATGTCAATGATTGTTGATGGCGGTTGTTGATAATGTCCCATTGGTCAAAATTGCGGTTGCCGTCATCGCCGTTTATGTCCGCCAGAAGATCGTCATTCTGATTTGCCACGCGCATGGAAGCGGCATATTTAACGGTGACGTCAACGTCATTTCCAGTCAGTACGATCCATGGACAAATCCTGTTTTTCATCACGAATCGGAAGAAATCGAACAATAAGTCTGGCAATGTCATCCATGGAAAATTCGAACTTTGCGAAAAAACGCTGTAAGCGTTTATATTTCGATTGTTTTTCAGCTTTACCCGGCATCGCCACAGCGATTCAGGCCAAATTTACAGTTCGGACCTTAATCAGCGCCACTATGAAGCAAGACAGCAGGGCGGCTCCGGCTTTGTTCCACCCTGGCGCCGATTTGAATATTTTCGTGAGCTTTGCGATCAGACGCATGAAGTTTACCTCCTTTATGGTTTAAATCAGCACAACTTCACAAGTAAAAACCGCAAAGCTCTTTATGTCTGGAAATTTATTAATAAATTCATATAATTATTAACTGATGGTA